>JAJDAP010000001.1 GCA_029261795.1 Deltaproteobacteria bacterium
GCCCGCCGCGCGATGATGTTCTTCTGGATCTCGCTGGCACCGCCGCCGATCGTATCCACGACCGTGTAACGATAGCTGCGCTCGAAGCGGCCACCGAGCGGGGCTTCGGGCTCATCCGCTCGAAGTTGGCCTGCCGGGCCCAACACATCGAGGGCGCGGTCGGCGACCCGCTGGCCGGTCTCGTTCATGAAGAGCTTGTACTCACTCGACTCGACGGTCGGCACCTCGTCCTTCAGCGCGGCCGAGACGACCCGGCGCTGGAGCATGCGGGAAACCTCCAGCTCGGTCACCGAGCGCGCCACGGCCTTGCGCGCCCGCGGATCGTCGCGAACCGAATCGCCGTCCAGTTCCGCTTCCCGCACGTGTTCGCAGAACGCCTTCACCTTCTGTTCGAGACAGCCGACCGGCATCATCGCGAAGCGCTCGAGATCGAGCGCTTCGCTGATGTAGATGAAACCGCGGTTCACTTCGCCAACGACGTATTCGTCGGGCACGAAGACGTTCTCGAAGAACACCTCGTTCGTGCGCTCGTCGCCGATGGTCATGACCGGGTGGATCTCGAAGCCCTCGTGATCCATCGGGATCAGGAACAACGTGATGCCCTTGTGCTTCTCGTTCGGGTCCGTGCGCGCGCCCACCCAGTACCAATCGGCAAAGTGCGCCGAGGTCGTCCAGCTCTTCTGTCCGTTGAGCAGCCAGCCTTTTTCGACCCTGTCGGCGTTTTCGACCCTGTCGGCGCGTAACTGCATGTTGGCTGCGTCGCTACCGGCGTTGGGCTCGCTGTAGCCGATCGCGAACTCGATCTCGCCGCGGATGATCTGCGGCAGGAACTCGGCCTTCATCTTCTCGCTGCCGTTGCGGATGATCGTCTTGCCGACGATGCCCACGCCCTTACCGGGCTGCGGCGCACCATGCCGCGAGAGCGCTTCGGTCAGGATGAAGTCGTAGATGCCCGAGAGCTCCTTGCCGCCGTACTCCTTCGGCCAGGACATACCGAGCCAGCCCTTCTCGCTGAGCTTGCGCATCAGCGCGCGCTTCTTCGGACTATCAACGGTTTGCGAGAGCTGTTCGCCGTGCGGATCCATCACGTCGGGATCGTGATGCTCGACCAGGAACGCTTCCACTTCAGCCTCGAAAGCCTGCTCTTCAGGAGAGAGATCGAAATCCATGGAGTCCTTTCTCCTCGCGGCTCGAGACCGGATCCTGCTTCACTTCGACGCGTCCCGCTTCGCCTTCGCCTCGCGCAACGTCGCACTCGTGCTCTCTTCGTTGCGCATGCTCTCCAGCATCGAGTGCTCGGCACCGAAGTTGATCACACGCTTCGCCGCCGCGATCGTGAGCGGGTCGAGCCCGGCGATGGCCGCGGCCATCTCGCGCGCTCGGTCCATCAGTTGATCCCCGGGCACGCACGCGTTGACGAGGCCGATCTCGGCAGCTTCTTCGGCGAGGATGTTGCGCGCGGTCATCACCAGCTCGAGCGCCTTGGCGCGACCCACGATGCGCGGGAGCAGGTGCGTCGAACCGAGACCCGGCAGGATCCCGAGCTTCGCGAAGGCCAGGCCGATCTTGGCGCCTTCTGCCGCGATACGGATGTCGCAGGGCAGGATCATGGTAACGCCGACTCCGATCGCATGACCGTTCACGGCGGCGATCAGGGGCTTCGGGAACTCGACCATCTCGAGCGGCAGCTTCTTGAGGAAATCCTCCTCGCCGAGGCGCGGCCCCTTCGATGCATTGGCGCCCGCTTCATGCGCCTTCAAGTGTTCGAGATCGACACCCGCGCAGAAGCCGCGACCGGTCCCGGTCAGGATGATGGCGCGAACAGAGTCGTCTTCGCGCCATGCGCGCAAGACTTCGGTCACCTCGTCGCCCATCTCGGTGGTGTAGGCGTTGAGCTTGTCGGGCCGGTTGAGCGCGATCGTGCCGATACCGTCACCAACGTCGATGAGAATGTTCTGATAGGCCATCTAGTCGTCATCACCTTCGAACGGCGCCCAATTCGCCGGACGCTTCTCGAAGAACGCCGTCGGTCCCTCGACCTGATCCGGATGATCGGCATGCAGCTCGAGCTGCTGATAGGCGACGTCGAGCCCCGGCTCGAGCCCGTGGTCGAGACTTTCCCAGATCGCCTTCTTGCTACGCGCCAGTGCCGTGGGCGAGTAGCCGCAGATGATCGTCGCGAGCGCGCGGGCGCGGTCCATCAGTTGATCGGCCGGGAGCACTTCGCCGACGAGACCGATGCGATGCGCCTCGCTCGCGCTCATGCGTTCCGCGGAACCGAGGTACGAGAGCCGGAACACGGCATCGAGCGGAATGCGACGCACCAGGCCGGCCGGTTCGAGCGCCGCGATCAAGCCGTTCTGGACGTGGGTATCGAAGAAGGTCGCGCCTTCGGAAGCAATCACGAGATCCGAATCGGCGACGAAGTGAAGACCGCCTCCTACGCACTGGCCATTCACCGCGGTGATGACGGGTTTCCAGCAGCGGTTCTGGATCGCCGTGATCTGGCTGTAGGGTGCGTCCCTGCGCGCGACCTTGGCGAACTTCTGGCTCTCGCCGGCCGCCGTCGAAGTGAGATCCCAACCGGTGCAGAAGGCCTTCTCACCGGAGCCAGTGACGATCACGCAGCGCACGTTGACGTCGCGCTGGATCTCGCCCCAGAGCCGGCGCAACTCCTGGGTCATCTCGTAGTCGAACGCGTTGCGGACCTTGGGATTGTCGACCGTGATCGTGGCAATGTGGTCGGCGACCTCGTAGTGGATCTGCCCGCCCATCAGGACTTTCCGAGAATCGCGATGCCGCACGCGGTGGGATGGCCGCCAATGTTATGGCTGAGTGCGATCCCGGGAACCTTGATCTGGCGCGGGCCCGCGTTGCCGCGGAGCTGTTGGACGTTCTCGTAGATCATGCGCACACCGGTCGCCCCAGTCGGATGACCGAAGGCCTTCAGGCCACCATCGGTGTTGACGGGAAGATCGCCGGTCAACTCGAACTTGCCGTCCGCGATGTGTTCCTTCGCCGAACCCTTCTCGATGAAGCCGAGATCCTCGTAGGTGAGGAGTTCCGTCAGCGAGAAGCAATCGTGCACCTGGGCCACGTCGATCTGGTTTGCGGCGTCGTCGATTCCCGCCTGGGCGTACACGTCCTCGGCGGCCCAACCCGTCGGCTTCCAGGAGAGGAAGTCGTTTCCAGGGTCCTTCTGCGGGTTCGGTCCGGCGATCACGGTGACGCCCTTGACCAGGATCGCGTCACTCCCGGCGAGATCAGCACGCGTGATCACGGCCGCCGAGGCACCGTCGGTCTGGGCCGCACTGTCGAACAGGCCGAAGGGCCACGAGATCATCTTGCCCTTCATGTAGTCGTCCATGGTGATCTCGCGCTTCAAGAACGAGTTGGGCGCGAGCGTTCCGTTGTGCATGTTCTTGATCGCGATGCGGCCGAGATCCTCGCGACCCGCGCCGTACTTCTGGAAGTAGGTGGCCGCGCACAATGCGAACCAACCCGCCGGAGTCTGCGGCAGGTCGCGAACACGGTCCATCATGACCGTAGGCCCCGAGACGCCGCGATCCTTGGGCTTGTCGTATCCGACGATGAGCACGGTGTCGTAGAGGCCGGCCGCGATCGACATGACGCCGCAGCGGAACGCGTCGGTCCCGGTGGCGCAGTAGTTCGAAACCATCGTGACGGGCTTGCCGAAGAGCTTGAGCGCATCACTGCACTCGTGCGGCCCCTTGTTCGAGTAGATCGATCCCGTGAAGACGGCGTCGATCTGCTTCTGCGGCTCATCGATCCCGGCATCCGCGTAGGCCTCGTAGGCCGCGTCGACGATCATGTCCGATGGGCTCTGGTCCCAGTTCTCGCCGAACTGGCAACACCCTACGCCCGTTACGGCAACCTTGTCTCGAATGGCGTCCTTGCGCATGACGTCCCTCCGTGCCGGCAAACGCCTATTCGGCGCGCGGCACGCCCTTCCAATAGTAGTTGGGGCGACCGCCGACCTGATGGATCCGACGGAACTCGAACTCGACCGGCATCCCCGGCCTCACTTCCTCGGCGCTGATATTGACGAGCTGAAGGTGAACGCGTGCGCCCTCGACATCCGTGATGGTGACGATGGTCGGCGGGTCCGGCGTTGGGAAGAAGAAATCGAAGGTGAAGGTGACGACGGCTCCGATCTTGTCGGACAGCCGGACCAGCTCGAAATCGTCCTTCGCATAACAACTCTCGCAGACTCGCTGCGCCGGGAACTGCAAGGAACCGCAGGCCGCGCACTTCTGGGCCTTGAAGGCGATCTCGTCCTCGCGCTCCCGGAAGTGGATCGTGGCGGAAAGGCCCTGGTTGGTGCCGGCGTCGTACTCGGTGGCATCGAGGTTGCGGGCCTTCAGGTACTTCCCGTAGCTCGCGACGCTGCGGCGCCGACCGAGGTTGAACGCGAGGCCCCGGCGAGGCTCGAGCTTCTCGATGTGTGCGCCGACCGAGAAGGCGGTGGCTTCGCCGCCGTCGCCGTAGTTCGCGAGCAGGATTCGTTCGCCAGGCTTGGCGGCTTCGAGCGCCGCGACCAACAGCAGTGGCGCGAAGGCAACGCCCGCGTTGCCGAGCCGACCAAACAAAGGAGCCACCAATGCATCACCATCGACCTTCAGCGCGCGAGCGGCACCCGCGTGGCTCCGTGCATCCGGCCCGTACAACGCCACGTGGTGAAAACTCGATGCTTCGAGTTCGAGCTTCGCGAGCAGGCCGCTGACGGCCTCGACGATTCCAGGCGTGTAGCCCTGTTGTACGACGAAGCGTTCTTCCCAGGTGTGCACGAATGCATCCCCTTCCGTCCGCCAGACGTCCACGACCTCCTCGGCGAAGGCGAAACTTCCCTGCTCGTCGGCGATCGTATCGGCCGCGCCGACCAGGAAGGCCGCAGCACCGTCGCCGAAATTGCGTTCGAGCCCGGAACCCGGGGCACCGAGCCGCGCATCACTCGCGACGACGAGCACGCGCTTGGCGCTACCGGCCGCGACGGAATCGAAGGCGGCGCGGAGCGCGTCGGTTCCGGCTCTCAGCGAACCGGAGATGTCCGCTGTCCGGACATCGCGGCGCAGATCGAGGGCTTTCGCGATGAGTGCGGCCCCCTGCTTCTCCTTGAAGGGATAAGTCGTACTCGCGAACAGCACGCCATCGACGGAGGTGCGATCGAAGCCGCGCAGGCTGTTCACCGCTGCGCTGACCCCCATCGTGACGGCGTCTTCGTCGTTCCAGGCAACCGCCCGCTCAGGCCCACCCTCTTTGGGAGAGCCGCCGCCGATGACGGAAAAGCCGAGGCGCGTGGGGGGGATGTAGGCCCCGTAGGAAACGATGCCGGCCATCGGAGGATCCTCGCCGCTTGGGCGCAGTTCTCGGCGGCTCGGCCGGGCGCCCGGGATAATTCGAGACGCATCGTATCGTATTCCCGGACAACGTCAAAGCGCCAGACCGCTCCTGGCGGATCGCTCCAGGGCTAGCGGCGGCCCCGACTCCGCCCGCCGGACTTGGCGCCCGAACGAATCGCGGATCCTCGAGAGATTCCGCTGCCGCCTCGAGAGGCCTTCTGGCTGGGTTGGGTCTGCCCGCCCGCCTTCAGCGGCCCCTGCTCCCAATCTCGCTGGGTCGCGGATTCTAGGTTTTCAGGAACGCGCATTCGGGTCTCGGAGGTCCCGGCTGCCAATGCGCCATAGCCCGATGAGCCCTGGATCGCCGGCCGTGTGGCCTTTCCCGAGGGCTTCACGAACTTGCTGCGCATGTGTGCATCGCTCCACGCGGGAGGTGCGGCGCCGACAGGGGGTGTCTTTGCGCTGGGCTCTTCGGCGCCAACACCCAGCGGTGTCAGCAGCATTCCGGTGATTCCAACGATTCCGATCCAGTGGTTCCGTCCCAACATGGCCAGGTCTCCATTGCGAGATATCTGAAGTATCGGTTCGTGCCGGGAAAAGCGCGGTGAGTGACGCCACATGTGCGGGAGCCGGCAGATAGCGTGCAGTTTCCCGAATTTGCGCTGGACGCGGCCCATCCGACCGCGATACAACCCAGCCCGTTGATCCATCGACGAGGTACCCCCATTGATTTCGCCTGCCCCGGACTCGGCGCGCTCCTTCCTGCTCTCGAGCCGCGCTGCCGCGCTCGCCGCCTTGCTGGTAGCGCTGCCCAGTGCCGCCTTCGCAGATGAACTCGACACCGGCGACACGGCATGGATCCTGGTCTCCACCGCGCTCGTGCTGTTCATGACGTTGCCCGGCCTCGCCCTCTTCTATGGCGGTCTGGTCCGCACGAAGAACGTGCTCTCGGTGTTGATGCAGTGCATCGCGCTCACCGGCGTGATCACCGTGCTCTGGACACTGTTCGGCTACAGCCTCGCCTTCGACAGCGCGGGGATGGTCGAGGAAACCACGAACTTCCATTCGTTCATCGGCGGCTTCGGCAAGGCGTTCATGGCCGGCATCAGCGGAGACACCCTCTCCGGAACGATCCCCGAGATCCTCTTCTCCACCTTCCAGATGACCTTCGCAATCATCACGCCGGGCTTGATCGTCGGCGCGTTCGCCGAGCGCATGAAGTTCTCGGCGATGATGCTCTTCTCCGTCATCTGGCTGGTGCTCGTCTACCTGCCCATCTGCCACATGACCTGGGGCGGGGCCGGCAGCTACTTCGGCGACATGGGCGTCTTCGACTTCGCCGGCGGCATCGTCGTCCACATCACGGCGGGCATTGCAGCCCTCGTCGCGTGCATGGTGATCGGCCCTCGAGACGGTTATCCGGGCACTCCGATGCTCCCGCATAACATGACCATGTGTTTCGTCGGTACCGGCATGCTCTGGATCGGTTGGTACGGCTTCAACGGCGGTAGCGCCCTCGGCGCCAATGGCGGCGCTGCCATGGCCATCACCGTGACGCAGATCTCGGCCGCCACGGCAGCTTGCGTCTGGATGGTCATCGAGTGGGTCCGCTTCGGGAAGCCTTCGGTCCTCGGCGTCGCGACCGGCGCGATCGCAGGACTCGCAGCGGTGACTCCGGCGTCTGGCTTCATCGGCCCGGTCGGCGGCTTGACCATCGGCCTGGTCTCGGGCTTCGCCTGCTACTACGCGGCGGCAGTGGCCAAGCAGAAGCTCGGCTACGACGATTCCCTCGACGTCTTCGGCGTCCACGGCGTCGGCGGGTTGATCGGAACCCTGCTCGTGGCCTTCCTGGCCCACGACATGTTCGGCGGCAACCAGGGCGAGCTCGCCATGGGAAGCCAGTTCGCGACCCAGGCCTTCGCCTCGGTCATCACCATTCTCTACACCGCGGTCGCAACCTGGGGAATCTTGAAGGCGGTCGACGCCGCCGTGGGCCTGCGCGTCAACGACGAGGACGAGAGGGCGGGCCTCGACATCACGCTCCACGGGGAGTCGGGGTACGACTACTAGGAAGCCGGGCGCCTGCGGAGGAGAGGCGCTCAGACCAGACGGATGTGGTCGGCCACCGTCTCGGCGGCATCCTCGCCCGTGCCGAAGGCGTTTTCGAGAACCCAGGTGCGCTTCAGGTAGTAGTGCGGGGGCATCTCCCAGGTGAAGCCCATGCCGCCGTAGATCTGCACGCACTTACGCGAGTTGTGCATGGCGGCCTCGCCAGCCACGACGCGGGCACTCGCCACCGCACGGATCGGATCGCCGATCTCCGGATCGTCGACGCTGCACCCCGCTGCGTAGACGGCGGCGCGGGCCACTTCCTGCTTCACGTACATGTCGGCGGCCATGTGTTTGATCGCCTGGAAACCCGCGATGGGACGGTCGAACTGCTCGCGGCCCTTGGCGTAGGCCACCGCATATTCCTGGGTGCTCTCGGCGATGCCCAGGAAGAAGGCGGAAGTCAGTGTCGTCGCTTCGAGCCGAACCCGCGAGGCGGTGTCGGCGTCTGCGATTCGTTCGCCCGCGGGCAAGCTCGGCACCCCCAGGATCGGCGTCAGCGGATCCAACGGGTCCTTGACCCGTTCACCATCCAGCGCCGAGGCCTCGATGCGATGGATCCCGTCCTTCCGGAGGACGATCAGTGCGTCGAGCTGCGAGCCGTGCTCGACCATGGCGGGGCCCGGGCTCGTTCCGAGGGTGTGGTCGAGGCCGCCAACGATGACTTCGCCCGTTGCCACGCCATCGATCAAACCGGCGAGAACGTTGCCCCAGATCACGGGCCCCGGAACCACGCGGCGCCCCAGTTCGGCGAATACGATGGCGGCGTCGGCCATACCGAGACCGAGCCCGCCCTGCTCCTCGGGGAGGCGCAGCGCGAAGATGCCCATCTCGGCCAGCTCGCCCTGGATGCCGCGATTGAACGGCTCCTTCTCGAGCTCGGGGATCGCGTCGAACGGGAAGCGCCCTTCACAGAATGTGCGGATGCCTTCCTGTAGAGCCATCTGGTCGTCGCTGAACTGGAATTCCATGACTAACGAGGCTCCCGCGGCATCTCGAGGATTCGCTCGGAGACGATGTTGCGCTGCACCTGCGACGAGCCCGCCGCGATGGTGAGCGAAAGCGTATTCAAGAACGTGTCGACCGTGCGGCCGTTCGGAAGATCGGCGAGATCGTTTCGCGACAGGCTCGCCCGCGCCATCAGACGTGTGCCGAATTCGTAGACGCGTTGGTTCAATTCGGTGAACGCGAGCTTCAGCGCAGAGCCACCGAGCCCGGGCATCCCCGTCCGAGCCACCTCGCCGAGCTGCCACTTCATCATCGCCCACAGCGCATCCGCCTCGGCGGCAAGATGGCCCGCCTCGCGTCGCAGACCAATATCGTCCCATGCCGTGGCGTCATGACGCGTAATCTTTCGGGCCAGGATCGAGAGATCCGAGAGGAATTCCTTCAACTCGTAGATGTCCTGGGCCCAGGCGCTCCCGCGCTCGAAGCGGAGCGTCACGTTGGTGATGCGCCAGCCGTCGTTCTCCTCACCAACGAGGTTCTCGCAGGGAACGCGGACGTTCTCGAGGAACATCTCGGCGAAGTCGCTCTCACCCCGGATCGTGTCGAGGGGCTGGATCGAAATTCCGGGAAGATCCATCGGCATGACCACCCAACTGATGCCACGGTGCTTGGAGGCAGCGGGGTCGGTGCGAACGAGCAGTTCACAGAGGTCGGCCTTCTGCGCGAAGGACGTCCAGATCTTGTGGCCGTTGATGACGTAGTCATCTCCGTCGCGCTCGGCCGTCGTCTTCAGGGCGGCCAGGTCCGAGCCCGCGTTCGGCTCCGAGAAACCCTGGCACCAGATTTCCTCGCCGCGCAGGATTCGGGGCAGGTGTTCGGACTTCTGGAGTTCGCTGCCCTCGGCGATCAAGGTCGGGCCGCCGTGGCGAAGGCCGACGAAGTTCATGCCGACGTAGGGCGCCTTCGCCCGCGCGTACTCCTCGTAGTAGACGAGCTCCTCGGTGAGCGTGGCGCCGCGCCCGCCGTACTCGGCCGGCCAGTTCACGCCGGCATAACCCGCTTCGAAGAGTTTTCCCTGCCAGCCGCTGTCGTAGACGCGCCGCGCGTCCCAATCGGAGCGGTCGGGCGGTGCCCCGTGCAGGGGTACCTCGGCCTCGAGCCAGCTACGGAGTTCGTGACGAAACTTCTCGTCGGCGTCGGAATAACGCAGGTCCATTGCGAAGGCCTCCCGGGGCAGGCACCGGCATTCCGGCAGTCGCCGGTCCCGGGCCAATCGGACCTATTAAGATACGGTGCGTATCGTAACTCGCCAACGGGCGCTCCGCCGGGCGCGTTGGGGCCCGGGCTAGCGGCGCTTGGCCGAGGTCTGGACCGACCAGCCGAGGAGTTGGCGCACCGTCTCCTGGTCGGCCTTGATGCGGACGCGGACGAACGGGCCCTTGGTGGTGTACTCGGAACGGGAGAATTCGCTGTCGTAGAAACCAGCGAAGTTGTAGCCGACGCTCAGCCAGACGTTGTCGACGAGCACGCGGCCGATCGAGAGCCCGTAGCCGAGCGAGAGGCCCTGGCCTGCGCCGCGTCCGAGATGCCGGGCACGGGCGAGAAGAGCGATGTCCCAGCGCCGGCCGAGATCCCGCCGCAACTCGAAGCCGAGCAGATTGCCGAAGGACGAGAAACGCTGGCCGTCGATCGTGTCGACCACCCACTTGCTCGAGAACTGCCAGGCCATCTGTGTCTGGCGGTCCCATTCGTGGTTGACCTTCAGGTGGTTGATGATGCGACGGCTGCGGAAATCGAAGCTCCCCTTCGTGACGTCTTCGAACTCGACGTCCAACTGCTCGAGCACGATGAAGGGACCGTCCGAGGGTCGGTAGACCATGCCGATGCGCGAATCGAGCAGGCTTTCGCGCTCGCCGCTGTTCGCCGCGGTCCGGAAGAACTCGAGGCGGGCCGAATAGCCGATGTCGCCTTCTTCTCGGAGCGCGCCGAGCAGCAGGTTCCACTGATCCTCACGATCTCCGAAGCGGGTTTCCGCGCGGCCCGTGAAGGAGTCGCCGCCGCGGTTGAAGCCGATCCCCACGGAGAGGGCGGTGTAGTCGTCCTCCAACGGTTCCGCAAAGGTTCCACCCGCCGGCGGAACCTCGGGATCGAAGGGCGCCACGGTTCCGCGCAGCGTCTGCGAGCGATCCACCGAGACGTCGAGCGCCCAGGCCTGACTGATCTGCCACAACTGGGAGAGGCCAAGGTTCGCGTAGGTTCGCCTGCCGTCCTCGCGCATCTCTTCGTTCAGACCGCTCTCGATGCTGGCACCACGCCAAGGAATGGCGCGGAAGCCGACGCGGCTGTCGTGGGTCGAACGAGTGTCGCCGAAGGTGTACTCGTCCTTGGCGAACAGGGCGACATCTTCGGTGACCTTCCAGTCGCCACCTAACAGCAATCGGTCGCTGAAGTCACCGTGCTCCCCTTCGTCGCCGAAGCCGAGTTCGGTCGCGGCGTGGAGCGTGACGCGCTGATCGAAGAACGTCTGCTTGACGCCGGCGAGCAGCTGGGTCGTTTCCTGGGCCATGCCGGTTCCGCGATCGGACAGATGGCGAACCCCGGCGTGGGCGCCGCGAGCGCCGTCGTCCCAATCGACGCGGGCTTCACCGATCGAGCGCTCGTTTCCGGTTTCGAGATTCTCGTCGCGGTAGGCCGTACCCTCCAGGGCAACCTCTTCGGAAACCCGGTAGCGGCCTTCGACGCCGAGCCGGCGCGTCGCGCCCGCGTTGGCGTTCTGTTGACCGAGCCCGAAGCCTGCGTCCTGCTGTTCGGCGTAGGCACTCGCCTCGAGCTTCTCGCTGCGATGCTCTGCGGTGACCAGCCACGCCTCGGAACGGTCCGAGCGTGCCTGGAAATTCTCCTGGGTCGTGCGCGCGTACTCCGCCTTGAGTTCGGTGTTCTCTCCGAGCTGTACGGTGGCGTCGGCGCCCATCAGCCTGGCATCGAGGTCGCCGCCGCCCTCGTGGATCAGCGTCGCACCCACCTCGACCGCGTCTTCGACCACGTTCACGGCGACGCGTCCGCCGGCCGTGATTTCCTTTTGCGTCCCCGCGGCCACTTCGTAGTCGACCACGATGAAGACCGGATTGAGTGCGCCGTCGCGTCCCGGGATCGGCTGGCGGAAGTGGATGGTTCCCGCACCGTAGTCGATGTCGTAATCCACATGGCGTGCCAGCGACTTCGTCTCGAGGATGCGTTGGCCGCTGAAGCGATCGCGCGTCTCGATCACGACTTGTTCGCTGCCGACGAGGAGGTTGCCCGCGCGCAGGCGATAGAGGCCCGACACTCCGCGTCCGCGAAGCTCGTCTTTCAGGAACTGCTGATCGGTATCCGTCGCGAAGGCGTTCCAGCGAACGGTCTCGCCGCGTCGCGCGGTCTTGATGCCGGTGAGCGAGCGCGTGTACCTGGAGAGTTCGGTCTCCTCGAGCCCGGTCTCGAAATCGCCGTAGAGTGCGAAGAAGCGTTCGCGTTCGACTTTCAGATAGAGCCGGCCCGAACTCGGCGCATCGTGGCCCTGCTCGGTACGGTCGCCGTAGAGCGTGTAGTGCTCGTCCGGATCGAGCGCCTGGAAGAGCCGCTGATCCAGACCGCCGCCTCCGCCCAACGAACCGAGCCGCGTGCGCTCGGCTTCGGAATCGTAGGCGGCCGTCAGCAACCACTTCCCGAGCACGGTGCCCTTGGCGAAGAATGCGATGCGGCCCTCGGTGAAGCTGTCTTCTTCACCATCCGCGCCCTTGCGCGCCGCGTCGTTGCCGCCCGTCGATGCGTAACCGGCAGTTCCGGTTCCCAGTCCGACCAGGACCCACTCGCGATCTCCGGGCTCGAGCCACGCCTCGAGTTCTTCCGTCTTGTCGTCCGCGAGCTGCGCCGCGAAGCGTACTTCGCCGACGACCGTGGTCGGCTGGAGGGGAACGCGCGCGATTCCATCCTTGCCGACCACATAGCTCGAAGTCTCTTCGCCGAAGTCGCCGAGATCCGTCAGCGGGCGCGTTCGCCGTGCCGCTACCGACTCCGCCGTCTGGTACGGGGGCTCGAGCGTGAAGGTTCCGGTCGTGCCCTCCCTCGAGGGTCGACCGAAGCGATCGAAGAGCCGGATCGCGAGGATGGGAGCGGTCCGGCCATCGGCCACCAGCCGCGAGGCTTCCTCATCGAACCGTGCACGCACGGGCGGGCCCGAGTAGTGCACTTCGGCCTCGACCCGCTCGACGACGGTACCCTCCGCGTCCAATAGCTCGGCGACGAAACGGTTGGCGCCCTCATCGAGATCGACGCCGCGCCAGCGCGTGATCGCGGTGGTCCCGGCGCCGTTGCGAATCCGGCCGTCGAAGTTCAGCACCTCGACGAGCTCGCCGTTTCGGAGCAACCGCACATCCAATCTCGGGTCGTGCTGGAGGCCGATCTTGATCGCCGGGATCTTGGGATTGAAGCCGGTCTCGGGGTAGAGCCAGCGCGTGGCCGGGACGGCGCTGGCGAGCCACGCCCCGTCGAAGCGATCTTCCGGGAGCACCTCGGGCTCGTCCCCGGCCGGGGTCGCGCTCGCGCTCGTCACTTCTCCAGCGTCGAAGACGACGGCCTCACTCACCGAGGCCTCCTCGCAGCTCCCGCAGAACTCGACCGAGGCCACCGGCGTTCGCGTCGGGGCGCCTTGGCTCTGGGCCTTCACCATGGCACGGACGTTGATGCGGGCTTTCATGTCCGCGGGCTCTCGCGAAATCGAGAAGGCGATGCGCGCCGTCTCGCCGGCTGCCAGCTGGGCGATGCGGAACGTCACCGCGCCGCGGTCGGCATCGGCTTCGGCGGGATGCCCGTCGAGTACCGTCGAGCCCGCAACGATGCGAACGCCATCGGGCAACATCAACACCGTGGCGACATCCTCGAACGCGCGGCCGTTCGCGATCACGTCGAGTTCGATTCGGCTCTGGGCGCCCCGGGGCGAAGCGGTCAACCGCTGACGGAGTTCCACGACTTCGGGCACCGTCCGCTCGAGGACGAAGTCCGCGCGCCAGGCCGAGCCCGCTTGCGGCTCGACGAAGCGAGACCAGGGCCGACCCGCGAAGGAATGTCCCGGGCACCTGCTCGGCGCGAGGCCCTCGGGAAGCGTATCGAGATCGAGCTGAAGGACGTGTGTGTCCGCGGAGACGCCAGCAAAATGGAAGCGCCCATCCTCGTCGGTCACCACGAAGCTGCCGTCTTCGAGGAACAGGCGCACACCCGGAACGCCGCCGTGTTCTTCGCGAACCGGCGCATCGCAGCGACCGACGCGAACCCGTCCGAGCAGGATCGACCGATCTTCGAGGATGTCGGCAGCGACCTGGACGGTTGCACTCGCCGTATTGGAGCGAGCGCCGAAGCCTGCGGCGAACGCCACGTTCTTGGCGGCTCCTGGCCGCGCAGCAGCGCCCACGATCGCGACATAGCGGATCTCGAGCCGGTCTCCCGGCGCGATCGCGGGGGTGAGAATCGTGAGTCCTCGACCGTCCGCCGAAATCTCGGGGTCGGCTGCCCGAGCAGCACCGATGCGCAAGGAGCCCGGCTCGAAGCGGAAGCCTTGGGGCAGCCGGTCCCGGATCGTGACCGGGCTCGCAGCTCCCACGTTAGGCGCGCTCAGGCTGAGCGCGTATTGGACGAACTCGCCGATCCGCGCATTCGTGCGGCTGGCTTGCTTCGTGAGCAGCAGGCCCGTGCCACCACTGCTCGGATCAAGCGGGACATCGACCTCGACGGCAGGCCCGAGCGGGACGATGAAATCGCTTCCGCGAGATCCCGGGCCGAGCGCGTAGGGCGAGCCTGGCAACGCTTGCAGCGCGCCATTCCCGACCACGGACGGGAACGAAAATCCGCCAGGCGGTGAAATCTCGAGGCGATAGGTGCCCGGCGCAACGAAGGGGAACCGGAACTCGCCGGGACCGTAATTGTAGACCGCGCCGCCGGAGTCGGTGGCGGTACCGCCCGAAATGACCGAGGACGGGAAGATCGAGACGCCGTCGTCTCCGAATACGTTCGCGGGCGCACCGGTTCCCGCATCGACGAGGCGAACGATGACGCCATCGATCCGGTTGCCGGTCTGACTGTCGAAGACGACTCCCTCGGGATCGACCAGGCCCGAGGAAGAGGACGAGTCCGTGCCGTCCGCGGGGTCGACGTATCGCGCATCGATCGTATCGCCCGGCAACACCGAAATCTGGCAGTCACCGGAGACCGGCGGTGGTGTGTTCGTCATGAGATAGCCGACGAACTCTCCCGTCGAAATGCCCGTCTCGGTAAGTTCGATCACCTCGACATCACCCGTGAGCAACGACCTGACCGAAACGACCACCGTCTCTGGCAGCAACGGATTCAGATCCTGATCGCGATCCGTCACGCGAATGAACGCGACTTCGCCCTGGTGGAAGGGGCCGCCCAGCATCACGTCCACTGGCGCGGCGAGGTTGATGGGGACACCGCCCAATCCGGTGGGCGGCGGAGCAGGGATGAACGGTCCCGCGGACGTTCCGGAGGTACTGCAGATCTCAGGGCCGACCGTTGTCGAGAACGAGGCGGGGTTCGCCGGCGCGTAGTGCAGGACTTCGGTCGTGCTAGGCGTCCGCATTCCGGTAACGACGATCGAATCGGGATTGGAGAAGGTGATCTGCGGGCCGCCAATCGGGGCGATCCAATCCACCCTCGCCGTATTGGGGATGTTGGTCCCCGGCGGCGTCATCGCGTGGCCGGCGATCGCCGAAAGCGAAACCGCCAGCCAAGCGATGATGAACCACCCGATTCCCGGACGCACGGGTCCCCGCGCGCACCGGGCCATGGAGGCATTCGCCTCCGACCCGGTCCGTCGGGGACCGTGCATCGGGATCAGGAGTGTCACGACAACCGGGCTACTGGATCGTCACCCGGAAGTTGACGGTCGCGGACTCGCCAGGAGCGAGGGTGATGCCGCTGACCGTCACGGCGTTCGCCGTGAAGTCGCCGGCATCCACATCCACCGCGTTGCTGAGCGGTGTTGCCGCTCCACCTGGCGGTGTCACCTGGATACCCTGGCCAGCGCCGTAGCTGTCGGTCGTGAAGGCGACCGTGCCGTTGGTGACGATCTCGTTGGTGAGATCGTCGGTCACCGTCACGTTGGTTGCCGACGCGGAGGCACCGGCACCGTTGCTGATGGTGACCGTGTACTCGACGATGGCTCCCGGGATCGCTTTCGGATTCGTGGTGCCGTTGAACGGATCGCTGAACACGACCGAGCTCTTGGTCACCGTGATGAGCGCGGCGCCCACCAGGAATGCGTCGGTGTCCGAGTACTGGCCGTCACGCGGGCCATCGACGTCGCCCGTGCCGTCCGCGAAGACGACCTGAACGGCACCGGGCACGTCCACCCCGTTGTCCTGAACGAGCGCCGTACCCGGTAAGTTCGGCGTGAGCGAATCCGCGGCTTGTGCCGTGAGCGCGATCGCCGACACGTCACCGTTGGCCTGGGCTCCGATGTCACGCACGATGAACACGACCTGCGACAGGTCTTGCCCCAACTGGTCTACGAACGCGCGTAGATCAACGCCCGCGTCGTAGACACCGTTGTCGTTGGTGTCTTCGAAGATCCCGCTCGTCGCTCCGACCGGTGCGTTGAAGTTGTCGGTGCCACCGAACGGGTCGGCGCCTCCGACCTGGTCGGTCGCGGTGAGCAGGAAGTCCATCGTGGCGTTGCCGGTGTTGTTCACCGAGTAGATGAGCACCTCGGTGACGCCACCAGTGGCCACCGTCGAATAGCTCGAGCCCACTTCCGTGACGGTGAGGTCGACCATCTGGTCGACCACGAACGTGGCGATATTGGACAGCTCCGGTGCCTGCGCGGACGCACCCACCGAGTACGCCACTGACGCCTGGTTGTTGATCGATGTCGCCGAGGGCGTGCCAACCGCGTTGGCAGCTCCCGCGACTCCGAAGCTCAGCAGCACGAGGACGATCCCCGCGAGCCGGCTCCTTCCGTTTTTCCAATGCATGGTTTTCTTTCTCCTGATCTCGGCGTATGGAGGGCCCAGCTACTGCAGCTGAGCCAGGAAGCGCACGGCGCGTTCTGCGTCGGGCGCGATCGGCGTGGCGAACACCCAGCGGATGTGGGTGTAGTCGGCAGCCGATGCGGGGCGGGTGGTGCCGTCGACATTCTGGACCGAGAGTTTCTCGGCCGAGTCGAAGCGGAACCCGCCATCGATGGAGAAGAGCAGGTTCGCGTCCTTCGCGAGCCCCGAGCCCTCCACGTATCGCATGTGCTCGGGAATCGGGTCGGTAATGACGACCCGATCCGCGGGCTCCGTCGAGCCGTTCTTGGCTTCGATCGTGTAGGCGACGACGTCACCGGGTACGACCTTGTCCACCGGAACGAACCGTTCTTGCACCGTCCCCTGGGAGGACGAGACGAGAAGCCGCTTCTCGACGGTGGTCGTGAGCGCGATGCCATCGGCCAGAGCCGGTGCGGCGACGAGTCCCACGATCAGGGCGATGAAGAGCAGTCGGATGTTGCGAACGTTCATTTGAGTTCCCCTAGTTGATGACCACGTCGAACGTGACCACGTCTGCTGCGCCACCTGCGACGACGTTTCCGAGGCCGACCGTGATGGCGCTTGCGTTGGTTATGTTGAAATCGGCTTCGTCGGTGGGGGAGTCGCTAGCGTCCGTCAGGCCGCCGCCGTTCAACGTCATGGAGCTGAACACGTAGGTCGTGTTGCCCGGGATCGAGTCTGTGACGAGCACGTTGTTCGCCGTACCCACGCCCGTGACGGTCACGGTCAGCGTGTACGTGATCGTGGCGCCGGGGACGGGCTGGGTACCGCCAAACGGGTCCACGACTACGCTCGTCTTGGTCACCGAGATCGCGATCACCGAGACCTGGTAGGTCCCGAGATCCTGATCGGTTCCGCCGCTCGGGCCGGCGATCGCGTCGACCGTTCCGCCATCGCCACCGAGGGCGAAAACGGTCCCCGGTGCCACTGGCGCACCGGGCACACCATTGGAGATCGCGGCGAGTTGTGCGTCGCCGAGATCGCCGGTGGCGAGTGCCGCCGGGATGTCCATCCGCAGGAAGACGACGATGTCGTCCGCCGCCGGATTGTTGGCATCCAGGATCGGGTCATTGCCGCCCGGCACGTACAGCGTGTCGATGCCGGTGTTCAACAGCCCGTCGCCGTCTGCATCCAGGAAGATGTCCGAGAACGCCGGAGTGAAGCCGTTGAGGACACCGAGCCCTTGCAGGGTGTAGTCATCGACTCCGTTGCCGAGGTTGGTCACCCGGAAGGCGAGCACTTGATTGCTCGCCGGCGAGTTGACGAGCACGTTGCCCGGCGTCAGCCGGGTCACGTTCACGTCGAGCAGCTCGGCCACCGTGACGACTTCTGGATTCGAAGCCACCGTGACCAGCAAGCCGCCCACCGTGGCACTCACGGACGCCGTGTTGGTGATGTCCGTGTTCGCCGCGGTACCGACCGCCCACGAGCTGCTCCCGAGCAACAGCAGTGTGATTGCCAGTGCTACGCCCCATGCGTAGCGCCAGCGTTGTTTCGCTTTCATGTCGTCTTCTCCTTCTTTCATTGAATGAGCCCCTCGAAACGGAGCTCGAAACTCGGATTTCCCCCTGCAGCACCGGCCATCGAGCCGCTGGGTTGAATTCGGATTGCGCGGACATTCGGGTCCGTGGTTCCGGGTATGGGCACGTAGGTCCAGGTTCCGGTGCCGTCGTCGAAATCGACGTCGTCGGTCAGGTCGGCGAAGCCGCCCCAGACGAGCGACAGGGCGCTCGTGGTCGCGCCATCGATGAACACGATCGGGCTGGCGCTGCCGTCGCCGACGATCAGGTCGATCAGCGCCGGTAGCGTGTCGGAGACCACGAGGGTGTCGGCGTCGACGCTGCCAGCGCCCTGGTTCGTGACCAGGATCCCGTAGCGCATCGTGGCGCCGGGAATCGCCTTCGGGTTCGCGCCACCGTTGACGGGGTCACTGGTCGTCGTGACGCTCTTGACGACGAGGATGTCCGCTGGCTCGCGGACCGTCGTCGGATCGCTCGCACTGTTGTTGCCGGAGATGTTGTCGAACGTCGGACCGGAGACGTTGGCCGTGTTCGTGACGCTCGGGAGCGCGGCCGCTGCAACGGACACGGTGATCGTGATCGGCGGCAGTGTTGCGCCAGAGGCGAGTCCCGCAGCGTTGCTGCAGGTGACGGCCTGGCCCACGGCAGCGCAGGCCCAGCCGGTCCCGGTTCCGCCAACGAAGCCCAGGCCGACTGGCAGCGTGTCGGTCACCGAGATGGTTCCGGACTCGGCGCGTGGGCCGTTGTTGCTGACCGTGATCGCGTAGCTGTTGTTGCTCCCGACGACGAAATCGCCGAGATGGGATTTCGCGATGGCCAGATCTGCCACCGGGGTGTTCGTGACGCTGAAGACTTCCGACGAAAGCAGTACGAGGTCTCCGCCGGAGGAATAGACCGAGCTGCCGGACGTCATGCCCGCCGTCAGTTGGGCGGAAACGTCGTAGATGTCGAAGTCCACGCCGTGAGAGTTCGGGTCGGGAACCGAGTTGCTCGAGGAATTGAACTGGTTGTTGAGCGGGTTCAGTCCGTCGGTGAGGGCGACGCCCTGGAAGCGGATGTTCTCGGTGAATCCGCCCAGCGCACTGGAATTCCCGGAGTCGCCCTCCCAGGTGATGTGGGCGAGCTTGCCGTCGATCGGCGCGACCGGAACCACGAAATTGCTGGGGGTCAGCGTGATCTGGCCGCCCCGGAAGAACTGGAAGCCGTCGAAGACATTGATGACGCGCAGGGGTTCGGCGGCGTCTTCGAACACGACGATCAGGCTCCAGCCGCCCATCACCGCCGAGACTCCGCAGTGCGGGCCCCCCGTGTTGAACGTGAGCCCGGTCATCGAGTAATTGCCGTTGCCGCCAGCGGCCACGAGCGTGGTGACGTCCGCGAATCCACTGAAGAAGTCGTAGTTCGTGCCGCCAAACACGAACGTCTCCGTGAACGTCCGCGAAGCGTTGACGCTCTGCGTGCCGGCCGGCGTCGTGAACGTGACCGACGAGTCGACGGCCGTTCCCGATCCCGCCCAGTACAGGTATGCGCGGCGCACGGTCGCAGCTGCGGGAATACCGTTCAGCGGATTCGAGGCCGTGGCGTTGCGCGTGCACGAAGTCGGATTGGCGTTCGCGCGGAACGTCGCTTCGGTCCCGACGAAGTCGAGATCGCCTGCGAGGCTTTCGAAGAGCGTGACAGGCGTACCGGCTCGAGCCGGCGCGGGAAAAAAACCTGCGAGCACGAACACGAGCGCGAATAGAACTCGCGCCCAGAGGTACGAAACCCCTCGGATCTGCCTGGAATCGTTCACGATTCTTGAATCGGAAGAACTACCGGGGAGCTTTCAGCGTTTCAGCGGGTCCCTATCTGTATTTCCACCTAGATTTTCCCGCGGGGGACGCGGATCCGCCTGGGACACGGAGAGCCCGCCCCGCTGGGCACTCGCCAGGCTGGTAGACTTGCCGCCGTGGCTTTCGTGTCTTGCCCGCTCGTGGCCGTCCTCCTCCGGGTTTCTCGCATTCAGGAGATCCGTGTGAAAGGCGCGCGAGGTGAATAGTGAGCCGGGCAGCGGGATCAGGAACGGGAACTCCGCCGCGGAGGAAGCCGAGGCCTGGGTCGGGCATGGAACGGTCTTGTTGGTCGAGGACGAGGACCTGATGCGCGAACTCGCCGAGGAAATGCTCGTGAGAGCAGGTTTCGTGGTACGCGCCGCCACAGACGGATTGGAGGCGCTCGAGGTATTTCGGGTGCACGCAGTCGAGTGCGTGTCCGTGCTGCTCGATCTCACCATGCCGCACATGAGCGGCGAGCAGGTGCTGCGATCCCTTCGTGAGATTCGGCCGGACATCCCCATCATCATCTCGAGTGGCCTCGGCGCGAGCCGGATACTGGACAGGTTTCCCGGGGCCGAGGGGATCCAGACACTCGCGAAGCCGTACCGCTACACGCAGCTGGTCGACGCCCTGAGGGCGGCACTCGGAGACGATTGACGATCGAAGTGCGGCTGGCGGCTCTTCCTTCCCGGATTGACTTCGTTGAACGCACGACTCACTACGGTCGTAATGCGGATGTCGGCGCCGTTGAATCAAGAAGGTACGAGAGCGAATCGGCGCTTCGGACTAACATAACGAGTCAGCGCCGGATCGCTGCGGAGATCGATCGGATCTCCGGGATCGGTTAGTTGGGCTCCAGGCCCTCGGCGAGAGATTCGTCGACGTGGACCTGCGGTTTCGACTTTTCGGCATCGGCGAGCGGGAACAGCACGCGAAACGTCGTGCCATGGGCCGGCCGACTATCGACGTGGATCGCACCTCGATGCGTCTTCACGATTCCTCGAAGCGACGCGAGGCCGAGCCCGTGCCCGAGGCGTTTCGTGGTGTGGAAGGGATCGAAGATGCGCTGAATCTCCTCGGGGCGTATTCCGGAACCCGTGTCCTCCACCTCGAGAACGGCGCAGTGTGCAGGCAGGTCGTCGTCGCACACGACACATCCCGCGCGCAGTTCGGGGGTGCACGCGATGAACCCGGTCCGGACGCTCACGATCCCGACTCCCTCGGGGAGGGCCTCGGCGGCGTTCATGATCAGGTTCATCACGATCTGGGTCAGCTGACCGGCATCCACTTCGACCCGTAGCGGATCCGCGCTGAGCTCCAGGCGCAGCTCGCCCGATTTCGGGATGGCGGCCCGAACCAGATCCGACGTGTCTCGAACGACGGTCGAGAGGTCGTGGATGCCCAACTCCAGACTGCCCTTTCCCGAGTAGGCGAGCATCTGCCGGGTGAGTTCTCCGGCGCGCTCGGCAGCCGTTTCGATGTCGGCGAGACGTTGCGCAGCGGGCGTGCCCGGCGAGGTCTCCCGACGCGCGAGTTCGGTGCGACCCAGGATCACGCTCAGCATGTTGTTGAAATCGTGGGCGATTGCCGCGGCCAGCAGGCCGATACTCTCGAGTCTCTGCGTGTGCCGCATCTGCTCCTCGAGCGTGCGCTGCTCTTCCTCGGCGGCGCGCTGCGCGGTGATGTCGACCATCACGCCCCGAAGCGAATCCACACCGTCGAGGCCCTCGACCACGACCACGAGATCGCGGAGCCAGACGATGCGGCCATCGCTCGCGATCATCCTGTAGGTGAACTCGTGGTCCTCGCCCCTGGCCGACGCGGCCTGGCAGAAGGCCATGGCCCATTCGCGATCTTCGGGATGGAGATGGCTCTCGAAGAAGCCCTCGACGTACCAATCTTCCTGCGCGTAGCCGAGCGAGGCCACAGCCTGTGGACCGACGTAGCTGAAACGCCATGAGGGCAACGACAATTCCCACGGGATCACGTTCGGGGTCTCGACCAATAGCCTGTAGCGTTCTTCGCTGGTCCGGAGAGCTTCGAGCGTGCGGGCGCGTTGGCGCACGGCAAGGGCCACCAGCTCCGTCGTACCGACCAGCGCCGGCCCTGCCAGGACCACCCATCCCTCCATGGGGAGCCGCCCGTCGAGGAAGACGAGCTGCGTTGCGGCGACCAGAATCGCGATCGCCGTGAGGTAGACGGGCCTCCGATAGAAGAACGGCAGAAACGGAATCGGCATGGCCGGGAGGACGAAGAGGGTCCAGCCCTGCCAGTAGTACAGGGCGGTGACGGCGGCGACCGCGAGCGCGTACAGAGACAAGAACGCGGGTGCCGACGGTGCCGACAGCGCCCGGACGCCAGCCGAGACGTGTCTGGACAGTGCCGTATCTGCCATCCACCTAACAGTTAGCCACTCAACGATGGGTCAGCAAGGCGCTGACTGCTTGATCGGGGGGCTTTCGTATCACCCAATCTGGGGGGGGCCTGCGGCTCTGTTCGATCGGGCCCGGGGAACAGATCGGAGCCGAACGGCGCTGGGGTCGTTTCTCGACGTCAGAAACCCGGAGGGCGATTCAGGTGTTCCTGCGGATTCATCCGGTCTGTTGGAAGTCGATACGAGCATTTGGAGGCGAAATGCTAGGCGCGGAATGCCGTCGAGTTCGACGCGATCGGCCCAGGATCGCTCATCACACGTCATTGGCTCCCCATCCACGTGGCGGATCCGGAGGGCGCCCGTTTGGAAGCGGGCTCGACGGACAGTCAACAGGAGCCCGGACGCGACGAGATCGACGGCGGGGAAGCTCGGGGCACAGATCATCGACGACTCCCTGATGCAGGAGATCGTGCAGGGGGCGGCCGCGCGCCGCTCTGCGTAGGGGAATCGGCGTCATGGCACGCAAACAGATCGGCGAGATGCTTATCGAAGCCGGTCTCATCGATGCGAAACAGCTCGAGATAGCCCTCGCCGAGCAAGCTCGCATCGGCGGCCGGCTGGGCGAAATCATGGCGGGGCTCGGCTTCGCCAGCGAAGACGCCGTCAGCCGCGCACTCGCGAACCAGTCGGGCGTCGACCACTTCGATCTTGGCGACGAGGAGATCCAGCCCAACGTCATCGCCCTGATCCCCGAAGCGCTCGCCCGGAGATTGGGCGCGCCCGGTCTCCGATCTCGTGAAAGCCGCGGATGCTCGGCCCCTGGACCTGGATCTCGATGTCGGCCTCTGCGGGCGGACCCTGGGCGAACTGGCGCGCCAGGATCTGGGCGCCCGGCAATGCGTCATCGAGTTCGCGTTGCAGGACCGGAATCAGGCGTTTCACCAGCGGGGAACTGTCTGCGCGGATGATGCCCTGGGCGTAGTAAGGCGCATCATCACGCCTCGTGGCCAGGTCGTAGAAGACGGAAGGGAAGCTCCCGCCGACCAGCCAGCTGACTTCTCGGATTCCATCGTGGGATCAGACGATCTCCTCGGCGGTCTCGGCCGCGACTCTGGTCCGCTCAAGGGAAGACTCCTGCGGCAACCACAATTGGATGTCGAACATGTCGCGGTCGACCCGTGGGAAGAACTGACTGCCCAGGGAAGCTCTGCACAGGTAAGCCCGCAACCTCACAGGTCTCGAGAAAGCGCGAGTCCGGGCTTCGGGTCTCGCCCGGTCGGGACGTCAGATTCTCGTTCCCGACCGGCCCGCGGCGGCTCCTTCGGTAGCGCCCGCGCCACGTCCCGTGAGGGATCTCGCGGACCGTTGGGAGCGGGTCTGAGCCGCTGGGGCACGTGCTCTCGAGCGACCCGTGGACCAGGGTCGCCGGAGGGCTCTTGATGGGGGTGGCGGGACGGGCTTGTTAGGCTTGGCTTCTCTGGGAGAGTGTTTCAGCGGGCGTGGGGTGATCGAACGGTGTCTCGAGATCGGTTTGTCGATTGTTGTTGACGCCGTGAATAACCTCGCTATATTCAACACCATGCGGCGTAGGAAAGCAGACGTTCAGCTCGAGCTCCGTCACTCCGGTTGGGGTGGGAAGCGTGACGGGGCTGGACGAAAGACCGAACCGGGATCCGGCGTGCCGCATCTCTGCCGTACGGGACTTGCCGCGCGCTATCCCTGTCACGTCACCCTGAAGGTCCGTGACGACGTGCCCTCGCTTCGCACCGTGAAGCTCGTGAAGGAACTCGAGCGGTCCTGGGCGAAGGCGTGCGATCGCGGGACCTTTCGGCTCGCCCACTACTCGATCCAGGCCAATCATGTGCACTTGATCGTGGAAGCCAAGGACGCAGACGCCCTCGGGCGGGGGATGAACGCGCTCGGTGCGCGGCTGGCGCGGGCGGTGAACCGGATCTTCTCGCGGAGAGGGCCGGTTCTGAAGGATCGGTATCACCACGTGGTCTTGAAGACGCCGACCCAGGTGCGGAACGCATTGCGCTACGTGCTGCTGAACGCCAGGCGGCACATGAAGCGAAGGACTCGCGAGGCCCTGATCGACCCGGCCTCCTCCGGCCGCTGGTTCGACGGCTGGAAGCGGGGAAGCGCCAAGCTGATCGCGGCAGCACGCGGCCGTCCCGGCGCCCCCGCCATCGCAACGCCGCACACCTGGCTCCTTACCGAAGGGTGGAGAAAGGCCGGTCCCCGCCTCGACCCCGCCGCCGCGCCGGGCTAGACCGATGCGGCCAGCACACAGGATGTCCCGGTCGTCGGCACCTCCGCCCAGAAGTCCACCGCCGCTCCACTCCACCGCCCGGCGCAGCCTCGCGCCCGGCAGCGCGAATCCGCACGAGCCACCGCGGCGACGCAACCCTCGAGACCATTCTGTGCCCGGTCGGCCCGGGTGAATCCTCTCGAACTCCAGCGCCGCTCCGGGTTCCCGGACGGCGCAGCCTCGCCCATGGCTCCGTCACTCAAGATGTATGCCCTTTGATCGATTCGCAGAGCCACGCTCGAAGCGTTCAAGGCCAAACGCCCCACAAGCCCCAACCGGGCCAGCCCAGACCTACGAACTCACCCTCTCGCAAACCTACAGCGGCTGCGGAGCCGCTTGTGCAGAGATTCCCCAGGCTCGGGGCTACTGAAAAGCCTGCGAAGGGGAGCGCGCATGCGAGGGCGAAGAAGGGGCGGCGAAGCCTTGCGCTGAACCAGCGCCGGGAAGCCGATGCAAAGTGGAAGCTGCGGATGCCATTCTGCTCGGGTGCGGCGTCGGCTTCCCAGCGAGTCGCCCAGACGAACGAGAACGCGACCGGTCCTCGCTTGTCGTCGAGGAAGTGGGCGCCCGTTGCCGCGGGTAGCTCCGGACGAACTTCCTCCAGCTTGTTCCGGATCTCGGCGATGACGGGAGCGGCATCCTTCACACGGTCCTCTCGCGGACCCGTACGACGGGCCATCGTCGCTTCAGTGTTCATCGATGCTGCGATGTTTGGGCGTGGGTGACCAGCCAGTGCCCGGTCGGAGCAGAAGTGCCCGCGGCTGCTGGAAGATCCCGAGCTGACCCTCAGGCTACGGGAAAGAGGGTCATTCGCAGCTTCCCGCCCAACCCCTTGGTTCGGTTGGCACACCGGGAGCGCATGACCCTCCACGGAAACGGAGTAACTCTACCGACTCCCCCGGCGTCAGGCGATCTTGGGCAGCACCGCCACTTCGAGCCAGTAGTCCTTGAGCCGTGCAATGGCTTCGAGGAAGGACGGCAGGTCGACGGGCTTTCGCACATAGGAGTTCGCCCCGGCCTGGTAGCACGCTTCGATGTCGCGCTCGTCCGACGAGGTCGTCAGCACGATCACGGGAATCGATTTGAGCTCGGGGTCAGCCTTCAGCTCCGCCAGGACCTCCCGTCCGTCGGTACCGGGCAGGTTCAGGTCCAGCAGGATCACGCCCGGCCGCGGCGGGGGGCTGTCCGCGAAGCTTCCGCGACCATAGATGTAGTCGAGCGCCTCGTCGCCACTCGTGCAGTGGACGAGCGAGTTCTGGAGGCCCGCCTTGCGGAACCCGCGTTCGGTCGCTTCGTAGTCCTCGGGACTGTCCTCTACCACCAGGATCGTCGTATGATCTCGCTCCATTCTCCATCCCCCCACTGTCAGAAGCAGATTGTTCCACGCGATCGGCACACTTCCGCTCGCCTCCAGGCTTCATCGGCAGCCGCGAGTGGTCCTGCATCCGCAGTTCCACCTATTTTCGCGTCGGGCGGTTTGCTTTCATCTTCCGCGTCTCCGAGCGTGAAGGAGAAGGGCGTTCCCTCTCCGACCGCGCGGATGGTGTAGACGTCGTCGACATACCGATCGAAGCTGCGCGTTGGCGCGCTCGCCAGCTGGTCCGCCTCACGCTCGAGCCGACGAGCCCAGAGCGGGCCAGCCATGGCCAGCACAAGACAGGGAACGGGTTGCTCGATGATCATTGCGCATACTCCGCACGGTCTTGCTCGCTCCTTACGCATCGGTGGAGCCAGGCGCGCGCCCGATCGAGGGTCCGACTCAACTGGAGCCGTGGATTGTGCGGAGGAGGACCTGGGTATTTCCGCCGAGGTTCGCTGCCGCCCACCCAGAGGCCCGCTGCCGGTGCCCTTCATGTTATGTCCGAGGGTACAGACCCTCCCGTCATCCTTGGTCTCGACGGCCTGGCGGAGACGATCGCCTCGAGTAGCTCCGCCTTGCGGATCGGCTTGGTCGGGTGGGCATCGCAGCCGGCGTCGGCACTCTTCGCGCGCTCCTAGGCGAATCAGAGGGTCGGGAACGGAGGGGGGGGACATGCACATCGTCGTGCGCCTTGCGCCGACGCGCCCAGGTGCGAGTCGCCAAGCGAGTCCGTTCGGCGACCCGCAAACGGGGGGTTTCCAGACAGCGGAAGGCGGGAGCATGATTCGGGTGTTTCTACCGATTCATCCGGGCGGGTGGAAGTCGATAGGAGGTTGTACCCGCGCACGACAGGGAGCCTTCGGACGCGAAGGGTCGAGCACGGCTGGATGGGCACCTCGACGCTCGCGGGAACGCTTCGTAGCCTGGCCGACTGGCGCCAGCAGCGGACGAGAGAGCGGAAGAGGGAATAGGATGGAGAAGTTCAAGGTCCTGGTCATCGACGACGATCGCGACATGCGGATGGCCCTGAACGCCCGACTACGCGGCCAGGGTTACGAGACCGCGTTCGCCGAGGACGGAATGAGCGCGATCGCCATCGCGCTTCGCGAGAAGCCGGACGTGATCCTGCTGGACATCCGGCTGCCGGCCGGGGACGGCTTCGTCGTCCTAAAGCGGATCAGCACCAACGCCAACCTGAGCCACGTGCCCGTCGTCGCCATCTCGGCAGAGGACGCGGAGGGCACGGGCCAGCGGGCGCTCGCTGCTGGCGCGGTTGCGTACTTCCAGAAGCCCATCGACAACGAGGGCTTGCTGCTGGAGATCGCGCAGAGAACTGCCGAGGGCCGTGCCGGTTGAGGGCCCCACAGGAGGACGTCGGCAGCCGCTGACCGCAAAGCCGGATGTCGTGGCGGATCACCAGACGCACGCCCCACGACCACAGACACCGCCCAGATCCCTGCGGCGGTCGAATCTGAGATCGTCCGCCACGCCTACTCGTCCTTCTCGCGGTCGAGGAACCGCACGAAATCCTCTGCCGGGACGGCGGGACTGAACAGAAACCCCTGGAGTTCTTCGCAGCCGTGCGCGCGGAGGAACTCCGCCTGGCGCTCCGTCTCCACGCCCTCCGCCACGACCTTCAGACCCAGGCTCTGCGCCATCGCGAGGATCGCCACAGCGAGCGGCGCGGTGTTCGGTTCCATCTCGATCTCACCCACGAAGGAACGGTCGATCTTCACCCGGCCGATCGGAAAGCGGCTCAGATAGGAAAGCGACGAGTACCCGGTTCCAAAGTCATCCAGGCTGATTCCGACGCCCGCTGCGTCGAGAGCCCTCAGGTTTTCGGACGTCGCGTCTTTCTGGCGCAGGATCGCGCTCTCGGTAATCTCGATGTCCAGATGCGCTGGGCTCAGCCCCGTTTCTTCAAGGACTTGGATCACGGTCTGGTCCCATCTCGGCTGCTGTAGCTGTTGGGCGGAGACGTTCACAGCGACGCGGATGCTTCGGAAACCCGCGGCCTCCCACTCCGCGGCCTGCGCACACGCGGCGCGGAGCACCCAATCTCCGATCGGTACGATCATGCCGGTGTGCTCTGCAACCGGGATGAACTCGTCAGGCGAGAGGAGGCCCTCCTCGGGATCGCTCCAATGCAGGAGCGCCTCTGCTCCGGTCAGCATGCCGCTGGTAGCATCGCGCACGGGCTGGTAGTGCAGCACGAACTCCTGCTGCTCGAGGGCCTGGTGGAGCCGGCTGCCGAGGTAGAGCTTCCTCCTGGCTTCGGTGTTCATGGACTCTCCGTAGAACGCGAACTGATTGCGGCCGTGAGTCTTGGCGTGGTACATCGCGGTGTCCGCATTCCTCACCAGCGTCTCCGCGTCCTCTCCATCCGCGGGAAAGGCGGCGATCCCGATGCTGGCTTCGGGGTACACCTCTTGACCCTCGAGCACGACCGGCTCCGAGAGCCGCGCCAGAAGCCGCTCGGCCACGAGGGTGGCGTCATGAACGTCCGAGATCTCCGGAAGGAGGACCGTGAACTCGTCCCCCCCGATCCGCGCGAGTGCGTTGGAGTCAACGGACTCCGCGCGCGCGACGGTGTCGCTCGGCCGCAGGCTCTCGAGCAAGCGCTGAGCGACCGTGCGGAGCAACGCGTCCCCTGCACGGTGGCCGAGGCTGTCGTTGATCTCCTTGAAGCGATCGAGATCGATGAACAACAGACCCAAGATGTGGCCGTTTCGTTTCGACGCTTCCAAGTCACGCTGGAGCCGCTCCCGGAAGAAACGTCGATTCGGCAGCTCCGTGAGGCCGTCGTAGTAGGCGAGCTTGCGCACCTGATGCTCCGCGCCTTCTCGCTCGAACACCCGACCGATCTGTGATGCGGTGTAGCGGAGCAGTGTACGCGTGCTCGCGCTGAGATCCGGCCGCTGAGCCGCCCTCCACTCGAGCACCGCCACCACATCGACTCCCACGAAGACAGGAATCGCGATGTACGCCTGGCCCTCAGACCCGGCGTCGGGTGTGGAACCGGCCGGCTCCGCCTCCCCGGCTTCTCCGGAACTCGACACCAGCTCCCGGGACTCCAAGGCTCGGACGGCGAAGCCGACACACGTTGAGACATGCACCTCATCGCCTACTTCGTGCCACGTGAGTTCCGGTGACTCACCCTCCGTGTGGCAGGTTGCCGAGGAAATCAGATCGCCGCTCTCCCCGGTGCGAACCTGATGGACGTGGCCTACGGACCATCCCAAGTGGGCGCAGAGTCGCCCGAGCGCCTCTTGAAGCACCTCCGTTGACGTCCGAGCCTCATTGGCACTCACCGCGATTTCCGTCATCAGCTGCCGCTCTCGAGCCCCCTCCTCGATACTCCGGTGAGCCAGCTCCTGCTCCTCGGCATGCTTCCGCATCTGTATGGAGATCTTGTGCCCATAGACGGTCACCCCAACGACCATCAGGCCGATGAACGCGGCAATCAGGATCTCGAACTTCTCGAGGTGACGCGCGTGCTCGGCCTGTTCGTCCAGGTGTCTTGACTGGATGTCGCCCACATCGCGACGCAGCTCTGCAAGCGAGGCATTCACCGCCGCGTACTTCCGGTCCATCGTCGCCATTCGCCGGCCAGCCTGCTCGGGGTGACCGCTGCGAAAGTACGAGTAGATCAGCTCGGACTCGTCGACCATCTCGCCCATGGCAGCAGTGACCAGCTCGAGCCTCGAGAGCAGCGGCGCCGCGATCGTAGGGTCGAGCAGGGACAGGTCGGCGCGGGCACCGACCATCGCTTCCTGAAAGACCGCCAAGGCCTTCTGGAGTCGAGCGTCTTCCAGAGTGACGTCCCCGGAATCGAATACGTCATTGCCAGGTGCATTGACGCTCGCGGCAAGCTCTCCCAGCTCGGAGTAATCCTCCAAGCGTCGCGCCCAGTCCGCGTTGACCGTCACCGAGCGTGCGTAGACGCCCCCGATCTGGTGGTTCAGGTAGAGACTCGTGGAGACGGTGAGAATGTCGAATCCCGCGAGGGCGAAGTAGATGAGATGCCACTTCGGCATACGAAATCGACCCACTGAGGGAAGATCCGGCTTCGTGCGGAATCCGACTTTGCTAGGCATCTGGACGCTCCCGAGCTAGTGCCGACGACGGCACTCGCTGCCAGCGCGTAGCCCTAACTCCAGACACGATTGTCGGTCGACCATGCGAATGTGATGACCGATTTTCGACCTCGACTGAAGCAAGATCAGGTGTAGTTCGGGCAACTGCTGAAGATGCGATGAGTAGTTCTACCGAGGGTTCGAGCGGGGACGACCCGGAGCGAGGTCACGCTCGGGGGACGACGCATCGCGATCTCGCGGTCGCGCGCGAGGACGAGGTCGACGAGCGATCGGTCTCGAAGAACTCCGTCTCGCGCCGCTACGTGACGATGACGGCCGGCAGAGGATCACCTGTTTGACGACGCCGCTTGCTGATCGGCACTTCCCGATCGTGATGGCCGCTGGATTCGTGAATCCGTATTTCTACTGGGGACACTTTTCGTACTTTCGTGGCGATCTACGATCGAGGGGGTCACGTCGGGCACCGATAGGCCACCAGGGAGGGGATTGCGAGGCAAATCGCTCGATCGGGACCGACTATCGTTCGCACAGCCGTTCTGTCTGCACTGATTCTGCTAGGTGGGCTCTTTACGTACTCGGGGTTTCCCAGACAGCGGAAGGCGGGAGCATGATTTGGGTATTTCTACCGATTCATCCGGGCGGGTGGAAGTCGAAAGGAGGTTGTACGCGCGTACGACAGGGAGCCTTGGGACGCGAAGGGTCGAGCACGGCTGGATGGGCACGCTGACGCTCGCGGAAGCGCCTCGAGACCTGGCCGACTAGCAACGGCAGCGGACGAGAGAGCGGAAGAGGGAATAGGATGGAGAAGTTCAAGGTCCTGATCATCGACGACGATCACGACATGCGGATGGCCCTGAACGCCCGACTACGCGGCCAGGGTTACGCGGAGGGGACGGGCCAGCGGGCGCTCGCTGCTGGCGCGGTTGCGTACTTCCAGAAGCCCATCGACAACGAGGGCTTGCTGCTGGAGATCGCGGAGAGAGCTGCCGAGCGCCGTGCCGGTTGAGGGCCCCACAGGAGCAAGTCGGCTGGCGCTGACCGCAGCACCGGATGTCGTGGCGGATCACCACAAGCACGCCCCACGACGGCAGCGTTGCGATCCCCTGAACCGCCGACTTATACGGTGAGGGCCGGTTCGCGAGGGCTGAGAGGCAGTAGCGTCCGGCAGGTCGTCGGCCAGGGTGGCTCGTGGAGACCCAGGGACTCCACCACGAGAGATCGGTGCCTTGCAGCTCGTAGCCCGTGAGCCCGGTATCAGTGGGGGTCCAGAACGCCGCGCAGCTTCTCGATCAGGTCCTCGGAGCGATACGGTTTGTGGATGAAGCCGGCGAGGCCCAGACCCGCGAAGCGCTCCGCGACGCCGCTCTCGCTGTAACCGCTGCTGATAACGACTCTCACGTCGTTCCGGATGCGCTTCAGCCGGCGGAACGCCTCCTCGCCACTCATGTGCGGCATCGTCAGGTCGAGAAGGACGAGAGCGATCTCGTCGCCGTGCTCGCGGAAGATCTCGACGGCCTCTCCCCCGCCCCTGGCGACCAGGACTTCGAACCCGGCGTCCTCCAAGACGCCCCTGAGCAGAGAGCGGATGATCTCTTCGTCATCCACGACGAGGACGGTGCTGTCGGTGGTCGTTGTTCCGACGCGAGCGGTCACATCGGCGGGCTCCTCCAGGACGGGCCGGTCCGAGGTGGCGAGGAAGACACGGAAGGTCGCTCCCTCGTCTGGCGCGCTCCTGACCGTGGCGGCCCCCCGGTGACTCCGAAGGATTCCCAGCACGGCCGCCAAACCAAGGCCCCGACCCGTGAACTTGGTCGTGAAGAACGGGTCGAAGATCTTCGCTAGCAAGGGCCCGTCCATCCCGCAGCCGGTGTCGATGACCTCGAGACAGACGCTTTCAGCAGGCAGCTCCCCGTACAGATGCCCCCCCTCGAGAGCCGCGCGGTTGCGCTCCATGACCCGTGTCGAGATGGTGATCCGCCCCCCTCCTTCGCCGAGCGCCTCCGAGGCGTTGGTGACCAGGTTCATCACGATCTGGCGAATCTGGCTCGCGTCCGCCACGACGGTGGGGAGATCGGAGGCCAGGTCGAGTTCGACGTGAGCCTCCTTCGCGACCGAGAGCTTCAGCAGGTGGACCACCTCGCGCGCGAGCGCCGAGAGGTCGATCCCCTGCGGGACCAGGCGCCGCTGGCCCGCGTAGGCGAGCATCTGCGCGCACAGCTCGGCGCCCTGCAGCGACGCGCGCTCGATCTCCTCGAGGCTCTTGTGGACCGGCGAGTCGGGTGGGAGCTTCGTCAGTGCCGCGCTCGCGTGGCCCATGACGGCCGTCAGCAGATTGTTGAAGTCGTGGGCGATGCCCCCGGCCATCAGGCCGAGGCTCTCGAGCCTCTCGTGCTCCAGGCGGCTCTGCTCATCCTCGGCCTGCCGGAGCTTGGAGACGTCGCTCATGACGGATCGGATCTGACGACCGCCGCGTTCGGCGTCCGTCGTAGCCAGGGATTCCAGGCGGACCCAGCGCGGATCCGTATCCGCTCGCTCGAGGCGGAACTCGCAGCTGTACCGCGCCGGGTCTTCGAGGAGATCGAGCCGGTGTCTGTAGAAGACGTCCTGATCCTCAGGGAGAATGAAATCCGACAGTGGACGGTCCTGGGCGCGCGATCTCTCGACGCCTAGCATGCCCGCAGCTCTCAGATTCGACTCCAGGATCAGGCCGTTCTCGCTGAGGGTGATGTAGCCGACGGGTGCCAGGTCGTAGAGGTCCGCGTAGCGGTCGCGCGATTCCAGGAGCTCCTCCTGGGAGCGGCGCAGCTCCTCTTTCTGCATCTCCAGCTCGATCTGGTGGGTGCGAAGCTCGTGGAGCATCCGGCGAATCTCGTCGGGCGAGCGGTCCGAGGCATCTTCGAACTCAATCTTGGCCTCGACGCGCACGCGCAGCTGCTGCAGGTAGTCCGCCATCTCCCCTCGCTCCGACAATGTCGGTACCTCCCAGGCTGGATCAGTCCCCGGTCGCGGGGCTCTCCGCCAGACGCCGCACCTCGATGAAGCCGGTGAGGTTACCGTCTCGTCCTAGCATCGGTCTGGCCTCTACGTGCCAGCGCTTCCCGTCCGCGCAGGAGAGGATCGCTTCCCTCGGCTCTCCGATTGCAACGCAGGCCATCCCGGGGCACGCCTTGCTGGATTCTTCACTCTGGCCCCACATTTCATGGCATTTCCTGCCGAGCGCGTCTTCGGAGCGCGGACCGAGTTCGTCCGCCGCCGCTCGGTTCATCCACTTCAGCACGCCAGCGTCGTCGTGGTAGGTGATGACCTCGGACACGGCATCGAGAATCGTGCGCCGCTCTAGGTCCGCACGCTCGCGTAGCCCGCTCTCCGTCCTTGCCTCCGTGACGTCCTCGAAGGTCAGAACGACTCCGTCGACGACGTTGGACATGGTCCGGTAGGGCCGGATGGACATGGAGAAGATCTTGCCGTCCCTGCTCGCCACTTCGAGCTTCAGGATCTGCAGATCCCTCAGGACTCGCCTGGATTTCTCCTCCAGATCCACGTCCAGCAGATTCGAGGCGAAGTGGTTGACCGGACGACCGGAGTCCGAGTGCTCCAGCGGCAGGAGTACGGTCATGCCGGGGGTGAAGCGCCGGATGTTCAGCTCGTTGTCGAGGAAGAGGGTGGCGATATTGGTACTGTCGAGCAGGTTCTGGATGTCGTCATTGGCCTTCGAGAGCTCGTCGATCCGGGATTGGAGTTCGATGTTGACGGTCGAGGACTCCTCGTTGAGCGATTGGAGCTCTTCCTTGGAGGTTTCCAGCTCCTCGTTGGTGGATTGAAGCTCCTCGTTGGTGGACTTCATTTCCTCGTTCGAGGTCTCCAACTCCTCGATGGTGAGCTGCAGGTTCTCCCGGGTGCTCTCGAGTTCATGCTCGAGCTCCGCGTTGGTCTTCTGCTTTCGTGTTGCAACGCGTCCTTTCGCCCTGCGCGCGTCCTCCGGCTCGGGGCGCTCGGTCTCCTGGAAGGCGACGAGCATCATCCCATGCAGGGAGTGCCCATCCAGGATCGGTTTGACCGTCAGGTCCACGTAGAAATCCGACTTCTCATACCCCACCCGCACCCCGCCCTGGACGACCTCCTGTCGTGTACTGGCGGCGCGTCGGATGGCGGCGGACAGCTCCGGCCGGAGGCCCGGACGCGCCATCTCCAGGATGTTCAAGCTGGCCCTGCCCTCGGCGGGCTCGAGAAACCGGCCGGTGCGGCCATGGATGTAGACGGCATTGAAGGCCTCGTCGATGACGGCGCACGGTGCGCTTTCGCTCTGATCGAGGATCGCCTCGACCATCCGAAGGGCGCTGATCTCCTGGCCCTTCAGCACGCCTCCGGAGGCCTCCGCCTGCTGGGCCTCCTGGATCTCGGTGAAGCCGGATGCTGCGGGAAAGGTCAGGCCCGGGTTTTCGGAGGAGGCCGCTGGATCGCGTCTGAATATCTTCCATCTCCTGTCGACCACGGTGAACAGGTCCGTGGCTCTCCCGATGGTCTCCGAGGAGCCGAGGAAGAGGACACCGTCGTGGTTGAGGCTGTAGTGGAAGATGGGCAGGATCTTCCGCTGCAAACGAGCGTCGAGATAGATCAGCAGATTGCGGCAGCTCAACAAGTCCAGCTTCGTGAACGGGGGATCCTTGATGAGATTCTGCGGCGCGAAGACCAGCAGCTCGCGAATCATCTTTCCAATGCGGTATTGGCCATCGGGCTCTCTGGAGAAGTACCGCTCGAGGCGGTCGGGACTCACGTCGGCCATGATGCTCTGGGGATAGAGGCCGGCGCGGGCCGCGGCGATGGCATCCTCGTCGATGTCCGTCCCGAAGATCTGGACGTTGAGGCGGCGTCCGAGCTTCTCCATGCACTCGTGCAACACGATGGCGAGGGAGTAGGCTTCCTCGCCGCTGCTGCAGCCGGGCACCCAGACGCGGACGGTGTAGTCGTCCGGCTTGTCCGCCAGCAGCCCAGGCAAGACGCCGTTGCGGAGCACGTCGAATGCCTCGGGGTCGCGGAAGAAGTTGGTGACGCCGATCAGCAGCTCCTTGACGAGCGTGTCCGCCTCGTTGGCACTCTCCCGGAGGTAGGTCTCGTACTCGTCGACGCTGTCGATCTGGTGGACGCTCATGCGCCGCTCGATTCGACGGCAGATGGTGTTCTTCTTGTACAGCGAGAAGTCCTGGCCGGTCCGGTCGCGGAGGATGATGAAGATCTTCTGAAGGGAATCCGGGGCTCCGCCACTGGCCAAGGAGATGCCGGGCGCAGCCTCGTGGATCGCGTGCCTCGCGTATCGGATCAGCTCCCGTGGCATGTCTCTTGGGGACAGCTCGTAGTCCACCAAGCCTGTGGCGATGGCGCTCCGCGGCATGCCGTCGTACTTGGCCGTGTCCTGGCGCTGGACCATCGCCATCCCCAGCGCGCCCTTCACGGCCTTGAGACCCAGCGTGCCGTCCGTGCCCGTGCCCGAGAGGATGATGCAGATGGCATTCTCCCCCTGGTCTTGCGCCAGCGCGCGGAAGAAGCAATCGATCGGCAGGTTGGAGCCCCGGGGCTGCGAGGGCTCCAGCAGTTGGAGCACGCCGTTGAGGATGCTCAGCTCGGCGTTGGGCGGAATCACATAGACCGCGTTGGGTTGGACCCGCGTCCCGTCCTCGACCGCGCTGACCCGCATCTTCGTCCGCTTCTGCACCAGATCTGGGAGGATGCTGACATGGGTGGGGTCTAGCAGCCCGTTGAAAAAGTGGTCTCAATCAGTGGACACTTGATAGTGGCGATGTTAGGATGTCCAGGCTGCAGATGAGGGGGCAACCATGGCGCTTGGGCGACGGACGGGTGCGCAGGAATCAATGTGGGTCGCGGGTG
>JAJDAP010000002.1 GCA_029261795.1 Deltaproteobacteria bacterium
TGATCTAAGGAGCCGATCACGACGCGCGAAACGCGCCGGTCTATCAGCCGGTCGGCGCAAGGAACCTTCGGTTCGTTTCGCACGGTACAGGGCTCGAGGGTGGTGAAGACAGTGGCGCTTGAGACGTCGCGACCTGCAAGCTTCCTCTCAAGCAACACGAACTCTGCGTGCTCTCCCTCTTCGATTTCGCCGCGGTAGGCCGTGGCCAGAATCTGGCCGTCTTCGGCTGCGAGAGCGCCAACTTTCGGCGAGACTCGATCGGGTTCGGTCAAGCACTTCCGAGCTTCATCGATGGCCCGCTGCATCATTTCGCGGTCGGACAATTTGGTCAATGCGGTGCTCCATCGTTTTGCTCTCGACATCCCTGCGGGGTGCTTACACGAGCGCAAGATCGCCCAGGATCACGCATCTGCTTGCTTACACAGTGCTTACACGGACGATTCCGAAATCGCGTAAGTGCTGGCGCCCCGGGCAGGACTCGAACCTGCGACTTGCTGCTTAGAAGGCAGCCGCTCTATCCAGCTGAGCTACCGGGGCACCGGGGAGCGAAGCTAGCAGCTGCGTTTCGGCAACGGGAACCCGGCTCCCGCGCGCCCGCCCGCTCCTCACGAGCGCCGCGGACGCCTAGCGATCCCCCGGGTCGGGCAGCGCGAAGGCCATCAGCGCGTCGCCGGGTGGGGTGCCCAGGATGCCGTGGCCGCCGGCCGCGATCACGATGAACTGTCGGCCGTTCTCGTTCAGGCGGTAGGTCATTGGGGTGGCATGGGCTGAAGTCGGTAGGCGTCGTTCCCAGAGGTTCTCGCCGGTCCGTTGATCGAAGGCGCGCAGGAAGAAGTCGGTGGTTGCGCCGATGAAGACCAGGCCACTGGCCGTGAGCAGGGGCCCGCCGAGCGTGGGCGTGCCGGTCTCGAACCAGGCGGGCCACGGCGCCATGTCCCGGCTGGTGCCCAGCGTCGTGCGCCAGGCGATCTCGCCCTTGGCCAGGTCGACGCCGACGAGTTCGCCCCAGGGCGGCGCGTTGCAGGGGGCGCCGAGGGGGGAGTAGATCGGGACGCGCTCGAGGGCGTAGGGGGTTCCGGCCTGGGGTTCCACACCGTACTCGGGGATCTTGTCGCCGTACTTCGCGGTCAACTCCTCGCGGGGCAGCAGCTTCACCATCGTCATGATGCTGTGGACGTTGACCACCAGGAACGCGCTGCGTGGATCGACGGCCGCGCTCCCCCAGTTCATCCCGCCTAGCATGCCCGGGAACATGGCGGTTCCCTTCAGGCTGGGCGGCGTGAAGATCGGCCCGTGCTGGAGCGCTTCGATGGTGCGGCGGCAGGCGATCTCGTCGAAGATCGCGAAGCCGAAGGCATCGTCGGGGCCGATCGATTGCTTGTGGAGCGAGGGCGGCTTCGTCGGGAACGGCTGGGTCTCCGAGAGGTACTCGTCCGGCGCGTGCCCTTCCTGGGGGACCGGACGTTCCTCGACCTCGAAGATCGGCTCGCCGGTGCGCCGATCGAGGACGAAGAGGAAGCCCATCTTGGTCGGCTGTACCAGCGCCGGGATCACGCTGCCGTCCTCGGTCGGGAAGTCGAATAGCGTCGGCTGGGAGGGCAGGTCGTAGTCCCAGATGTCGTGATGGACCAGCTGGTAGTGCCAGCGGACTTGTCCGCTGTCGATCTCGAGCGCCACCACGGAGCTCGAGTAGTGATCGAGGCCCTGGCGATGGCCGCCGAAGTGATCGGGCGAGGTGTTGCCCGTGGGCACGTAGACGAGGCCGAGTTCGGGGTCGGCCGAGAGCGTGCTCCAGGCATTCGTCGTTCCCCGTTGATAGAGCAGATCGCCGCCGGCCTCCGCGGCGTCGATCGGAAGCACGGGATCCCACGCCCAGACGAGGGCGCCGCCGCGCGCGTCGTAGGCGCGCACCACGCCGCCGGGTGCATCCACGCGTCGGTTGTCGAGCACCATCGTGCCGGTCACGATGCGGTCGCCCAGGATCACGGGCGCCGAGGTCACGCCGTATTCACCGGGTTCGATGTCGCCGATCCCATGGGAGAGATCGACGGCCCCGTTCTTGCCGAACCCGGGGCACGGCGTTCCGTGCTCGGCATCCAGGGCGATCAAGCGTGCATCCAGGGTTCCCATGATGATGCGCGAGCGACACGCCGAGCCTGCGGCCGCCTGCTCATCGACCCAGTGCGAAACGCCCCGGCAGTTGGTGATGTAGATGCGCGAGATGTCGACGTCAGGGTCGTAGACCCAGCGCTCTTCGCCGGTTTCCGGGTCGAGGGCGAAGACGCGGTTTCTCGGGGTGCAGTAGTAGAGTGTGCCGTCGACCACGAGGGGCGTATTCTGGAACGAGCTGGCCGCGAGCCCGCCGGAAAGATCGTGCCAATCGCCCGAGCGATGGATCCAGGCGAGTTCGAGATCGTCGACATTCTGCGCTGTCACCTGGGTGAGCGGCGACCAACGCAAGCCACCCTTGTCGCCCCCGTACTCGGTCCACTCGGCCGTCGGGCCGCTGTGGTCGAGCGGCGCCGGCGAGCAGCCAAAGGCGAACGCGGCGCAAACCAGGGGCAACAACAGGCGAAGCAGCGGGCTCATCAGGGTTCCTCGCAGGGGCCTCAAGCGTCGGTCAGGCGCGAGCCGAACCACGAGAAGAAGGGGGCGACCTGCGCGCGCCGGCTCGGCGGCAGGTAGGAGAAGTTCACGCCGCGGTCGGTGAATTCCCAGTACTGCGGGCGGTCTTCGCGCAGCAGTTCGTCGCGGACGGCACAGAGGCGCTCGGTGCTCTCGTCCTCCATGTCCGAGAAGATGCGTCGCGCGCTGAGATCGTCGCCCCGGTCCATGTAGAAGGTCGCAAGTTGGACCTGGCAGCGACGCACGCCGCGCAACCGGCGCTCCTGGCTGGGTTGGTCCGTCTCCCGGTCTACCTCCAGGAACAGGTCGAGCAACGCATTGGCCTCGGTGTATCCGTTTTCGACCGCGAACTCGACGAGCTGGGTCAGATCGTAGGCGACGACCTCGAGCAGGAACCCCTGGCCCTGGGCGAGGGCTTCGAGGCCGTAGTAGCGGAAGTGCTCGCCGATCTCGACGGCGATCTCGCTGTGCCCGGCCGCGAAGACGGATTCGCATAACAAGCGATACTGTTGGAGCACGTAGTAGGCGGTTCGGAGGTCTCGCGCGTTGATCGCGGCACGCAGGTAGCTGTTGAAGAAGCGGACGCATAGCCTCAGCAGCGCGGGTTGCTCGGCTGCGGCCTCGGAGCCGATGCGACGGGTGTTGAGCGCGATCAGGTTGGCGATGTCCCGGGCCGAGACGAGGCTCTCCGTGTAGATGGAGTGGCACTGACGAAGCACCTTGGTCTCGAACCAGAGGCGCTCGGAGACGAGTTCGGCCACCACGGTGCGGTCCATCGAAACGAAGTCGGGGTCGCGTAACAGCGTGCCATCGACCTCGAACCAGCGCGGCGGAAGTTTGCTGCGCATGGGCTGATAGTCGACGACCAGTTGTCGCAGAACGTCGACGGCGGCCATGGAGATGCTGCGGTCGCTGTGCTCGCGGGCGCCGTGGGCGACGTCTTCGAGCTCTTCGATCGCCGCGATGGCGATGCCACGGATGCCGGGCCGCATGTCCCGGGTGGCCCGCTCGATGGCCCGCGTGGCCTGGGCACCGATCCGCTGCACCACGTTGACCGGTGCCAGGAAGCGGAACACGAAGGCGAAATATGGGAGCAGCATCAACAAGCAGGCGGTCACCATGCCCATCGTGAGCAACAGGCCGGCGTGGGGAACGCGTGCCAGCGAAGGGTCGCCGGTTCGCGTCGAGATCCAGACGCATAACACGGTGGTCAGTACGAAGAAGCTCATCACGATGAAGTTGGTCGGCTCGCGCACGAAGAGCTGGGTGATGCGGTGCGTGTAGCGGTTCGCCGCCAGCTCGACGACGATGGCGACCACGGTAATCGCGATCGCCAGCACTCCGGCCACGACTTCCGCCGAACTCGCCACGCGATCCATGGCGCCGGCGCCGTCGAGCCGTGTCAGCCAATCGAAGGGGTTGCGGGCTTCGCCAGGCGCGGATTCGAGCCAATCTGCCAGCGAGAACAACGCCAGCGCCACGAGCAGCAGCCCGAAGAAGACGAGGGCTGCTCCGCCCGTGTTCCGGAAGCGCTGACCGACCGATCCCTGGCTCACCGAACCTCCCGAACCGTGGCCGCGATGGCGGCGCAGGCGGAGCCTAGCCGAACCGGCTTCCGGTTGGGCCAGTCATGCGAACGCCTACCGCGACGGATCGAGCAGGATCTTCATCACGCCATTCTCACGCGCGTCGAAGGCCCGGTATGCCTCGGCTCCTTCGCTCAGCCCCATCTGATGGCTGAATACCACCTCGGGGTTCAAGCGCCCCGAGGCGACGAGCGGAATCAGGGCCGGCCAGAGTTCGGGGACCGGGACCAGGCCAGTGCGGAAGGTGAGTTGCTTCATGAAGGCCGCGTTCATCGGGAAGGGCAGGGCCGAGGACATGCTCACGCCGACGACGGCGACGTTGCCGCCGGTGCGCACCAGGCCGATGGCGGACAGGATCGTCGCATCGAGGCCGACGGCCTCGATCACGCAATCGGCGCCCTGTCCGTCGGTCGCTTCGGCGATGCGCGCCTCGGCGTGGTCGACGTGTACCGGAATGGCCCCGAGCTTTTCGGCCAGCGCGAGTCGCTCGGGAACGCGATCGACCTGGAAGACCTGGGCGGGTCCGAACAGCTGGGCCGAGAGCAGGGCCTGGATGCCCACCGGGCCCGCGCCGATCACGACGACGGTGTCGCCGGGCTCGATGCCGGCCAGCTTCGCGCCATAGAAACCGGTCGGCAGGATGTCCGTCAGGAGCACGGCCTGTTCGAGGCTGATGCCGTCCGGAATCGGCGTGAGACAATGGTCGGCGACGGGTACGGCAGCGGCCTCGGCCTGGCCGCCGTCGAGATGTTCGGTGGTGCCGAACACCTGCGTCGCGTTCGCAAGGCATCGAACCACCTCGCCCCGCACGCAGGGCGGGCAATCCCCGCAGCCGATCACGCCGGACACGATCACGCGATCCCCGGGACGCCGAAGCTTCACTTCACTGCCGACCTCGACCACTTCGCCCACGAACTCGTGCCCGAGCGTGAACCCTTTCGGGTTCTCGAGCGGCATGTTGCCGTGGTAGAGATGCAGGTCCGAGCCGCAGATGGCGGTGCGTTCGATCTTGACCACCGCGCCGCGCGCATCCAGCGGTGTCGGGTCCGGCAGCGTTTCGACGCGAACGTCCCGCTCCCCGTGATAGACGATGCCCTTCACTGCGTTCTCCTGTCGCTATCCGGTGCTATGCGGTCTCAGTCGAAGGTGATGACGCGTCGCGCGCCTTCGCCGGTCTTCATCGCCTCGAAGGCGTCGTTGACTTCTTCGAGGGGAATCCGCGCCGAGATCATCTCGTCGAGCATCAGCCGGCCGTCGAGATAGAAATCGACGTAGCGCGGCATGTCGATGCGGAAGCGGTTGCCGCCCATCATCGAGCCGAGGATGTTCTTGCCCGAGAGGACGAGATCGAGCGCGGGAATCGGCCAATCGACCCCGAGCGGCACCACGCCGACGATGACGCAATTGCCGCCCTTGCGAATCGAAGCGAATGCCAGGGTGCAGGTGCCCGGGGTGCCGATGCACTCGAAGGCGTAGTCGGCGCCGCCACCGGTCAGCTCTGCGATCTGTTGCGCGGCGTCGTCGGCGAGCCCGTCGACCGCATGGGTGGCGCCCAGCTTCATGGCGAGTTCGCGCTTCGAGGCGACGGTATCCACCGCGATGATCTTGGAGGCTCCCGCGATGCGGCAACCCTGGATCGCCGAGAGGCCGACGCCGCCACACGCGATCACCACGCAGGTGTCGCCGGGCCGGACCTTGGCGGTGTTGAGGGCGGCACCCAGACCTGTGGTGACGCCACAGCCAATCAGGGCCGCGCGATCGAGCGGCATGTCTTCGCGAATCTTCACCAGGGCGTTCTCGTGGACCACCATCTGCTCGGCGAAGGCCGAGAGGTGGGCGAACTGGTGGATCGTTTCGTCGCCCTTGCGGATGCGCGGCGTCGCATCGGGTGGGCGCGTGGTGCTGGCGCCGCCGCACAGGTTCGGTTCGCCGCGCGTGCAGTAATCGCAGTTGCCGCAGAAGGCCGAGAGGCAGCCGATCACGTGGTCGCCGGGTTTCACATGGGTGACGCCGGCACCGACCTCCTGCACGATGCCGGCCGGTTCGTGGCCGAGCACCGTCGGTGGCGGAACCGGGAGCCCCCCTTCGATGCAGTGGAGGTCGCTGTGGCAGATGCCGCAGGCCTTGGTCTCGACGAGGACTTCGTTGGTTCCGATCGAGTCGAGCACCAGATCTTCGATCTCGAGCGGGGTGTTGTAGGCGCGGAGGACGGCGGCCTTCATGGGGTCTCCTTCGGGTGGAAACGAAGGGTAGCGTGGCCGGGGGCCGTCGCGCGCCGGCGAGCCGCTAGAATGCGCCCCGGAAACCCAACGGCAGATGAGCAGCAGCGGACAGCGGCACTACGAGACCTGGCGCATCGGCGCCCTGGCGGGCCTGGCATTGCTGATGCTTCTCCCGGTCACGCTGCCCGTTCCGGTCCTGCGGGAACTCGTGAGCGAGCGCTTCGGCGTCTCCGAATTCTGGACCTCGCTGTTCATGTCGATCAACATGGTGGGCGCCGTGTTGGCCGCACCGCTCGCCGGCGCCGCCGCCGATCGCTTCGGGCAACGCCCTCGCTGGATCGCGGCCGCCCTGGTCCTCGATGCCGTCTGTTTCCTGGGTCTCACCCTCGAACTGCCCTTTCCCGTTTTCATGGGGATCCGCTTCTTCGAGGGTTGCGCCCACATCTTCGCGCTCTCGCTTCTGCTCGGCCTCTCGGCGACCGCGCGTCCGACCGCCCAGCGCGGGGTGACGCTGGGGGCTACCGGGGCCGGCTTGTTGCTAGGCGTGGCGGCCGGAGCGCCGATCGGCGGATTCCTGGGCGCGGAGGATCCCACGCGCCCCTTGTTGTTGGGGGCCCTTGTCGTGTCTGTGGCCGCGGTGCTTTCCCTGGTGCTCCTGAGGGAAACGGGGGAAGCCCAGGGAGCGCGGCCGGGCTTTTCCGAGATCCGCCGGGTGCTCGGCGCCAATCGGTTGCTCTGGGTGCCCCTGCTCTTCGCCTTCGCCGATCGCTTCACGGTCGGCTTCTTTACTTCGACCTTCTCCCTGTTCCTGCGGAACGTGCATGAGCTGGAGCCCGCGCGCGTGGGCATCCTGATCGCGATCTTCATGATCCCGTTCGCGCTGCTCTCGTTCCCCTTCGGATGGGTCTCCCAGCGCAGTTCACGAGCGCTCTTGTTATGCGGAGGAAGCCTGATCTACGGCGTGCTCGTCTGTAGCATCGGCTTCTGGTCGGGCGAGGCACTCTTGATCCCCATGTTGGCGACCGGTACCGCTGCCGCCGTGATGTTCGTGCCCTCGATGTTGATGACAACGGAGATGACGCCCGAGTCCGTGCGCACCACCTCGATGGGTGCATTCAACGCTGCGGGCAGCCTCGGCTTCATCGTCGGCCCTGCGGTCGGCGGTTTCGTCAGCCAGTGGGTCGCAGGCCACTACGACTGGCACACGGGCTATCAAGCGGCATTCCTGGTGGCGGGCAGCGCTGAGATCCTGCTGGCGCTGCTGGCTTTCCCCGTGCTCTGGCGCTTCGAGCGGCATGGCCGCGCGCTTGCCGGATAGGCGCGCTTCCGTCGGCTATTCTGCGGCCCCTTTCCCGGAGAAGTGATGTCGAGCGCGATCCATCCCCGAACGCCCGTGATCGTGGGCTGCGGCCAGGTGACCCAACGGGTCGAGCACATCGACGACGCCCGCGAAGCGATCGCGCTGATGCGCCTGGCGGCCGAGCGCGCCGCGGAGGACGCGGGGGCGCCCGAGTTGCTGGCCCGGACCGATTCGATCCGCATTCCCCAGGGCCTCTGGAAGTATCAGAATCCGGCGCGTTATCTGGGTGAGCAGTTCGGTGCGCAGAATCCGGAGACGGTCGGCGCCGCCATCGCAGGGACGTCGGTGCAGAGCATGTTGAACGACGCCGCCGTCGGGATCGCGAGTGGTGAGCGCGACGTGGTGCTCATCGTCGGCGGCGAAACCGAGCACACCAAGCGTCGCGCGAAGCGTTCTGGCACCGCCTTCGAGGCCACGCCCATCGAGGCGGGTCCGCCGGACCGGATCTTCGGCGCCAGCGATCGCCATTGGCGCGACAACCCGGACGTCGAGGCAGGCATCACGAGCCCGGCGCTCACCTTCGCATTGTTCGAGTGCGCGATCCGGCACCACCGGGGTGAGAGCGTGGCCGCGCACCGCCAACGTATCTCGCGGCTCTGGGCCGGCCTCGCCCGCGTGGCTGCCGCGAACCCGGGCGCCTGGAACCAGACCGGGCTCGACGCCGAGAGCATCGCCTCGCCGGTCGCTGGCAATCGCATGGTGGCGTCGCCCTATACCAAGTACCACGTGTCGAACATGGTGGTCGATCAGGCGGCGGCCTTGATCTTGACCTCGGTGGAAACCGCCAGGCAGCTCGGCATTCCCGAACAGAAATGGGTCTACCCGCTCGCGGGAACCGAAGCCGTGGTCGTACGTCACGTCTCCGAGCGGGACGAACTCTACGACGAACCCGCGATGCGCATCGCGGGCGAGCGCGTGTATGAACTCGCCGGAATCTCGGCCGACGATCTGGCTCACGTCGATCTCTACAGCTGCTTTCCATCGGCCGTCCAACTCGGGGCCCAGGCGCTTGGCCTTTCCGAGGAGCGACCGCTCTCGGTCACCGGTGGACTCACGTTCCACGGTGGGCCGTTCAACAACTACGTGATCCACGCCATCGCCACGATGGCCGAACGACTGCGCGAAACGCCCGGCTCGGCCGGGCTCGTCTCGTCGGTAGGCGGCTTCTTTTCGAAGCACGCCTTCGGCGTCTTCGCCTCCCGGCCACCGGAACGCCCATTCCAGTTCGAGGACGTGGCCGACCGGGTCGCCGGTTTGCCCGGGCGGGCCTGTGCTCGGGACTACACCGGAGCGGCCAGCATCGAATGTTATTCGGTGGCCCACGAGCGGGGGTTGCCGACCCACGCGATCGTGGCGTGCCGCACGCCCGACGACGCGCGAACCTGGGGCCGAACCGACGACGCCGACGACGTGGCACGTTTCCTCGAGGAAGAACTCGTGGGCCAGCCCGGCCTCGTTGCCGGCGACCGCGGCTTCTCGTTCCGTTAGCCAGAGGCCTCGCGCAGGGTCGTCAAGGCGAACGCCAACAGGGTGCCCTCCTCGGAGAGGAGGCGGGTTTCGATCCAGTACATCGGGCCACGGCGGTTCACCAGCGTGCTCTCGGCGATGAAATCGCCCTCGATCGGCTCGATGTAGTCGAGGCGCATGTTGAGCGTGTTCAGCCAGCGCCGACCCTCGCCTGGTTCTTCGCCGGCGCGGCAGGTGAAGATCGCGATCAGGTCCACGTACGTGGCGGTGAACCCCCCGAACAGCACCCCGCGCGGGTTTCGCACCCGGTCCGGAAGCTGGCAGCGCAGGCGGAGCTGGCCTGGCCCGCTTTCGAGCAGCTTCCACTCGTGCGCCTCCAGCAGGTCGCCGGCGGGGTGGCCGCGGCCCATCAGCTGGCCGGGCTTCCGGTCGGCGATCAGCCGGCGGATTTCCTCGGATACCTCGCGCTCGCCTTCACTCATGGCGCGGGACCCTAGCAGGGCCGTATCCTCTCTGACCTTCCCGCTTGAGGAGCCGCTGATGCGCACCCCGATCTGTGACCGACTTGGCATCGAACTTCCGATCTTCGCCTTCACCCATTGCCGCGACGTCGTGGCCGAGGTCTCCAACGCCGGCGGCATCGGCGTGCTGGGCGCCGTGGGCTTCACGCCGGAGCAGCTCGAGATCGAGTGCAACTGGATCGACGAGCACGTCGGCGACAAACCCTATGGCGTCGATCTCGTGATCCCGCAGAAGTACGAGGGCATGGGAGAGATGGACGCGGACAAGCTCGAGGCCCAGCTGCGGGCGGCGATTCCGCCCCAGCACCGCGAATTCGCCGCGAAACTGCTGGCCGACCACGGCGTGCCGGAACTGCCGCCGGAAGAGAAGCACCATGAGTTGCTCGGCATGTCGCTCGCCACGGCGACGCCCCAGCTCGACGTCGCGCTGCAGCACGACAAGGTGAAGCTGATCGCGAACGCGCTCGGCACGCCGCCACCGGAAGTGGTCGAGAAAGTGCAGGCCTCGGGCCGTCTGGTGGGCGCCCTTTGCGGCAAGGTCCATCAGGCCGTGCGGCACCGGGACGCAGGCCTCGATTTCATCATCGCCCAGGGAACCGAGGGCGGTGGCCACACTGGCGAAGTGGGCAGCATGGTGCTCTGGCCGCAGATCATCGATGCGGTGGCGCCGCTGCCGGTGCTGGCAGCCGGCGGGATCGCGAACGGTCGTCAGGTTGCCGCCGCGCTCGCGCTCGGCGCCGCTGGTGCCTGGACTGGATCGATCTGGCTGACCGTCGAAGAGGCCGAGTGCCCGCCGGCCCAGATGGATTCGTACCTCAGTGCCACCAGTCTCGACACCGTGCGTTCGCGTTCCTACACCGGCAAGCCGTGTCGCATGCTCAAGAACGATTGGACCGATGCCTGGGCCGCTGACGACACACCGGACCCGCTCGGAATGCCGCTCCAGAACATGGTGACGATGGACGCGGTCACCCGCTCGCATCGTTATGCGTCGAGTCCGGCTGCCCAGGCGATCGCGTTCAACCCGGTCGGTCAGGCCGTCGGCATGATGAACGAGATCAAATCCTGTCGGGAGGTCGTCTACGAGTTGGTCGAGGGCTATGTGGAGGCCGTCGAGCGCTTGGGGACCTTGCAGCCGGAGTAGTGGCCTGACGACAGCGCCGTGCTCGGCTACGAGGTCTTCGCCTGCTGCGCCATGCGCTCCATCAGCTGCTTCTGCGCCTCGGCCGGGTCGATGCCCTGGCCCTCCTTGAAGGCGACGGCGTAGGCGCCGGACATCTGCTTCATGATGTCGCCGATGGTGCAGTAGCCATGCTCGTAGTCGGAGGGGACCTTGCCGCCGCCGCCCGCCAACGGCGAGAGGTCGACGTGGGTTGCCTTGGCACGCAACGCCGCGACCGTCGCTTCGGCCTCGGGGACGTGTCGGAACGGGTCGTAGCGGAAGTCTCGCATCGCGTTGCGATGGGTGATCGCGTGGATGTCGTCGTCGGGCAGTGAGCCGATCGATTTCCAGAGGGTCTCGGGCGAGTTGGGCCAGGTGCTGTCGGAGTGCGGGTAGTCGCACTCCCAGGTGATGGTATCGACGCCGATGCGCTTGCGGTTCTCCAGGCCCACCGCGTCGTCGATGAAGCAGGTCATGATGTGCTCGCGGAACACGTCCGAGGGCTGCTTGTCGCCGAACCCGTTGTGCGTCCATCGGTGGTGATGCTCGTGCACGTAGTCGGCGCGCTCGAGGAAGTACGGGATCCAGCCGGTGCCTCCCTCCGAAAGTGCGAACTTCAGGTTCGGATACTTCGTGATGAACTTCGAGAAGACGACCTCGTTGGCGAAGTTGAAGAGGGTGATGTTGGTTCCCGTGATCATGATCTCGACCGGTGCCGAGGTGTCCTGCAAGTTCATCCCCGTGCCCGAACCGATGTGCACGCAGATGACCGTTCCGGTTTCGTCGCAGGCTCGCCAGATCGGATCCCAATAGTCCGAGTGGACCGACGGGTAGCCGAGCCCCGAGGGCGTGTCCGGAAACGTGATCCCGTGACAGCCCTTCTTCGCCACGCGACGAATCTCGGCCGCGGTGGCTTCCGGGTTCCACAACATCGGGATCGCCAGCGGAATGAAACGACCCGGGTGGCTGCCGCACCAATCGTCGATGTGCCAGTCGTTGTAGGTGCGCGACATGGCTTCGCCGAGGTCGCGATCCTCGCAGCGATGGAACAACTCGCCGACGAAGCCACACATGCTGGCGAAGCACATCGAGCCGAGCACGCCGTTCACGTTCATGTCGTCGATCCGCGCGTCGACGTCGTAGCAACCCTTTCGCATCTGGCGCAGCGAGGTCGGCTCCATCCCGTACTCGTCCGGAGGACGGCCGACCACCGCGTTCAGGCCCACGTTCGGTACCTGGTTGCCCTCGAAGAACCACACCTGGCTGCCATCGTCCTTGGTGAGCAGCCGCGGCGCCCGCTCCTTGTACCGGGCCGGCGAATGCCGTTCGAACAGCTCGGGCGGCTCGCAGACGTGGTCGTCCACCGAGACCAGGATCATGTCGTCCATCTGCATCAGGAGCCCTCCGATGGCGTCCCTGGCAGTATTTGACGGATCGTCAACTACGTCAACCGGCAACGCTGAGATGCCGGGAGGCGAGCGATGGCGGCGCCTCAGTCGACCTTGTCGGCGCCATCCCAGATATTGCGCGGTACCGCCGCACCGAAGAGCCGGGCCGCCGGGCTCTGCTTCTCGATGTGACCGATCAGACCGTGGTAGATCCCGTAGCCGCAGAGTTCCTGGAGCCGCGGTTCGAAGCTTGCCACGAGTTCGACGGGTAGCCCCAGTTGGTGATTCTCCTGCTGGCGGATCCAGCCGGCGCAGTAGTTCATGGCGACGCCGATGCGGGGGGTATCGGTGCGATTGGCCCCGCCCCCGTGCCAGAGGCTGCCATGCCAGACGAGCACGCTGCCCCTCGGCATCTCGGCCGGGATCGAATCGAAGTCGGCGCCGAGGGCGAAGTCGGCGCCGAAGGCGGGCGAGTGATCCGCGCGATGGGAGCCAGGAATGATGCGTGTCGCGCCATTGGCTTCGTCGAAGTCCGTGAGCGCCCACATGCTGTTGCAGACCGTCGGCGGGTGGGGTTTCGCGATCGGGTGGAGTTGATCGTCGGCGTGGATCGGCTGTACTGACTCGCCCGCCCCGATCGAAACGGAAGACAGCGAGGAAATCAGACAGCCCGGGTCGAGCACTCCCTCGACGAGCGGCAGCACGGCTTCGTGCACGGGCATCTGCTGCCAGAGAGGCCCATGAACGAGCAGGTTGTAGACGCGAAGGGTTCGCTCGCCCTCGAAGCGATTCCTGGCGGGCCGGGTGCCCCGTTCGCGTTCGATCCGATGGAGGTCGTCTGACAGCTCGTCGATGAGGGCCGGCTCGATCGCGTTCTCGACGATCGTGAAACCGTCGCGTTCGATTCGCTCGAGGTGCCGTGCGGTCTCTTCACTCTCCATCGCGCGCTCCCTCGGTCTCTGGCGACGTTAGTCCAGGTACAAGCCGCCATTCACCTGGAGGATCTCGCCGGTGATGTATCCGCTGATCTTCGGGTCGGCGAGGGCGCAGATCACCGCCGCCATCTCTTCCGGCTCGGCGATGCGCCCGACGAGGGTGCCGCGGCCCATGGCCGCAACGCCCGCCTCGCCCACGCCAGCGAGCATGTCGGTGTTGACGGGGCCGGGAGCGATGGCGTTGACGCGCGCGCGGTAGCTCGAGAACTCGCGGGCCGTGGTCTTGGTCGCACTCTCGATGGCGCCCTTGGCTGCGGTGTAATCGATCTGGCCGATGTTGCCGTTGCGAGCCGAGACCGAAGAGAAGTTCAGGATGAAGCGATTCACGCCGTCGTCGAGCGGTTCGTTGCCGTTCGCCTTGAACATCGGGTGCCAATGCTGGGCGGCGACTTCGCGGGTGAACAAGAAGGTGCCGTGGAGGTGGACGGCCATCACCAGCTTGAAGTCGTCGTAACTCTTCTTCGAGATGCGCGCGTCGCGCGTGATGCCCGCGACGTTCACGATTCCGTTCACGACGCCGGTCGCCTCGAGGGCCTGGGCAATGACGCCCTTTACCGCGTCTTCGTCGGTGACGTTGGCCGCGGCCACGATCGGGGCGACGTGTGCCACCTTGCCCATCTCGGCGGCCGCTTCGGCGAGTCCGTCGGCGTTCATGTCGACCAACACGACCTGGGCGCCATGCTCGGCCAACGCCGTGGCGACGGCGTTGCCGATGCCCTGGGCAGCGCCGGTGACGATGTGGGTCTCTCCTTCGAACGCTCCGTCGCGCAGTACGCGGGCCATGGCAGCTCCTCCTTCGTTGGGGGGCCGGAGAATGGCGCCTGTCGGGGCGCGCTGCCACCCGAGCGCAGTTCAGAAAGTCGCGAGTACCAGCGAATGGGCGGGGATGCTGAGACGGGGCCCGTTGCCCGGGCTGGTGGTGATCCCGCTGGCGGGATCGAAGAAGCGCCGCAGCTCGCTCGGGCCGATGCCGTCGCCGAGATGCGCATCGATCAGCTTGGCGGCGCCCCGGTTGGTGAAGAGCATCCGCACGGTGCCGTTGGCGTCTCGCGAGCTGATCATCGAGAGCTCGGGCAAGAGCCTTCCGTTCGCGAAGCCCGTGGCTTCGAGCCGGACCGAATCTCCCGTGATGACCTGGGCCAGGAGTTCGTAGGCCCGATGCGCAGGCTTCGGCTGCGCCGCTCCGTCGAGAATGCCGAGCTGGATGATGCCCGGATAGAAGTCGAACAGGATCGCGTGATGCGCCCGGTCGAGTCCTGCGCCCGCGCCTAGCGTCAGCACCGTCGCGACGTGAAGGGCCGGGTCCATGCTGGCGGCATAGGCGGGATCGCCGCCGCTGGTGCCGAGGTCGGGACCCCATTCTCCGAGCACGAGCTCGATGTCGGCGTAGTTCGCGGTCGCCGCCGTCGCGGCGGCGACGGACTCGATGCGGTCGACGATCACCAGCGGGTCATCGTCGTAGGCATGGAACGACAGGAAGTCGAGCGGGAGCGGGCCTCCGGTCGGAAGCGTGATCCCGTCGAAGCTCGTGATCGCGAGTTCGGGTACGCCTGGAGTGGCGAAGCCGGCCATTCCGATGGAGAGCGCGCGAACGTTCGGATCGGCCGATCGGTTGCGCAGCGCGTCCAGCTGCACCAGGGCCATGATCGACATGTTGAAGAAGCGATCCATCGGGCCGGGCAGATCCTCGAAGGCCGGGTCCCAGAAGAACGGAAGTTCGGGCTCGTTCCAGATTTCGACGTGGCTGATCGGGCGACCCGGTTCGCCGCTCTCGCCGGCGACCAGCCGTTCGACGGCACCGGCGAGGGCTACGCCGAAGATCAAGTCGTTCTCGGGCCTGACGTTGTCGACCTGGTTCTTGAAGCTCCAGAGACAATCGTCGCGCCAGGGTGTCCGGTTGGCGGCGAGCGCCCGCGGCATCGAATCGACGGACAGGAAGGGCGTAGCGCCGAAGCTGCTCGCGACATCGGCCACGGCTCGCACATAGTCGAGCGAATAACGTGCGCCGTCGAGGGTGTCCGAGAAGCTGACCGGGTTCCCGTCGTCCCTGAACCAGTCGCGGCTCGAAATCAGGTCGAGATCCGTTGCTCCCGGCGGGGCGGCCGCCGCCGGTGTGAAGATCCCGCAGGGCGTGCCGTCGCTCAGGGCTGGCAGCAGACGCGTTGCCGCTTCCCAGCGGCCCATGCCCACCCGCCAATCGGAGCCGCCGAAGCCGGCCTGGCTCATCGCAGCCGGCAGTCCGGGGACCTGATCGTAGGCGAGGAGTTCGCCGGAGAGATCGTAGTGTCCGAGCAGGGCTCGTGGGAGCGGCGTGCCCGGCTGGGTCGGATCCACGGTCACGGTCATCGCGACGGGCCGAGGCCGCATGGGCTGCCCGCAGCTCGACGCCAGGCTGAAGAGCGCGCACAGCAGAACCAGGCCCGCAGTGGCGAAGCGGATCATTCATTCTCCTTTCGGATCTCGATCAGCTTCTCACGCTGCGCCGGGGTCAGGGCGTTGCGCATTCGGACCAGCAGGGTCAGGTGCGCTTCCTTGATCAAGCCTTCGGCCTGGAAGACCTGACGCGCGGCTTCGATCATCGCTTTCTCGTCGATTTCGGCGGCTTCCGTCAGCTCGTTCAGCAAGAGCGCGGCTTCGTAGACGCCAAACTCGGCTTCCGTCGCGCGTAGCTGGGTGGCCTTCAGCTCCTTCATCATGAGCTGTCGTTGGCTAGAACTCAGCTCGATAGCCTTTGCATTCTCCAGGATGAGTTCCGGTGCGAAGAGGCGCTGCATGAAGGCAGGGTCCTCCTCGCCGTTGGCTGCGAACGGGAGCGCCGTGAACAGCAGAACGGCACACAGGAGAGGCAGAGATCTCATTGATCGTTCCTTCATGAAAAGGCGCTCTGGCGGGCGCTGGATTCGCGTGAGGGGGGCTTCTCGGGAAGCGCCGGAAGTGGCAGCAGTTCGGGAGCGCGAGCGCCTAGCAAGCGGACGCCACGGAACTCGAGCAGGGAATCCGTGGCCGTGCGCAGCGTGCCCAGCGCTACCAGGTCGAACTCCGAGAAGTCGGCAGACGGATCTTGTGGTGAAGACATCGGGAACGCGAGCCACGCCACCAGCACCACACCCGCAAGGACGGCAGATACAAAGCCCCACGAACGCCAACCCATGGTGGCTTCGCCACTGCGTCTGTCGCCGCGGGCCCGGGCTCTGGCGAGCGTGCGGGCCGCCGGCGGAGCCGCGTTCGCGTCTTCGCTTCGGAGTTTCGCGAAGCGCTCGGTGAGGTCCCTGTCGGCGTTCATTCCTAGCCCTCCTGCTCCGCGAGGAATTCCCGAAGGTGCCGCTTCCCCCGAGCGTAGTGGGTGCGGGCGGTTCCGACGCCGACGCCCATGGCGCCGGCCGCCTGCTCGACCGTCATCTCGCCGTAGAAGACCAGGTGCAACACCTCTTGTTGGCGGCGGCCGAGCCTGGCCATGCAGCGCAGCAAGAGCGCGGTATCGCCCTCGCGGGCGGCATGATCCTGGGGAGATTCGGGTTCGGTCGGCTCCGAGAGCCGGCTGGGCAACAAGCGCGCAAGGCGCTCGCGCCGCCGACGCTCCGATGCCGTCTTGCGGATCACGCCGAACAGGAACGTCTTGGGCTCGGAGCGGCCGGCAAACCGTGCGCGTCCGTCGAGCACCTTCAGGTAGGCTGTCTGCAGCACCTCGTCTGCCTCCGCGCGGTCGTAACCGCAGCACCGCAGCGCCCACCCGAAACTGGCCTCGTGGCAGCGGGTCAGCTCTGCATCCCAGTCCAAATCTCGCCTTTCATGCACCGCACGCATTCACGGCACAGGCCAACGCTGGTTCTCGGAAGCTGGGTGTCCGGAGTCTGTCTGCCATAGGACAGGGCGGCAGGATCATCCGCAGGAAACGCCGGTGCCTCCGAGGCCGCAATAGCCGCCCGGGTTCTTGTCGAGGTATTGCTGGTGATAGTCCTCGGCGAAATAGAACTTCGAGTCGGCGACGATCTCGGTGGTGCTCTCGCCATGGCCCGCCTGCTCGAGGGCCTTGCTGTAGGTGGCGTTGGCGGCTTCCGCCTGACGGCGCTGGGCCTCGGAGTGGAGGTAGATGCCCGACCGGTACTGTGTGCCGACGTCATTGCCCTGGCGCATGCCCTGGGTGGGATCATGCGATTCGAAGAAGACCTTGAGCAGCGCTTCATAGGAAACGGCGTCGGGATCGAACACCACGCGGACCACTTCGTTGTGTCCGGTGCGACCGCTACACACTTCTTCGTAGCTCGGGTTGGGCGTGTAGCCGCCCACATAGCCAACGGCCGTGGTCCAAACGCCCGGGGTCTGCCAGAACTTCCGCTCAGCGCCCCAGAAACAGCCGAGGCCGAAGGTCGCGAGTTCGAAGTTCTCGGGGTAGGGCGGGAGCAGCGGGTTCCCGAGCACCGTGTGTCGCGCAGCCACCGGCAGCTTCGCCTCCCGGCCGGGGAGGGCCTCGTCTTCGGACGGCATGCGCGCTTTCTGGTTGAGCCAGCTCATGGGAATTCCTCTGCGTGATGGGTCGCAGGATAGCGATGCTGTCGTCCGGTTGGAGGCCGCAAGGCCGCCCGAGTCACCCGGCCAACGAGGTCTCGAGGGCGTGACTGATCTGGTAGAGCGTGGCTTCGTTCCAATGTCGCCCGGCCAACATGGCGCCCACCGGCAGGCCGTCGACCTGGCCGCAGGGGACCGAGATCGCCGGGTGCCCGGTGAGATCGAAACATCCGGTATTCCCGACGCCTTCGCCAGAGCGCGCGATGACCACCTCCGGGGGCGAATTCGGCGGCGGGAGCGCGGGCGCCGGGCCATCGGTGGTGGGCATCAGGACCGCGTCGTACTCGTCGAAGACCGCGTCGTAGGCTGCTCGCAACTGGCGGCGCAGGTTGTGGGCCTTGGCGTAGAGGCCGCGGGGCCCGAATCGCTCGGCCGCGATCGCGGTCAATGCCCAGGAGGTTGCCATCGCCGGGATGCGCTCCGGGTGTTCGCGCCAGCGCGAGAACGCTTCGGTCAGGCCCGGCAGGCCGAGGCCTGCGAGTTGCGAGGGCGCGCCGTCCGCGAGCAGGGTATCGGTCGCCCCGATCGTCAGGAACACGAGCAGCGTCACCGAATGGGTCGCGTGTTCGGGAATCGACACCTCCTCGACCTTGGCGCCGAGGCTGCGCAGGCGATCGGCAGCGGCGCGCACCACGGGGCAGGCTGGACCGCCACTCAGGAATCCCTCTTCCAACAACGCGATCCGCATGCCCGCGACGCCCTGGCCGAGCGCGTCGGAATAACGTGCCGTGCTGCAGCCGAGCTGGCGCGGATCGATCCCGTCGGGTCCCGCCAGCACTTCGAGGAAGTGCGCGTTGTCGCTGACGTTGGCCGTGATCGGGCCGGTGTGATCGATCGTGGCCTCGATCGGCAAGATGCCCGTGTAGGGCACCAGGCCGAAGGTCGGCTTCATCCCGACGGTGCCGCATAACGAAGAGGGAATCCGGATCGAGCCGCCCTGGTCTCCGCCGATGGCGAGATCAGCTTCTCCGGCCGCCACCAGCGCCGCGCTACCGGAGGAGGATCCGCCGGCCGAATGGCCGCGGCGGTGCGGGTTGTGCACGTAGCCGCCCGCCCCCGTGTGGCTGCCTGCGGAGGAGGAGAGGTACTCGCACTGGGCCTTGCCGAGGATCGTGCCGCCGGCGTCGAGGATGCGCGTCACCACGGTGGCGTCGCAAGGGGGGATGTAATCGGCGAGGAAGTCCGTGCCGCCGCCCATCGGTACGCCGGCGAGGGCAACATTGTCCTTCAAGACGACCGTGCGCCCGGCCAGGGAGCCCTGCTCGGCGCCGCGGACCTCGGCCTTCGCCACCCAGGCGCCGAGCGGGTTCTCGTCTTCGCGCGGGCGGCGCCAGCCGTCGCGTGGCCAGCGCGGCGTGGGAACCGCTTCCGGGAGCGCTTCGATCGCGTTCAACGCACCGAACAGACCCTGGGCCGCGTGGGTATAGACTGCGAGATCGCTGCCTTCGAGTTCGAGACCCAACACGTTGCCAGCTTCGCGAAGATCGTTTTCGCTCGGGGGCGGGAGCGGCATGACGTTTCCTCCGTTCCCATCAGGCTACCATTGCCGTCGGAGGAATCGGCATCGTGCGCATCGCTACCTGGAACGTGAACGGCCTTCGGGCCCGGATCGACTTCGTCATACATTGGCTTCGCGAGCGAGAGCCCGACGTCGTCGGCTTCCAGGAGCTCAAGCTCACCGATGAGCAGTTTCCCCACGCCGCGTTCGAGAGCGCGGGCTACCAGGCCGTGACCCACGGGCAGAAGAGCTGGAACGGCGTCGCCATCCTGAGCCGGAAGCCGGTCGAGGTGCTCCAGCGGGGGCTGCCCGGCCAAGAGGGGTTCGGCGCGCGGCTGATTACCGGCCGGGTCGAGGGGCTCACCTTCACCACGCTCTACTGCCCGAACGGCAAGAACCTCGAACACGAGGACTATGCGGGGAAGCTCGCCTGGTTCGACAGCCTGGCTGGGCACCTCGGGGAACATCACCCGGAAGCTTCGCCCTCGGTCGTCTGCGGCGATTTCAATATCGTGCCGGAAGCGCTCGATAGCTGGAACGAGCAGAAGAACGCGGGCGGCATCTTCCATACCGAAGCCGAGCGCGCCCGCATCCAGGCGTTGTACGACGCCGGCTGGGTCGACCTGTTCCGCCACAAGTTCCCGGACGACGGCTCGTTCTCCTGGTGGGACTATCGTGGCGGCGCCTTCCATCGCGGGATGGGCTTGCGAATCGACTTCCTGCTCGGCAATGCGGCGTTGTTGAACCGCGTTCGTCACGTGGAGATCGATCGCGAGTATCGAAAGAAGAAAGAGGGGCTGACGGCTTCGGATCACGCGCCGGTCTTCGCGGATCTCGACTAGTGGGCTCTCGGGCCGTTTGAGCGTTCGTCGTTGTCGTCGACGAATCCCGTCCCCCCTGCGAAAGCTGCGAAAGTGGCTCGCAACGGCGTAGGCGCTCGGTCGCCTCGAAATCCTCGCTGGGTGCGATATCGGCTACTCGTCTTGCCCGTCCAGGGCATCGATATCTTGATCCGGCGCATACCGACGCCACAGCGCCAGCATTCGTTCGAACCCTGGCGTGCGCTCCCTTGTTACTGGGGCTATGGCTTCAAAGTACATGCGCGCGGCAGTGTCTCTCGAAATCGGATGCGCCACGGCAAGGAAGGCGGCACTTCCGCAAAGCAGGTAGTAGTCGTTCCCCTGCTCGTTCCAATACAGGAACTTTTCGTCTGGAGTAGTCAAGCAAGTGTACGCATGGGAGTACTCGTGCTCGAACCGCATGATCTCGTCTCGATCAGCCGCCACGCGGACTACGTCCGGCGCTCCTCGGTACTCGAAATGGAACCCGAGCATTTCGTTCGCACCGGTTGCCGCGGCCGCCTTCGCGAGCCATTCGGCGCTCATCCAGCCGAACCAATCAGCGCCAGGATTCTTGACCCCGGTTTTCGATTTCCAGAGTGGGACGCCCATCCTTCGTGCCCCTCGCCTTCGCCTCCAGCGACGGTCCAGAAAGAAACCTGATCGTCGTGTCGCGCCGAACGGATCCAGCCAGAGCACTGCTAGGCCAGGTCGAAGGTCTCTCCGAGAAGCTCCTCGGTGTACTGCCAGAGCCGCGTCGCGTTTTCTGCGTCGAGGGCCCAGGCACTCGCGCCTAGCAAGCCTTCCGGCGGTGTGACGCCTGATACCTGACAATCCTCCAGGTAGATCCCGCCACGTCCCTCGAGTTCGGGCGCGGTTGCCGCGAACACCTGGGTGGCAGCACCCGCCTCGACGGCCTTGAAGACCATGGGCGGTTGATCGTCGCCGCGGCTTTCCGAGATCAACTTGATATCGGTCTCGTCCATGTGGCGAGCGAGCTCGGTCATGATGACGCCCGGGTGGATCGCCACGGCGTGGACGCCGGCCGGGCCGAGCCGCCGGTCGAGCTCGACGGCATGGAGCACGTTGGCGGTCTTGGCCTGGCCATAGGCGACGAACTTGTCGTAGTCGCGCCGTTCGAAGTGGATGTCGTCGTAGTCGATGTCACTGAAGCGATGGCCGCCCGATGAGACGTTGACCACCCGAGCCGGTGCGCCGGCCCGAAGCGCGGGTGCCAGCAGGGCTGTCAGCAGGAAGTGTCCGACATGGTTGGTGGCGAACTGGTTCTCCCAGCCCTCGGCGTTTCGCATCAGCGGGCATGCCATCACGCCGGCGTTGTTGATCAGCAGGTTCAGGGTGTCGTGGTCGGCGAGCCAGCCTTTTCCGAAGGCACGGACGCTTTCCGGCACGTCGAGCTCGAGGGCGCGCACGTCGAGGTTCGCGTTTCCCGTCGAGGCGGCGATGCCGTCCGCCACCGCCTGGGTCTTCTCGACGTTGCGCCCGGTGAGCGTCACCGCGGCGCCCTTGGCTGCCAATGCCCGCGCCGTCTCGGCGCCGAGGCCGCTCGAGCAACCGGTCACGATGACGCGCTGGCCGCTGAGGTCGATTCCCTCGAGAACCTCATCGGTGGTGGAGGTGGCGTCGAAATTTCGCTCGGTCATGCGTGTTCCTCTCTAGAGAACGACGGGGAGCACGAGGTGCTCTTCGTAGATGAAATCGCGGTGGGTCAGGAGCCCACCGGCAAGGATCTCGGCCACGACGGGGTCGTCATTGCCGAACATCGAACGGATGGCATCGCTCATCTCCATCTTCTCCTGGGGCAACGGTGAGAGCAGGTTGCAGAACGTGGCCCAGTAGATGTCGACGGCACTCAGCTCGGCGCCCATCAAATAACGATGGCCGTCCGCGCGCTGCGCATTGAGCCGTCGGGTCAGGACACGCAGCACCTCGTAGATGCGCCCCTGGGCGAGCGGAAGGGTCTCGGGAAATGCGCCGTACTTCGTACCGAGGTAGGAGGACATCGGATTCGGCGGATCGCTCTGCAAACCCGCGGCGATCATCTCGAGCCGGCAACACCAACCGAGTCCCATTTCTCCCGCGATCTCGTGGGCGATTCCGAACATCAGTGCCCGCTCTTCGGCATCCGCGGGAATCAATGCGGGCTCGGGAGCCAGACGTTCTGCCAGGAGCAGGATCTCGGCCCAACCCGTGCGCGGGGCTTCGTCTTCGTACATCGCGGCGGGGAAGCTCGCCTGGCCGGTCCAACCCTCGAGGGCACCGGCTCCGTCTTCCTTGGTGCGACGCACGAGGGTGTACGGCAGGCCCTTGATGTGGAGGATTCCCTTGGCGGCCTGGGTCCACGGGCTCGGGACGGCCTCGATCACGACCAGGCGAAGACCGGGGAGCTCGCGCGCTTCGGTGATGGATACGGGTCCTGCGGGTTGGCTCATCCGGGCATCTCCTCGGGCATGTCGGGCGCCCAGGCGGCGCCATTGATGTGGGAACCCCCGTCAACGAACAGTGTGTTGCCCGTGACATAACGACAATCGTCGCTTGCGAGGAAGAGTGCTGCGCCGCCGATGTCTTCCTCCGGGTCGCCCATGCGGCCCATGGGATGGGTCTGTTCGATGGCTGTCATCATCTCGGGCTGTTGGGCCATGACCGCGGCCGAAGACTCGGTCATCGCGGCCGGGCAGATCACGTTCACCAGGACGTTATGCCTGGCCCATTCGCGCGCGGCGGTTCGCGAGAGGCTCCGCACGGCTTCCTTCGCCATGTTGTAGTGCACCGTATACATGTGAGCGTTGACGCCGTTCAGCGAGCACATGTTGATGATTCGGCCCCAGCCGCGCGCCTTCATGTGCGGGAAGGCGGCCTGCATCGCCCAGAAGTTCCCGAGGAATCCGACCCGGAACGCCTTCTCCATTTCCTCGGTGGTCTTCCATTCGACGCGCCCCATCGGCGGACCGCTCCAGGCATTGTTCACCAGGATGTCGATGGCGCCCCAGCGTTCGGTGGTGGCGGCGACGGCGCCCTCGACATCGCTCTGCACGCCGACGTCGCAGTGGACGAACTGTGCGTCGGCACCGAGGCCGCGGACTTCCTCTGTCGCCTTCTGGCCGGCATCGTCGTTCCATTCGGCGATCATCACGTTCGCGCCTTCCCGAGCGAAGCGTCGAGCCAGCCCCTTGCCGATGCCGAGGCCCGCCCCGGTGATGAGGGCGGTTCTTCCTTCGAGCCGTGCCATGATTCCTCCGTCGGTTGACGCCCGGTTGCAGCCGCCCAAGAATCTCACGGTCGGGAGCGCTCGGCCACACGTGCGGAAGCGAAAGAGGAGCCAGAGATGGATCAAGCTGCCTGGGCGACACGGATCCGCGCGCAGATGGCCTTCGAGTTCGCACGTGAGGCACCGCCAGAGGGCTTCCCGGGGCTCGCGCCGATTCCGACCGGCCGCTACACGGACCCCGCCTTCTACGCGCTCGAGCGTGAGCACATCTGGCGAAAGTCCTGGTTGCTCGTCGGCCGGGAGGAAGAGTTCGAAGGCCGGGGCAGCTTCAAGACGTTCCAACGCACCGGAGCCCCGCTCTTGATCATTCGCGGAAGCGACGGCGTGTTGCGCGGCTTCTTCAATACCTGTCAGCACCGCGGCGCGCCGGTGGTGCGCGAAGCTTGCGGCATCGCACGTCGACTCCAGTGCCAGTACCACAGCTGGACCTACGATCTCGAAGGCGAGTTGGTCGGCGTCCCGGACCGACGCGATTTCACGGATCTCGACGAGAGCCAACGGAACCTGAAACCGATCCGCTGTGAAGTCTACGAAGGCTGGGTCTTCGTGAACGAGGACCTCGATGCGCAGCCGCTGCGCGCCTGGCTCGGGCCCGTGGCCGATGAGTGGAGTGTGCTGCACGGGTCGGAACTGCGCGCCGTCGGACGCCGGCAGGAACGCGTTCCCTGCAACTGGAAGATCGCCGCGGACGCCTTTCTCGAGACCTATCATGTAAAGACCATCCATCCGCATTCGGTGGCGAAGCTCCTGGACCATCGCGGTGCGGCGATGGGGCTGTTCGCGAACGGCCATTCGCGGATGGTGACGCCCAAGTGGGAAGAGGCCGTGTGGAAACCGGGCGGAGGCGCGAAGCCGCCGATCGAGGAGATCGAAGGCCTGGATCCGCTCTTCGCCGAGACCAACCCCGCCTACAGCCTGTTCCCGAACCTGATCACACCGCTCGATACCATCGGCTTTCCCTTCATCTGCTTCTGGCCGGTCGATGCCGAGACCACGGATATCGAGTGGATCTTCTACGGCCTGCCGCCACGCAACGACGAGCAGGAAGCCTTCTGGCAGCGGTATGTCGAGAGCTTCGATCTCGTGATGGGCGAGGACTTCATGAATCTCGCGCCGATGCATCGTTCGGTGGCATCCGGCGCACTCGAGTCGATTCCGCTGAACTATCAAGAGCGCAGGATCTATCACCTGCATGAAGAAGTCGATCGACTGATCGGACCCGAGCGGATTCCCGAGGCGTTGCGCGTCGTGCCGCGTCTCGAACCGTTCTGGGAGACGCGATCCGAGCAAGGAGCTGAAGCGTGAAGGAACTTTCTGGCAAGGTTGCGGTGATTACTGGCGCGGGCAGCGGTATCGGAGCTTCACTCTCGGCGGCCTGTGCGGCCGAGGGGATGCGCGTGGTCGCCGCGGACGTGGACGAAGCCGGTGCGGCGCAGACCGTGAGCGGAATCGAGGGCGCAGGTGGCAAGGCGGTTGCTGCGGCCGTCGACGTTCGCAAGCGCGCCTCCCTGGACGCGCTCGCCGATACGGCTTGGCAGACCTTCGGTGGTTGCCATCTACTCTGCAACAACGCGGGTGTGATGGTGAACAAGCCGCTGCTCGAACTCGAGGAGAGCGACTGGCGCTGGATTCTCGATGTCAATCTGATGGGCATCGTTCACGGGCTCGGCGCCTTCGTGCCCCGGATGAAGGCGCAGGGCGCCGAGGGCCACGTGGTGAATACGGCCTCGATGGCCGGGCTCGCCGCGTTCGCCGCGATGGGGCTCGGGGCGTACACGGCGAGCAAGTTCGCGGCCGTCTCGGTGAGCGAAATTCTCGCCCAGGAACTGGAGGGCAGCGGCATCGGGGTCTCGGTGCTCTGCCCGGGCGCCGTCATGACGCGGATTCACGAGAGCGATCGCGTCCGGCCGATGGATCTGCCGGGTACCACGCCATCGATCCTGGCCAGCGAGGCGAACCCCGAACACGTCGCCGGCGTGCAGAGCCCGGACCAGATCGCACAGACGGTGCTGCGCGGTGTTCGCGAGAACCGTCTCTACCTGATCACCCATCCCGAGATGAAACCTGCCGTCGAGAGCCGCTTTGCCGCGATCTCGCGTGCATTCGACACGGCTGCGGCCGAGTCCTAGGAGCCTGACATGAAGATCGGAGCCGTGTTCCCCACTTGTGAGATCGGCAACGACCCGCTGGCGATTCGCGATTTCGCGCAGACCGCCGAGCAACTTGGTTATTCGCATCTGGTTACCTACGACCACGTGCTCGGGGCCGAGCACGCGAATCGCGAGCCGGCATTGACCGGTCCCTATGTCGAGACCGATCCCTTCCACGAACCCTTCGTGCTCTACGCCTACCTGGCGGCGTTGACGAAGACGCTCGAGTTGGCGACCGGGGTGATCATCCTGCCGCAACGCCAGGCCGCACTCGTGGCCAAACAGGCGGCCGAGTTGCAGGTGCTCTCCGAGGGACGCTTCCGGCTAGGCGTCGGTACGGGTTGGAACTGGGTCGAGTACGACGCCCTCGGTGTTCCCTACGCGAAGCGCGGCGCCCGCATGGAAGAGCAGGTCGAGCTGATGCGCGCGCTCTGGCAGGGCGGTACGCCGAGCTTCGAAGGAGAGTTCCATCGCTTCGAGCGGGCCGGAATCCTCCCCGTTCCCGAGGCGGGTGTTCCGGTCTGGTTCGGCGGTTTCTCGCCGGCCGCCATCAAACGCTGTGCCCGGATCGGCGATGGCTTCCTGTTCGGTGCCTATACGTCCCCGATGCAGAAGCTATGCGAGATGCTCTGGGCCGAAGTGGCAGCCGCCGGACGGAGCCGGGAAGACGTCGGCGTCGAAGCCATCATCCACTACAGCGAGGGCCCCGATCAGTGGCGTTCGGCTGCCGAAAGCTGGAAGGCCCTCGGCGCCACCTACTTCTCGATGCGCGCCATGGATACCGGCGTCCACCTCACCGGTGAAAAACCCGCCGGCTTCACCACCCCCCAACAACACATCGACGCCCTCGCCGACTTCATCGAAGTCGTCCGCGACGTCTAGGAGCGGGGACGGACTCCTCAAGTTTCAAGTTTGGAAGTTTGTAACCGGCAGGTTTGAAACGTGCAAACGTGTAACATGTGGGGTGCGTC
>JAJDAP010000003.1 GCA_029261795.1 Deltaproteobacteria bacterium
TGTCTTCAGCACCACATGGTGATACCGGTCCTTCAGGACCGGTCCAGAGCGTGCGAATACCCGATTCACCGCACGCGCGAGGCGCGCACCCAACGACTTCATCCCACGCCCGAGGGCGTCTGAATCCTTCGCTTCCACCAATAGATGGACGTGGCAGGGAAACCGGGAAGCCAGTCCCTTCCGGCGGAGATGCGGGATGCCGGACCCCGTCTGCGGCTTTCGGCCGGCACCGGGCCGCTTCCCGCCCCACCCGGAGTGTCGCAGTTCGAGCTGAAGTCCGGATGTCTTACGCCGCATGTAGTTGATTACAGCGATATTTGACTAACAATTTACAACAATCGACATCGCACCCCGAAACATCGCTCGAGTCGCCCCACGCCCGCCGGCACCCTCGACCATGACCGGGTTGACCTGGCAGCGAGCGCGACCACTCCCTCAACAGCGTCCTGTCGCAAGTGCGACGCTGACCTCCTCGACGCCTCTGCCGGAACGAACGCACGGTGGGCCGTGCAGAGCCTCCCTAGCGACGGGTGCGCTTGTCTCGCGCCGGACACTTGCGCCGCAGCTCCGATCGTGAAATTATGTACCTGATTGTAAATTTGAATGTAACAGTACATAATTCCCAAACGGATCGGACAAGCCATGCAGCCCTTCATCCCGACCGAACGAACCCAGGTCCGCCGCCTTCCCGAGCGCGCTCGCTATGACCGGGAGACGGTCCATGCCATCCTCGACGAGGGCTTGATCGCGCACATCGGTTTCGTTTCCGGCGACCAGCCGTTCGTGATCCCGACCACCTACGTGCGTGTCGACGACGTTCTCTATCTGCATGGCTCGCCCGCCAGTCGGATGCTTCGCACCCTCGAGAAATCCGTCTCGGTCTGTGCAACGGTGACGCTGCTGGACGGATTGGTACTGGCACGCTCGGCATTCCACCACTCGATGAACTACCGCTCGGTGGTCGTTCTCGGCGATGCCCGAGAGGTCGATGACTCGGCGGAGAAGCTGCGCGTCTTCGATGCCCTGGTCGAGCACATCGTACCGGGACGCTCCGCTGATGCGCGGCCTGCCAATGATTTCGAGTTGCAGTTCACAAAGTTGCTGGCTCTGCCCCTGAACGAGGCCTCGGTCAAATTGCGCAGCGGGCCCCCCAACGACGATGCGGAAGATATGTCGCATCCCGCCTGGGCCGGTGTCATCCCGCTTTCGCTTCGCGCGAGCGCTCCGATCGGCGATGGACTGGGCGCCAGCACGCTGGCGGCGCCCCCGTACGCCACGGGCTACGCTCGCTCGCCGGATGCGGGTGGCGAGGGCCCCTAGCACTTTGTGGGTTCGGGAAGTCGAGGGTTCGAGAGTTCGATGCGCATCGGCGTGGTCAGCGATACCCACAACCATCTGGGAAATGTCGAGCGCATCGTCGAGTTGCTCAACGCTGCCGGTGTCGAACGCGTGGTCCATACCGGCGACATCACCCAGGCGAAGACCCTTGACGTGCTCTCGCGGCTGGAGATGCCGCTAGTGGGGGTTTACGGCAACAACGATCTAGAGCGAGATGCCCTCGAACAGGCTGCAGCCGCCCTCTCGATCGAACTCGTCGACCCACCATTGCGCCTGCAGTGGGCCGGGCGCGAACTCACCGTGCTACATGACCCGAAGGATATCGACGCCACGCTGTTGTCCGAATGCGCATTCGTGTTGCATGGACACAACCACCTTCACGTCCACGAGAAGCGCGATGATTGTTGGGTCTTCAATCCGGGCGAGTGTGCTGGCATGATGCCCGGGCTGAATGCCATCGGCGTGCTCGACCTCGAGACCGAACTCGTCGAGCGAATTCGATTCTGACCTCCCCTGAAGTCCCGAACGTTCCGATCCGAAAGGAAGATGATGGCCTCGACCGCGACGCTGGAGCTGAACGACGAAGAGCACGATGAGGCTTTCTTGTCCGAGGCGATCTCGGGCCTGCAGAACGAACGCAAGGAACTTCCTTGCAAGTACTTCTATGATGAACGGGGATCACAGCTCTTTGATCGTATCTGCGAATTGCCCGAGTACTACCCGACCCGAACGGAACGTTCGATCATGCAGGAACGGGTCGACGAGATGGCGATCGCCATCGGCCCGGATGCGCTGCTGATCGAGTACGGGAGCGGGAGCAGCCTCAAGACACGATTGCTGCTCGACGTTCTGGACTCTCCGGCCGCATACGTACCGGTGGACATCTCTCGCGATCACCTGCTGAAATCCTCCGAAGCACTCGCCCAGGACTATCTCGGGCTCGAAGTGCTGCCGGTCTGCGCCGATTTCACCCAGCCCTTCGGAATTCCTGCGACCCGCGTCGAGCCACGGCGGCGCGTCGTCTACTTCCCCGGTTCGACCATCGGGAACTTCACCCGAGACCGGGCCACGGCCCTGCTCGAGGGCGTTGCTGAAACTTGCGGACCGGGCGGCGCGCTGTTGATCGGGGTCGACCTCAAGAAGGATCGGCAGACCCTGGAGCGAGCCTACGACGACAGTCAGGGCGTCACGGCGGCCTTCAACCGCAACGTGCTGGTGCGCATGAACCGCGAGCTCGATGCAGACTTCGAGATCGATCGTTTCCAACACCGCGCGGTGTGGATCGAAGACGCCGGCCGCGTGGAGATGCATCTCGTCAGTGAGGTCGAACAGACGGTCGAGATCGACGGGGAAGCGATTCACTTCGCCGAGGGCGAGCACATCTGCACCGAACACTCCCACAAGTACACCCTCGACGCCTTTGCCGAGATGGGAGAGAACGCCGGGCTCCGGGTCTCCCAGGTCTGGTCGGATGCGCGACGGCGCTTCAGTGTCCAACTCCTCGAGGTCGCCCCGTAGCGCGATGTTGCTCTATTTCGCCTATGGCTCGAACCTGAAGGCGGAACGCCTGCGGAGCCGGGTTGGCGAGTTCGGGACGCGCGGAATTGCCAGGCTTGCGGATCATCAGCTCTGCTTCGCGAAGCGCGGCAAGGATGGATCGGGGAAGGCGTGCTTCGAAGCCGCCCGCGGCGATCACGTGTGGGGTGTCCTGTATGCCCTCGACCACGTTCAGCTCAGCGCCCTCGATGCGTTCGAACTCGGCTATTCACGCGTCACCGTGCGCCTCGAACATGTCGACGGAACCAGCGTCGACGCGGTCACCTATCGCGCCGAACAGCGAACCGACGAGCCGGTCCCCTTCGCCTGGTACAAGGCCCTGCTGGTCGAGGGCGCCCGGGAGCACGGTCTGCCGCAGGATTGGCAGAGGCGCCTCGAAGCGATCAGCAGCAAGGAAGACCCGCGACCGCGTTGACGGCCTACAATGCGCGCCGGCGGAGGCTGCATGAGTTGGAATGACGAGATCGAGGGTATCGCCGAGCGGCGGAAGCTCGGGCAGGCGATGGGCGGCGCGGATGCCGTCGCCAAACAACACGAGAAAGGCCGTCTGACGATTCGCGAGCGCATTGCGGCGCTGGCCGACACCGAGAGTTTCGAGGAACAGGGCCCCCTGGCCGGCTACGGCGAGACCGACGCGGACGGTCGGCTCACGGACTTCACGCCAGCCAACTACGTGCTCGGGATCGGCAGGGTCGACGGTCGACCCTGCGTGATGGGCGGCGAGGATTTCACCCAGCGAGGCGGCTCCCCGTCCCCGGCCGGACTACGCAAAAGCGTGTATGCCGAGACCCTGGCCGTGAAGTACCGCCTGCCCCTCGTGCGGTTCCTCGAAGGCGGTGGTGGCAGCGTGACCGGGAGTGGCGGCAAGCGGGCGCCGCGGCCGATGGGCGACCCCGTCTACGCGGCACCGCGCTTCCGTTCGTTCGTCGAAGCCATGGCCCAGGCGCCGGTCGCCTCCGCTGCACTGGGTGCCGTGGCGGGCTTTCCGGCCGCTCGACTCGTGGCCTCCCACTTCTCGGTGATGACGAAGCACACGGCCCAGATCCTGATCGGCGGTCCGGCGCTCGTCGAACGTGCCATGGGCGAGAAGCTCAGCAAGGACGAACTGGGTGGCGCGAAGATCCACAGCCGAAGCGGCGTAGTCGACAACGTCGCCGAGGACGAGGCCGACGCCTTCGATCAGATTCGCCGTTTTCTCTCGTACATGCCCACCAATGTCTGGGAGCTGCCGCCGCGCATCGAATGCGACGACCCGGCCGAGCGGAGTGCAGACGCCTTGCGCGAGATCATTCCCCACGATCGCCGCAAGATCTACGACGGACGAAAACTGATCCGGCACGTCGTCGATGAGGATTCCTTCTTCGAGATGACCCGCGCCTTCGGACGTTCGCAGATCACCGGACTTGCGCGGATCGCAGGGCAGCCGGTGGGCATCTGGGCCAACGACACGCGTTACTACGCTGGCGCCATGACGGCGGATGGCGCCCAGAAGGTGCGCCGCTTCGTGGATCTCTGCGACACCTTCCACCTGCCGATCATCGCCTTCGTCGACGAGCCGGGCTTCATGATCGGCTCCGAGTCCGAGAAGGCCGCCACGATCCGCTACGGCGCCGCCGCGATCTTTGCCGTGCAGCAGGCGCAGGTCCCGATGGCATCGGTGATCGTGCGCAAAGCCTACGGCGTCGCAGCCGCCGCCCACTTCGGGCCGGAAGGCCATGTACTGGCCTGGCCCTCTGCCGAGGGCGGCGCACTGCCCCTCGAGGGCGGAGTCGCCGTGGCCTTCCGCCGCGAACTCGAGGCGGCCGAAGATCCCGCCGCGTTGCGGGCCGAACTCGAGGCCAAGCTTGCGTCCGGGCGTTCGCCCTACGCGCGTGCCGAAGCCTTCGGTGTCCACGACCTGATCGATCCCGCCCAGACACGGCCGGCCCTGGCGCGTTGGCTGCGCTTCTCGACCCCGCTCCTTCAGGAGCAGATCGGGCCCAAGCGCTATTCGATCCGCCCGTAGCGCCCTCGCCTAACGATCGGTGGCTTCGGCTTCAGGCTGCGTCGGCGCTTCGGGTTCGACGTCAGCGGCATCGGAATCTGCGACCATCTCGGCGAGGAACGCGTCTTCGGCCGCCTCGGCGCGTTTCGCGGGTCGTACCTTCGGCGCATCCGTCATCGGTGCGACGGCAGGAGTCGGTGCAGCGGGCGGGATCGGCACGACGGGCGCCACGAGCTCGGGCAACACCGAGACATCCTCGGCCGCTGCGGCCGGCAGACTATCCGGAACCGCAACAGGGGCAGGGGCAGAAGCCGCCGCCGCGTCGGGCGGCGCCGAGTCTTCGGTCTCGGCGGATGCCTCGAGCGGAACCGACTCGGCAACCCGATCCGGGTCCGAGTCCCCGGCCAGGTCTGCCACAATGGGCGTCTGCCCGGGCTCGCGGTACTCGCCATCGCGAATCGAGAAGTGGGCGATGGTGCCCACGCTATCGGACCTCGAGAGGCCGGCCTCGGCCAAGGCGGCGAACGCATCGGCGCCGAATCCGAGCCGGCCCGTCAAATCTCCTCGCGCGTCGATCTTGATCTCGCCCACCAACGCGTCGAGGGGCGCTAGCGGGTTGCCTGCGGCCGGGTGCTCGGGATCCACCCGGAGTTGGCCCTCGACCAGGAGCGTGCCCGTCGGCGAGCCGATCTCTGCCCGGAACGGGTCGATCGTCAGGCCCGGCGTCAACCAGGGATAGATGAACTCGAAGCCGTGCGAGGTTGCTTCGTCCACTTCGGTGAGCGCCGTGCGGTGGGTTGTCCCGGGCAGCGCTTCCGGCGGGTCCCGAAAGCGTAGTTCCAACTTTGCCGAGTCCGTAGCGACGCCTCGAAGCGTTCCGCCGGCGAGACGAATGTCCAGCGACCGGTTCGTCTCGTCGAGCTCGCGCGTGGCTCGATAGTCGATGCGAAGATCGCTCGCAGCCCAGCCGTCTCCGGCCTCGGCTGCGTGTGTCGGCGGGTCGCTCTCATCCTCGATGGCCGGGGTCCACTCGACATCCCGCCAGCGCTGATGCACGTCGCCGGTAAAGCTGCCCGTGCCATCGCTGGCTCCTTGGATCTCGAAGTCGAAGCCCGCCACGGCGAGGTGGCCGGTTTCGCCGCGCCAGTCGAAGCCCGCCCCGGTGAGATGTCCGTCGAGCGTTCCGTCGGCCGTCCGGACGAGTAGCCCATCGAGACCGCGCCACTCGGCGGTCCACGGTGTCTCGACCGACGTGCTCGAGAGATCCGTCGCTTCCCAGACGACACTCGTCTGATGGGCCCCGCTCAACCTCACATCACTCATGAAGGTCACCGGCGGAACCTCGCCCAACGCGGCCGCAAGATCCGAAGCGGTCTCCTGATCGAGCGTCAATGCGCTCACCGCCAACGCCACGATCGGCTCACCGATCGCGCCGTCCATCAGCCAATTCCAACCGACGTCCGGTCCGTGTGACAGTTCCACGTTGAGCCGGAGCCCGAAACGCGCGCGGGCATCTTCGAGACCGGCGAGATGGAGCTGGCGCTGCAGCCATTCGCCGGGAACGCCGGCCACCTCGATGTGAATCTCGGCCTGCGAGGCCATCAGTCCGCGATCGAAGTGATCCGAATAGACGGTGACCGTCTCCATTCGTTGGAGCCCTTGCACGATCTCGCCATGCAGGCGGGCCGCCTGGTTCGCGGCGATGTAGGAAACGCCAGCCGCTGCGGCGGCAACGACCAATGCAATCCCGAGGAGTCCGCAGACCTTTCGCATCCTGATTGATTCGGCGACTCGGGGTACGCACTTGACGGCGTAAGGGGCCGGTTCCGGCTTGAAAAGCCCCGACTTCGCGCGTGATCAACGTCACACCGAATCGAGGGGATTCCCCTTCGCATCTACGACGAGACCGGCCTGAAGGAACCAGAGCTCGAAGCGAGGTGCCTCGTCGAGCGCGAGCGCGCCCTGGAGCGCTCGCACATAGGCTGCACCCTGGGCGCCGTATCCCTGGGCCTGTTCTCGGAGCGCGTCGCCCTCGACCGCGTCGGTCTTGTAATCGACCACCACGAAACGGCCATCGGGCTCCCGATAGACCAGGTCGATGGTGCCGGAGACGAAACCGACCGGCGCAGCGGCGCTGACTTCGGGTTCCACCAGGACCGGAAGCTCTCGGGCGACCACACGCTCGGCCAGTGCGGCGAGTCTTGGCGCCAGCGGGCCCTGGGCGAAGCACTGCCAGATGGCCAGGGCGCGTTCGGCGACCGCCTCGCGATCCTGCGGGAGGGCGGTCCGGCTCGACCAGCCGGCGACGGCCGCTTCCGTGCTGCCCGCGACACCCTCCTCGAGGAGACCATGCACTACGGTTCCCGCCGCCATCGCGATGCGCCGAGCGCGCTCCCCTTCGAGGCTCTCGGCTTCGGCCGGACGATTCGGCTCGAGCACCTCGTGACCGAGTTCGGAAGCCCGGGCAGCAAAACTCCGTGCGGCGCGCAGCTCGGCTTGCTGACTGCGTTCATTCCACTGCGCGGATTCCTCCGCCAGGTCCGCTGCGTCGGCCGCCGGCACGCCGTCACTCTCACGAGAAGCCTCGTCGACGTCGGCTTCGAAGATCCATCGCCAGCGCGCCCCGTCCTCGTCCAGATATTCCAGGGCGCCGCCGGCCAGCGCCGCGGGGCCGGCCGGATCTCCGGCGCGGGCCTCGAGGAGTGCATTCTGACTGGCCGCCAGGGGCTTCTTGCCGGGGCTGAGGCCCGAAATCACCAGCCGCTCCTTGGCGCGCGTGAGCGCGACATAGAGCAAGCGAACCCGCTCGGCTTCTTCCAAGGCCGCACGCTGCTCGCGGTGACGCCAATGGCCTAACGAAGGTAGATTGCAGAGCACCCATTCCGAATCGGCGCCGCGTCCGAACACGGCGGTCTCCTTCTCACCCGGTCGACCGCCGACCGCCTTTCCCGCTTGCATCAAGTAGACGTGCCGGAAATCCAGCCCCTTGGCGCGGTGGATGGTCATGATCTGAACCGCGTCCGTCGCGATCGTCTGGGCGCGCCCCTCGCGGTGCTCGCGATCGACCGAGCCCGAACGTCGCAACCACGCCGCCACCGCCGCGGGCGAACCGCCGGTGCGTTCGAGTGCATCCACCAGGTCCCGAAAGAACCGATCGAGGTGGAGGGCGCGATGCCGACCCATATAGCGCGCAGCCTCGGTGGCCTCGGGGAGTAGCGTCGCGCGCAACCCCTCGACGAAGCGGTCCGGCGTTCCGTCGCGCGCCTCCCGTCGGAGCGGCGCAACGGCCTTTGCGAACGCACGGAGCGTTAGGGGCCAATCCGAAAGTTCCGCGATGCCCGGAATCTGACGCGGCACCCGCTCCGCTGCCTTCGCGACGGCCGCTTCGAGAGCATCGAGAGAATCGGGCTCAGCGGCGCCCAGTTCGGCCAGCCGCTCCGGGACACCCTGCTGCCAGAGCGGCGCGAGCGCAGCGTCGGGAACCCCCACGACGGAAGACCGCAAACAGGCCACCAGGGCGACATGATCGTTCGGGTCGAGAATCGTGCGAACCAGGGCCGTGGCATCGATGATTTCTCGCCGCTGGTAGAACTCTGTCTCCCGCTCCGCAACGAACGGAACTCCCGCGCGACGTAGGGCACTCACGATCGGTTCGAGGCTGGTGATCGTCCGCACCAACACACCGACCTCGCCCAGCGGGAGCCCCGCTTCATCGCGGAGCCTCACGAGGTCCGCAGCAACCGCTGCGCCTTCGATTTCCTGGGCGTCGCCGACGGCGGCGGGCGGTTTCAGTGCGTCATCTGTGCCAACGCGACCCGGCGCCCAGTACTCGACGGGCCGCCAGCTCCCCTGCGCGAAACCAGCAGCGCGACTCGAGACCGGCGAAGCTTCGAGGGCCTGGAATTCCGGCTGCAAGCCGGGAGTCGGCGTCATGACGGGTGCCACCACTCGCTCGACCTCGTCGAGAATCGCGGGCACCGAGCGAAAGTTCTGGACCAGCGGGAGCACTTCGCCGGCCTTTCCGATGCGCGTCTTGAAATCCTCGAAGGCGCGCAGGTCCGCGTTCCGCCAGCCGTAGATCGACTGTTTCGGATCTCCGACGACGAATAACGTCGGGCCCTTGGCCGGACCCGGGCGAAACACCAACGCCGAGAGAATCTCGCATTGCAGCAGGTCGGTGTCCTGGAATTCGTCCACCATGAGCTGATCGATCTCGGCGCGAACCTGCCCCGCCACCCCTGGGTGATCCACCAACAGGTCCCGGGCGCCGCGTAGCAGGTCGCCGTAGGTCAGCACGCCGCGCGCACGCAATCGCTCCCCGGCCGTCGCGAGAAGCGTTCGCAGCACCTCGTGCACGGCTTCGAGCGCACTGAAGCGGACCTTGCCTAGCCCCTGGACCAACGGAAGCGCGGAAGTGGCGGCGGCCACCACGACGCTCTCCTCCATCCCCGCCTTCACTTCGGTCGGGCCGATGTCACCGCTGCTCCATTTGCGAAGGCGACCGATCAGCTCCTTGATCTCGTCGGGGTCGAGCAGCGCATCGAGTTGGTCAGATGTGATGCGCGAAGTGCCGAACTGCGCGACCGCCTTCCGAATACCCTCGACGACCGGAATCATGGCCTTGGTCCTGCTGTTCTTCGCCTTGATCGCGGCCCCGGGCAGGATCGCCTGATGCAAGGCACCGAGACGCGCCTCCACGTCGGCTGCGAAGCCTTCGATCCGCCGGGCGGCGAGCGGGGATTCCGCCAAATCCTCGGCGCGAACCCCATCGCTGAGAAGTCGCCTCACCGCCTCTTCGAGATCGCCGGGCCCCAGTGCGGCCGCGCTCAACGCACCGGCCACGTCATTGCGGCCCCAGATCCGGGGGAGCGCTTCCTCGAGGACCTGACGCACCGTCGCTGCCTGCTCCTGACCATCGGCATCGACGCTGACATCGGGATGCAGCCCGGCCTCCAGCGGATGCCGCGCCAGCAGCCGCCGGCAGAAGGAGTGGATCGTGCGCGTCCCGAGCTGTCCCAATGCACCCACCAATGCTTCGGCGCGCTCGCGGATCTGTTCCTCGGGAACGGCCAGCGCGTCGGCGTCGAAGCCGGGAACGGCTTCGCCGCCGTGGACGGCGACCAGCGCGCTCGCGACCCGCCCGGTCATCTCTGCTGCAGCCGCTTCGGTAAACGTGATCGCGACGGTTCGCCGCAGCACGTCCCCGGCAATCTCGTCGTTGCCAGGCACAAGCCCTCGCCGCTCGATCAGGGCCTCCCGGCGACGCTCCCAGCCGACACCCAGCGAGAAGGCGAGAATCCGCGCCACCAGGACAGCCGTCTTGCCGGTACCCGCGCCGGCCTCGATCAGGAGCGGTGAATCGAATTCGGTCTGCGCCACCAAACGCGCGCGCGCGTCTTCTGCGAGTGCACTCATGCTTCGCCCCAGAGCGCGTAGAGCCCGCGCTCTGCCTCAGCCTCGGGAATCTCGCTCTCGGAAACCGCGTGCATACGCTCGCGCAGACGTCGCCGCATCGACGAGTCGCCCTGCACGCAGGCCTCCTTCAGTTCGCACCCATTGCAAGAGCGGCCGTCCCTGCCCTGACCATCGACCAGGCGGGGAACGAAGAAGCCCTCGTCCCAGGCCGCGAGACCCTTGGCGACACTGGTGGCCAGCAGCGCCTGGAGTTCGGCGTCGCTTCCTTCGACAACGACGTTGGCGTGGACATCGTCGAGACCCGGGCGTGAGAACAGGTATCGGCCGCGCCCCTCGGCTCCAGCGGCGGCGGCATAAACGGCAGCCTGGAGTCGCTTCCCGCTGCGCACACCCTCGACCAGATGGCTACGTCGGGTTTCCGGCTTCGCCGCTGTGCTGAGCGGCTTGCCTCCTTTGTAGTCGACGAACACCCGGCGGCCCGCGTGAACGTCGACCCGATCCGCCCGAAATAGCATGGGACGCTCGACGCCGGGAATCGTCGCCTCGCCGATCGACTCGACACCGAGGACCGCGGGCGGACCCTCGGCCCAATCGAGTTGGCGCACACGTTCGACGTGGGGCCCCACCACCCGCGCGAGGAAGCGCGCATAACCTTCGAGGAGGATCCCTTCGTCGCGGGCGATCTTGCGTGCCGCCGCCAGGACCAGGGCCTCCACCCGCTCCGCCTTCGGCCAGGGAGCGATGCGGGGCAAGGACGAGCCCGGCTCGTCCGGGTCCTCCTCGCGAAGTCCGGATTCCTCGACGATCCGTTGAAGTGCCTCGTGCATCACGTTGCCGACCACCAACGGGGAAAGATCCGGAAGTGCCGCCAGGGCGTCCGGCAAGGGCTCCAGGCGCAACACCCGTTGCAGGAAAGTCTGCCAGCCACAGTAGTGGAGCCCCTCGAGGCGGGTGATGTACATCGGGCCCAGCCGAAGATCCCCCGCCTGAACCGGGCCGATCTGTCCGAGGAAGGGCCCCAACCTCTGGCGTCGGGTACCGACGCCCTCGATCTCCCGCACGGTGGCGTGGCGATGGGCGGCGACGCGCGCGGCGTCCGGTTGCGGGAGCGCCGCAGCGAGCGCGGCCTCGGCAGCCGCGGGACCGCCAGCCAGAGCCACCTGGATGGCTCGTTCGAGCGGAGGCCGGATCGCGTTTCGGCTGGCCGCCAATCCCGCTTCTTCCAACGCGGAGATGGCGGTCTCGATCTCGATCCCGGCGACCAGGGAGAGCCGCTCGACCAGCGGTGAGAGCGCGCGTTCCTTGCCGTCGTCCGAGATCGCCTGCCAGGAACAGCTCACCCGGGGTGCGGCCGACAGCAGCTGGGCGAACAGGTAGCGGTCCTCGTCGTGTCCGCGCCGCTTGATGGGGAGGTCGAGCAGCACATCGGCGATCCGCTCCCGGATCGCGTCGGGCAAGATCGCGTCCTCGCTGATGACCCGCGGAAACGAATCCCGGTTGAGCCCGAGCACGAACAGATGCTCGAAGGTGCAGCCGCGCGCATCGGTCACCGAGCGCACCTGCACGCCGGCGCCGGCGCCACCGAGCGGTGCCACGCCGTCGTTTGCGAGCGCTCGCCGCAGCAGCAGCACGAACTCGGCGCGGTCCAACCGTTCGGTGCCTGGAATCTCCTCCTCGAGACGCGCCAGCGCGCGCTGGAACAATCCGCTCCCCGCGCTCTCGGAGGTCCAACCGAGATCGCGACGGACCAACTCGCGAAGCCTGCCCAGGTGCTCGTCGCCGGTTGCCAGCGAACCCGAGCCGCCGGCGTGGGAGATCACTCGCCGTGCAGACGCGATGGCCCGGGCCAGGGCGCGGCGGCTCAAGGTGCGTCGCCGCGGCGCTTCTCCATCCGTCTCCGATGGCACCATGCGCCGGATCGGAAGCGGATAGTCCGCACGCTCGCCCAACCATTCATCCAGATCGAGTGCCGCCAGCTGGCCCACTCGCCCAACGCCGATGCCGTGGAGGCCGAGCCTCAGATCACCAGCATCGCCATCGAGTTCGCAGGCGTCGAGCCAGGTGTCCGCCGGGCAGGCGCTGCCCCGTTCGACGAGCGTCAACAGGGCCCGGATTCGGCGGCCGGGGCGTGCCCGAAAGCCATCGATCCCCGAGAACGGAATCGCGAAGCGACGCAACTGGCTCGCGAGCGCGGTCCGATAGGGCGTCGGATCGCGCAGCACGATCGCGATCCGCTCCGGCCTGGTACCCGCATCGAGAAGCGAACGAATCTGCTCGGCAGCGTGACGAACTTCGCCATGGGCGCCGGCGGCGCGGCACCACTGGCTCTCGACCGGGGGCAGCCCGAGGCGCTCGGCAGGCTCCAACCCGAACGCCGAGAGGCGGTCGGTCAGCCGCTCGGTGAAGCCGAGCCCGGGCGCGGGGGCCGTCCGGTCCGCTGGATCGCCGGGGAGATCGACGATCACGCGCGCGGCTCGTTCCCGAACCAGTGCCTCGACGAAATCCAGCAGCACACCGGTCGCGTCGGCGAGACCGTAGACCCAGAGCTCGCGGCTCGGGAGGACCCCCGGTCCCGCTTCGAGCGCGTCGCAGGCCGCCCCGAAGAGCGCGGAGCGATGCACCAACTGGTGCTCGGCCAACGCCGCCTTCGCGGCGATCGCCACGCGCACGACGGCAGCCGCACGCTCACGCTGCGGGCCCGGCGCAAGCTCGGCCAGGGCCTCGAACACGCCGTCCGCCGAGAGGGCATCGAGCCCGGCGTCGAGCAGATCGTCGACGGCCGCGGTCACTGCGCCGTAGCCATCGTCGAGTGGTTCCAACGCCTCGCGTAGCGACGCTTCCTCTCGCGCGAGCCGACGCGCAAGGATCGGCACCAACAGGTCCGCCGTCCGAGGCGCTGCGTCCAGACCTGCCACACATTCCCGAGCCGCGGATCGCAGGGTCTGGACCACGAGGCCGGCCGCCGCCCCCAGTTCGGAAACGATCCTCGCCGAAAGATGGCGCCGGAGCGCATCCGAGGGAACCAGGATGCGAAGCGGACGCGCCAGCAGTCGCGGCTCCTCCCGGGCCTCCTGGGCGGCCACACGTAGTTCGGCCATCAGCCTGGCCTCTGCCGCCAACGGGCCAGGCTCGCAGATCACGCGGAAATCGAATTGCTCGGGCTCAGCCATGGACGGGAGACTAACGCGAGACACTGTCGAATCCGGTCACAGCCGCTGCGCATTCGGCGGTATGCGCGACTCGCCAGCCACGCCCGCTACCCCTTCAGGCGCACCGATAGCGCGCAGCGATGGCGATGGGTTCCACCAAAGCGCGAGCCGAACATCACCAGTCGGGCTTGCCAGCCGTAGCGATCGATGATCGTCTCGAAGGCGCGCTCGAACTCGCGGCTCCCAGGCTCGTCGTGGACCGCCGCTTCCGCCTCGAGATACTCACCGCGCAGCTTTCCCCGCGCATCGCAGGCAGCCACGCGCGCACGCCCGGCCTGGTTCCGGATGCGTTTCACCTTCCACGATTGACCGTTCGTATACATCCAGAGCAACTTGTCGTCGTCGGGATCCGGCGCGAACCAGATGGGCGTCGCCACCTCGCTCCCGTCGCGCTTGAGGGTCACGAGGCTGACATAACGTTCTCGGTGGACGTCCAGGCTCATCGTGCATCCATCCAGACGATGCGATCACCGGCAAAGGAGCCGATCCAGATTCGACCGTCTTGTTCGTAGGCCACCGACGCAGCGCCGACCACGGTCGCTGGCTGGTGCAGCAGCACGGGTTCGATCTCGAGAGTATCCGGATTCATGCGCACCACCCCGCTTCCGAGTGCGCAGCTCGCGCCCTTGGGGACATCTCGACAGGCGACGGCTTCGATCGGTGTGGCGATCTGGCCCGCCACGAGCAGCTGACCATCCGGGGTCCAGGTGAGATTGTCCGGCGAGAATCCGAGCGCTGCCGATTCGAGCCGTCCGCCGCCTTCGGCATTCACGCGAACAACGCGCTCCCGAGCCCACTCCGCCAGGTAGTAGTAACGCCCATCCGCACTGGCGGCGACACCGTTCGGGCCCACGCCCTGCGAATCGGCGACGGCCTCGAAGCCCGCGCTCTCCGACCAGGTGAACAGATTTCCGGTATCGCTCCCGATCAGGATGCCCCACATGCCGCCGAGCAAACCGGCCGGAAACATCTTCGTGGTAACGAACCCGGTGCGGGTTGCCGCGACGTCGTTCAAGCTCGCGTCGAGTTCGTCCGGCACCGGGATGCTTCGGACATGTTCGAGGCTCGGGCCGGCGGACGGGTCGTGGTGGAGTGCAAACTCCTCGATGCTCTCGCCGCCGCCATGATCCACGACGAGCAATCGCGCGCCATCGGCGGAGATGTCGATTCCATGGGGAAGGAAGTCGGCGCCGACGCGGTGCAGGACCCGCTTGGCACCGTCCGACGGTCGATAGGCGGTGATCGCGCCGCCCTCGCCGCTGCGATCCATCTCGCTCAGAACCAGCCAGCCGCCAGGCAAACCGGCGAGATCCTCGGGGTTCTCGAAGCCGCACACGGGCACGAGCCCGTCGCGCGCCTCGCAAACCTGGATGGGCGGCGGGCCGCTGCAGCCGACGGCTGCGAGGACGAGCGCACCGGCGAGCATGCGGGTGATCGAGAAGCGATGCATGTTGAGTTCCTTCGCTGAGAGCCAGAGTCTGCAGGAACGAAGAAGCCCGCGCACTTTCAGCCGAGCGCGCGGGCTTCGAATTCGTGGTCTTTGACCTCGGGTGCCTAGAGGGCCTCGAGGATCGCGTCGGCGCTCGACACTTCGAACTTTGCCGGCGCCTCTACAGCCAGGTGCGTCAGCACCGAGTCCTCGATGACCGCCGCATAACGTTGTGAGCGCGTGCCCATGCCGAAGTTCGAGCCATCCAGTACCAGGCCTACCGCGCTGGTGAAGTCCGCGCTGCCGTCGGCAATGAGGGTGACCGCTTCGCCGGTGCCGCGATCCTGCGCCCAGGCGCTCATCACGAAGGCGTCGTTGACGGAGAGGCAGTAGATCGCATCGACGCCCTTGGCCTTGATGTCCTTCGACTTCTCGACGAAGCCGGGCAGATGCTGGGCCGAGCAAAGCGGTGTGAACGCACCAGGCACCGCGAAGAGCACCGACTTCTTGCCGGCGAAGAGTTCATCGGCAGATACGTCTTCCGGGCCGTCGGGACCGATGACCTTCACCTTGATTGCGGGAATCTTCTCTCCGACCTGAATTGCCATGCGGGTCTCCTGCGCTCTTCGCGCTGAATGGTTGGGCTCTCGTGCCGCGCCTGTCGCGGAAAACGGTGTGCGATTCTCGCACACATCCCTGCGCCGGACAGGCACGAGGGCCGAGCGGACCTCCATCCGCCGGGACCGCTAGCATCGAGCCATGCCCCGCCGTCCGCTGATCGCGATTCCCCTCGGTCTGGACGAAGGGGGGCTGCGACGTGGCCGGGAGACCGCCTACCTCGATGCCGCCTATCCGGCCGCCATCGCGGAGGCCGGCGGGGTGCCCGTGCTGGTCCCGATCGCGGCGAGTCCGGAAGGCGCTCTCGAGGGCGTCAGCGGTTTGCTGCTGCCCGGCGGTGATGACTTCCCTCCTCCCGCCCCCTACCCGGGGACGGTCACGTTCACGCCAACGCCAGAACGCCAGCGCTCGTTCGACGCCGCCCTGCTGGCGATTGCGGTGGAGCGCCGGCTCCCGGTACTGGGAATCTGCTACGGCATGCAGCTCATGGCGCTCGAAGCGGGTGGCCGCCTGATCTACGACCTCCCGAGCGAGCGGCCTGGCGAAGTCGAACACCAGGGAGCGAACGCCGAGCATCGCCACGGCATTCAAGTCGAAGCGGGGACGCGGCTCGCCTCGATCATCGGAGCCGGCGACCACCAGGTGAATAGCCGTCACCATCAGGCCATCGAAGCGCCAGGCAGCGGTCAGCGGATCTCGGCCCGTTCATCGGACGGCGCGATCGAAGCGCTCGAGTCCGAAGCGGACGAGTTCTTCATCGGCGTCCAATGGCACCCGGAAGATCTGCCCGAGTTCGGTCGCTCGGAGCTGTTCGGTGCCTTCCTGGCCGCATGCCGACCGCGGACCCTGGCCTAACAAGTGACGCGAAGCACTTCGCGTTGATAGGTCTCGGCGTCGGGATAGATCCTGAACGGTGGGTCGGGTTCGGTTTCCGGCGGGAGCGAGACCCCGCGACAACGCAACACCAGCAACGCGGCGAGCGCGCGCAGCGCTTTCAGCGACGAACCCTCCGCATCGACCAGTCGACGCGGATCGAAGCCGTCGCTTCGCAGGCGAACCAACTGGAGGTCGTCGTGACCTGTCCAGTTGAGACACAGATCGATCACCAGGACGGGCTTGCCCGTATCGGAGAGGCCGCCGACACCGGCGCTGGAAACGGCGTCGATCCGCTCGAGGGCGAGTCGCGAGCGACCCCGGCCCTCGACGTCGAGGGTCACGTGCGTCGCATCGAGCCCGAGTGGGACCGCTGTCATGACCTGCAGGCGCCTGGGCGCCGGCTCCTCTTCCTTTTCGGCGTCGAGGACGACGAAATCCTCGTCGAGACTGGTAGACCCGGCAGCCTCCATCCCTACGCTCGACTCCGCCTCGGAAGCCGGTCCGGACTCGGCCGACGACATCACGCGAGTATCCGCACCGCTCGCAGAAAGCGGGTCGGGGGGTTGTGCGCGGAGGTCGAGCGCTGTCGAGTCGAGATCGCCGGCCAGATCGGTTCCGGCCGCCTCGAATAACATGCCTTCGGTGTGCCCGAGATCGGGCGAAGGCGGCTCGTCGGTCAGCTCCTCCTCGGACACCGCCAGTAGCTGGCCATCCGCCAGGCCGTCGGATTCCAGGCTCGCGTGGAGCGAGTCCAGGAACGCATCCGTGCCAGCGACCTGAGGGTCGGGAAGCCGCACTGGCGCCTCCTCCGATTCGCCGAGGATGTCGGAGATATCGATGGCCTCGCCGGGCGCGAGAGAACTCGGCCCGGAGGCAGCGGAAAACGCCTGTGTGGCCTCCTCGGTGGCGCCGTTGCCTGTGAGGTCCAGGTCCGAATCGTCGGACGGAACCGCCGCGACCTTCGCATCGAACAGGTCCGCACCCGCATCTTCGCCGACGTTCCCGAGAATTTCGTCCTCGTAGTCGCTGGCCGGAGCTGCCGGCGATGAAGAACGATCGACGCGCACCGTCTGGGGCGGGTCGACCGGCACGCGGACTGCGCGACCGCGGCCCTTCTCGACCCGGTCACCGGCCTCCAACAAGATCCAACCCCGACGGCTGGCTTCCTTCCGCGCTTCCCCTCGTAGCGCCTGCATCGCCTTGCGATCTGGCCCGGCTACCTCTGGCGCAGCCAGCACGCGGTCTGCCGCACGCGTGACCAACACCGGATCGTGTCGGCGGGCGGCGCGCGCGATCCGGACCGCCAGCGCGGGATCCGCGACGGCCAGGGCAGCCTTCATCGCGACATTGGCCTCGCCGCCCATGCCAGCGCCACGCAGCCAGCCAGACACCTGCAGCAGCGGTTCTCCGCGACCGGAGGGGGTGACGTTCTGGGCGGCCAACGCCTCCCAGAGCGCGATCGCCGCATCCTTCTTGCGCCACTCGACGGCCGACCAGAAGTGCTCGACCAGGGTCGGCGCCACGTCGCACTCGCGCCCGGCAGCGTGAACCGCCTCGAGGTAGGCGGTGACGGCGGCCGGATCGGCGTTTCCGTCGGCTAGCGCGTCGCTGGCTCCGGAGATCGCTTCATCCAGGCGGCCCTCGCGGATCGCGAGCCGGGTGGCATCGAGAAGCGGGCTGCCGGTTTCGGGATCGAGTTGGCCGAGTTCCCTCGAGAGCATTCCCTCGACGCCGGCCCTGCGGATCGCGAATGCCGCGACGGCGCCGAAGCCGAAGCCTCCGACGTGTGCCCAGTACGCCACCGGGTCGCCTGAAGGGGCGCTGAGCGCGCTCACGAGTTCGCTGGCGAACCAGAGCGGCAGCATCATCCACGCCGGCGCCGAGAAGGTTCCGGGCCAGATGATCCAGTAGAAGAACTTGATCTTGATCCGCATCGAGCAGACCAGGAATGCGCCCAACACACCGGACACCGCACCGGAGGCTCCTATCAGGGGAGTGCCGCTGCCGTCGAGTCCGGCGAACAAGGCAGCGCCGGCGAGCCCCGAGGCGAGATAGAAGGTGAGGAACAAGCCGCGGCCGAAGCGATCCTCGATGTACGGACCCGAAAGGATCAGGAACCACAGATTCCCGAGCAGGTGGAGCCAGCCCGCGTGCATGAACATGTGCGCGAACAAACCGGCGGCCTGCGGTCGGTCGGGCACCAGACCGAACTGCATCCAGGGGTCCGTGGCGCGAATCTCTCGCTCCTCGGTCATCAGTATGCGGAGTTCGGCTTGCTCGACTTCGATCGTCAGCGCGTCGGGAACGATGCCACCGGTCTCCTCTTCCCAGTAGGCGAAGTCATCGTCGCCGAGATCCCAGAACTGACGGGTCAGCCGGTCGTTCCCTTCCAGGTAGGGATGGGCCTGCCAATAGTTGAAGGCTTCCTCGAGCTTCTGATCAGCCTCCGCCCACGGACGAGCGGTCTGGGCCGAAGTCACGATGAACGCGAGCAGACAGACCCCGGCCAGGCCATAGGTCACCCACGGCCGGCGGCGAATCTGCGATGAATCATGGCCCCACGGGATGAGCATGGATTGCGCTGGAACTCCCTGGGGAGTCAGCGGCAGATCGCGCTGGATTCTTGACGAAACGCAGGCGGGCGCAGGACCAGAGCCCTGCGCCCGCGAAGCGATCACCACCCGGAACCGGAGGGGCCAGCCCCGGGTGATGACATCGGAGGCCAGCGTCAGGCCAACGCTTCATCCCCCCGCTCGCCGGTCCGGATCCGGACGGCGTCGAGCAGCGGTTCGATCAGGATCTTGCCGTCACCAATGCGCCCGGTACGCGCCGCGTTGGCGAGCGCCTCGGTCGCCTTCTCGACCAGTTCGTCCGGCAGCGCGATCTCCAGCCGGATCTTCGGCAGGAAGTCCACCACATACTCGGCGCCTCGGTAGAGCTCGGTGTGTCCCTTCTGGCGACCGAAGCCCTTGACCTCGGTCACCGTCATTCCGGCGACGCCAATGTCCTGGAGCGCCTTCATGGCGTCGTCCAGCTTGAACGGCTTCAGGATGGCCGTGATCTTCTTCATGGTCTTTCTCCTTGGGTTGCTAGGTCGCTATTCGGTGGCCAGGGTGGCGGCAGCGGGGCTCACTCGGCGAGCGCCCAGCGGGAGCTCGTCTTCGAAGCCTCGGGTCGATCCGCCAAAGTCGTAGGCGTGGCCGCCGTGCTCGGCGAGGTCGAGCCCCTCGAGTTCTTCCGCTTCTTCGACGCGCAGGCCGATCGTGGCCTTCAGCCCGTAGAAGAGGATTCCAGCGCAGACCACCGTGAACAGACCGTAGACGGCGACTCCGGCCAGCTGCACGAGGAAGCTGTGCTCGGGGTTCATCGAGAAGATGCCGACGGCCAGCGTGCCCCAGACACCACAGGTGAGATGGACCGAGATCGCGCCCACCGGATCGTCGACCTTGATGCGATCGAAGAACATTACCGAGAACACCACGAGTACACCCGCGACGAGGCCGATCAGCACGGCACCCACCAGGCTGACCGAATCGGCTCCCGCCGTGATCCCCACGAGACCCGCCAGGATGCCGTTCAGGGACATCGAGAGATCCGGCTTGCTGGCCAGGGTCCACGAGGCGGTCATTGCGGCGACCGCGCCCGCGGCGGCAGCGATGCAGGTCGTCACGAGGGTGTAGGAGGTGAGCACCGGATCTGCCGACAGCACCGATCCGCCGTTGAAGCCGAACCATCCGAGCCAGAGCAGGAACACACCGACGGCGGCCAGCGACATGTTGCTACCCGGGATCGGGTTCATGCGGCCCTTGGTGTACTTGCCGAGGCGCGGTCCGAGGGCGATGGCGCCCACCAGGGCGGCCCAGCCACCCACCGAGTGCACCAGGGTGGAGCCGGCGAAATCGTAGAAGCCCATGGCGTCCAGGAAACCGCCGCCCCATTTCCAGGAGCCCGCGATCGGGTAGACGAAGGCCACGAACACGGCGGCGAAGATCATGAACGAGGAGAGCTTGATCCGTTCGGCCACTGCGCCGGAGACGATCGTGGCACAGGTCGCCGCGAACATCGCCTGGAACAGGAAATCCGTGTAGTACGTGTAGCCGCCGCTGGCATAACCAGCAGTGTTGTCCGCGGACGCCAGGTCCGAGAGACCGGCACCTGCGAAACCGAGGAAGCCGTTGAACTCACCCGGGTACATCAGGTTGAATCCGCAGAGGGCGTAGGTGAGGATGCCGATCGAGATGATGAACGTGTTCTTGAACAGGATGTTTACGGTGTTCTTCGAGCGGGTCATTCCCGACTCGAGGGTCGCGAAACCCAGATGCATGATGAACACGAGCCCTGCACAGAGCATCATCCACACGTTATTCGCGAAGAACTGACCGGCGCTGACGGTGTCCTCCGCGAAAGCGGCAACGGGAAGCATGACGGCGCCCATGGCAGCCAGTCCCAGGATTGCGGTGAGCGTACGTCGCACGACGTTGACCTCCGATTGATGTCCGAAACAGCTCGGACGAGGATCGGTAGAGCAACGAGCGTGCCAACGGCGCAGCCGGCTACCTGGCGGCTCCTTCCCTGGCCGAAAGCGGCAGACCTGTGCGCAGCTCGGCCCAAGCGGCTCGATTCCTACGGGTTCGGTGCCCGAAAAACGGGCAGCCTCCGCCTACCGCACGGGCCGGTAGCGCTTCACTATTCGCGTCTCGCGCCGGGCTCGCTTCAACGCTCCGTGAAGAGATCCACCATCTTCGCGTCGGTCGTTGCCGCGCGCGCGCGGGTTCGGGCCCAGTTGCGAAGTTCCTTGATGCGTTCTTCGTAGGTGTCGTAGAGCGGCACCGTCTCCTGGATCGCGTTGGCCAGGTCGTTGTCCGAGAGATCGCGGTTCTCAGCGAAGGCGGTGTAGAGCCCGGCCGCAACGACCTGCTCGATCTCCGCGCCGGACAGACGCGTTGCCTGCTCGGCCAACTCCGCTAGCGGAAACTGCGCCGGGTCGCGCCCGCGCTGGCGCAGATGGATCGCCAGGATCTCGGCACGCTCCGTCTCACTCGGCAGGTCCACGAAGAACAGATCGTCGAAGCGCCCGCGCCGCAACAACTCCGGCGGAAGCGCCGTGACGTCGTTGGCGGTCGCCACCACGAAAACGGGCGCCTTTTTCTCGGCCATCCAGGTCAGGAAGGAGCCGAAGACGCGGTTGGCATTGCTGTCGAGATGGGTTGCCGAAAAGCCCTTCTCGATCTCGTCGATCCAGAGCACGACCGGGGCCAGCGATTCGGCGATCGCGGTCGCCTCGCGCATCGTCACCTCCGGGCTCTTGGTCGGGTCTCCGAAAGCAGCGCCAAGATCCAAGCGAACCAACGGGAATCGCCATTCGCGGGCGACAGCCTTGGCGCAGAGCGATTTCCCGCAGCCCTGGACACCCAACAAGAGGAGGCCTCGCGGTGAGGGCAGACCGAAGGAGCGAGCCTCCTCGCCGAACGCCCGCTTTCGCTCACGGAGCCAATGCTTCAGCTCACCGAGGCCGCCGACGGCGTCCAGATCGAAGTCGGCGTCGTGGAAGCTCAGCGCCGGCGTGCGTCTCAGAGCCTTCCGCTTCTCGCTGACGACGTGGGCGACCGCTTTGTCATCGACCGCACCGGCAGCCATCCACGCCTTTCGAAACACGCGAACGGCTTCGGAGCCGGTCAGCCCGAGGGCCGCCCGGACGCATTCATCGAGAGTGTGCCCATCCACCTTGGCGTCGGTAGCGGATTGCACCACGCGATCGAACAGCCTGCGCAGATCGAGTTCCGTCGGCAGCGGGATCGAGACGTGAGCTGCCTCGCGTTCCAGTTCGATGGGCAGGTTCAAGACGGGAGAGATGAAGACGAGCGCCTGTCGTTGCTGCCCGAAGCGTGGCAACTGGTCGCGCAGACGCCGTACCGCCGTCGGATCACCGAGAACCGAATGTGCATCGAGAATGACGAGCAGGGCCGGCCCTTCCCGGTCGCCCCAGCTCACGAGACCGAGATCGAGGCTCCCGGCGCCCTCTCCTGTCCCACCCCAGCCTCCTGCCAGCGACCAGACGTGCAGCGCGCGTTCGTTCTTCGCGGCGACGCGTTCGAGCAGCTTCAGGGCCCGGTCCTCTTCGAAACTCTCGATTCCGATCAGCCGGTAGCCCGAACGCAGCAGCAGGCCGAGTTCGCGCTCGCAGTCGGCACTCATTGGGCATCCGCCGTGAGTCGCACGACTTCCTCGAAGGTGGTGTGGCCCTCGGCCAGTTTGCGGATCGCGGCCTCACGCAGGGTTTCCATCCCTTCGACCCGGGCAGCGTGGGCAATTTCGCCGGCGTCCTTGCCTTCGTTGATCAGCGTGCGCACGCGGCGCCCCACCTCGAGCATCTCGAAGACGCCGGTCCTGCCGTAGAGGCCGGTGTGTCGGCACTCGATGCAGCCTTCCCCCCAGCGCGCGCGGAGCTGCTCGCGGCGCTCCATCGGAACCTTCAGATCGAGGGCGGCGACCTGGGCTGCCGACAAGGTGCCGTCGACGCCGCAGTGCGGGCAGATCATACGAACGAGTCGCTGTGCCAGAACGCCGCGCAGCACACTCGAGAGCAGGAAGGGCTCGACGCCGAGCTCTGTTAGTCGTGTGATGGCGCCTGCCGCGTCCCGGGTATGAACCGTCGAGAAGACCAGGTGGCCAGTGAGGGCCGACTGCACGGCCATCTGCGCGGTCTCGGTGTCGCGGATCTCACCGACCATGATGATGTCCGGGTCCTGACGCAAGATGGCGCGCAAGGCGCTGGCGAAGGTCACGTCTACCTGCCGCTGTACCTGAACCTGGCAGAAGCGCGGATCCACCATTTCGATCGGATCTTCCACCGTCGTGATGTTGATCTCGGGACCCGACAGGTAGCGAAGCGTCGAATAGAGCGTGGTGGTCTTGCCGGAGCCCGTCGGGCCGGTGACCAACACGAGGCCGGAGGGTGACGTGATCCAACCCTCGTACTTCTCGCGGTCGTCGCGATGGAAGCCGAGATCGGTCACATCGGTCATCAGTACGTTGGGGTCGAAGATCCGGATCACGACCTTCTCACCGAACGCGCTCATCAACGACGAGACGCGCAGTTCCACTTCCCGATCCGCGCGGAAGGTCTTGATGCGACCGTCCTGGGGCCGACGGCGTTCGGCGATGTCCATGTGCGCGAGCACCTTGATGCGCGAGGTGACCGCCGAGTGCACGCCTACCGGGATGCGTTCGATGTCGTGGAGGATCCCATCGATGCGGAAGCGGATCACGGCCTCCTGGTCCCGCGGCTCGAGATGGATGTCCGAGGCACGCTGATCGAAGGCGTAGTTCAGTAGATAGTCGACGGCGGTAATGACGTGCTCGTCCTCGGAGCTTGCCAGTTCCTCGTTGCTGCGCAGCTCGACGAAGGGTGCCAGCGCATCGGCGCGGCCCTCTCCGAGGTGCTCGTTCGCCGCCGAGACACTCGATCGAAAACCGTAGACGCGATCGATGATCGCCAGGATGTCGCGCTTGGAGGAGACGACATACTCGATCGGCACCTGGACCAGCGAACCCAAAGACTCGCGAAGGGCCGAATCGTAGGGGTCGGTCACGGCAAGATGCAGTGTCTCGCCGTCGCGACCCACCGGGATCACGGCGTGGCGGCGCGCGAAGGGACGTGAAAGCGTGCGCGTCACCAACTCGCCGTCCACCGAGAGCGGATCGATCTTCAGATACGGCAGGTCCGCGGCCTCGGCGATCACCCGGGCGATGGCATCTTCGTCGACTTCGCGCTTCGGGTTCTGCGAATCGTAGAGGTGCGAAGCCGCGATGATCTCGGCGGGCGAGACCTCGTAGCGGGACGCCGCCTGGGATCGAACCGAGCCGACCCGCTCCTTCAAGACCTGGCTCGAGAGCGTCTTGGCGCGCGCGGCGACGTCGCGGGCCTTCTCGGCAGGAATCCGTTTCGCCCGCACGAGCTTCTCGAGCAGTTCCTCGAGGCTGAGGGGCGGGCGCATATCGACATCGGAAGCAGGCTTTTGCATCGGAGACACCATCGGCGCGGCGGCGACCGGTCTTGAGGGCCGGGTTCAGCGTGATCCCGGACACTTGCGCGCACTCATTGCCGCCGCGTGTAGGAGCGGCCTAATCTGGGGCGATGACGAACCTTCCTCCCCGCTTCGGTGTAACGCTCCCCCAGATCAAACGGTCGTGGCAGGAAGCCCGCGCCGCAGCGGAGTGCTTCGACGCCCTCGGCTACGACTCGGTCTGGGTCTGCGACCACCTGTACGGCGTGCCGGCCCCGCAGTTGCCGATCCTCGAGGCCTGGACCGAACTCGCCGCGGTTGCCGCGGTGACCGAGAAGGTGCGCCTCGGCACCCTGGTCACGCCGCCCTTCTTCCGCAATCCGGCAGTGTTGGCCAAGCAGATCGCCACCGTGGACGCGATCGCACCGGGCCGCACCTTCCCCGGCCTCGGAGCCGGCTGGTTCGAGGCGGAATTCTCGAGCCACGGCTGCGATTTCCCATCGACCCGCGAGCGTTTGCGCGCCCTCGAGGAATCGATCCAGATCATGAAGTCGATGTGGACCGAGGAACAGACCACATTCTCGGGCACGCACTACTCGGTCAAGGACGTGTTCTGCGAACCGAAGCCCGCCTCGGCACCGCCGATCCTGGTCGGCGGGAGTGGTGAGAAGGTATTGATGGGCATCGCCGCCCGACACGCCGATTGCTGGAACAACATGGCCGTCACCCAGGGGCAGCTCGCAGAGAAGGCCGCGGCCTTCAAGCGACGTTGCGAAGAAGTGGGCCGCGACCCGGCCGAGGTCGAAATCTCCCAGCAGTGCACGGTCGTCATCGCCGAGGACGAGGCCACGGCCAAGACGGCGCTGGCAAAAGCGCACAAGGTCTACGGTGGACACATGGGCGCCGGCCTCGAAGCCCACGGCATCTGGGGCCACCCCGAACGCGTCATCGACTGCATCGAACAACATCGCGCCCACGGCGTTTCGCTATTCGTGATCGAGTTCTTCGGACGAGACACCCGAGAACCGGCCCAACTCTTCGCCGAAACGGTGATGAAGCACTACGCCTAGCGAACCTCCGCGCAGGTCGCCGCACAGTGACGGCGAGCGGAAAAGGGTGAGTTCGCGAGGCTGAGCTGGAGCCCGGGGCTTGTGAAGACCGGGGCATCAAGACGTTGGCGAAATACCTGGATGCGGAGCCCGCCGCATCCAGTTCACGCGGATGGGACAGTCAGCCTTCATGGGGCTTCCTCCTTGGCGAAAGACCACGGCAGACACCGACGAGTCTGGCCTCCCACCTTCCCCTGCCAATCCTGCAGCTAGAGTCGATCTGCTCGGGGTACATGACCTCGAGTGGTGTGATCGGCATTCGGAACGTCGGGGGCGGCGGCCGGTTCTCCTCCAGCCAACGACTTGCGTACTCCTGAAACTCGACCTGTTCGGGGGTGATCGTGGCCATCGGGGCTCCTTCTGGGGCCCGGCGGCCGTGACACAACAAGGCGCTGGACACCACGTTCCTTGGCTGATTACCCCAAGCTGAGGTGCGCCATGACCCGATTCTATGCCGCGATCGCGATCACCCTGCTGTCGGCGGCGCCCGCCGCCGCCGTGCAGCTGGTTCCCGTCGATCTGGAACTCACATCCATCGTCACCCGGGACTTCGCCGCGGGGCCGATCCTGGCCAGTGGTGTCGGTTCGCTGGTGGTGCCTTGGGACCTCGTGCAGGGAGGGGCGGGGAGCGGGACATACACGCTCAGGACTGACGGAAACGCGCTCGAGATGGTCATCGATGGCTCCGTGTCCTGTCCAGCCGGCACGTGCTCGATCGGATTTCCAGAGTTTGCGGCCTCCCTCGACTTCGACGTGCCCGACTTCGGGGAGACGTTCACGTCGGTCCTGTTTTCGTACCTGCCGCCCCTCGTCTCGCCGAACATCCAGACAACATCCATCGGAGGCCTGCCGATAACCCCAGTAGCCCTGGCCTTTCGCAGCTACTCGAGTTCGATTCTTCCTGGAGCGCCCGTCGCGCTCGACGCGGTATTCTCTGATATCTCTCTGCAGCAGAGCCACATTCTCCATTTCCTTGCTGGCGACTCGCCTTCGATCTCAACGTTCGCACGGGCCAACAATTCCAGTCCGATCTTGTCCTTCATCTTCGATCAGAGTGGCCCGCTTTCGATGACGGTGCGCCTGGAGGCCTGGGCCATCCTTCCCGAGCCTGGCGTGGCGTTGCTGCTGGCGGGCGCACTTCTAGCGGTCCGAACGAGGATAGGACGTACAAGCTCCGTCCTGGCTTAGAGTTCGAGTATGGACGTTATGTCAAGGCCCGGCGGGGAGCCCTGAGACGGGGCGATTTCCAGCTCCCGCGGCTCGCGGGGCGGTGTGGTTGGTGATTGCGTCGGTGGCGGCTCAGTCGTCGGTGGGCTGCGAACCTACGAGGGTGTCGGGACATCGGGGCCGTGTTCCTGAGCTACGGAAGCGACGGCTCATCGCAGCCGGCCGACTGATCGAAGAACGAGTCATTCTCCAACCGCGAGTGCCCGCCGCATTGGTCGGCCGCGGTTCCCAGGGGCGGCGCCCGTGCGAGACCTGGCGCCTGACGGGCACGCCTGTGAGGGATACCGCGGTGGCCCTGCGAGATCGCGGAGTTCGCAGAGCGCACATGCCCGATCCCAGCAGAGCCGGCGAGCACCGCCGACGACGTCGAGGTGTTCTACAATCGGACCCACCGCCACAGCCATCCGGACGGTATTGGTCCGAGCGTATTGCCACCTCGAGCCAACGTTTCGGACTGTCTACGAGACTGGGGAAAGTCCACCAACGAGAGCAGAGAGAATGCGACCGAGGGCAACCAACTTGTGCATGAACAACCTCCTCGTTCGCATCCCGATCAGCCCCGTCCGCGCTGATCCGATTCATCGCGTGGCCGGTCGGAGGCGGACGACGTCCATGCGCCTCCTGGTGCTTCCGCTACTGACCCTGGTTCTCGCCCAGCCGATCTTGGCCGCCGACGGTGTCATGGAAATCAGCCAGACCTGCGCTCTCAGCGCCGCCGGCTGCTTCGCGGGGGATACGCAGGGATTCCCGGTCACGATCGAGGGATCCGGGAGCTACGGACTCACCTCCGATCTTGCCGTAGGAAATCAAACGGCCGTCCAGATCAATGCCGGAGCCGCGGGTGCAACACTCGACCTGAACGGCTTCGCGATCCGGGGGAACACGGTGTGCGCGGGGACCCCGGTCGTCTGCTCACCGTCCGGCGTGGGCACCGGGGTGAGGATCGTTGCGATGGGCGTGAGGGTGGCGAACGGCGCAATCTCGGGAATGAGTTCGCATGGCGTGAACGCGACCGGACACGATGCGCAGATCGAGAACCTCCGTCTGACGTCCAACGGTGGAGCCTGCATCAAAGGCGGCCAGGGCGCACTGATCCGCAACAACACCATGCGGCTGTGCGGGGCGGAGGGCATCGTGTCGAGCGCCGGAAGCCTGGTGGTGGAGAACACCGTCGCCTTCTGCGGCGGCCTGGGGGTCTCGTTGGATCCCCTGTCCGGCTCGGGAAGCAACGTCCTCCGCAGCAACAACGGCGGTGCTGGCAACCCGCAGGTCTCCGAGGGCGTCAATGTCGCGCCCAACGTCTGCGACGCCAGTCCGTGCAGCTCGCCACCGGGGCGCGGGTTCTACATCACCGCGACCGACCATGTGGGGAGCGCGGCACTGACGGCGTGCGCAGCCGGCTATCACATGGCGTCGTTGTGGGAGATCGTCGACGTGTCCAACTTGAGATACGACACAGCGCTCGGCGCTACGTCAGCCGATTCGGGTTTCGGGCCTCCGACGACCAATGCTCTTCCCCGGGGGCTGTTCCCCCCGGGCTGGATCCGAACTGGGTACAGGGCTGGTTCGGGGCAGGCGATGCCGGGGCTCTCCAACTGCAATGCCTGGACCAGCGCAGATCCCAACGAAGGCGGAAGTGCCGTGGGCCTCGACAGATTCTGGGACGGCAGTTTTCCCGTTCCAACCAAGTTCCCGTGGATTCTGGGATGGAATTCCTGCGATCTCGACCTTGGGGTCTGGTGCGTCCAGGATTAGCCCGCCCGGAAACCTGGTGATTTCGAGACGACCCGCGCCGCCGCGTGCCGGCGGGTCCAGGCTGTCGTCCGCGGAACCGTGATCCGGAACCAGCCATCCGCCCCCGGCAGACTGGATCTAATCGTCGAGCACCGCGTGCACCGGCACGTCGAGGCGCTGGCGGCCCTCGAGCGCGGCGAGTTCAACAGGAGCGGGGGGACTTTGCGATTTTCGATTCTCGGTTCCCGGTCTGGACTCCCGAGCTAGCGGATCGGCTGGAACGCCACCAAGGCATCGAGGTCCGCGGCCATTCCGAGCCCCTGGCCCGGGAGCACTTCGGACATCCGGCCGACCTCGCCGTGGAGCGCCAGGTAGTTGAGCACGACGGCCTCGGGAATCAGGTCGACGTTGCCCGCTGGCCGGATCGCGCCCGTTTCCACCGAGCCGTTGGCCCGGAAGTAGCCGAGCTGGCTGGCTGCGGGGCGGGAGAGCGCCGGGCGTCCAGCGGGGTCGAACACGAGCATCAGGGTCGAGGCCGTGGCGCTCGAGTCGCCGCGCCAGACCAGCTTTCCCCGACCGTCCGCCGAGGCGTCGATCTCGCCGTCGGACTGCACGGAACCGTCGCTGAACAGGTAGAGCATGAGTTGCCGGTTCAGCCGCGCCGCGTACTCGAGCGCTGCTCCGATCATCACACCGGCGCGGAAGTCCCGGATCTCGCCGGTCGCGCGCGAGCCATCATGATAGTCGTAGCCACCGGACTCGATCGTGCCCGCTCCGGCGAAACCGTTCAGCACGAGCTTCATCACGGCAGCGGTTCCCCGGAAGCTGCTGCTCTGGCCCAGTTCGTTCGCCGTGAAGATCGAGCCGGCCTGGCCGACGATCAGGGGGTCGAGATCGGGGTCCAGGACGTTCGGGTCGCCGTACTTCCGGACGAGTTCGGTGCTCTGCTGATAGCCGCACGCGATCAGGTCTTCGAGCGCTTGATCCTCCTGGAGCTGACCGAGCTTGAGTGCGCTGATGCCCTTGACCGTCTGCATCACGGCCACCGCTTCCTGGGTGTCGAGGAGTTCGGAGAGCCGGCCCGCGTCGACCAGGGCGCGTGATTCGCTCGCGCGCGAGACCTTGGTCGGACGTAGCGCCGGGTCGTACATCGACATCGGAGCCTGGGAACGGCCGCCCGAGTCGCTGCCCTCGGTCCCGATCAAGGTGACCAGCTCACCGTCGGCGCCCGCCTTGCTGATGCCGAACATCGGGTTGTGCGGGTTGTTGCTCGTGTCGTTGTCCGAACGCACGCACAGGACCGAGCCGTTGACGTTGGCGAGCGTGCCGGCCGAGGCCTTCGCGCGGATGCCGCGCAAGATCGCGCTATCCGCGTGGAACGCGACTCCGAGGGTCGTGTCGACCTGGGCCGGGTCGGTCGGGAACATGCCCACCGGCAGCCCGAGTTTCTCGTACCCGCCCGGGTCCAGCGGATCGAGCTGGCCCCCGGCACCGCCGACGAGGACGTTCGATCCCGCGATCGACGCGCCTCCCGCGAGGTCGACGCACAGGAACGGAATCCGCCCGGCGCCGGCTGCAGCGGACCCGCAGCCCGCCGCCTGGGCGCTCGCCGCAGTGGGCGCCAGGAGGTTGAGCAGGGTCGGCGCCATCACCATGCCTGCGCCGGCAACCAGGCCCTGGCCCAGGAAGTCTCGACGTGACACCAGCCGGTGTCCTTCGTGTCGGAAGCCCTTCATCATACGTTCCTTGCTCATGCTAGGCCCACTAGTAGAGGGTCACGGCGGCGCTGCTCAGGACGGCCGAGCACGCTGCCTTGACCACGGTCCGGGTCTGCGAGGACGGGCACGTCCCGGCATCGCAGCCCTGGGTCAGGGTGTCGATCAGGTTCACGACCAGCGGTTGCAGGTCCGCGGCCGCCGGTTGGCTCGTGACGTCACCGACGAAATTCTGGATCAAGGCGTCGGCGACCTGCTGCTTCTTGGCGGCACTCGAGAAGGCCGTCGGAACCGGTCGGCTGAACTCGAAGCCGCCGAACAGCGCGGTGCGGAGGCTGCTCGTATCCACGAGCTCGTCGCAGTACTCGACGGAGAGCTTGAAGATCGCCATCTGCTGCGCCGAGACGAAGGACCGGACGTCCGAGCTGTTCGGGAGCTGCTGCTGCAGCTCCTCGTAGGTCCGCTCGACGTTCCGCGTGGAGGGATCCACACCGGTCAATCGCGCCATGGTGAGGTTCATCTGCGCGAAGGGCCGGATGCCCACGTCGGGCCGCACTTCACCGGTGAACCCACCGATGTAGGGCAGCGGTGCGGCCGGCGGCGTCGTGTCGTCATAGCCGCCCAACCGACCGAATCGGAGCGAAAGCTGGTCGGTCGCCTCGCCCTGATCCACGCCGATCACCGAGCCGCCTTGGCCGATCTCCGTTCCGTCCGTCTGGACCGTCGTGTCGAGCTGTCGGAACGCCTGGCCAGCCGCCGGCGCCACACCGTTCACCAGGACGCGCATGTCCCGGATCGAGATCGGCGACGGCAGGTTCGGACCCCGGTAGATCGGTGCACTCACCAGGTAGCTGGATGCATCCAGCTCACGGACCTCGACCTCGAGGGCGGCGCCCGCCACACCCGTGAACTGGGCGATATCGAAGCTCAAGGTGGTTCGCTTGCCGACGCCGGCGTTGTAGTTGGTTCCGATCTCGGCCGGCGTGAGCGCCCGCTCGTGGATGGCCACGAAGTGGAAGATGCCCTTCCATAGCCGGTTGTTGGTCAGCTCGTTGCCGAGCGCGAAGCGGAACTCGGCATTCCAGTTCGAGAGCGCGGCTCCGCCGAAGGAATCGAGATCCTCCGTGTACTGGCCGTCCACGTAGATGCGGCGACCGTTCGCGGCATCGAAGGTCATCACGACGTGCTGTTGCGCGAGCTGAAGATCGGGGTCGGCCGTGACGAGTTCCGGGGTTCCGTTACTTCCGATCCCGGAAGCCCGGCTGCGGTTGCGGAAGACGTAGCTCTCACGCGTCTGACCCATGGTGAAGTTGCGCTGGCCGGTGTCCCTCGAGTAGGTGATGAGACGGGCCGGCCCCTGTTGGCTGTCGTTCTCGGGCGTGACCCAGGCTTCGATCGTGTACTGGCCCGAGCCGCCTGCCGCGGCGATCCGGTCGTAGAGCTTTCGGCTCGCCATCTGGCTGGCCGCGGCACGGCCACTGACGTTCTGGAGGCCGCCGCCGGGAATCCACTCCATACCGGTCACTTCCAGATCCAGCGCCGGCGCCATGCCACTGCTGTCGTGGGTGACGTCACCCGTACCTTCGAGGAAGTCGAAGCGCGCGACGAGCGCGTCGTCGACACGGCGAGCGGCGCCACTGTTTCCATCGGCGAGCGCGACGCGGACGGTCTCGCCCTGGGCCGCGTTGCCAACGGGTCCACCGGCACCGGTGGCACCGATCAGGGTCGCCCACATCGCGATGGCAGAGCGCATCTCCTCGCCGTCCGCATCGCAGTCGCCACTCCAGCAGTAGTGGCCGTCGGTGACGAGCCGCTGCACGAGTCGCGAAGCGAAGGGATTGGCCAGGTTCACCTTCTGGCTATCGACCACCGCGCTGTGGGCCGTCGTCAGATCCTCGGAGGCGATCGACGGAGACCCGGGCCCGAAGCCCGCGTGACAGGCCGTACAGTTCGCGCGTGTCAGCGGATAGACGGTCTGCTGGAATCCTTCCATGCTAGTTGGAACCCCCGGGGCCGGCGGAGCCGGCGGGTTGGGGGTCGGGGGCGTCGGCGCTGGCGGAGCCGGTACCGGTGCGGGAGCCGGCACCGGGACCGGAATCGGCGCCGGCAGCGGCGGCGGAACCGGCGTGGGCGGAACCGCTCCGCCGTTGCCACCGGCCGGATCGGCCGGTTTGCCGTTCGGCGGCGCGCCTTCCTCGGGCTCCGGCGGATCGTTCGGGTCCGCGGGCACCTCGGGAACATCCGGGGGCAGCGGGACGAGCCCCGGGGCGCCGCCCGTCGGAGCGTTGGGATCCGGGAGACCCGCGTCCGGCGCGTTCGGGTCCGCATTGGGGTCCGGCACGTTGGGGTCCGCGTTCGGATCCGGAGCCGCCGGGGGGGCGTTCGGATCGGGAGCGGCGGGAGCCGGCGGGTCCACGACGGGCGGTACGTTCGGATCGACCGGCACTCCGTTCGCCAGGCAACTCTCGCGGAGCTCCACGCCGTCGCGCCGGTACACATCGAAGGGACCATGGTTCTCGTCCGCGATGCGGACGAAGATCTGGCAGGGGGGCATCATCCCGGTCCCGATCCAGCGGAAGCGTCCGCGCTGGCTCGTGCGTGCGTTCCCGATCACCAATCGGTTGGATGCGTCGAGAATCTTGATCTCTGTCCTCGGCGGTGCGTGGTCGCCCCGCACGGCGATCCCGTGTCGGGCCATCGGTCCCATCGCATTCCGGGCGGCCTGGTCGAGACAGACGGCCAGCTGCTTCGGGGAGAGTCGATCCGTGAGTGCGTTGCAGGCTCCCTCGTCGGGAATGAATCGCGGCGGGCCATGCTGGTCTGCCAGCAAGGAGCCTCGACCGCGGGTTCGCTTGTGCACGCGTGCCTTCACCCGGAGCAGCGCTTCGCCCGCCGCACCACAAGCCGCCGGCGCGTTGGCGACGACCATCGGCGCGGTCTGCAAGTCGCCCGCGTGGGCGGTGATGGCACACGGCGCCTGGAAGGGCAGCAGACAGGCACGGGCGTTGCGTCGTCCGCAGCGACCGAACTTGAAGCCGCCGTTGCGATTCGCGCGAATCCGTCCCAATACCTGGCCGGTGTCCGCGTCCCGGATCTCGACCGGCTGCCGGGGAATCGCGCCGCGACCGGCGACCACGAGGTTGCCCCCGAAGCGCGGGAACCAGTTCGCTCGGCGCATGTGGAAGCCGGCTCCGTTCGCCTCGGCGACGCTCAACGTCAAGGTCTCGCTGTCGTTCTCGGCTGGTTTGCCCGCGTCCGTCACGCTGACGCTGATGACGAAATCGCCACGGTCCGCCGCCGTCGGCGTCCAGCGGATGACGCCGGTGCCGTTCGCCTTGTCCATGAACGTGGCGCTGGCAGGGAGTCCGTCCACGCGGAAGGAGAGCGTCTCGCAATCCACGTCGCTGGCCGTCACGACCAGTTCGAACAGCACCTGGGCCTCGAGCACCCGATTGCCGATCGGCGCCAGGACCGGGGGCCGGTTCGCGGCGCCGACCGAGATCGTGATCGTCTCGCGATCGGTCTCGGACGGTGCTCCACCATCGGTCGCCGAGATCGTGGTGGTGTAGTTGACTCCGGCTCCACCCGCAGGCGTGTAGCTGAAGTCGGCGCTGCCATCGCCGTTGTCGACGAATGTGGCTCCCCCCGGAAGATCCTGGCTCGAGAGCGTGAGCGGGTCGCCGTCCGGATCGGACGCCGTCACCGTGAACGCCAGGGTCTGGCCGGGGTCGACGTTTCGGTTGCCGACGGGCGCGAGCACCGGCGGCCGATTCACGTCACCGACCGTGATCGTGACGGCTTCGGAGTCCGAGGCCATGGGATTGCCGTTGTCGTGGACCAGGAACGTGACGTCGACGTTGCCCTCGTCGGAGTAGTTGGGCGTCCACGCAAAGCTCGCCGTGCCGTCACCGTTATCGGCGAAGCTCGAGCCCGGGGGCGTATTCGCGGCTGCCAGGGTCAGCCCGTCGCCGTCGGGATCTGCCCCGGTGATGAGCACCTGGAGGGTCTGGCCCTCGTTCACGCTCCGCGTGCCGATCGGGGCCAACACCGGCGGTCGGTTGACGTCACCAATCGTGATGGTGACCTCCTCGGTGTCCGAAGCGGCCGGAACGCCGGCGTCCGTGACCGAGAAGGTCAGCGTGTAGTTGTTGGCGGTTCCGAAAGCCGGAGTCCAGCTGAACTGCCCGGTGCCGTTCCCGATGTCGGTGAACGTCGCGCCCGGCGGCAGGCCGCCCGTCGAGAGCACCATCGCGTCGCCGTCGGGGTCCGTCGCGGTAACGCCGAAGGACAGGGCCGCACCCTCGCTGCCCTGCTTGGCGCCAATCGGTGCGAGCAGCGGCGGGCGGTTCACGTCGCCGACCGTGATCGTGAAGGTCTCGCTGTCCGATCCGATCTGATTGCCGTCATCGTTCGCGGTGACCGTGATGGAATGCACACCCTCCTGGCCGAACGCGGGGGTCCAATCGATCGAACCGGTTCCGTTGCCGGCGTCATTGAGCAGCGCGCCGGCAGGAAGATTCGCGGCGACGAATTGCACCGGGTCCGCGTCTGGATCGGCGGCCTGGAGCGGGATGGAGGTCGCCACGCCCTCGCTGGCGACCCGCGCTCCGATCGCAGCCAGGGTCGGCGGCCGGTTCACGTCACCGACCGAGATCGTGATCGTCTCGCTGTCGGTTCCGGGCGGGCCCGCGTCGTCGGCCACGCTGAAGGTGACGTTGTGGTTGCCGGCATCCTCGAAGCCGGGCGTCCAGCTGAACGTGCCGGTTCCGTTGCCGAGGTCGGCAAAGGTGGCACCCGCCGGAACGCCGACCGCGCTGAGCGCGAGCGGTCCGGTGTCGGGGTCGGAAGCCGAGACGGAGAGATTCAGCAGCGCACCTTCGGCGACCGACTGGTTGCCGATCGGCGCGAGCACGGGAAGGCGATTGGCGGCGAGCACGAGCAGGTCGACGACCTGCACGGCGCTTGCACTCGGGACACCGTCATCCGTGACCACGAACGTGATGCCGAAGTTTCCGGCCTGGCCGAACTGGGGGGTGAAGGAGAAGGTGGCGGTTCCGTTGCCGTTGTCCGTCAGGGTGGCGTTCACCGGCGCGTCCGGTGAGGAGAAGCTGAGGTTGTCTCCGTCCGGATCGGTGGCCTGGAGCGAGAAGATCAGGGGCTGCCCCTCGGTCACCATCTTCGGCGCGATCGGGCTGAGGGTCGGCGGCCCGTTGCTCGCGACCGGACAGAAGAAGCTGAAGTTCGGCGTGCCCGAGGCGCCCGCCAGGTATTCCTGGGCGTTCGGGAAGACCTGGTGGTTCGGGTCGGAATCGAAGAAACCCGGCTGGTGACAGAAACCACAGTCGTTGGGCGCCCACGGAGCGGCGGGCGTGCCGCCGTTCTGGGTGCACCAGGTGTTGATCTCGGGTCCGAACGGCGGAAGTGCCGCAGCCGGGGCTGCGACCCATGCCGCCACGAACGAAACGATCAGGAGCCAGATTCGGGCTTTTCGCTGCATCACGACCTCTTGGTGGCGTCGGGAAGGAAGGACTTCGGGCGAGTTCAGGTCAGTTGCCCATGCACGACGTCGCGACTTCGGCGAAGACCTGCTTCATGTCGTGCTGTCGGGCTTCGAAGACGTCGGCGATGCGGTCGGCTTCGATTCGGTCCTGGGCATCACTCACCGGTCGCAGACAAACGTGTTCGAACGCCTTCTCGACCTGGCACACCGCGAATGCCCGGCTCTGGGCGACTTCGACGCCTAGCGTCTTGGGGCCGGATCCCATACCGGGAAGGGCCGCCGACCAGCCGAGGGAGGAGTAGGGCCCCGCGCGCCACATGTTCTGCCAGGAATCATCGGGTGTGACGAAGCCGAGCGGGAACACGCCTGCATTGTTGAAATACTTCGGACGGACCTCGCCGGGGGTGTGGACGAGGCGGGCCTGCTCGTCATCCCAATCGATGTATGCGAAGGCCTGTGTCATCGGGTCCATGCCGCTGTGGCAACCGGTGCACTGATTGAGGAACACGGAGCTGTCGCCGCCCGGCGAGCGGGTCACGTCCTGTCGGATGCGGTCCGCCGCCCGGGTGACGTCCTTCAGCTCCTCCATGTCGCGACACAGAAAATTGATGGCGACGAAGCGCCAGAGCCGGCGATTGGTGCCGGCCGACAGGAATTCCTCCGCTGAGGCGCGCAGCGTCATCACCCCGGCCGCGTCTGCCGCGCCGAGTTCCGGATGGCTGCCCGACTGGGTCATTCGCACGAGCACGTTCGGATCAGATAGATCCGCGCCCGACTCTTCGAGCAACTCGTAGTGTGCATTGTCCGAGATCGAGTACGGGGTCTCGAGTCCGTTGCCCACGTAGACGGCATCCGCAGTGAGGACCGTGGTGAACGGGCGATCGTCGCGAATGATTCCGATGACCGTCGCGGTGAAGTCGTTCAGCGGTGCGTGCGCAGAGCCTGCGACATTGGTCCAGGGCGTGACCCAGTTCTTCAGCGAGACGTTGTAGAAGGCCGGATTGCGCATCGCCTCGCGCGCGGCCGCGATCGGATCGCCCTGAGCGATCAGGTCGCTCATGGTCTGGAGCGTCGCCGCAGTCGGCGGGATTCCGACCAGCCGATCGTGCATGCGTCGCGCCTGCTCTCTCGGCCCCGCCCAGGAAGGGAGAGACAACAGTGCCGCGAGGGCGATCGCGAGGACGACGATGCCCGCACGGCCTGGCGATGCGCCCGCTCGGCGCGAGGGTCGTCTCGACTGTGAAAGCCAACTCGACTGTGAAATCGAATTCGATTGGCGTCGCGAACTCACGATGGCCGTCCTCCAGCTCTAGGGAAGCTGGAAGCCCTATCGACAGCTGTTTCGAGGTTCCGCGTGAGGCCACTCACCGCGTTCAGTGCGCGCCTGGCACGCGCCTAACACGTGAATCGACACCGATCGGGGCCTGCGCCGCCCGCTACTAGCGCCACACCATCGTGTTGTGACACAGCTCGCAGTTGTTCGGCGAGGGGATGTGTGCCGGATGCTTGCCGGTCGCGAGCGAGCCGTTGTGGCACGAGAAGCAGCCAGTCGTGATCCCGACGTGATTCATCGTCGCGCTCGCGAAGGAGACCGTGGTGTGGCAGTCCTCGCAGCGCTGGGAACTCGGGATGTGGCCCGGGTTCTGTCCCGTCGCGCGAACACCATTGTGGCAGGTCGCGCAAGCAGTGGTGATTCCCGTGTGATCGAAGCGGGCCGAGAGCCAGGTGGTCGTGAAGTGGCAGTCCTCGCAGCGATTCGACGTGGGCAGATGGTTCGGGGTCTTGGCGTCCGCAAAGCCGCCGTTGTGACAGCTCCCGCAGGACATCGAGGCACCGGTGTGATCGAAACGGGCCTGGCTCCAAGCGACGACGGTATGGCAATCGCCGCAGCGTGCGGAACTCGGCACGTGATTGGGCGGCTTGCGCGTGGTCGCGAAGGCGCCGGTTCCGGTATGGCAGGTCGCGCAGTCTCGTGGCAGGCCCTGGAACCTTCCTCCGGTGTGACAAGACTCGCACGGCGCAGCGGCGTGGCCTCCGACCAGGGGGAAGCCCGTTGCGAAATGGTCGAAGCGATCGTAGTTGGGATCCGGCGCATCCGTTTCGGCGAACGCGGATGGAGTCCATGACGCCAGGAGCAACAGAAAGGCTGCAGCCACCCGTGCGGGAGCATGGGGCATGCGTCGAGGTTGCGTCGAAGAATCCATGGCGCTGCGATCTCCCGGTGGTTTGGCCAGCTCGCCATCACAATTTCGGTCGCCCGGCCAGCAAGGCCGTGATGCGGCGCACGATGATCCGCGCTCCGTTGCCGATGCGGACCTGCATGCCGATCGAATTGCGCGATCTGCGCATCGGACGCGCGTGGAGCACCTTCGGACTAGCGTTGGGGTTTGCGTTGGGTCTCGCGCTGCCGGAGTCCGTGCTCGCGGCGCCCGGCGTCGTGCTGCGTGGGGTCGAGACACGCGCGACCGCTGAAGGTGCCGTCGTCAGGATCGTCTTCGACCGGCCCCTGCGCTACCGGCGCCACGCGCCCGCGCGCAACGGTCGTCTGCTCCAGATCACCCTCGATCAGGTTGCGCCGGACCTGCGCATCCGTCGCGAGGTGCTTTCGTCGGCCTGGCCCGAGCGCTTCCCGATCGCCGAGATCGCTCTGGAGGGAAACCCTGCCACGGGGGGCGCCGGCGTTGGCGCGAACCTGCGGCTCGAAGTGCGCTTCGTGCGGCGCACCGAGTATCGGGTCAAGCCAGGGCGCGATCTCCGCAGTCTGACGATCGAGATCCTCGAGAAACCCGGCGCAGAACCCCGCCCGGTCGGCGTTGCGCAGCGGGCGCGCAGAACGACGGCGGCACGCCCCGCAGCGGCCGATCTCCCCGTCGCGAACCCGGCACTCCGCGGGCGTCTCGGTGACGCAAGGATCGCACTGCGCGACGGCGAGACGGAACGCGCGATCGCCCTGCTCACGCATATCGTGACGCAGCCCACCAGTGACGTGCATCCGGAAGCACGCGAGCTGCTGGGGTTGGCCCGGGAACGCGCAGGACAACTGGCGCACGCCCGCGCCGAGTACCGTGCCTATCTGGAGGCCTTCCCGGACGCCAGCGGGGAGGAGCGCGTTCGGCAGCGACTCGCGGCGCTCGACACGCGAGCGGCGCCCGAGCGGGAGCCGCTGCGGATGGCTCGCGTCGACGAGCGTCGCGCTCCGGAGCTGCGGGGCTCCGCGTCCATTCGATACCGCCGCAGTGAGCGCGACACGGACCGGGTCGGCAGCGCCACGGTGGAGGACGGGCTGTATACGGACCTGTTCGTGCGCTCCATGTGGCAAGGCCCTACCGTGACGCTCCGAAGCGAGTTCGCCGGCGGCTACCTGTACGACCTGCGCAGCGGACGGGACGATCGCCTGCGCGCGAACACCGCATTCCTCGAAGCCGAGGGCAGCGCGGATGCGCGTCGAGTCGTCGCGTTGGGCCGTCAACCCGGCAACGAGCGGGGCCTCGGCTCCCGATTCGACGGTCTGCGCGTTACAGTGGGGCTCGTCGACGGGCTCGATGGCACATTGCTCCTGGGCTTTCCCGCCGAGCCCTCGATCCGCACCGGGCTCGACAGCGATCGGCAGCTCGCGGGTCTCTCGCTCGATCTGCACGAACTCGGCGTCGAGGGACTCGAGGTGCAGCTCTTCGGGCTGCATCAGCGCGTCGGCTCGCAGACGGACCGAAGTGCGGTGGGAAGCGAGTTCCGCTTCGTCGGCGATCGCTTCTTCGGGTTGGGTCTCGTGGATTGGGACATCCACCATCGGACCCTGAATGCGGCCGTGCTGACCGGCAACTGGAGATTCTCGAGCGAGACACACATCCACTTCCTCGGCGAGAGCCGAAACCTCCCCTATCTGACGACCTCGAACGCGTTGTTCGGTCAGCTGGACGACGACGTCGACGAATTGCGCCGTCGCTTCTCGTGGAGTGAGATCGAGGAACTCGCGGCGGACCGCACCGTGCGATCGAAGCTCGTGAGCGCCGGGGTCACGCGCGACCTCTCGAGCCAGTGGCAACTCGCGGCCGACCTCGCCTACTCCCATCTGAGCGGAACCCCCGCATCCGGCGGAATCGACCGCTTCGAGGGGCCCGGCGACCAGTTCAGCTCATCGTTCCAGCTGGTTCGTAGCGGTCTCTTCCGGGAGGGCGACGTCGTGACCTTCGGCCTGCGCGGCCTCGCCGCCGAAGACGTCGATGTCGTGACGGCGCTGGCCCAGGCGCGACTTCCCGTCCGGCAGAACCTGTGGCTGACACCGCTCATGGAAGTGGCCTTCCGCCGCCCGCGAGATACCGAGGACGCCGTGGTCGTGCGCCCCGGATTCCGCTTCGATTGGAGGATCGCGCGGCGCTTCCATCTCGATGCCGAAGGTCTGTTCGAATGGTGGAACGGCGAGCGATTCCCGGGCGAGGGCGACGAGACCGCCTTCACGTTCGGGGTCGGCGGCCGGATGGATTTCTGAGGCTGTCGTGCAGAACGCCTGGATGCTCCTCCTCTACGCCCTCCCGCTCATGGCAGGTTCGTGGCTCTACACTCGCCGGCGCGCGAGAACCGAGCACGACAGTCGCGCGGCACTGGCGCGCACCCGCGACACCGGGATCGTGCAGCCCGTCTCGCTCCATCCCGTCATCAACCCGAACCGCTGCATGGGGTGCGGCGCATGCGTGCGCGCGTGTCCCCAGGGTGATGTGCTCGGCGTCGTCGCGGGGCAGGCCGAACTCATCAACCCGACCCATTGCATCGGGCACGGGCGATGCGCCGCATCCTGCCCGACCGACGCCATCCGATTGGCGATCGGGACAGAGGAACGAGGTGTCGAGCTTCCGGTGCTCGACGAACACTTCCAGACCACCACGCGGGGGATCTTCGTCGCGGGGGAGCTCGGGGGAATGGGCCTCATCCGCAATGCGGTCGAACAGGGATGTCAGGCGATTCGAGCGGTCCAGCGCCTGGAAGGCAGCGGACGGCCGGATCAGCTGGACGTGGTGATCGTGGGTGCGGGCCCCGCGGGCTTCGCGGCATCGTTGGCGGCGCAGGAACTCGGCCTTCGTTATGTCACGCTCGAGCAGGACGTGTTCGGCGGCGCCATCGCGCACCATCCCCGCGGCAAGGTGGTCGTCACGGAACCCGTCACCCTGCCCCTGGTCGGCAAGGTGCGGATTCGTGAGACCGACAAGGACTGGCTCCTCGGTTTCTGGAAACAGGCGCGGCAGGCCCACGGACTCCGGATCCAGGAGCGAACCCGGGTCGAGGCCATCGTCCCGGTCGCCGGTGGCTTCGAAGTCGAGGCATCGGGAAAGGCGATCGCGACACGGGCCGTCCTGCTGGCCGTCGGCCGCCGGGGCACACCCCGGAAACTGGGGGTGCCCGGGGAAGAGCAGTCGAGGGTGGTCTATCGGCTGGCCGATGCGGACCAGTACCGCGGGCGTCGCGTCCTGGTGGTGGGCGGCGGAGACAGCGCGCTCGAAACCGCCGTGGCGCTGGCCCGGGTCGAGGGATGTTCCGCGTCTCTCTCCTATCGCGGGAAGGAATTCGCACGCCCCCGCCCGGGCTCGGTCGAAGCCCTTCGCACGGAGAAAGCGGCCGGACGGCTCCAGGTCCTGCTCGGGACCGAAGTCGCCCAGATCGGATCCGACTTCGTCGAGCTTCGCAGCGCCGACGGAATCCGGCGCCTCGGAAGCGATGCCGTCATCGTCTGTGCCGGCGGAGAGCTTCCGAGCGACTTCCTGCGCGCGGCCGGCGTTGCGATCGAGACGGCGCACGGGGAGCCGCTCCATTGAAGCGGGTCCAGCTGGCACTCGCGGTCGGGCTCGCACTCCTGCTAGGCGGTGAGAGCCAGGCCGACCCGCTCGCGGATGCCGAGCAGGCCATTCGGCGGCGCGACTGGCCTCGAGCGGTCGAGCTCTATCGGGAACTCGCCACGAACGGAGACCCCGTCGCGCAGCGCCAGTTGGCCGGGCTCTATCGCTCGGGCCGAGGGGTCGAAGCCGATCCCGCGAAAGCGGCTCAGTGGCTCGAGCGCGCAGCCGGGGCGGGCGACGCCGACGCCCAGTTCACATGGGCCGCCGCGCTCGAGAAGGGGCGCGGAGTGGCTTCCGATGCCGACGCGGCCCGACGTTGGTATCGCGCCGCCGCTGCGCAGGGTCATGTCGGAGCCCAGCGACGCATGAAGAAGGCGCCGCCCCAGGCGGCGGCATCGAGCGGAAGCGGAGCGGCGTCGAAACCGACCACGGCATCGGAAGCCTGGTTCGCCGCGGCGAGACAGGGACGAATCGAGACGCTCGAGCGAATGCTACGCGGTGGCGTATCCGTCGACGTTCGTGGCCGCCATCGGGAGACCGCGCTCGGGGTGGCGGCGCGCCGGGGCCACGAGAAGATGATCGATTTCCTGCTGGCAAGCGGCGCAAGGGTGGATGCGCTCGACGATCGCGGCGCCGCGGCCCTGCACGCCGCCGCGCGCGCCGGCCACACCGACGTGGTCGAACGACTGCTGGCGGCTGGCGCCGATCCCGCTCTGCGCGATGCGGCCGGCCGCGGTGCGCTCGAACTCGCGATGCGGGGCGGCAACCAGGGCGCCGCCCGAGCACTTCGAGCCGCGGGCGCGCAGTCGCGGGTTTCGGCCCAACCGGTCGATCGCCGACGAGCGGCGCTCTGGGCCAACGACGCGGCGTCGGGAACCGACCCGCTGCTCGAACACGCGACGCGCGGCAACCTCGACGGCGTCGTCGCGTTGCTCGCCCAGGGGACCACGCCCGTCCAACGCCGGCTCGCGCTGTCGCGGGCGGCGGAACACGGGCATCCGGAGCTGATCGAACGTCTCCTCGCAGCGGGCGCCGGGGTCGACTCCCCCGGCGCGGACGGTCGGACGCCCCTGCAACTGGCGGCACGCAGAGGCCAGGTCGAGGCTGCGCGGACACTTCTCGCGGCGGGCGCTCGAACGGATTCCGGCGGAGATGACGCACCGGGTCCGCTCGGGATCGCGTCGGAAGCCGGAAACATCGCGATCGTTCGCTTGTTGTTGGAGGCCGGGGCCGATCCCTCCGATGGGTCGCTCGCGGCGGGTTCTGCACTAGGGTTGGCGGTCGGCGCCGGCGAGCACGAGATCGCCCGCATGCTGCTCGCCGCCGGGGCGGACCCGATGGGGTCTGACGGAACGGGGCAGCCCGCGCCGTGCGCGGCTGCCGCGCGCTCGGAGGCCGAGATCCTTCGCATGCTGCTCGATGCTGGCGCATCGAGCGGAGCAGTCTGCGCATCCGGCCGTCCTCTCGTGCATGTCGCATCCACCGCTCCGGCCGCGCTTCACCTGCTGCTCGCACGCGGCGCGAGGCCCGAACGGACCGATGCCACCGGGACCACGGCGCTGCACGTCGCCGCGGCACACGGCGACACGAGGTGCGTGAAGCTGCTACTCGAAGCCGGGTTCGACCCCGACGCACGCGGTCCCCGCCGTCGCACTCCGTTGATGCTGGCAGCCGCTCGCGGGCACGAATCGGTGGTCGACGACCTCCTGCGATCCAAGGCGAATACCCGGCTACGCGACGCAGCGGGCGACACCGCTGCAGACCTCGCCACGGAAGCCGGTCACACGGGAATCCGCGCCGCTCTCGAAGGGCAACCCGCGAAGGGCTGGTTCTAGCCCGAACGATTCATGAGCGCCCTACTGCGGACGTCGCTAGCGCCGCGGTTCTCGCGCCTGGCGCGGCGCGACGACGCGACTCCATGCCGCGTCCGAGTGACAGCTCTCGCAGCGGGTACCGAAGTCGCCGCGATGGACGTCCTCGCTGGCATGGCAGTCGACGCAGCCAGAAGGCAGCGCGAGGGCCGAAGGGTGGGCCGCAGAGGCACGATGGCACGAGGTGCAGTCGACGCCCTCGTGGGAGCCGTGCAGAGCGAATGTGGTGCGTTCCCCGTGATCGAAGCGCCAGGTCTGCCAGGAATTCGGATTGTGGCAGCTGCCGCAGGAGGTCCCGAGCCGGACCTCGTGCGCGTCGTCCGCCCGGTGGCAGGCGACACACGCGGTCTTGGCATCCTGGAAACGCGAGGTCTCGTGACAGCTTTCGCAGGCGACGGTGGCGTGGAGGCCTAGCAACGGGAAACTCGTCAGCTCGTGATCGAAACGCAGGTCCTGCTGCCAGCTGGCCTCCCCGTGACAGCTCTGGCACTTCTGGCCGAGCTGGCCTTCGTGGGCGTCCTCGTCTCGATGACAAGAGAGGCAGTCCGACGGCGTCGGATTCTCGCGCGGGTCGCCGGTATGGCAGCTCGTGCACGCGGTCGCGACGTGTGCCGCGCGCAGCGGGAACTCGGTGTCGCGATCGTGATCGAACGAGAGCTTCACCCAGCTCGCGGTACCGTGGCATTGCCCGCAGCGCGGTCCGTTCTCGTTGCGATGGACGTCGTCGTTTCGGTGGCACGAGAGACAATCCGTCGGCGTCTTCGTCTCGAAGAGATCCTGCGGGTGGCAGGATCGACAGGCGGCCTTGGCGTGGCGGCCCGTGAGCGGAAAGCGGGTATCCCGGGTGTGGTCGAAGGCGAGGTTCTCCCAGCCCACCGTTCCGTGACAGCTGCTGCAATCGCTTCCGAAGCGACCGAGATGCACGTCGTCGACAGCGTGGCAGGAGCCGCAATCCGTGGGCGTATCCTGCCAGCGTTCGTTCGCGTGGCAGGTGCTGCAGGCCGCGTCGAAGTGTGCGCCCTCGAGTGGAAACGAGGTCGTCGCGTGGTCGAAGGAGGGTCTGCGCCAGCTGAGCTCGGAGTGGCAATCGGCACACTGGGTCCCGAGTCGTTCGCGATGGGGATCGTCCGAACCGTGGCAGCCCACGCAGTCGAGCGGAGCATCGCGGTGTTTGTCGCCGACCGGGTGGCACGAGACGCACGGAACCGAGGTGTGCGCGCCCTTCAGCGAGTAGTCCGTCCAGTCGTGTACGAACAGCGCTGCATCGAGTCCGACGATATCGGCGGCGCGGCCCAGATGATCGGCGTGGCAGTTGCGGCAATCCCCGCTGGCACCGGGCGCGCGACCGTGGAATCCGGACTGGCCCCCGATATCCGTGCCGATGTCCTCGTGACATTCGATGCAGAGACCGCTCTCGGCATCGGGCGCGAACGGCCGATGGCACGAGCCGCAATCGGATTCGATCTCAGCGTGGCCCTGGATCAACGGCCCGGGCATGACCAGGGTCTCGAGCTCCCCCGAACCCGAGGGCGCCGCGAGCAGCAGGATGCCCAAGGCCAGGCCACTCGCTCGCCAGCGATTCGTTCCGATCGACGCTTTCACGTCAGTACATGTGCACGGCGAGCACGTGGGCGGCAGCCGTTCCGAACAGGAGGATGCAAAGCGGCAGGTGGACGCCGTGCCAGATCGAGAGCAGGCGTTCGTAGCCACGGAAACGCGCGAGTTCAGCCGCCCGGTCCAACCATTCGATGAGCTCGGCTTTCGAGCCGGCGCCCGGGGTCGACGGGGCTCGGGCGAGCGCGCGAACAGACCGCGCCGCGAGTCGACCACGGACGCATCCGATGGTCAGGAACCGCCACAAACCACCCAGCGCGGTGCGCGGCGATTCGGTGGCTCGCTGCTCGAAGCGCGCGAAGTCCTCGCGCAAGGCCGGGATGCGCTCGAGGATGGAATCGACGGCGCCGAAACCCTCGCGCGCTTCGCGGAGGAGCGGTTCGAACTCTCGTCTCCGGCCGAACAATCCTCGATGGACCCGCGCGTAGAGCACCCGGCCGACGATGCCGCTGGCGACCACGAGCGCCATGCTTGAGAGGGCGATCCGCGCGTTCAGGGAGCCCAGCTCGAAGTTCGCGTGCAACAAGATGGCACTGGGTCCGATCAGCCCGAGCGCCATGTGCGTCTGGAACCACCAGCGGATCGGCGCCCAACCATGCAGGAAGAGCGCGCGCTTGCGGACCGAGTAGGAGAGCAGCACGACCATGCACGAGAGCCCGACGATGCCGAGGGCATAGCCAACGCCTTCCTCGGCACGAATCCAGAATTCCTCGCGCACGAACCAGCCGGCTGCCAGCGCCGCAGTGCAGGCTGCGACGACGAAGCGGAGCGAGCGGTCTCTTCTCGGGGTGGCGTACAGCTCGTTTCGGCGACGCGCACGACTCCCGACGGCTTGCGCATGGCCGGCCGCCTCGAAGCTGGTCGATTCCATCGGGGTGCCCATCTGCCCCTGGAATCGGAGCGGGGCAGCCGCTGGAGTGTGCGATGGATCACGTCTCGGCCGGGCGCTCGAATCCGCGCTAGAGCGGCTCTGAAGGGACTCTGAAGCGTTCCTGGTAGCCGCGTACCCGCTCTCGTTCTCGTTCTCGCGCTTCATCGAGGCCCGTATCGGCGAACCGGTAGACTGCATGAAGCTGCACCCAGGGACACTCGAACGGCACCAGGCAGCACCAATCGTGCCTGCCCGCGGTGAACCTTCTTGGCCTAGCTTCGCCTAGCGCGAGCCTGCTGATTTTCCGACGGCACGCTGGCGGTGAATTGCGAGCCTGGCTTCGCGGAGGACCTCGCGAGCCTCGTCGTCGTGGGGACCGCCCAATTCGAGCGCCTGCTCGGCGCTGGCCTTCGCATCCGCTGGGCGGCCGGTGACGAGGTAGGCATCGCCTAACATCCGAAGTTCGAGCTGGTGGAGCGAATCCATCGCCTCGTAGCGGTCTACATAGTGTTGGGCCATCCGGGTGACGATCGCCCGGCTCTCCGGATCCCGTGCCGGCGGGCCGGACAGGCTCTGATGGAAGAACTTGAAGGAGTAGAAGCCATGCGCCTCGAGGGCTCTCAGGGCCTCTCGCACCCGTTGAAGGTTTCCGGAATTGGCCCCATCGGCAAACGCGATGACCCAGGCATTGATTCCGTTCGGATAGTTCCGGGCCGACTCCTGCATGAGCGCTTCGTCGCCCAGGAAGACCGGGCTTCGACCGTGGCTGAAACCCGCGAACAACAGCGCCAGCGCCGCCAGCGCGCCCACCGGAAGGAACTTCAACCGAGCGCCCGGGGCGGCGCCCAGGCGGGACCGAAGCGCGGGCGCGGCCGCGGTTGCTGCCAGGAGACTGCCGCCGATCAGGCCCGGTAGCACCGTGTAGAGGTAGCGGTCGGCCATCGGGTACTGGAATGGAAACACCTGGGAGACCGGCGCGAACGCGGCGGCGGCCGCGATCCACCAGACTGCTTCTTCCTGGCGACGGATCAGCGTTATGACCATTCGCCAGCCGAGCAGTGCCAGAGAGGAGAGCCCGACCCACCACCAGGGATCGAGCCACGTGTCTACGGCGTCAGGCGAGTGCGAGGCCGAGACGCCGGTTCCCGTGGCGGCCATCACGAGATAGCGACCCGCGATCGCCACGATCGTCTGGGCACGCTGCAGGCCCTCGCCGAGCGGGACCGAGTGCTGACCGATGCGGGAGAAGGCGGCGTATTCGGGGATTGCGACGAGACCCAGCACCACGACCCAGGCGGCCACCCAACCCGGGTGCGGCACACGGCGCTGCGTGTCAGCGCGGCGAACCCAGAACCACACCGCCAACATCGGCAGCGCGAACGCGGCCGCGATCTTGGTCAACAGGGCCGCCGAGAACAACGCGAGCGAGAGCCCCGGACGTCGCCAGAACACGAGCAGCGCGCTGAGCGCCAGGGCCGTCGACAACAGCGTCTTCGCTTGGAAGATCATGACGACGGCTTCCGCGTTCGCCGGGTGCGCGGCGAACACAGCGCCGGCGGCCGCCGCGATCGGAATCGGTAGCCGGCTGCGCACCCATAACATCACCAGCAAGAGCGTTGCGACGACGTGCAGGGCGAGATTGACCAGGTGGTAGCCCAGCATCGCGTCGCCGAATGCCGCGCGTTCGAGCGCGTGAAACACCATGTGGACCGGCGCGTAGTTCAGCGAGTAGAGAACCGCGGGGCCGGTGGGATCGAAGACCGCGACCAGATTGCCGACCGACAGTTCCTGGATGTAGGGGTTGAATCCGACCACGAGCGTGTCGTCGGCAACGAAGCCAGCCTCGAGCGCCGGCTGATGGCTCAGCAGCGCGAGCGCCGCGTACACCAGAGCGAGCACGCCGAACAGACGAGGCGACAGCTTTGCGGGCGTTTCAGTCATCGGCCGAGCGAAGGTGGCTTCTGGGTCGGCGCCAGGCAACCCGCCCGTCAGGCCGGCGTCGAGCAGAGACCCGCGAGGGCATGCAGCAAGCGCGCGCCGACGTCGAGATCCCAACCCTCGTCCGCCGGGCCAGCCACAACCTCACAGAGATCGAAGCCCAGGATGCGCCGACCACTGGCGACCACGAACTCCAATAGTTGGAGCGATTGAGCGAAATCGAGGCCGCCGGGCACCGGCGTCCCCGTGCGCGGGCAGAAACGTGGATCGAGACCGTCGACATCGAAGGAGACGTAGACCCGCTCGGGGAGTGCGGCGACGATCTCGGCGCACTGGTCGTCCCAGTTCCTCCCGGCGAACGTCGCGCGCTTGATCTCCCGGTCGTAGAAGGTGTGTATCCGGTCATCCTTGGCCGCGCGCTCGCGTTCATTGATCGAGTAGTCCCGGACGCCAACGGGTACGAGCACCGAGACCTCGGGAACCCGCTCGAGCACGTTGTGCATGATCGAGGCGTGGGAATCTTGGTAGCCCTCGTAGGCGCTTCGCAGGTCGTGATGGGCGTCGAACTGGAGGATCCCGAACGGGCCCTGCGCGGCGGCAAGTGCCTGGATCGCTCCGAAGGGCGCTGAGTGATCGCCGCCTAACACGCCGACACCTCGGCCAGCAGCGAGATGAATGGCCGCATCTTCAGCGAGCGACGCGTTGAGCCGAGCGCTGGCCTCGTTCACCGCGGTGGTATCTCCCTGGCTCGCGGCGAGGCACGCGCCCTGGTTCAGCGCGAGCCAATCTTCGCGCAACGGCGCCAGGGCCACCTCGGGCCCGACGTTTCGACCGAGTCGTGCGTCGTACAAATCCAGCTGGTGGGAGGCCGCGACGATTCTTGCCGGCGTCTCCGCAGCGCCGCGGCCATAGGAAACCGTCGGCTCCCAGGGCACGCCCAGGATTACGAGAGCGGCTTCTTCCGGGGGCGTATCGAAACCGAACAACCCTGCGCTCGGATCCGCCGGAGCGTCCCAATCTACTCCGCCGCTCATCGCGAGCGCAGCGCCTTGGCCATCCGCCCGAGCGCTTGTTCGAGAATCGGCCGCGAGGTCGAGAAGTTCAGACGCACGAAGCCCTCGCCCTGGGGACCGAAGGAAGGTCCATCACTCAGCCCGACCCGGGCATGCTCGAGAAAGAACCGCCCCGGTGAGGCGGGCAGCTCGAGCTCGCGACAATCCATCCAGGCGAGGTAGGTCGCCTCCGGGGGCGTTTGCCGCACGCCGGGCATTTCACTGCGTACGAACTCGGCGACGAAGTCGCGGTTCGCTTGAAGATAGGCGCGTACTTCGGCGAGCCACGGATCCGAATGCCGCCAGGCCGCCTCGCTGGCCATGACTCCCAGGGTGTTCATTCCGCCCCGCAGATGGCGCGGGAACCCGAGGAAGCGCTTTCGAACTTCGGCGCTGCCGAACACGGCCACGGCCAATCGCAGGCCGGCGATGTTGAACGCCTTCGACGCCGAGGTCAGCGTAATGGTCCGCTTCGCCATCTCCGGCGAGAGCGATGCGATCGGAATGTGGCGAGCGCCCTCGTACACCAGCTCTTGATGGATCTCGTCCGACACCACCAGTAGATCGTGCTCGATGGCGATTTCGGCGATGGCCTCGAGTTCCGCTCGGCGCAGCACCCGCCCGGTCGGATTGTGCGGGTTGCAGAACAGCAGCAGCTTCGAGCGCTGCGCCTGTTCCCGGAGCAGCTCGAGATCGAGCTGGTAGGAAACCTCTGCCTCGCGCAGCGCGTTGTCCTCGAGCCGGCGACCCAACTTTTCGACCGTGCTGACGAAGGGCGGGTAGATCGGCCGCTGGACGATGACGCCGTCGCCGGGCTCGGTGAACTGACGTACCGCCACGTACATGCCCTGGACCACTTCGGTGAGCAGCTCGATCTTGCGCGGGTCGATCTCCCAGCCGTAGAGGCGCTGCATGCGATCGGCGAACAACGCCGGCAGCGCCGTCGGCTGCGGATGCCACGGGTAACCGAGATCTCCGATCGAGAGGGCATGGGCGAGCCGACGTCGGATCGGATCCGCCACCTCGAAATCCATATCTGCCACCCATAGCGGGAGCACGTCATCGGGGTACTGCTGCCACTTCTCGCCGGTGCGCTGACGAAGCACGGCTTCGCTCAATCGATCGAATCGAGGAGGACCGTTGCGCAACGCCGGCTCGAGGCGATCAAGCGCCGCAACGAACCCGGCGACGTCGACGCCAGAGACGTTCCCGAGAGCCAGCAATCCGGCCGCATTGCTGCGCAGCTCGGCCAGCGTCCAGTCGATCGAGTCGAGCCCCAGCGGAATCGGGAACTGTTCGTCGCGACCGGCCGGATCCGCGTGCCAATGCGCTCCGCGCACGAAGCAGTCGAACCGCAATCGCTCGGCTCCGGTCGCCTCTTCGAGGACGCGCAGGGTCGGGCCTCCGTCGGCACCCGGCATGCGATGCTCGACCTCGATGCGAACCGGGCCGACGACTTCGTTTGCTGTGATGGACATCGCGAAAGTGTAGCCACCCGTCGGCGGGCGCCCCGCCGCGCTCTATGATGGCGCCATGGCCTCGGACGAAACGATCCACTTCCCGGCCGACTACAGCGCCGCGCGTGAAGCGTTCCGCCAGGCCGCCAAGGCAGTGGGCTTCCAGCAGTCCGGCCACGCGCTCGCAGTCCGCGCCACGGATGGCAGCGAACTGAGCCTCGACTGCGCCTACTACGGTGCCGCGAATCCGGAAGCCGTGCTCGCGGTGAGTTCGGGCATCCACGGTGTCGAAGGCTTCGCTGGCAGCGCCATCCAACATCGCTTCCTGACTCACGACTTCGATGCCCCGCGTTGGCCAAGCCACGTCGGCGTCTTGCTGGTTCACGCGATCAACCCCCACGGCTTCGCAAACCTGCGACGCGTGAACGAATCCAACGTCGACCTGAATCGGAACTTCGTCGCGCACCCGGACGGCCACGAGCCGAACCCGGGCTACGAGGAACTTCACGACGTGATCAATCCGGAAGATCTGGAGCCCGAAACCGAAGAGGCGTGCAGCGAACGGATTCGCGCATTCGCCCGGACACATGGCCGCGAGCGCATGCAGGAGGCGTTCACCCGGGCCCAGTACCGCTGGCCCGACGGTGTCCAGTTCGGCGGCACCCGGCTGGAAGAATCGCCAAGCGCGTTGACCCGGATCGCCGCAGAGCAGACCCGGGGCGCGGCGAATGTGCTCTGGCTCGACCTGCACACGGGCCTCGGCCCGCCAGGCCAGCTCGAGCTGATCAGCGAGTATGCGCCCGACCACGCCGCCTTCCGCCGCGGTCGTGCCTGGTTCGGGGATCAGGCACGCAGCACCCTGGCCGGCGACTCGGTCTCGGTGCCGCTCAGCGGCGTCATCGAACGCGGGCTCGAGCGCGCCCTGCCGGATCGAGCCCTCACACCGCTGACCGCCGAGTTCGGCACCCACGATTCGGGTCGCGTTTTCTGGGCGATGCGTGCCGACAATTGGCTGCATCACAAGGGTGAACTGGACTCGGATCAGGGACGCGCGATCCAGGAAGAACTGGTCGAGGTGTTCTGCCCGAAAGACCCCGCCTGGAGAACCAGCGTCGTAGATCAGGGTTCCGCCTTGTTGGGAACCGCCACGAAGGCACTTGCCAGCGGCCAAGCAGCGGCATTTTCGCTTTCGCGTCGCTAGGTTCCACCGGATCTCGGGCGCCTGAAGGGCCCGTTGCCAAGGCCTGAATCGCAATGCCACGGTGGAGCCCATGTCCCGGTCCGAGTCTTCCAGAAAGCCAACCGCACCGTTCGAGACGGTGGATCCCAAATCGCTCCCGCGGCACTTCGATGCCGCCGCGGGCGAAGTCCGTTGGCACGAGACCTGGCAGAAGGCCGGCATCTACCAGTGGGATTCCGAGCGCCCGCGCTCGGAGACCTTCGTGGTCGATACGCCGCCGCCGACCGCTTCCGGTTCGCTCCACATCGGCCACGTCTTCTCGTACGCGCACACCGACATGTTGGTTCGCTATCAGCGCATGGCGGGGCGGAACATCTTCTATCCGCTCGGTTGGGACGACAACGGCGTGCCCACCGAGCGTCGGATCCAGAATCTCTTCCACGTCCGTTGCGATCCCACCCTGCCCCATGATCCGGAGCTCGCGGTCGAGCCGGCCAACGCCAAGGCTCGCAAGAAGCCGCCCCTGGTGATCTCGCGCCGGAACTTCCTCGACCTCTGCGCGCGCGTGACCGAGGAAGACGAGAAGGCGTTTCTCGAGTTGTTCCAACGCGTGGGCCTCTCCGTCGACCGACGCACCGAGTACGCCACCGTCGACGATCGCTGTCGCACGCTCGCCCAGCGCTCGTTCCTGGATCTGCACGAAAAGGGACACGCCTACACTGTCGAAGCCCCGTTCATGTGGGACGTCGACTATCAAATGGCATTGGCCCAGGCGGACATCGAAGACAGGGAGTTGCCCGGCGCGTTCCACGACATCGAATTCGCGGTGGAAGGCACCGACCAGGCCTTCACCATCTCGACCACGCGACCGGAGCTGCTACCCGCCTGCGTTGGCGTTACCGCGCACCCGGACGACGAACGCTTCAAGCCGCTATTCGGCAAGCGTGCCGTGACGCCGCTCTTCCACGCCCCAGTCCCGATCTTCCCAAGCGAGAAGGCCGACCCCGAAAAGGGCACCGGCATCCTGATGGTCTGTACCTTCGGCGACCAGACCGACGTCGAATGGTGGCGGGAACAGTCGCTCGTGCTGCGCCAGGTACTCGGCAAGGATGGGCGGCTATTGCCGATTCGCTTCGGCGAGGACGACTTCGACAGCCTGGAACCGGACAAGGCGAATGCCTCGTACAGCGAGATCGAGGGCAAGCGAGTGCCCCAGGCGCGCAAGCGCATCGTCGAGTTGCTCCGGGAAACGACCGGGTCGGCGACGGGCACCGGCGCACCGCTCCAGGCGGAGCCCCGCCCCATCGAGCATGCCGTCAAGTTCTACGAAAAGGGCGACAACCCCCTCGAGATCCTGCCGAGTCGCCAGTGGTTCATCCGGCTGCTCGACAAGAAGGCGGCGCTGCTCGAGAAGGGCAGCCAGATCGCCTGGCACCCGCCCCACATGCAGCATCGCTTCCGGGACTGGACCGAGAACCTCTCGCTCGATTGGTGCATCAGCCGCCAACGCTATTTCGGGGTGCCGATTCCGGTCTGGTATCCGCTCGACGCCCAGGCGCTACCTGACTACGACAACCCGATCGTGGCAACGCCCGAACAGATGCCCGTCGACCCGATGACGGATCTGCCTGGTGGCTACGAAGAAAGCCAGCGCGGCGCACCCCACGGATTCTCCGGCGAGGCAGACATCTTCGACACCTGGTTCACGAGTTCGCTGACGCCGCAGATCGGAAGTGGCTGGGTGCTCGATCCCGAGCGGCACCGGAAGCTGTTCCCCGCCGACGTGCGACCCCAGAGCCACGAGATCATCCGAACCTGGGCGTTCTACACGATCGCAAAAGCGATGCTCCACGAGGACAAGGTGCCGTGGCATCACGTCACGATCTCCGGCTGGATCCTCGACCCCGACCGCAAGAAGATGTCGAAGAGCCAAGGCAACGTGGTGACGCCGCTGCCCTTGATCGAGCAATTCTCGGCCGACGCCGTGCGTTACTGGGCGGCGAACGCGCGGCTCGGTGCCGACACGGCCCTCGATGAAAGCGTCTTCAAGGTCGGCAAGCGCCTGATCACGAAACTCTGGAACGCCAGCAAGTTCGTGCTCTCCCAGGAAGGCAGCCCGGGGCCCGTGACGAACGAACTCGATCGCGCCTTCCTGGCCGATCTCGAACAGCTCGTCCTGCGCACCACGCAAGATTTCGAAGCCTTCGACTTCGCCCGCGCGATGCAGGAGACCGAGCAATTCTTCTGGACACGTTTCACCGACACCTACCTGGAACTCGCCAAGACGCGCGCCCGGGACGAAGCCGACACCGCCGGCCAGGCCTCGGCCGTGACGACGCTGCGCTTCGGCCTGAAGACGCTGCTGCGACTGTTCGCTCCGTTCTTGCCCTACGTGAGCGAGGAGATCTGGTCCTGGATCTTCGCCGCCGAGACCGGGAGCCCGTTCATCCACGCAGCGAGCTGGCCTACGGCGAACGAGTTCTCCGAGGTCGCTGCTCCTGCCGAGCCGAGTTCGTTCGATACCGCCATTGCGGCCCTGGCGGCCATCAACAAGGCGAAGGCCGACGCCGAGGTTTCGGTTGGCCGCGAGGTCGAGCGCCTGGTGATCGTGGCCCGCGCCGAAAGCCTCGAACGACTCCGACCGGTCCTCCGCGACGTACTACAGGCAGCCCGCTGCCACGGGCACCAACTCATGTCTGCGGAGCACGTGGACGAAGGGGTCTTCCAGGTCGAGGACGCCACCTTCGTTGCGCGGCCCGAAGCGTAGGGCGGGGCTGACATGCGCAATTCGATCGAGAGCCTCGGAGCGGCCTCACAGACGCTCGTTCTCGAGCTGGGGCGTATCGCGGGGTTCGGTACCCGTATCGTCGGCGCGCTGTTGCGCCCACCCTACCGCCTCCGTCGCCTCGTCTACGAAATCTATGACGTGGGTGTGTTGTCGCTGCCGATCATCTGCGCCTCGGCCGTGGTCGTAGGGGCGGTCCTCGGGCTTCAACTCCACATCGTTCTCGCGAACTTCGGGGCAGAAGCGAGCCTTGGACAAGTGGTCGGCCTCACCTTGATTCGCGAACTCGGCCCGGTGCTCACGGGTCTGCTCGTGACGGGCCGCGCCGGTTCTGCGATGGCCGCCGAGATCGGCGTGATGAACGCCACCGAACAACTCGACGGCATGAAGACACTGGCGATGGACCCGATCGACTACGTGGTGGGCCCGAAGGCGTTGGCGATGTTGTTGGCCGTTCCCCTGCTCGGCTGCCTGTTCATCACCTTCGCGATCGGGGGCGCCTGGGGCGTGGCGGTCGAACTGCGTGGCATGGACTCGGGCGTGTTCCTGTCCGGCCTCGAGACCAACGTGGTATTCGAAACCGACGTGCTCGGCAGCCTGCTCAAGGACGTGGTATTCGCCGCGATCATCGCATTGGTGGCCACCTACCGCGGCTTCACCAGCGGCCGCTCAGCCGCCGATGTCGGGCGCGCCACGACCTCGACGGTGGTGACGGCTTCCATCTGGATCCTGCTGGCAGATTTCGTCGTAACCGCGATCTGGGGCTTCTAGGCTCCTCCCATTCGTGTACCTGCTCCCGCTTCGGAGCATCCAACCCCGGAGACCTGATGCAAAGCACACCGCTACGAGACTTCATCGTGGGGCTCTTCGTCCTCGCCGGCCTTTCCGCCGTCGGATACCTGGCCATCCAATTGGGCGGTGCTTCCTACGGCGGCGAGACCGGCATGGAGCTGGTCGCCAACTTCACCGAGATCGGCGGGCTGAGCGAACGGTCGCCGGTCACGATCTCGGGCGTGCGGATCGGGCAGGTCAAGAGAATCGAGCTCTCAGCCGACCTGGATGCCCTCGTGGTCTTCGATGTGGATCCGGGAATCGAGCTACCCATCGATACCTCGGCGGCGATTCGCTCGGCGGGTTTGCTCGGCGACCAGTTCGTCGCGCTCGAACCCGGAGCCGAAGACGAGCTGCTGAAATCGGGCGATGCCTTGAGTTTCACGGAGAATGCACTGAACATCGAGAAGCTCGTGGGCAGCCTGGTCCATGGCGCTGATCTGGGGGGAGAGTGATGGTGGTCCGCAACTTCTGGATCTGGGGCGTCCTGTTCGCGCTCGTGCTGGCGTTGCCCGCGAGTGCCGACGAAACCGAGGATCCGTGGCGAGGCCTGAACGAGGGCACCCACGCGTTCAACGAAGGCCTCGACCGGTATTTCCTCGAGCCGATCGCCACGGGCTACGACTTCGTGGTGCCAGAACTGCTGCAGGACGGTGTCGAGAATTTCTTCGGCAACCTGCTGGTTCCCCGCACAGTGCTGAACGATCTGCTCCAGGGCGACCTCGGCCCCGCAGCCAAGCACACCGGCCGTTTCGCAGTGAATACAACGGTAGGCATTGCCGGTCTCATCGATGTGGCAAGCCGCTTCGGCATGGGACATGACCCCGAGGACTTCGGGCAGACCCTCGGTCGCTGGGGCGTCGCGCCTGGACCCTATCTGGTCCTGCCCGTGCTCGGCCCCTCGACGGTCCGGGACACCGTGGCCTTGCCGCTCGACTACGCTGCCAATCCTGCTTTCTGGGTAGACGAGGGCGTGATCACGGCGGGCGCGACCGCGCTCAGCATCACCAACCTGCGAGCCGGCGCCCTGGAGGAAGTCGCCGACAACCGGGCTTCGGCGATCAACTACTATGTCTTCATTCGCGACGCCTACCTGCAGAACCGCGCCAAGAACGTCGGCGAGGGTGCGGTGGCCACCGACGATGACCTCTACGACACTGACGATCTATAGGACCCCCATCATGCGCGTTCCCCTGCACTTCTTCCTGCTCTTCATGCTGCTGGTACCGGCGGCCGCGAACGCCGAGCCGACTTCCGACGCGCGCCAGACCATCGACGCGACCGTCGCTGCGGTTCTCGCCGTCCTCGGCGACGATGCGCTTTCCTACGATGAGAAGCGGGGCAAGATCGAAGCCGTCGCGCTCGAGCGCTTCGATTTCGAGACGATGTCCAAGCTGGTGTTGAAGCGAGACTGGCGGAAATTCTCCGACGCCCAGAAGGCCGAGTTCGTCGAAGCCTTCCGCACCTACCTGGCCACCAGTTACGGCAGTCGCATCACCCGCTACAACCAGGAAGCCATCGAGATGGCCGGCGAACGCCTCGAGCAGCGCGGCGACGTCACGGTCCTCACCAGGATCAAGGGCGGCAGCGCCGACGGGGTGGAGATCGACTATCGCGTCCGCAATCGCGAGGAGCGCTGGCGCATCATCGACGTCGTGATCGAGGGCATCAGTCTGGTCTCGAACTTCCGTTCGCAGTTCGCCGACGTCCTGCAGCAGGGGGGGGCCACGGAACTGCTGAGCCGACTCCAGCAAAAGAACGCCGAAGCCGCAGCCAGCACGGCTGGGGACCCCGAGCAAGTTGCCGAGCCGGGCCCGACCGAAGAAGAGCCACGGACCAGCGCTGGAAGCTAGGCGTCCCGCCGCGCGCGAACGGCCTTGGCCAGTGCCTCGAAGACGGGCACCGAGCGTTCCCAGCCCATGCACTTGTCCGTGATGGATTTTCCGCGCACGGCATCCGCGGACCAGCCCTGATTGCCATCCTCGAGGAAGCTCTCGAGCATCACGCCGAAGATGGCCCGGTCGCCGGCCGCCAGTTGCGCCGCAACCGCGTCGGCAACGGCCGGCTGCTTCTCGTGATCCTTGCCGCTGTTGGCATGGGAGCAGTCGATCATGATCCTGCGAGCCAGCTTGGCCGCGTCGAGTGAATCGCCGACAGCGAGAATCGATGCCGCGTCGAAATTGGGCCCCGAGCTACCGCCGCGCAGGATGACGTGGGTATCGGGGTTTCCCGTGGTCGCCACGATCGCGGCGACCCCTTGCTTCGTGACCGAGAGAAAGCGGTGCTGACCCTTCGCGGCACCGATCGCATCGATCGCGACCTGGACGTTGCCATCGGTGGCGTTCTTGAAACCGACGGGCATCGACAACCCCGATGCCAGCTCGCGGTGGACCTGACTCTCGGTCGTGCGAGCGCCGATCGCACCCCACGAGACCAGATCCGCCAGGAACTGCGGAGAGATCGGATCGAGGAACTCACATCCCACCGGTAGCCCGCGGTCCGTCACATCCAACAGGAACTGACGGCCGATTCGCAGGCCCTCGTTGATCGAGAAGCTCTCGTCGATGCTGGGATCGTTGATGAGGCCCTTCCAACCGACCGTGGTGCGCGGCTTCTCGAAGTAGGCGCGCATCACGATCAACAGGTCGTCACTGGTGCGGGCTGCGAGATCGGCCAGCCGATCGGCATATTCGAGCGCGGCCGCCGGGTCGTGGATGGAGCAGGGGCCCGCCACCACCAACAAGCGATCGTCCTCTCCATGGAGCACCCGTGCCGTTGCGGCGCGGCCCTGGGCGACCACTTCGGATCGCTTCTCGCCGATTGGCAACTCCTCCATCAGGATGGCGGGCGGGAGCAGCGGACGGAGGTCTTGGATGCGAAGGTCGTCGGTCTCGAAGATCATGGGTCGGGGAATCTAGAACGCGGGTTGCTGAGCGCCAGTCGGCCCGCCGGCCGAGCTCGGGCAGCCAGCGGCAGCCTGGCCGGCATCGAAGCGCGAATGCTCGCTTTTTCTTGGCCGAGTACCTCAGGCGAGGCGCCGTTTCGACCGATACGAGCGGACCATGAGCCAGGCACCGCCGGTACCGTTGTTGGGGCGCATCGCGCTCCATCTCAAACTGATCACGATGGAGCAGCTGAGTGAGGCGACCCGCCTACAAGGCAAATCCGGGGGATCGAAGAACCTCGGAGCGATCCTGATCGAGCTGGGCCACCTGAACGAGAGTCAGCTTCAGGAAGTGCTTCGCGCCCGCCAACAGGTCGTGGCGCGCGCCAGGGCCAAGCAGGCGATTCAGCAAGCCGACGCCCAGCCGGAGGTTCCGCCGGCGGCCAAGCCCGCTCCCGCCCAGGCCAAGCCGCCGCCGACGCCGCCCGCGGTGCCGGTGGCGAAACCGGCCCCCACTCCTCCGGAGAGCGGGTCCCTGTTCGGTGACGACGAGCAGGAGCCGCCCGTTGCCGAATCGCAGCCGCCGAGCGACGAGCCTCCGGGCCTCGAGCTGAGTGCGGATGCCGAACCGGTGCCCGAACTCGGGGAGTCGACGGGCCAACCGATGGCTGCGATGGAGCCGGACGCCATCGACCTCTCAGCGGATTCGGACCCGGTTCCTTCCCCCGCTGCAGCGCCGCAAGCGAGCGCGGGTGTCAGCGCTGGGCCCTCTGGAACTGCCGACGATCTGGTTGCGGTTCTGCGAAACGGGTTCGAGAAAGGCGCGAGTGACATTCACATCCACGCGGGCAGCCCGATGCGCCTGCGCTTGAATGGCCGTTTCGAAGCCGTGGACGACCAGCCCGTGGCGCCCGAGGTCAGCGAGCGGATGGTGCGTTCCGCGCTCGACCCCGTGCAGATGGCCCAGTTCGACGAGCACGGGGAGCTCGACTTCGCCTACAGCGTCCCGGGGCTGGGCCGCTTCCGCACCAACGTATTCCGGCAGCAGCACGGGATCGACGGCGTGTTCCGCTCGATTCCTGGCGAAGTGCCGAGCCTCAACGAGTTGGGGTTGCCGAACTCGCTGGCCAAGTTCACGAACTTCCATCAGGGCCTGGTGCTCGTCACCGGTCCTGCGAACTGCGGCAAGTCGTCGACGATGGCGGCCATGGTCGATCTCATCAACGAGGAACGGCGCGAACACATCCTCACGGTCGAGGATCCGATCGAGTACCTGCATCCCTCGAAGCGTTGCCTCGTCAACCAGCGCAACGTGGGGCCGCACACGGAATCCTTCGCCCGCGCGCTGCGCGGTGCACTGAGAGAAGATCCCGACGTCATCGTGATTGGCGAGTTGCGCGACCTGGAGACGATTTCGCTCGCTCTTACCGCGGCCGAGACCGGACACCTCGTGCTCGGCACGCTGCACACGAATAGCGCCATCCGCACCCTGAACCGGATCATCGGCGTCTTCCCGGCGGATCAGCAGGAGCAGATCCGCAACATGGTGTCGGAGTCTCTACGCGCCGTGATTTCCCAGCGCCTGGTGCCGACGGCCGATGGAAGCCGCCGTGTGCCCGCGCTCGAAGTCCTCGTCAACAACATGGCGATCGGCAACCTGATCCGCGAGAACAAGACCTTCCAGATCTTCTCGATTCTCCAGACCGGCGCTTCCCACGGCATGTGTCTGCTCGACGAGAGTCTGAACCAGCTCATCGCCGACGGGACGATCACGAAGGAGGCCGCCCTCCTCCACTGTGACGATCCGACCCGGATTCGAGGTTAGTCATGGCCGAAATCGACGCCCTCCTTCGCACCCTGAAGGAAAAGGGAGGCTCTGACCTCCACCTCTCCTCCGGCCTCGAACCGCGCATCCGCGTTCATGGAGAACTCGAAGCGCTCGAAGGGCGTGGCGTCCTCAAGGCGGACGAACTTTCGGCGCTGCTGGAGCCGATTGCCTCGGCTCGCAACTGGACCGACTTCGAGGAAGACAACGATCTCGACTTCGCCTACGGACTGGAAGGCGTGGCGCGATTTCGTGCCAACTACTTCCGCCAGGAAAACGGCCCTGGAGCCGTATTCCGGATCATCCCCGAAGAGATCCACTCGGTCGAGGATCTGAAGCTTCCCGAGGCGATCTCGAGTCTTGCCAACCTGAACTCGGGCCTCGTCGTCGTGACCGGTCCGACCGGCTCGGGCAAGTCGACCACGCTGGCCGCGATCATCAACAAGATCAATACCGAAACCTCGAAACACATCGTGACGATCGAGGACCCCGTCGAGTTCGTACACCGCAACAAGATGTCCGTGCTCTCGCATCGGGAGGTCGGCGTACACTCGAAGGGGTTCGCACCGGCGCTTCGGGCCGCCGCTCGCCAGGATGCCGACGTCGTGCTGGTCGGCGAAATGCGTGACCGCGAGACCATCGGCATGGCGATCACGGCCGCCGAGATGGGAATGCTCGTCTTTGGCACGCTGCACACGAACAGCGCCGCAAAGACGATCGACCGCATCATCGACGCGTTTCCGGCGAGCGAGCAGCCGCAGGTCCGAATCAGCCTCTCGGAGTCCGTTTCGGCGATCGTGGCCCAACTGCTGCTGCCAACCGCCGATGGCAAGGGCCGCGTCGCCGTCAACGAAATCCTGCTGCGTACTTCCGGGCTTCCCAACGTCATCCGCGAGGGCAACACCCGCATGATCAGCTCGATCATCCAGGCCGGCAAGAGCGAGGGGATGCAAGGCATGGACGACGCCCTGTTCGAGCTCGTCGAAAAGAAGCGCATCTCGCCCCGCGACGCCTTCATGAAAGCAGGGGAAAAGGCCCGCTTCGAGGGCCTCGTCACCGGCGACTAGCAGCGAGCCGTCGTCTACCTGCTAGTCCACAACGCCGACACGCTCGGGTTCGCGCGGGGTTCGCCACATCATCCACATCAGGATGGCGGCGCCGGCCATCACGGCCACGTCGGCGACGTTGAAGATGCCGGTGTGGATCGGGCCGACACCGAGGCGGACGAAGTCCGTCACGACGCCACCGTAGATGACGCGATCGATCCAGTTCCCGAGGCCTCCGCCGACCAGGAGGGCCAGGGCGATGGCGGCGGATCGGCCGCGCAGCCCGGAGCGGACGAGACTGACGCAGAGCACGAGCAGGATCACGGGCACGGTGAAGACGAAGAACAGGGTGCGAACGCCGGCCGGAAGCGAGTCGCCGAGGCTGAGGAAGCCGCCCGGGTTCCCGACCAGCTCGAAGCGAACCGTGTCGGCGGCATAGGAAATCGGCGGCAGGCCCGCGAGCTGCTCGCGCGCCAGCGACTTGCTGACCTGATCGCAGCCGACACAGGCCAGCAGGACGATCAGGAACAGCAGCGCGTTGCGGGTGTTCATCGAGATTCGCTCATCACCGGATTCTAGGCGTAGGAGACCCGTTCGCACCCGGGTGCTAAGCCCCGGGTCATGTCCCGACGAACCCCGGTCAGCCTCGCGCTCGTTTCCCTGAGCTTCGTACTCCTCTCCTGCGGAAGCGACCCTGCCCCGCTCGCGGATCCGCTGTCGCGCCGGCAGGTGGCCGGCGGCGAGCTGATCGGGTCGGTGGAGGACGGCGTCCATGTCTGGCGAGGGATTCCCTTCGCCGCGCCGCCGGAAGGACCGCTCCGCTGGCGAGCGCCGCAGCCGGCTGCGGCCTGGTCCGGTCCGCGCGAGGCGCTCCGCCACGGCGCGGCCTGCCCTCAGCTCGATCAATCCGGCGAGCCGAGCGGTTCGGAGGATTGCCTGACCTTGAACATCTACGCCCCGGCCGTCGCCCCGAACGCCGTGCCGAGCGGCGCCGGCCGGCTGCCGGTGATGTTCTTCATCCACGGCGGCGGAAACACCATGGGCTCGGCCGAGGTCTATGACGGCTCACGACTGGCCCGCGAGAATGGCGTCGTCGTCGTCACGGTCCAGTATCGGCTCGGCGTCTTCGGTTGGTTTTCCCACGCGTCCCTGCGCGAATCGGCGCCAACTCCTGAGGACGCATCGGGAAACTTCGGCACCCTCGATCTGATCCAGGCGCTCCGCTGGGCCCGCGACAACATCTCGAGTTTCGGTGGCGACCCCGAACGCGTCACGATCTTCGGTGAGTCGGCGGGCGGCGTGAATGTCTTCTCGCTCCTGCTCGCGCCGAAAGCCAAGGGTCTCTTCCAGCGCGCCATCTCCGAGAGTGGCTTCGTCACGAGCTTCACCATGGCCGAAGCCGAGCACGCCAGCGACGCCGTCGTCGACAAAGGGCTGCCCGGCAGCGCCACGGACGTGATCCTCTCCCTGCTCGAGATCGACGGACGCGCCGATTCCCGCGAGGAGGCTCACGAAGTGCTGGCGGGCATGACGTCGGGCGAGATCGCCGAATGGCTGCGTGCCAAACCGGCGGACGAGATCTTCGCACCCTTCGAGGGGGCCGGGGGCGCTCTCGGGGCGATGTACTTCGCGCCCTTCATCTTTCGAGATGGCCATGTGCTGCTCGACATGGATCCACTCGAAGCGTTACGGACCGGCGCACACCATCGCGTGCCGACCATCCTGGGAACCAATCGGGACGAGCACAAACTCTTTCTCGCGTTCACCTCGCCCCACGTCCGCCGGCTCGGACCGATCCCGATCGGCTTCGACGATGCCGAACGCTACGACGTGGTTGCCGAATACGGCTCGCGGATGTGGAAGGCCTCAGGGGCCGATGAACCGGCCAACGCGATGATCGCCGACGAGGCACCCGGGGTCTTCGGCTATCGCTTCGACTGGGATGAGGAACCGAGCCTGTTAGGCGTCGATCTGGCCCGAATGATCGGGGCAGGTCACGCGATCGAACTCCTCTTCGTATTCGGTGGCACCGACACGGCGATCGCCCAGCGACTGTTCATCGAAGACGCCGCTTCCGCGGAGTTGCTGTCGCAGCAGATGCGGGGCTATTGGGCCGAGTTTGCCTCCAGCGGAAATCCGGGCCGCGGCCAGAGTGGAGCGTTGCCCCATTGGCCCGCCTGGCGCGCCACGAACCCCGAGTTCATGGTCTTCGACAGCGCACGAGACGCGGGCCTGAGGCTTTCTGCCAAGACGGAAAGCGAAGCGGGAGTACTCGCGGCCGTTGCGACGGATCGGCGGCTGGCGAACGCCGAGGAGCGCTGCGAAATCTATGCGGGTTTCGTGCAGTGGAGCACGGCGATGACACCCGAGGAGTACGCGACGATCAACGCTGGCGAGTGCGGCGCGCACCCGATCGAGGCACGCACCCCGTTCGATTGATCCGAGGCGCACCGCGGCTCGCGATCAGGGGCCTCCGAGTCGCTCGCGGACCCGGATCGCGATATCGCTGCTGTACTCCGGGGGGACCACGAATGCGCCGGCCGGCGGTTCGCCCTGCCTGACCTCGCGGACGATGGCCTCGCGGACCAAGCTCTCTCCCTCGTAGAGATCGATCTCGAGGGGCACGCCCTCGACGCGATCGAAGAGATCCAGTGCCGCCAAGCCATCGGATCGAAGTCGATCGGGCAGGAGCCCGGAGATATCGCGCGCGAACACGGCCAGGGCTCGCACCGGCGCCAGCGCATCCGGCGGCAGCGCCGCGGCGGAAAGCGTCGCTTCACAGAAACGCGCCTCGCGTTGCGCGTCGACCCAGAGCTCGCGCACGCGACAATCGATCCCTCGGACCTTGCCAACCTGATCGGTACTCCGAACCGCGAATGCCCGCGCTGGCCCGGTCGACTCGGGGCCGAAGGTGGAATCGAGCAGGCTCTCGGCCGCCGCCCGCGCTTCCGGCGGAAGCTCGGAGGTCCGCGCGCGAAGCCCCGACTCGACGTCCACGAGCGCGCTGGCCACGCCGGAGGCGGTGCTTCGGTCGAGCTTCAAGACACTCCCTCGTTCATGGTCGAGCGCCCAGACGATTCCCTGATCGACCGAGTAGATGATGCTGTGTTTGCCGCCTGCCACGTCGACGCGCATGCGTCCGGCCTCCGCCCAGATCTCGGTTCGCTCGAATTCCGGGTCGGCGACCTTGCGGCTGTCGATCAACACCTGCGTCGCGGCCTGCGCCGAGAGGCCTGGCGCGAAACTGCAAAGCGAAGCGAGTGCAACGAGCGAGGACAGACGCCGGCTCATCTGGATTCTCCGGGTGGACATGTCGATAGACAGTAGCCGGCCCCGTGTGCCCAGCACGAAGAAGCCAGGTCATGTACATCCAGGCGCAGTGATCGAACGGATTCACCCATCGGGTCGGCACCGGACATGGAATCTGCCAGGACCCGCTGCAGCACGCGATCGCGGCCGCCTAGCATTGCTTGAACTCCGATCCGCTCTCCGAAACGCGCGCTCCACCCCAGTGCTTCGCGTTTCAGCACCAGAATCCGCCCGGCATGATTCCGAACGATGCGCCGGATCCGCGTCGAAGGACGAACCGCAGTCACCGCCATCGCGATCCGGCCGCCAACACCGACCGAAGCCAACCACTGCGGCGCCGCGTGGGTCACCCCCGCGTGGGCGAGGATGGCGTCCACCCGTTCCCTGGGTTCCTCGATCGCGTCTGCCTGTCGGACCTCGACCTGCCCCCAGCTCTTCAAGGCGCGCCGGGCGCGGGCATGCAATTCCGGGTCGAGTTCCACCGCGATCACCCGGCCGCTGGCACCCACGACTTCCGCGAGAATCGCCGAGTAGTAGCCGATCGAGCAGCCCAGGTGTGCGACGCTGTCGCCCTCGGCCAGATCGAGCATGTCGATCCAACGGGCGAGCATTCCCGGACTCCCATTGTTGAGCATCCGGGCAGCATCGATGGCGACCGCAACATCGGCGTACAGGTGGGCGGGGTCCGCGCTCGGTGTCGATCGGTAGCCCGACTCGTCGGGCAGGGTCAGCCACGGCCCGGGCCCGAGAAAGCTCTCGCGCGGCACCTGCGCGAACGCGGCCTCGATGCGCGGGTTCTCGACACCGCTTCTCTCCGCGATCTCTCGCGCGAAGCGTCGGCGCACCTCGTTCATGCCGATCGCCTCGATCGCTTCAGCAGCAACGCGCCATAGCCTTCGCGAAAGCTCGGAAACCGGAACTCGAACCCGCTCGCGAGCAGGCGGTCGCTTCGGCAACGTTTTCCGCGCGGCGCGCCCCCGCCCTCCCGCTCTGGCGGCGAGACGCCGAGGCGCTCGGCCACCCAATCGAGGACCGTGGCCTCCAGTGCCGGCTCCCGATCGACGCCGACATAGCAGTCCGCCGGACTCTCGAGCTTCAAGAGGTGGGCGATCGCCCGGACAGCATCTTCGAGATGGATCCGGTTGGTGTATCGCGGCCGAACCCTCGCCTCCCCGGAAGCGACCCGCCGGAGGATGCCCGCGCGACCGGGCCCATAGATCCCACCCAGCCGGAGTGCGACCGAGCGGTGGCCGTGTGCGGCAGCCACCGCTTCGGATTCGAACAATCGCCTGGCCCGGAAACCCTCGCCCGCACACGGGGTCGACTCGTCCACCCACTCCCCCGCCTCGGACTCGTACACCGCAGTGCTCGAGACGTGGATCCAGCGAACAGCGCGGCCGCGCTCGATCAGCTCACGGGCCAGATTGTTCGCACCGTCGACATAGGTCTTCGCATAGCCTGCGCTATCCCGCGCGTCCGGGGTTGGTGCGAACACGACGGCATCCACCTCCGGGAGCCCGCGCAAACTGGCAGGATCCGTCAGATCTGCTCGGAGCCCCCGGGCACCCGCCGGCGGCGCCACTTGCGAGCGACGCAACGCGAATACCGTAGCGCCAGCCGCCGCGCTCACTTCCGCGAGCCGAGCTCCGACATAGCCACAACCTGCCACCAGTACACGCATGCGCACCAAGCATCGCACACGGGAACTCGTTCTCGGGGTCCGCGAGTCTCGGATCCGAGGGGTCGTCGATCTCGATGCGCGTCACCCGACGACGAAGCGGTTCTCCAGTCGGCCGAGCCCTTCGATCTCGGTCTCGACGAGCTCTCCCGCTGTCAGGTAGCGCCGCGGCTCGCGCACCGACCCGACGCCGGCCGGTGTTCCGGTGAAGATGAGATCACCTGGCTGCAACACACAGTGCGCCGAGAGGAAGGACACCAACTCGGCGACGGAGAAGATCATCTCGCTGGTGCGGCTGTCCTGCATCCGCTCGCCCGCCACATCGCAGTACATCGCCAGATCGTCGGGATCGCCGACATCATCGAGCGAGGTCAGCCAGGGGCCGATCGGGCCGAATGCCGCGCGGGACTTCCCGAGCGAGAACTGCGGCGGCTTGTCCTTGAACTGCGCCCGTCGGTCCGAGACGTCCTGGCCGACACAGCAGCCGGCGACATGTTCGAAGGCGCGGGCTTCATCGACGTGATCTGCCAGCCGCCCGATCACGACGACCAGTTCGGCTTCCCAGTCGACGCGATCGCCGGAGAGGGGCACCTCGGCCCGGGGCCCGACCAGGCAGCTCGGGAACTTCGTGAACACCATCGGCGAGGCCGGCACGTCGAGGCCGGCCTCCGCAGCGTGATCGCGGTAGTTCAGCCCGATGGCATAGACCGCCGAGGGTCGCGGCACACAGGGCCCCAACTGGGTGAAATCGAGCGCTTCGCCGCTCGCCGGATCCGCAGACGCCGCGAAACCACGGATCTCGTCCCACGCCGCGAACGCGTCCATCGGATCGGAGGAGAAGCGCTCTCCGCTCGACCGCGCGAGATCGATCCCATCGACGCCGTCGGTCAGCACGGCGCGGCCTTGCAGGTTCGCGAGTCGCACGGTCTCCCCCTCCTATGAAATGGACGCCCCGTTGCCGTGCCACGACGAACGGGCTCGCATGACATTCAGGCGATTCGTTTGCTCACCTGCTCGACTTCGAGCGTCGAGCCGACGATCACCGGCGTGCGCTCGTGCAGCTGTTCGGGCATCACGTCGAGGATGCGGCTGGCGCCGATCGAGCCGGCTCCGCCGGCCTGCTCCATCACGTAGGCCATCGGGTTGCCCTCATACATGAGCCGAAGCTTGCCCTTGGGCGCTTTCGTGGTGGCGGGATAGATGAACACACCGCCCTTCAGCAAGGTGCGGTGCACGTCGGCGACCATCGAGCCGATATAGCGCGCGCCATATCCGTTGCCATGGACATATTCGAGATAGCCCTGAAGGCCAGCATCGAAATCGTTCAGGTAGGCCTCGTTGATCGAGTAGATCTTCTTCTCCGTCGGCATCGAGAGCCCCGTCGCGACGAGTAGGAACTCTCCGAGCGACGGATCGAGCACGTACATGTCCACGCCATGCTTCGTCGCGAGCACGAGCAGCACCGAGGAGCCGTACAACACGTAACCGGCGGCCACCTGGTTGCGGCCCGGCTGCAACACGGCGTCGGCGGTCGACGCATCCGGCTGGTCGTTCGGAAGGACACTGAAGATCGTCCCCACGGAGACGGCCACGTCGATGTTCGACGATCCATCCAGCGGATCCGAGAGCACGGCATACGCGCCCCCTTGGCTCTGATCGCGCAGCACGGCAGGCGCCTCCTGTTCTTCGGAGGCGTAGACGGCGACCGAGGGACAGGCGCGCAGGCAGCGCAGCACGAGTTCGTCGGACAAGACGTCGAGCTTCTGTTGCACCTCGCCCTGGACGTTCACGTTGTCGATGGCACCGATCACGTCGTCGATTCGCGCCCGCTGGATCTTGGCCGCGATCGCCTTGGTGGCTAGCGCGATCGCCTCGATCACGTCAGCCAGATCGCCGAGCTGCCTGTCGTTCCTCAGGTGCACGCCCAGGGTGGTCAGATTCTCCGTCATCACTTTGCTCATTCCTTCTCCTTCCGGCCGCAGACGGGCGGTCCAGTGGTTGCCGACCAAGTCGGTTGCCGACCAAGTCGGTAGCGGATCGGGTCGTTGCCGACCCCCGACGCTGCCGACGAGGGGCGGCAACGGTACGGAATCTGCGCCGGTTCGTGACCCTGCTGGCCAAGCTTGAGTCCCCGCGGGGGAACGAGGCCCTGGAGATCCGCGCGGGATCAGGGTAAAACTTAGGGGCGCGTCGCTTCAACACACCCGAAGCGATGCCTTCTGCGACGCCGACAAGGCAACGAGCGACCAGGTGGTGGGTGACCGCCGGCTCCACGGTTCCGAGCTGCGACCGGTCTCCTGCCTCATGCGACCGCGGACGAGAGTTCCGCGACGCCCCAGGAAGAGTGCTTGGCAACCGAACGCACACGAGGCCCCAGCCCCATGGACCCTGATTCCCCCGAGAGCGAGGGGGCGACGGATTCCGAGACTGACGTGCCGAAGGCCGTCCGCAAGAAGGTGGTCCGCAAGACCGCCACGAAGAAGACGGCCACCAAGAAGACGGCTTCCAAGAAAGCTGCGGGCAAGACACCGCGGTCCGCTTCTGCGCGCGCGAAGGCGACCCCTGGCGCGGACAGCGAGTCCGGGCCCGAAGAATCGGCCCCGGCCGTCGACCAGGTCGAAGTCGTCGACCAGGTCGAAGTCGCCGACCAGGTCGAAGTCGCCGACCAGGTCGAAGTCGCCGACCAGGTCGAAGTCGCCGACCAGGTCGAAGTCGCCGACCAGGTCGAAGTCGCCGACCAGGTCGAAGTCGCCGACCAGGTC
>JAJDAP010000004.1 GCA_029261795.1 Deltaproteobacteria bacterium
TCTTTCGTCCACGCGACGAAGAGCGGAAGGCCGATCATCATCAACAGCCCCTTGCCGAGGCGAAGAGCCGGCAGGCCGAACCAACCGAAGCCGTTGGCCATCGCTCCGTCGAGGCAGAGACAACCGATGATCATGGCGGTACCGGCCACGGCCGCGCGAGGCGCGGGCAGGAAGCGCAGCAGCAACGCGTGCCATGCCGGGGGCAGCAACAGGCCCCCGGCCACGGGCGCCAGGAAGTGCACCACCGCAAGACCCGGGATGCCGGTCGCCAGTGCAATCGCAGCCCAGAGGAGACTCACATGCTGGAGCAGGACCAACGGGTACCGGGCGGTCCAATCGAGCAACGCCCGCTGATGCTGCACCAGATCCACCGCGGCATCGGGGTGCTCGATGTAGTAGATGGTCCGCCCGCCAAAATAGTAGGTCGTAGCGGCTTCGCGCGCGTGGACCGGCAGAACGGTGTACACGCTCGCGCCCGATCCCGGGCCGAGGACGCATCACCACGAACCCGGGCTACCCGAGGCCATGCAGAGCGCGTGTGCTCTCAGGGTGCGAGCGGCCCGGCGCCATCCTCTCCGACGTAGATCGACTTGCTCGGCGCCGCGAACAGCTTGCGCACCGCTGGCTCGAAACTCTCGAGCGGAAGTGTCTCGTACTCGGGGTCGAAACTGTTCTGGTCGTATTTTTCGCAGAAGGCCGCGCAGTCGCGAAACCATTCGTGGTCTCTAAAGCGATCACGTGCGTTGCGGTCGAGACCCAGGTGATGGAAGAAGTAGTAGCCCTGGAAGATCCCGTGGTGTTTCACGATCCAGTGGTTCTTGTCACTCACGAAGGGTTCGAGCATCGTGGCGGCAAGCTCCGAGTGATTGGTGCACGCCAGGGTGTCGCCGATGTCGTGGAGAAGCGCGCACACCACGTACTCGTCGTCCTGACCATCGCGCTGGGCGCGGGTCGCGGTCTGCAGGCTGTGGGTCAGGCGGTCGACCGCATAGCCACCGGTATCGCCCTCGAGGATCCGGAGGTGGGTCAGGATGCGGTCGGGCAGGCCCCGAAAGAACTCGAGGTTGTGTAGCCCGATCTTCTGGTAGTCCTCGCGACTTGCGTCTCGCATCGCGGTGAACTGGCTCTCGTCGGGTGCGCTCATGGTCCGGTCTCCGTTGGAGCGCCGCTGGCTCGCGGTTGGTACGCCGATTCGGGCGCAGCGGGCTCTTCGAACGTAGCAGGACTAACGGAGACGAATTTCCAGATGGCCCGACCCGACGCCACCAGGATCACGAGTGTGCTGCCGCCGGCGCCGATCCCACGCAGCGGGTTCGCGATTGGCGTCGCATCGCCAGATGGAGTTCGTCGTTCCCTCCGTAGCCCAGGGAAATACCGGTCTGCCCCCGCAACCGGCCGGCCATTAACGCGATGCCAATGGACATGATGCCCAGCAGACCGGCGTAGAGCGCAGTGATCGTCAACACGACAGTCTCCTTCTCCTCCGACCTAACGATCCTGGCTCCCGGGACCGGCTGCTGTCAACCATTCGGCTCGCGGTACCCCTCACCCACCAAGACGGGGTGCGAGCGCCGCTATATCGGCATCTTCTCGGGTATAGAATCATCGATAGGATCCAAAATATTCCTTCTCTGCTCCTCAAATGTGCCCTTGATGGAGTACTTTATTCTCTATGTGAGGACTCCATGGATGAATTTGATCTTTCGATCCTGAGGGAGATGCAGCGCGATTGCTCGCGCTCGGTGCAGGAGATCGGGGCGGCGGTCGGGCTGTCGCAGAGCCCCTGCTGGCGCCGGATCCGGCGGTTGGAGGAAGCCGGGATCCTGGGTCGCCGGGTCGCGCTCGTCGACGCCGAGAAGGTGGGGTTGGGCGCAACCGTCTTCGTCACCATCCGCACGACGCAGCACAATGAAGAGTGGCTCGAGCGCTTCGCGTCGGCGGTGCAACGGATTCAGGAAATCGTCGAGTGTCATCGCATGAGCGGTGACGTCGACTACCTGCTGAAGATCGTGGCCGCCGACATCGCCGACTACGATCGAATCTACCAGAAGCTCATCCGCAGCATCGAACTCCACGACGTGAGCTCGAGCTTCGCTATGGAGTCGCTCAAATGCACGACGGCCCTGCCGCTTCCGCCGGCTGAATAACAGGATGAGGGAGGAGCCGATTCGCTGGTGCGTTCAACAGGAGCGGCAACGGCTATCTTCGAGGCTCCATTGAACCGATCGGAGCCTCCGTGAGCGATGAAAGTGCCAAGCCCGTCCGCTACGAAGAACGAGATTCCCTCGCGATCGTCACGCTGAACCGACCGGACAAGCTCAACACCCTGACCGAAGCCATGGTGCAGGGTGTCGCGGACGCGATCGATGCGGCCACGGCCTCGGCGGACGTGCGCGCGGTGGTCCTTCGTGGCGAGGGGCGTGTCTTCACCGCAGGCTACGACCTAGTCGCCACTGGCGCGGCCGGGTGGTCGAGCCCTTACGACGCTCCCAGCGTCGAGCCGCGTCCCGGTGCTTGGGATCCCGTGCGCGACTATCAATTCATGAACCACAACGTCGAGCGGTTCATGAAGATCTGGCACTGCCCGAAGCCCGTGATCGGCGAGATCCACGGCTTTGCCGTGGGTGGTGCCACCGACCTGGTGCTCTGCTGCGATCAGCTCTTCATGGCCGAGGACGCATTCATCGGGTACGCCCCGTCGCGCATCTTCGGCACGCCCACCACGATGATCTGGGTCTACCGGCTCGGCCTCGAACATGCCAAACAGTTCCTGCTGACGGGCCAGGCGATCGACGCGGCGACAGCACTCCGAATCGGGCTGGTCTCCGAAGTGCTCCCCGCCGCCGAGCTCTCCGCCCATGTCGAGAACTACGCGGAGAGGTTCAAGCACATCCCAGCCAATCAGCTCGCGCTGAACAAGCTGCTGATCAATCAGGCCTTCGAGAATATGGGACTGCGCACCACCCAACTGCTGGGAACACTATTCGACGGCGTCACCCGCCATACCGAAGAGGCCTACCGCTGGGCCGAGTCGTTCCGCGAGAAGGGCTTCCGCGAGGTGATCCGAGAGCGCGACGCACCGTTCGGCGACTACGGCGAGCGCAAACGGAAATAACGTTCAGACGCGAACCAGCGGCACCTGGAGACCCGGTGTCTCCACCCGCGTCCGGAAGATGGTCCCCTCGCGCGTCTCGTCTTCGAGATTGTCGGCGCTGACGACGTAGAGATCGCGCCGATCCGGCCCGCCGAAGCAGAGACTCGTGACGTTGCGGGCCGGAACCTCGAGCTGCAGGTCGACTTCGCCCTCGGGTGAGAACCGGGTTGCAACACCGCCACCGTAGGCGGCAACCCAGACACAGCCCGCCTCGTCCACGGCCAGACCGTCGGGCATCCCCTTGGGCAGGGCGGCGAAGACCCGCCTGGCCGAGCACCCACCGTCCTCGGCCACGTCGTGAGCGAGGACCTGGTTCGGCGCGGTATCGCTGTGGTACATCGTGCGCCCATCCGGCGAGAAGCCGATGCCGTTGGTGAGGCTCACCTCGCCGTAGAGTTCGAAGGCCTTCCCCTCGGCCTCGATCCGATGGCATTCGCCCAACGTCCTCGGCGCCTTCACATCGAAGGGGTTCGAGCGCATCGTCCCGGTGATCACCCTGCCACCGGCATCCACGAACAGATCGTTGAAGCCCGGGATGTCCTCGGAACCGAAGATCACACGGGTTTCGCCATCGCGAACGTGACAGATGTTGCGTCCCGAGATGACGATGCCGCCGTCCGCATGGAGCGCGATGCCGCCAACACCCCGGCGCTTCGCAACGATGGTCTCGATGGATCCGTCCGGCGATCGCCGGTAGACGCCGCCGCGGTGCACGTCGCTAAAGTAGAGCCGATTGTCCGGGTCGACCCTGGGGCCCTCGACCAGTCCGTACCCGTAGGCGAGCGTTTCGAACTCCGTCATGTCTCCTTCTCCCTCGCGGCGCGTGGCGTCACGAACTCGCTGCCCTCATCGCTCGCTTCTGGCTCGTCGCTGTGTGGCTCGCGTCGCCCGGTGCCCAGCCCGGCGGCATCAGCAGATAGCGAAGCTTGTCGCCCCAACGCTCCGCATTCCGAACGTCGCTCGCGAGCAGCAGGAACTCGCGAACATGCACATCCCAGAAGCTCCCGGTGTCGACTTCTCGGCTGATGCCGTACTCGACCGGCTCGTCATCGCGCAGTGGCTGGAGCGTTCCGAACATCCAATCCCAGAACAGCGTGATCGAGTTGTAGTTCGTATCCAGGTAGCGAACGTTCTTGCCGTGGTGGACGCGATGGTGGGCGGGCGTCTGCAGGAAGCGCTCGAGAACACCGTAGCGGCCCTTCCGAACGATCTCGTCGCTGATGTGCAGGAAGCTTCCCCAGACGGTGTCCACCACGTTCAAAGCCACGCAGATCAACGGATCCACCCCGAACAGCGCCGGCATGAAACCGAAGAAGAATGGGAAGAGGAGCACCGATTCGACCAGGTGATGATTCGCGCCGACCAACATGTGAATCGAACCCGGCGCATGGTGCGGAGAGTGGATGCACCAGAGCAGTCGAACCTTGTGCCCTGCCCAGTGCTGGAACCAATACCAGAACTCGTAGACCAGCCAGCCATGGATCCACCAGGGCCAGGAGAGCCCGAACGATTCGTCGAGCGGACCCACCGACAACGCCAGCTGGGCGGCCAGACCCACTGACAGCGGTTTCCAGAGGCCCGCCAGTGCGGCGCCAGCAGTGGCGCCGGACAAGAGACCTAACAGCGACATTCGCGCCTCGCGGAGCCGAAGCTTCCGGCGACGGAAGTGGAGCAGGACGAGTTCGAGCAGCAGGTAGAGCCCGAGGAGCCCGACCAGGACGGCGGAGACGGTGGCGATCTGGGCTTCGAGTGACGCGCGGTCCATTGCCGCGGAGGGTACTCGATCCTGGGCGATGAACGCCGCGACGCGTTTCCCTACTCGCGTCCTCGAAGAGAAGCGGCCGGCACGCTACGCGATATCCGGGTTCGGTCGCGTGGCCGAACTCACGGTGAGCGGGGACCTGGTCGCGAACGCTTCACTTCGCACCGGACACTCCGAAACGGAGCACCCCGGGCAATGCTCGGGGCGACACGGATCGAAGTGAACCACCACGTCACCCTCTTCTTGTTCCACGATCAGGCTCCTGCGCTCGATCTCATCGTGGATGTCGTGGAGCTGCTGCGCCGTCAAGTAGCGCGGGACCACCAGATGAAGATCCGCGTGGAGCTCGGCACCGGAACGCCAGGCGCGAAGGTCGTGGACATCGATCCACTCCGGCGCCCGATCCTCTTCGAGGGATTCGGCCAGTGCTTTCAACAGCTCGCTATCCGCAGCATCCATCAAGCGATCGACGGATCTGCGCGTCAGTGAAAGGCCCGCGCTGAGAACCCATGCCGCGACGACCAGGGCGATCAGGGGATCGAGGGGCGCCCAACCCGTCGCCGCCACGAGTACCAGACCGACGACCACACCGACGCTCGTCCACACGTCGGCGAGCACGTGGCGTCCGTCGGCTTCGAGCGCCAGGGAACCGGTTTGGCGGCCGGCGCGAACCAGGTAGTAGCCGAGCGCCCCGTTCAGGACACTGGCTCCTACCAACAAGCCGATTCCGGTATCGAGCGCTTGCGGCATCCCCCCGACAACGAGGGAACGGGCAGCCTGAATCGCGATCATCAGCGCCGCCACCACGATCAGGGCGCCCTCCAGCCCGGCGGTAAAGAACTCGACCTTGCCGTGGCCATAGGGGTGATCGAGATCAGCCGGGCGAGCGGCAATCAACAGGCTCCAGACCAGGAAGCCGGCAGCGACCACGTTGACGACGGACTCCGCGGCGTCCGAAAAGATCGCGGCCGATCCGGTCGCGACGAAGGCGAGCACCTTCGCGCTGAACACCACCAGGCTGGCCCCGATGGAGAGCCGGGCGGCGCGAAGACGTCCCTGATGATCGATCGCCATTCGCCCGAGGCTAGCGATCTTTTGGTTTCCGACCGGCAACTGCCGCTGGACTTCCGCGGGATACGGGCATGAATCCGAATTCGCCGAAGTTCGCGAACGATCTCGACTTGCCCTTCGATCGGACGCGGCACCACCCCTTCCTTCTTGCGCAACGGATCCGGGACATGACATGATGCGGGGTTGGTCGAGCCGGAACGCGCTCCACCCCTTTACACAGGCGTGCGGCACCCGCGCCGCACGCTCTCCCGGAGACTCCCATGCGACGCGCAATACTTCATCTCCCGACACTTTCTGGCGTCGCCTGCCTCCTGGCACTGCTGATCGCGGTGCCCGCGCTGACCCAACCCGCTTTCGTCGCCTTCGAATCCGGCTCGGTCCGGCCGATCGCGCTTTCCCCCGATGGCAGCCAGCTCTTCGTTGCAAACACGCCCGGCAACCGCCTGGAGGTCTTTGACGTCGACGCTGACGGCATCCGCCCGAGCACCTCGATTCCCGTTGGGCTCGAGCCTGTTTCCGTTGCCGCACGAACCAACAACGAGGTCTGGGTCGTCAATCACCTCTCGGACAGCGTCAGTGTGGTCGACATCGCGAGCGGCCGCGTGCGCCGCACTTTGCTAGTCGGAGACGAACCCCGTGATATCGTGTTCGCAGGCACTGGCGGAAGCCGGGCCTTCATCACGACCGCGCACCGGGGGCAGCATCGAACCCACAGTTCCATCAGCGGCGTAACGGGTGCAGGCGATCCCCAGCTCACGACCGAGGGCATCGGGCGCGCCGATGTCTGGGTCTTCGACGCGACAGCGCCGGGCGCGGCGATCGGCGGCACCCCGATCAAGATCCAGACGTTCTTCGCGGATACGCCGCGGGCGCTTGCGGTCAGCGCGGATGGAAACACGGTCTACACCGCGGCCTTCCACTCCGGCAACCAGACGACCACGGTTCTCGAAACGACCGTACCGGACGGCTTCGACAGCGCCGGAACCGCGGCATGCGCGGCAGGCGGAATCGCGCCCGGCGGCGTCCCAGGGCCCAACGACAATGCGGCCGGCGCTCCGGCACCGGAGACCGGCATCATCGTCAAGTTCGATGGCGCCGCCTGGCGAGATGCCCTGGGTCGCGAATGGACGGGCTGCGTCAACCTGAGCCTGCCGGACCACGACGTGTTCGCCATCGACGCCAACACGCTGGCGCCGGGTAGCCTGGTCGAGTTCGACCACGTCGGCACGATCTTGTTCAACATGGTCGTCAACCCGGTGAGCGGGAAGGTCTACGTCACGAACCTGGAGCTGCCGAACCACGTCCGCTTCGAGGGGCCCGGCGACCACGGCGGGAGCACTGTCCAGGGCCATCTTTCGGAATCGCGAATCACGGTTCTCGACCCGGTTGGCACGAGCGTCGACCCGCAGCACCTGAACCAACACATCGACTACACGAAACTCCATACCGCCGTGCCGGACCTCGTGGATGTGACCCAGGTCGGTCACAGCCTCGCGACGCCGCTTCAACCGGTCGTATCGTCGGACGGCAGTACCCTCTACGTCGCAGCGTTCGGCTCGGGCAAGGTCGGCGTCTTCGACACGAGTGCGATCGAAGATGCCGCCTTCGAGGCGAACTTCGACCCGACGGCGGCAAGCGCCGCATACCTCGATGTTGCCGGGGGACCCGCTGGCCTGGCACTCGACGAGGCCAACAACCGGCTCTACGTCGCCACCCGCTTCGACAATGCGGTTGCGGTCGTGGACCTCGTTGCAGGCAGCGAAGTCCACCGACTCCCACTCCTGAACCCCGAGCCCGCCAGCGTCACGGCTGGTCGCCCCGTGCTCTACGACGCGGTGCTGACCTCCGGCAACGGCGAGGCGTCCTGCTCGAGCTGCCACATCTTCGGTGATTTCGACAGCCTGGCCTGGAACCTGGGGGACCCGGACGCCGGCGTCTCCATCAACAGCCAGCCGATCGCGAGCCCGGTCATCGAACTCGTTTCACCTGGTAACAACACGACCTTCCATCCCATGAAGGGCCCGATGACGACCCAGACGCTGCGCGGGTTGTCGACGCACGGTGCACTCCACTGGCGCGGCGACCGGGTCGACGGCTTCTTCGGAGATGGCGCTGGAGGCCCAGGGCCCGATCCCTGCACCGAGCCCGGCTACGTGGACATGAACTTCGGTGACACCGTGAACCTCAGCACCAACGCCCCGTGCAGCGAGGATCTCTCTTTCCGCAACTTCATCGTCGCTTTCGAGGGGCTGGTGGGGCATGAGGGTGTGATCTCGAGCGCGGACATGCAGCGCTTTTCTGACTTCATGCTGCAGGTCCAGTTGCCCCCCAACCCGGTGGCGCCGCTCGACAACACCTTCACCGGCGCTGCTGCGAACGGCCTTTCCCTGTTCTTCAGTTGCGGCCCGGGTACGGCAGAGTGCGACCACACTTCGATCCTCTTCCCACCGAATGTCGTCACGAACTCGACCGACACCGTCGAGGACTGCGACGGCTGCCACAACCTCGACCCGCTCAATGGCTTCTTCGCCACCGGCGGCGAGCAGACCTTCGAGGGCGAACCCCAGAACTTCAAGGTCGCCCACATGCGCAACGTCTATCAGAAGGTCGGCATGTTCGGGAACACGGGTTTTGGTGGATTCACCGGCGATCAGGTCCGTGGCTTCGGCTTTCTCCACGACGGCGCCGTAGACACGGTGGCCTCGTTCCTCGGTCAAGGAAATGCCGGCAGTGTGTTCTCCCTGTCGGTCGTCGAGGAGGACAATCTCGAGCAGCTCGCCCTGGCATTCCCTTCGGACATCGCTCCCATCGTCGGCCAGCAAGTCACGCTCGCGGGCGCCGGCAACGCGGACACGAACGCGCGCATCGCGTTGCTGATCGACCGGGCAGATACGGCCTTCGACTCCGCCGTGCTAGGCGGAACCGTCACCGAGTGCGACCTCGTCGTGAAGGGTGTGCGGAACGGCGAGACGCGAGGCTGGTCCCTCCAACCCGGTGGAACGGTCTTCCAGAGTGACCGCGCTTCGGAGACGAATTCAGACGCCGAGATCCAGGCCTTCGCCCTCGTCGCGGGCCAGGAGATGACCTACACCTGCGTGCCCCCGGGCTCTGGCAACCGGATCGGGATCGACGCCGACGAAGACGGCGCGTTCGACCGCGACGAACTCGACGCCGGGACGGATCCCGCGAATGCCGGCAGCATTCTCGGCGCCTGCGGTGACGGCATCGACAACGATGGCGACGGGTTCACGGACGCTGGCGACCCGGGCTGTGTTGGCGGTCGCACGGTGAATACCGAGAATCCCGCCTGCAACGATGGCATCGACAACGATGGCGACGGACTCTCCGATTTCCTCGGCGACCTGAATGGCGACACCATCGGAGATGCGCCGAGCGATGTCGGCTGCATTTCCGCCGACTCGCCCTTCGAGACCACCCAGTGCCAGGACGGCAAGAACAACGACGGGCTACTCGGCACCGATTGGGACGGTGGCGTCTCGGTGCTCGGCATCGGGAACGGCGACCCGAACGGCGCGGATCCCCAGTGCACCAAGCCCTGGCTCGGGGTCGAAAGTGCCCCGACCTCGTTCTGCGGGCTGGGACCGGAACTCGCCGTGATCCTGCCACTGTTGGGCCTCGGCTATCGCGTACGGCGGCGCTCGCGCTAGCGGTCTCCGACGACGATCCGCACGGGGATGGCTATGCTCGCCCTCCCCGCGCGCGGCCATGCGCCAATGCGGGCAGCGAGGAACCGATGGAACTTTCCCGACAACGCAGCTTCCTCTCGCCGGAACCCGGCGACGACTGGGACGCCATCGCGCGCCGGATCCTGCCTGGGGATTCCCCGGGTGATGCCGTCGCCAAGCTCAAGAGCTGGAACCTCCATCTGTTCGCACGCAATCCTCCGGGCGCGTTCACGGGCAGCGATGTGGTCTTCGTCGAGGCGCCGCTCGAAGATGGCGGGAGCATGCTGAAACTCCCCAGCGAAGGCGAAGGTGGCTGAGGCGAAGATCGCCGACGCCTTGGTGGCACCGGGCCACGATGGGGAAGCCGTTCTCGTCGTTCGTGTACGACACGCAAACGGCGCGCAGGACTCGGTGACATTGGGCGCCGCTGCGGCGCGAAAGCTCATGAAAGACTGCGCCGCGGAGGATCTCGAAGACCTTCGAGGACAACCCTGGCAACGCCTCCTGGAAGTTCTCGAGGCCTAGCATCCGTCACCAGGACGGAACCCGAGGAGCAGACATGTTCGACATTCTCATCCGCAACGGCCGCATCGTGGATGGCACCGGCGCTCCGGCCTTCCAGGGAGACCTGGGCATCGTCGATGGCCGCTTGCAGCAGGTCGGCGGTCAGATCCGTGGCGAAGCGCGGCTCGAGATCGACGCACAGTGCCGGGTCGTCGCCCCGGGCTTCATCGACCCCCACACCCATTTCGACGCACAGCTTCTTTGGGACGCCCAGGCGCGCCCGGCGCTCGAACACGGCGTAACGACGGTGGTGCACGGGAATTGCTCACTCTCCCTGGCACCGCTCAAGGCCGAGCACCGGCCTCGGCTCGTGCGGATGTTCCAGCAGATCGAGGAGATGCCCGACGCCGCTTTCGACGGTGCCTTCGAGTGGCGCTGGGAGAGCTTTGGCGACTACGTCGAAGCATTGCGTGGACAGATCGCCGTGAACGTGGCCCCCCTGGCCGGCCACAGCCCCCTCCGCCTCTGGGTCATGGGCGACGCCGCGGCGCAGCGCGCCGCCACGGCCGATGAAATCGGGCAGATGCAGGAGCTGCTGCGCGAATGTCTCGATGCTGGCGCCGTAGGCCTCTCGACAAGCTATGTCGACGTCGATGAGAACCTGTCACCGGTGCCCTCTCGTTATGCACACTTCGAGGAACTCGATGCATTGGCGGCCGTCCTCGGAGAGTACGGCCGCGTGCTCCAGGTCGTGCCCGAGTTCTACAGCACGGACATCACGCTCGCGCGCGTCGATCAGCTGGCCGAGCTCTCACTCGCCCATGGGATTCCGACCACCTTTTCGCCGCTGTTCGATTCGTCCCAGGCTCCCAGCAACGTTTCGCGGGTGATGGACCGGGTAGCCGAGCAGTTTTCCCGGGGCGCGCGCGTCTGGCCCCAGGTGCAGACGCGACCGATCGACATCAGCTTCAGCCTCGAGCAGGCGAGTCTCTTCTTCATGGCGCAACCGATGTGGTACATGGTCCAGCGCCTGCCTCGACCCCAATTGTTGGCGGCCCTCAATGACCCCGCTACGCGCCAGGGTCTGATCGATGCGGCCGAACCCGGTGGCGTGACCCAGGCGTTTGCCGGTTTGCAGATCCGCGACAGCCGCGATGCTTCGTTGCTCGGTCGGACCCTCGGCGAAATCGCCGAGGAACGCGGAACGACGCCAGCCGCCTTGATGATCGACCTGTCCATCGAAGAGGACCTGGGCATCCACTTCCTGTCGGCCAACATGGGGCACGAAGATCCGAGTCGTGTCGGGCCCCTGCTCGCGAACGATCTCGTTCACGTCGGCGCAAGCGACGCCGGTGCGCACATCCAATCCTTCGCCACCTACGGCGACACCGGATACCTGTTCAGCACTTTCGTCCATGGCGGCCACTTGAGTCTCGAGAAGGCGGTCCGCAAGATCACGGGCGACCCCGCCCAGATCTGGGGCCTGCCGGACCGCGGTTTGCTGCGCACGGGAATGGCCGCCGATGTCACGATCTTCGACCCGGACAGCATCGCCCGCGGCGTCGAACTGCCCGTGAATGACATGCCCGAGGGCGGCATGCGCTACGTACGCGATGCCAGCGGCGTCCACACCGTGATCGTGAATGGCGAACTCGCCTGGTCGGCGGACGGCGGCTACGCGGACTCGCGCTCGGGCGTCATCGCCAACGGTTAGGCGATCGGCCTCGCAGCCTGGAAGCGACGCGCGGATTCAGCCGCAGCGCTCTGACGTCGAAGACTGGAGAGGGTCGCATGGCCGATGTCATCGTGATCGGAGGAGGTGCGGCCGGGCTCATGGCCGCGATCTTCGCCGGGCGAAGCGGCGCGGCCGTGACCGTCCTCGAAGCCTCGAGCGCGTGCGGCTTGAAGATCCTGATCAGCGGTGGCGGCCGTTGCAACCTGCTGCCGCTCGCCTCGGACACCGATGACTTCTTCACCACCGGCTCGCGCAATGTGCTGCGCCGCCTGTTCCGAACCTGGGAACTCGAGGCGGTTACCCGGTTCTTCGAGAGCGATCTCGGTATTCCCCTGATCCGCGAAGAGGAAACTGGCAAGGTCTTCCCGGCGAACCAGTCCGCGCGTTCGGTGAGAGATACGCTGGTTGCCGCCGCACACGATGCGGGCGTCGAGATCCAGCTCGGGCACCGGGTCAACGCGGTCCAGCCGGCTGCGGGCGGATTCGTCATCCAGGGGCAGCAGAATGGCCGGCCTCGGGAAACGCATGCCCGAACACTCGTGCTCGCCGCCGGCGGCCAGTCCCTGCCGAAAACCGGTTCGGATGGAAGTGGCTTCGCGCTGGCCGAAAGCCTCGGGCACAGCCTCACGGATCGCTATCCAGCCCTGGTACCACTTCGCTCTCCGGACCTCGAGCTGCGCTCGCTCTCGGGCGTTTCCGTGCCGGTCCGCTGGCAGGCCCTCTCGGGCACCCGGGTGGTGGAGGAACGCGCGCGCGAAATGCTCTTCACCCACCGCGGTTACTCGGGCCCAGCGATCCTCGACGCAAGTCATTGGGCCGTGCGAGACGGAGCCCAGCTGAGAGTCGCTTGGGGCAGCCTGGACGAAGACGAGTGGAACCGCGAGATCGAAGCCAACTCCCGCAAGCGAATGGACGACTTGTTGGGCGATCGCTTGCCCCGGCGCCTGGTCGAGATCCTGCTCGATCGCGCTGGGATTCCGGGCCGCAGCCGCGCGACGCAGCTCCATCCCAGGCAACGCCGCCGCCTGATGCCCCTGCTTGCCGCCTTCGATCTGCCGGTCGACGGCAACGAGGGCTACCGCAAGGCCGAGGTTACCGGCGGAGGAATCCCGCTATCGGAGGTCAACCCCTCGACCCTCGAGAGCCGCTGCACGCCGGATCTCTTCATCTGTGGCGAACTGTTCGACAGCGTCGGCCGAATGGGCGGCTTCAACTTTCTCTGGGCGTGGATTACCGGGCGCCTGGCAGGCGAGCGTGCTGCTGCTCGCGCTGCGGCGACGACGTGATCCGCACCTCTCGGACTGGAACAGCGTGCGTCTAGAACAGCGTGTAGATGAATGGCGCGGCTGCGCTACCGCCCAACAGGACCAGCAACCCGAGCGCGAGCACCGAGATGACGATCGGGGCCAGCCACCACTTCTTGTTCTCGCTGAGGAATTCTGCGAACTCGCGAATCAAGCTCGAATCGTCGGCCTGCGCCGCCTTCGCGGCGAAGTCCTGCGGGTCGTTGTCGGCGTCGGACATTCCGGGTTCTCCTGGCGGCTCCGGGCGGCCGCTAGAACTGCTTGAAGTAGCTATCCGAGGGCCGAGGCGGGTGGCACTCGGCCCAATAGGTTTCGGCCTCGGTCGCGAACCGGTTTTCCAGCGGGTCCTTCCCGAACGCTCGCATCACCAACCCGATCGGAGTGATGATCAAGAAGAACAGTGTTGCCATGATCACGTACGAAAGCACGAAGCCGATCGGGTAGGCCGCAATCGACAGCCCGACGAAGAGTAGCTTGTTGGCCTTCGGGTAGATCAGTGACATCAGGGCGGCCAGCACACCTACACCGATCAGCGCAGCCACGACCATCTCCCTGGCTCCGCCCAGCCAGCCTCCGGCGAAGATCAGCTGCTCGAACCACGCGAGCGCCGCGATCACGACGAGGCCGACCAGCGCGATGAAGCCGAACTGCCGGAGCGCGTTTTCGTCCGGATCGAGATTGAGGTCGATCATCTGTGCCACAGGATTGCTCCGTTTCCGTAGGCGCCGACGGCGCTAGTCGAGTGCGAATTCCGACAGGTAGGCTTCGACGTCGATCTCTTGTGCGTTCGGCTGCTCGTGCTTGCGCAGGATAAAGTTCTCGAGCACGAGGACGTCCATGTTCGTACCCATGAAGCACCGATGCGCATCCGCCGGACTCTCGACGATGGGCTCCCCGCGCACATTGAAGCTGGTATTGATGACGACCGGGCTCCCGGTGCGCTGCTTGAAGTGCCGAACGATCTGGTAGAAACGCGGGTGACGATCCGCGTCGAGGGTCTGGACCCGAGCCGAGTAATCGACGTGCGTAACGGCAGGTACGACCGAACGCTCCTGCTTGAGTTTGTCGAGTCCATGCGTTCCGTCTTCCTCGACAGAAAGCCGCTTGTCTTGCCGGAGTGGGGCCACCAGCAACATGTAAGGCGAGTCCTCGTTCGCTCGCATCTCGAAATACTCGTCCACGTCCTCACGAAGAATGGCAGGCGCGAATGGACGGAAGGATTCACGGAACTTGATCTTCAGGTTCATGGTCGCCTGCATCTTGGGCGAGCGGGCATCCCCGAGAATCGAGCGGGCGCCGAGCGCGCGCGGGCCGAACTCCATCCGCCCGGCCATATGACCCACCACCTGTTCGTCGGCGATCAGCTCGGCGATCCGATCGACGCACTTCTCTTCGTCCTCGTAGTAGTGGTAGACGGCCCCGATTCCGTCGAGGTACGTGCGGATCTCGTCGTGGGAGTAGTGTGAGCCCAACAACGCACCCTGCATCGCGTCACACCCGCCGGGCGCACGCGGGTTGTCGAGCAGCTGATGCCAGACGAACAGCGCGGCACCGAGCGCGCCACCAGCGTCCCCGGCCGCCGGCTGGATCCAGACCTCGTCGAACGGGCCCTCGCGCAGGATGCGCCCGTTGGCGACGCAGTTGAGCGCCACACCGCCGGCCAGGCAGAGCTTCTTCGCGCCGGTCCTCTCGTGGGCGTGACGCGCGATGCGCAGCACGATCTCCTCGGTGACCAGCTGGATCGACGCAGCGATGTCCATCTCGCGTTGCGTCACCTCGCTTTCGGCCTTCCGCGGCGGACCGCCGAACAACCCCTCCATCTTCGGCGACGTCATCACGTCGTCGTAGCAGTACGCGAAGTACGACATGTCCATTCGGAAAGAGCCGTCCTCCTTCAGGTCGAGCATCTCATCGAGGATCCGCTCGGCGTAGATCGGCTCGCCGTAGGGTGCGAGCCCCATCAACTTGTACTCGCCACTATTGACCTTGAAACCGGTGAAGTAGGTAAACGCCGAGTAGAGCAGGCCCAGCGAGTGCGGAAATCGGAGTTCCTCCAGCATCTCGATCTTGTTGCCACGACCGAGGGCGATGCTGCCGGTTGCCCATTCACCGACACCATCGAGCGTCAGGATGGCGGCCTCGTCGAACGGCGAGGGGAAGAACGCGCTCGCAATATGCGACTGGTGGTGCTCGGTGAACACGAATCGGCCGGCATAACGTTGATGCAAGCCCGCCCTCATCTCGCGGGGCGTGTGAAGTTTCTGTTTGAGCCACAGCGGGAGGCCCATCAGGAAGAGCTTGAAACCCCGGGGCGCGTAGGAGACGTAGGTCTCGAGCAGACGGTCGAACTTGAGCAGGGGCTTGTCGTAGAACGTGACCAGGTCGAGTTCGTCTTCGCTGATGCCGGCCTCGCGCAAACAGTACGCGATCGCCTGCTCGGGGAATCGGAAATCATGCTTCTTGCGGCTGAAGCGCTCTTCCTGCGCCGCAGCGACGATCTCGCCGTCGCGCACCAGGCACGCGGCGCTGTCGTGGTAGAAGGCAGAGATCCCCAGGATGTTCATCGTAAGCGGCCGACCTCTCCCGTCGTTCGGTGGCCCGATAGGCTAACGGAATACGCCACGAGTTCGCGCCGGCCGGAGGCGCTATGCCTCGGTGGTCGGCGCCGGGCGTCCACCTCTCAACAGCCTTCCGGGCATCGCGCCCGTGTGCTCGCCGTCCTCATAAGTAACCTCGCCCGAGCACACGGTCATGCGATAACCGGTCGCTTCCTGGACCAGGCGTTTTCCGCCAGCAGGAAGGTCATAGGCCATCCTGGGAGGCCGCAGCGAGAGGGCTTCGTAATCGATCAGGTTGAGGTCCGCCTTGTAGCCAGGCGCGATCACTCCACGGTCATCCAGGCCGTAGAGCTCGGCGGTGTCTCTCGTCAGCTTGTGCACCACCAGTTCCAATGGCATTCGCGGGCCCCGGGTCCGATCTCTCGTGAAGTAGCTGAGCATGTAGGTGGGCACGCTGGCATCGACCAGGACGCCACAGTGCGCGCCGCCGTCCGACAGTCCGAACACGCTCAACGGGTTCTCGATCAGCGCGCGCTGCCCTTCGAGGTCGCCTGCATAACGTCCAACCAGCCACAACAGCGCGACGCCAGACGCCATCGTGTCCATCAAGACTTCGAGTGGCTGCACGCCAGCTTCGCGCGCGAGCGCGGCCAGCGAATCCGAGGGCGTCGGCTCGTAGCTGAGTTGCGCATCCATCACGTAGATGTGCTCGTAGTCCGTCATCATCCGCACGGCGTCGGCATTGCGGGGGAGAATCGGCGACTCGGCGAGGATCCGCCGTCGGAACGCCTCGTCCCGCAGCCGCGCCTGGCGCTCCGCCAGCGGCAGATGGTGGATCTCGCGATAGGGCCGGAACATCCGCATCGGGTTGATCGTGCCCTCGAGAGTCATCAGCACCGAGGCTGGGCGAGCGCCCGCCTGTGGACGCAGCTGGAGGCCATCGTCGCGAAGTCGTTCGGCGAGTGCCCACACTGCCCGCGTTCCCGGCGTAACCAGCGTCGTGACCGGACGACCGGTCGACCGTGCAATGTGTTCGATCCAGGCAAGCTCTTCCGGATCTTCGAGCCAGTCCGAGATGATTTCGATGGCGCCGTGGGACAACCCCTCGAAGGCACTCCCGATCACGCGCATCTCTTCGGCGGACGCGCGCGTTCCAGGCACCACCTCGCCGGCCTGGTCGAGGTGACCGTAGTAGCGTGTCGTCGAGAAGCCCAGTGCACCGGCTTCGAGGGCGCTCCGCGTGATGTCGCGCATGGCCGTCATGTCTTCGGGGCTTGCGTCGCCATAACAACGCTCGCCCATCACATAGGCGCGCACGGCGACGTGAGGCACCTGGGTGCCGATGTCGACCGAGTACGGCGTATCGATCGCGTCGAGATACTCGGGGAAGGTCTCCCAATCCCAGGCCACGCCCTCGTGGAGTGCGGTTCCCGGGATGTCCTCGACGCTCTCCATCAACGAGACCAGCGCTCCCTCTGCGCCGGGCCGGACGGGCGCGAAGCCCACACCGCAGTTGCCCATCACCACGCTCGTCACGCCGTGCCAGCTACTCGGCGTCACCTGCTTGTCCCAGCAGACCTGGCCGTCGTAGTGCGTATGGATGTCGACGAACCCGGGGACCAGCAGATCGCCCCTGGCATCGACGACGCGCCGCGCCGCGACCGGTGCCTGACCCGGCGCCTCGACTGCACGGATGATGCCGCCATCGACGACGACATCGCCTGGGAACGCCGGAGCCCCGCTGCCATCGACGATGTTCGCGTTGCGAATGACCAGATCGTGCATGGGGCGGCTCTCCAGGCGTTTCGGCGGGATCGTTCCGTCCCGTTATAGCTCGTTTCGGCCGATCCTACGCTCGCAGTCGGTCGCCGGCAGACCCGACCTGACCAGCGTCGTGCGAATCGCGCCACCGCGAATAACCTCGACGCTGACTCATTCTGCGGGCTTCGACGCGACGAAGATCGCGCTCATGTTCTCGAGAAGTCCGAAGCCACGCGCCTGGATCTCTTCGCGTGCCTTGGGCGAGGCTGAGCCGGACAACCAGATCTCGCGTCGGGGTGCGTCTTCGACTGCGGCTCCCAATTCCACCAGCTCGCGGACCGGCCGGGTCCAGATCAGATGGTCGACCTCGACCGGCGTGATCCGTGTCCCACTCTCCAGGTAGGCGCGTACCACGCGGCCGGCGGCGCTGATTCGTTCGATGCGCTCCATCCTTCTGTGCACCGCTGCCAGCAGCTCCGCGGTTCGCTGGTAGAGGAGCGCATCTTGTTCGGTGGCGGCGCTGAGGCTCGCTTCGACGAATTCCCTCCGCCCAGCAACCCCTTCGAGGTCCGCCAGCGAGCCCACGATGATGACCTGGTGTCTCGGTGAGTACCAGGAATGTGCGAGGAACCGATCTGCTAGTTCCGCCTCGACGCCCATCTCGGCCAGCTCGATCCGGTTCATGCGCCGCAAGTCTTCCGGGGACTGGTTCGCCAGACGTTCGGCGAGATGATTGGCGGCGGGAATCCAGGGCCGACGTCCCGCCTCCTCGCCGATGCGACGGAACGGCACGAGTTCGAAGGCGAAGCCGCCGGCCCAGATCGCCCATGCCGACCGATTCATCTCTCGCTGCAGACGAAGGTTCGAACTGTATGGATCGACCCCGAGCTGAGCCGCCAGCGCGCGCTTGCGATCCTCGAAGCCGAGGATCTCTTGCATCGCGCGGCCCTCGAACTCGCCACGCTCGAATGGCCGAAGCGCCGCGATCCGCTGGACCTCTGCGACGGCGTTCTTGGGAAGCCCTAGCAAGCTGTCCACAGGACGCGTTAGCAGGTTCCACGCCGCCACGACCGGGTTGCGCGCCGTGACCACCAGCGCCGAGGCGAAAGCTTCGGTCCGGCTGACCTCGTCCAGCAGCGCGAGCGCTTCGATCTCGGCGATGCGTGTGCGGAGCAATGCATCGCCGTGCACTTCGAGAGCGCCGAAGTCGGATTCGATCCTCCAGATGTGCAGGAAGCCGTCTGATCCCACGCTCTCGTTGACGCGGTAGTGCTCGCCCGCGATCAGCTCAGGCGACAGCAACCGCGACGCGCGATGATCATCAGGCGGCCGCTCGAAACCCGATGAGGCATCGGTGTCCGCTTCATCGAGCACCGGAATGGTGCCCGGACCGCCGGCGCTCTGGCAGCCGAGAACGAGCGACAGCAGGATTCCAGAGAAGAACGCGCGCCTCACCGCCGTCTCCCATACGGGCCTTCGAGAGCCACCTTGATGGCACGCCCGCTCGGAAGAGGCTGCTCCAACGGCCAGGCATTCGCCGCCGAGATCCAGCCGGCACCCGAGGCCGATCCCGTGCGGCGGGCAAGGCCCTCGAGGGATTCGCCGCCGCGTGACGTGGTGACCGCGAGCCGGAGTTCGCGGATCTTCGCGCGATCTGGTGTGCGAAGCGGCGCGAACGAATTGGCCACGCGCGTGAATTCGGCGACGTAGCGGCTGGCATCCGCCACCGGTGCAACCCCCGTGATCGCGTAGATCCGGCCAGCGTACGACACCCAGGTGAAATCGATCGCGGATCCGTCCGCCTCGACCTTCAGATGCGCGGCGGGAAGGCCTGAGATCTGGCGTCGCTCGATCCCCGCCCGGGTGGTCTCGTCCAGGTCGCTCTTTGTCAGGAGATCCATCGGATCGTCTCCTTCGCCCGCCAGCCGAAGTGTCACGAAGATGTCTCGGCGATCACTCGGCAGGCTCGCGACGGTGTCGGGCAGATTGAGATGTTCCCAACCCGCCGGCAGGCGGATCGAGAACGCGAGGCCGGGATGAAGGAATCGATCGCCGACGAAGCTACCGTTCTTGGGATTCTCGCCGACCATGAGCCCCGCCAACCGCGAGAGCACCGCGCTTCGATCGTTGGCAATCGGAGCAGCCGGACCTCTCGCGCGGCTCGCGGCGCGGCCGAGAACGCGCTGCCTGCGGTCCGGCGCAGAGGGATGGCTCGAGAGGAAACTCACGCGACTCGGGGCATCGGTGTGCAACGCGTGCTCGAGCTCCAGCGCCTGGAGTGCGTCCGCCAGGGCCGCGGGGTCGTAGCCAGCGGCGGCAGCGTAGTCGACGCCCAGCCCGTCAGCGGCGTGTTCCTGCTGTCGGCTGTATGCCGAGATTGCGACACCGCCGGCGATGGCTGCCGGTAGCGCGGCCAACCGACCGAGACCCGGCGCGATGTTGCTGATGATGCCCGCCGGCACACCGATCAGGATGGCCAGAGGCGCCGCTGCGGCCTTGCGACGCGCGGCATGACGGCCGGCGATGTGGCCGATCTCGTGCCCGAGGACTCCAGCAAGCTCGTCCTCGCTATTCAGCAGCGCCAACAGTCCGCGCGAGATGTAGACCGGGCCCCCTGGAAGGGCGAACGCGTTGGGCACCTCCATGTCGATGACATGGAACCGGTAGGCCACACCGGGCGGTGCGTGCTGGGCCACACGCTGTCCGACAGCCGTCACCCATGCAGCCGAACGTGCATGGTCCGAGAGACCCACGGTCTCTTCGAGACGAGCCTCTTCGTTTGCACCGATTTCCTGTTCTTCCGCGGGCGACAGGCAGCCTGACAGGAGAAACCCCGAAATGGTCAGCAAGGCGCCGTGGCGAAGATTCAGCATGATTCGTTCTCCCGACGTATCCGCTGTTGGGCGAGGGCCGCTAGACAGATGGGTCGTCGTTCAGGATGAGTCGGATGTCGCGAGCAATGAGGCGTGCGTCGGAATCGAGCCAGCCCACGCGGAACCCCAGAGTCCGTTCCAACGGTCGCTCTCCGGACGATAGTCGAATATAACGTCCAGTTGAGACCCGTAAGCTGCGTCCGCTCCCCGCACTTGTCTCGATCCGAGCCAATCGGGTACGCGAAGCCTAGCCGCTTGCGGGCGCTCGATCGCGCCCTCCCGGATTGAGCGCCGGGAGCGCACCACTGCCGGCAGACTTCCGGGTCATCGCCAGTTCGCGCCGTGTCGTCCCGAGCGCAGCGCGGAGAGCGGCCCGATCCGAGCGATCGAACGAGTACGGCTCGCCGGCGTAGGATGCTCGTTCCAGAGCCCCAACGGAACGGACCAATGCCTCACCACCCGGGAGCCTTTGCAGCGATGAGAGCCCGCTCTCGCCACTCCCGACAGTATCGAGCCAACGGCCCAGCTGCCGGTAGATGAGGCGGGCCTCGTTTCGACGCACGGCATGTACGAGTTCTCGATATCGAACGGCTTCGGAGTTCGCCTTACGCGCGCGAGCATGTTCCCAATCGTCGAGCAGGCGTTGCAGACGATGGCGGCCTGCGAAAACGAAGGCGATCGCGAACGCGAAGCCGAGCACTACGAGGATGGCGACGCCTCGGCGAAGCACGGGACGCGGGGGACCTTCGCTCTCTGCTACGGGCGGCGTAGCGACTACGAACGAGAGGGCGGGAGCTTCGGCGACTTCGATCGTCCCGGTGCGACGGTTCCACCAGCGCAGCTTCAGCGCGGGGAGCACGAAGTCGCCAGGCTCCTCGATCAGGTAGCTCACGGTTTCGGTTCGGCGCCCGATCGAACGTCCAACGGCGCTCCCGGCCACGTCCTCCGTCTCGGGGCTGCGCGCGTAGGCGCGAAGACCGGCTGGCGGCCGATCGTCGATCAACGGAGGAACGAACATGGAGGGAAGATCGGCGACCGTCACGGTAACGGTTCGCGTGATCGCGTCACCGACGGCGGGGGCGGCCAGGTCACCCTCGATGCTTTGCTCGAGCGAGAGCCTGCGCGTCGCCAGGAAGGGCTCCAGCGCCGCGGCCGCGGCGGGCACGATGGCGTCGAAGCGGATCGGCGCCAGCGTGCGCGCCAAGTGAACGGGCTTTCGCGTCTCGGGATGCGCGTAGTGGACGTGCACCACCTGGTCGTCGATGACATAACTTGCCGCGGTGAGCGGGTAGAGCAGGTAGTCGCGCACGATGCCGACGTGTGCGACACCGCCAATCCGCTCGCGCACGTTGTAGGAGCCGTCGGCGGGCTCCCGCACCACCAACCCCGCCAGTTCGAAGCTCGGATAGTCCGGCGAACTCGTGAACCAGGTCGGCACCAGCACCGTGACACGCAGGCGCATCGGCGAGCCGACTACGGCCTGGCGCGGAATCACCTCCGCGCGAACCACCGGAGCTGCCTCGGCCGCCGTCGTCAACACCGCGAGGACGAGCAGGGACAGCTGGAGGGCCGAGCCGAACCGCCTCATTCGTTCGCTCGCTTTCGTTGCTCGTCGATTGCGAAACGAAGCTCCAGGAAATCGCGCGTGCGCGTCTCGACCTGCCGCATCCACTGCTCGGCAGCGCCAACGTCGAGCTGGGTAGCCGAATCGATGCGGGCCTTCTTGCCCTTGCCTTTCTCGAGATCGAATTTCACCTCGTCGGCACCGAGGTCACCGCTCGCCTCGGAATCCTCTTCGGCCTCTTCCTCGTGTGCCAGGATCTCTGCCATCAACGACAGGTTCGCGCTCGCCGCGCGGTGGCCGGGGTCCAACGCAATGGCACGCCGGTAGGCCGCCAACGCATGCGCGTAGTCCCCCAGCCCGACGTAGGCATTGCCCAGGTTGTATTCGCCATCTGCGCTACCCACCGCTCCGAAGGCGACGACGGCGACCTCGTTGTCCCCGGCGCGATAGGCGGCAACGCCCCGCCACATGGGGTCCGCAAAGCGGGTGGCCGCGGTCTCGGGCTCTCCCCGCTCCATCAATAGACGACCCTGCTGATCGGGCGTAAGCCAGAGATCTAGGAACGTCTCGGCACTCGCGGCCTCTGGGACCCCGAAGCCAAGCCAGAGGGCGCCTAACAGCACCCACTGCATCGTGAATCCCCGCCGGTACCAGAGCAGGCCGATCAGGGCCGCCGGGAAGAGCAGCCAGTACCCCTCGTCGCGAAACGGCAAGGCCTGGTCTTCACCGGCACGCTCCCGATTCGAACGGATACGGCGAACCAGGCGCATCACGTCTCCCTGGTCCACGCTCGACCGCACCACGGGGACGCCGCGCGCTTCGAGCCCCGCGAGCAAGCCCTGATCCACGGCCGCGCGCAGAGGGCGGCCAACGCTGTCGAGGGCCAGGCTGCCGTCCTCGAACCGCACGGCGCCACCGGCCTCGGTGCCCACCACGAGGGCGACCACACCGGCCGCAAGCGATGCCTCGTCGGCTTCGATCAACGGCAGCTGGCTCGCCGCGACCCCGTCCGTGACGAGCACCACCGTGCCACGCTGCAGCTCCTTCGCAAGCATGTCGCGAGCGAGTGCCAGCGCAGCGGCGGCCTCGTCTCCGGGAACGGGCATGATCGCCGGCTCCAGCCCCTCGAGGAAACTCTTGAGGACTGCAGGATCGTCGGTGAGCGGCATGACCGTGTGGGCGGAGCCCGCGTAGGCGACGAGTGCGGTTCTGGCGCCGGTCCGCTGCGCCAGCAGGTCCAGGATCTTCTGCTTGGATCGATCCAGCCGAGAGGGCGCCACATCGGTCGCGAGCATGCTCGTCGAAGTCTCGAGCGCGATGACTACCGGCGCGGTCTCACTGAAGAACGGGGAAATAGCAGGACGCCAGGCGGGCCCTGCCGCCGCCACCGCGCATAACATTCCGGAAACCACCATCAGGTCCGAAGGACGGACGCGCCGCTTGCCGAAGCGGTCGAGTGTGAGCGGACCGAGCAGATGTGCCGCGATGGCGCCCTCCTCCTGATCCGTGGCACGTTCGCGCCGGCGCGCCCACCAGCCACTGACCAGAAGAGCCGGCAGCGCCAGCAGCCAGAGCGGACGAAGAAAATGGAACACCGCGAACCCGTCCATGAGAGCGTTCAGCAGTTCCGTCACGGCGATCGCCTCACCAGGCCACGCAGCGCCATCAGGCCGTAGAAGCTGACGCCCAGGATCGAAACTGCCGCCGCCGGCCAGTGCACCAGGGATTCCCGCGGCCGGTAGGACTCGACTATTACCTCGCGCGGAACCAACTGGTCGATCTCGGCATAGACGGTTGCCAATGCCGCAGCGTCGCCAGCCTCGAAGAAGCGACCGCCGGCCACCGAGGCCACCGTCTTCAAAGCGTCGAAGTCGACGCGGTCTTCGCTGCGCCCGGTCGGGTCGCCGACCCCGATCGTGTAGATCGTGACGCCTCGCTGGCGCGCGACCTCGGCGGCGTTTCGCGGCGTCATGCGGCTGCCGGTGTCGCTGCCATCGGTGAGCAGCACGAGCAGGCGCTTCTCGACCTGGCTCGCCTCGAAGCTGCGAATCGCGAGCCCGATGGCGTCGCCGAGCGCCGTATTGGGGCCCGCCATGTTGACCTCGGAGACATCGAGCAACGCGCGCGCCACTTCGAGATCCTGGGTGAAGGGCGCTTGCAGGTAGGCCTTCGTCCCGAACACGATCAGGCCGATGCGATCTCCCTCGCGTGCCGAGATGAACTCGCCCACCACCTCTTTCACGGCGTCCAGGCGCCGGACCCTCTGGCCATCGCCGCGCTTGAAGTCGTGCTCGTCCATCGATCCGGAGAGATCGACCGCGAGCATCACATCGCGCGAAGCCTGGACCCGCTCGATGGGCGGCCCCACCCATTGCGGCTTCGCCAGTCCAGCCACCAGCAACAGCCAGGCGAGACCAGCGAACAGCCACTGGATGCCGATGCGACGCCGCACCACGGAGCCCTCGTCCGGATCCTCGCCTAGCACCTGGGCGATCATCCTGAAGAAGGGGAAGCGCACGGCACTGGCCTGCTCTCGATGGGCGGGCGTGATGGCCCAGACGACGAAGGGTGCCGCGAGCAACCCTAACGCCCAGGGGTAGGCGAACTCAAGCACGGTGGAACCGGATCCAACGACGCGCCCTGGCCAGCAGCTCCGCGCGTCCGTCACCTTCGAGCCCGAGCCCTTCGGCCGGTGCATAGGCGAGGTCGAGGAGCCGGCGCCCGACGCCGCTGCGGAAGAGCTCCCCCTTCACGCGATCGTCCAGGAAGCCGAGCCACGCGTCGCCCGCAAGAGAGGCCACGCTCTCTCGCGGCGCAATCTGGAGCGCGACCCGCCTCAGGAGCGTTGCGACCGAAGCCGCGGCAGAGGGATCTCCCGCCGCCCATCGGGCCTCGAGCTGGCCGAGTTCGTGAAGCGCCTCGCGGCGATAGCGATTCGCCCGCCAGCGACGGAGCGCCCAGATCGCCATCGCGATCGCGGCGAACGAAAGCGCGGCAGCGAGGAAGGCCCAGGCTGTGGTCTGTGGCATCCAGCTGACCGGCTCCGGAACGGCGATGTCTTCGAGGCGAGCGAGCAGATCCGGAATCGTCGTTTCCGCGGCATCGCTCATCGGCGTCGGCGCCTGGGCCCGACACCCATGAGTGTCTGGAGTTGCGCCACCGTGTCCTCGCCGGAACTGACGGGCAAGACGGCGGCCCCGGTTTCGGCCTGCCAGTCGAGAAGACGTTGGATGCGCGCGCCGCTGTGCGTTTCGAGCCGATCGCGAATTCGCCGGTCGCCGAGTTCGAGACTCAGCTGCAGGCGCCCGTCGCCGACCACCAGCGTCCCGGCATCGGGCATTTCGTGGGCCATCGGATCGTGGACCAGAGCCAGGACGACATCGTTGTGTTGCGCCAGGCGCGCCACGCTCTTGCGTACCGTCTCATCGGCACCGTCGAAGTCGCTGATGAGCACCAGCAGCGTATCGTGTCCGACGATCCGCGCAGCCGACTCCAGGGCGCTGGCCAACATCTCGGGCGCCGGCTCGACGAGGCTGTCGGCCCGCAGGGCGAGGTTCGCCTCGCTCACCTGCTCGAGGAACCGATGCACGGCGCGGCGGCTTCGCTGCGGCCGAATCTCGCTGAGAGCTTCGTCGTCGAAGACGATGCCGCCCACGCGGTCTCCGGCAGCCAGCACGCGCCAGGCCACGAGCGCGGCCAGCTCGGCCGCGGTCACGGACTTCATGTTATGCCGAGACCCGAAGAACATCGAGAGGCGCTGATCGACGACGATCATGGCCGGCCGATCCCGTTCCTCCGTCATCACCCGGACGTGGGGTTCGCGGGTCCGTGCGGTCACCTTCCAGTCGATGGCGCGGACGTCATCGCCGGGGAGATAGGCCCGAATCTCCTCGAAGTTGAGGCCCCGACCGCGCACCCGCGCAGCGTGGCGCCCGTTCAACGCGCTCCGGGAAGGCTGCCGCGGCAGGAAGCTGATGCGGCGCGCGCGATGCTCGAGCTGGCGCAGGTGGGCCAGCGTCGCAAAGACCCGCGCATCGACGGCCGCCTCTTCCACTGCTCCTCCCTCGCTCTCAGGGCAGCGCGACTTGCGCCACGACGGCGTCGATCACCTGATCCGCCGCCACGTCCCCGCCCTGGGCCTCGAAAGAAAGGATGAGGCGATGGCGGAACACGTCGTGCGCGATCGCGCCTACGTCGGCAGGAGTGACGTACGCCTGCTCGCGCAACCACGCGTGCACCCTTGCGCACTTGTCGAGGGCGAGTGAGGCGCGCGGACTCGCGCCTACTTCGATCCAGGAGGCGAGTTCCTCCGAATAGCGTCCGGGCGTACGCGTCGCGTGGACCAGATCCGCCATGTAGCGCTCGATGGACTCCGAAACGTGGAGCTCGGCGATCTCGCGACGCGCCTCGAACACGACCTCTTGAGCGATGAGCGAGGGCGCGGCAGCCGGTGCGACGGACGCCGCATGAAGAGCAGCCTGTTCCTCGCCACGCACGAGACGCATCACCTCCACCTCGTCCTCGACCGCCGGGTAGTCGATCCGCACGTGCATCAGGAAGCGATCCATCTGCGCCTCGGGCAACGGGTAGGTGCCCTCCTGTTCGATCGGGTTCTGGGTCGCCATCACCATGAAGAGCGCTGGCATCGGATGCGTCGTGCCGGCCACGGTGACCTGCCGCTCCTCCATCGCCTCGAGCAGGGCAGCCTGCACCTTGGCCGGCGCCCGGTTGATCTCGTCTGCGAGCACCACGTTGGCGAAGATCGGCCCCGGCTCGAACCGGAACTTCCCCTCTCCATCGACGGAATAGTAGACCTCGGTCCCCGTCACGTCGGAGGGCAGCAGATCGGGGGTGAACTGGATGCGGCTGAACTCCGCGTCCAGATTCTTCGCCAACGTCTTGATGGCGCGGGTCTTCGCAAGCCCCGGCAACCCCTCGACGAGTAGATTCCCGTTCGCGAGCAAGCCGATCAACAACCGTTCGACCACCACCTCCTGGCCGATGATCGACCGACCCATGCGGGCCTTCAACTCGAGGACCTGTTCTCGTGCGGTCACATGGCACTCCTGCTGGAATCCTCGGCTACTCGGCCTTCAGCAGTTGTTCCGTCAGGCGATCGATCGACCAGGAATCCGAACGCTGGCTCGGCGGGTACTCCCGGAAGCTCTGCAAGAATGCGGCAGTCCGGGAGAGCCCCAGGTAGCCCTGCGGCGCCTTGTCGATCATCCAGTCGTAGAAGCTGTTCGAGTTGTGCTCGGCCTTCTCGTAGGGATCCCGACGCAGGTGGAAGATCTTGAACAGGCGGAGCGTGACGAACGGCTCGGCCCAAAGCGCCATCGTCTTGGCGCGGTTCTCGGCGAAGACGAGCTTCCAGTCTCCGACCCGGACACCCACGGGCATTCCCTGGTCATTCAGATAGTGGAACTCCGGGCGCGGGGCGCGCTCGGTCTCTCCGGTCAGGTACGGAACGAAGTTGTAGCCGTCGAGATGGAGCTTGGTGCGCTTGCCGCCTACCGTGGTGCCACCTAGCAAGCGCTTCTTCAGATCGCTGTCGCCGGCCGCCGCCGCCAGCGTTGGCATCCAGTCGAGGTGCGACATGATCTCGTTCGAGATCTGGCTCGCCTTGATCTTTGCGGGCCAGCGCACCATCGCGGGGACGCGGTAGGCGCCTTCCCAGTTGGTGTTCTTCTCGCTCCGGAAAGGCGTGACACCTGCGTCGGGCCAGGTGTTGAAGTGGACACCGTTGTCCGTCGAGTAGAAGACGATCGTGTTCTCCGCGATCCCGAGATCGTCGAGTTGCTTCAGCATCTCTCCAATCAGCTCGTCGTGCGCAACCATCACGTCGTTGTAGACGCCCTGACCGGATTTTCCCGCGTGCTTGTCCGCGCGGTGCGTGCGGAAGTGCATGCCCGTCGTGTTGAGCCAGACGAAGAACGGCTTCTTCGCCTTTACCGAGCGATCGACGAAGTCCTTGGCGGCCACCACGAACTCCTCGTCCACGGTCTCCATGCGCTTGCGCGTCAGCGCCCCGGTGTCCTCGATCTTGCCGTCAGCGAAGGAGTGAATCACACCGCGCGGACCGAACCGCTTGGCGAAAGCCGGGGCCTTCGGATAATCCGGATCCTCCGGTTCTTCCTCGGCGTTCAGGTGGTAGAGGTTTCCCAGGAACTCGTCGAAGCCGTGATTGGTGGGCAGGAACTGATCCTTGTCGCCCAGGTGGTTCTTCCCGAACTGGCCCGTCGCATAGCCACGTGTCTTCAAGACCTCGGCGATCGTGATATCCCGATCCTGAATCCCCAGCTCGGCTCCGGGCAGGCCCACCTTCGAAAGGCCGGTACGGAGCGGCGCCTGGCCGGTGATGAAACTCGAGCGCCCGGCGGTGCAACTCTGATCGCCGTAGTAGTCGGTGAAGCGCATGCCTTCGCTCGCGATGCGATCGATGTTGGGCGTCCGGTAGCCCATGATCCCGTCGCCGTAAGCGCTGATGTTCGTGATCCCGATATCGTCGCCCCAGAGGACAAGGATGTTGGGTTGCTCCTGTGCATGAGCTGCGGGCACGAGAAGGCCCGAGGCGAGAACGGCAGCCGCCAGAAAACGAGACAGACGAATCAAATTCGAACTCCTTGACGGGTGATCGGATTTCTCAGTGTGAATCGAACTGGAGCGACGATACCCGATCCGAGGGCGCAACCGATCTCGCATTTGCCTAGCGTCGACTCGTCCGAAGGTGGTAGCGGCCCCGAGCAAGCGCAACAGGTCTGTATTCATCCTCGAGCACGATCTCCAGCACGACGGTAGCCCTGCCTCGGAATCTGCCCACTATCGGTTAGGGTTCACGGCCATGCGCAGAGGAGCCTTCTGGATCTTGCTGTTCGTCTCGGGCTGTTCGGAGCCAGGGTTCGTCGAGTCGCAACCGGGCCGGAGAGAAGACCCCGCCTACGTCGCCGACCTCGACTGCGCGAGTTGCCACGCCGACGAGACGCGCGCCTGGAACGGCTCCCACCACGACCTCGCCATGCAGGAGGCGACGCCGGAGACGGTACTCGGCGACTTCGACGATGCGACCTTTGGCGAGGGCGACGCTTCGACCCGATTCTTCCGCCGCGGCGACCGCTTCCTGATCCAGACCGCCGGCCGAGACGGCAAGCGCGCGCTCTTCGAGGTTCCCTTCGTGTTCGGCGTGGAACCACTCCAACAACTCCTGGTCGCCTTTCCCGGCGGCCGCTTGCAGTCCTTCCCGATCGCCTGGGATACACGACCCGAAGCAGACGGCGGGCAACGTTGGTTCCACCTGACACCAGAGCATGTCCCCGCCGCCGGCGACCCGTTCCACTGGACCGGGGTCTACCAGACCTGGAACCACCAGTGCGCGAGCTGCCACTCGACCGCCGTGCAGCGCGGCTTCGACGAAGACTCGGATACCTACACCACCTCCTGGGTGGAAATCGACGTCGGTTGCCAGGCCTGCCATGGCGCTGGCGCCGCGCATGTGGCTTGGGCGAACGGTGAGGCTGGAGAGAAGCGACTGGCTTCGGTCACGAACGAGGCCCAGATCGACGCGTGCGGTCCATGCCATGCGCGCCGTAGCGAGATCGTGCCGGATGCCGTGCCCGGCGGTCGGCTTCTCGACAGCTACCTACCGGCGACACCGCTTCCGCCGCTCTACTACCCCGACGGCCAGATTCGCGACGAGGTCTATGTGCTCGGCTCATTCCTCCAGAGCAAGATGCACGCGGCCGGCGTCGCCTGTTCCGATTGTCACGATCCCCATCGCGCCGCGATCGTTCGCGAAGGCAACGCACTGTGTCTCGGCTGCCACGGCGGTGCGCCGCCTGCAAGGTTTGCGGCCCGACTCGCTGGAGGCGTGCAGTACGACTCACCCGACCACCATCACCACGCCGCGGGTTCCGAAGGCGCCCAGTGCGTGGCCTGCCACATGCCGGCGCGAACCTACATGGGGGTGGATGCCCGGCGCGACCATGCCTTCCGGATCCCGCGGCCGGCCCTTGCCGCGCGGTCGGGTGCACCGGACGCCTGTACTTCCTGCCACAGCGACGAAACACCGGCCTTTGCGATCCGTGCGTTCGAGGCCTGGGGCATCGACCCGGACGAAGCGGGCGGGATCGGCCCCGCACTGGCGGCAGGCTCATTGGATGCGCTCCGCGAAACCCTGCGGGGCGAGCCGCGACCGCTGGTCCGTGCTGCATCCATCGATTGGCTCGGACAGCTCTCGGCCGCGGACCCGGAAGCCCTCGAACTCGCGAGCGACGATTCCGACCCCCTCGTTCGCACCCATGCGGCGCGGGCGTCCGCCTCGTTGGAACCGCCGCAACGCGCGAAATCCGTTGCGCCGCTTCTCGAAGACCCGGTGCGCGCCGTGCGCTTGGAAGCCGCTCGAGCGTTGGCCGAGGCTCCTGCGGCCGAACTGGGCGAACGTGCCGCGGCCCGGGATGCGTTGCTCGAGGAGTTGGTCACGCTACTCCGCGCATCGGCCGATACCCCGGCGGCCCATCTCCAGCTCGGTGAACTTGCCGAGCGTCGCGGACAGGACCCGGACGCGCACTACCGGGCCGCACTCTTTCTCGATCCAGGCCTCGAACCGGCAGCACGCCATGCCGCGCGCCGTCTCGCGGTTCGTCGCCAGCTGCCGGGAGCCGAGTCGATCCTGCGGCGCGCGCTCGAAGCCAACCCCGAGTCCGGCGCACTGAGCTACGACCTCGGCCTGCTTCTCGCGGAATCGAATCGACGCGAAGAAGCCGTGGAGCAGCTTGCGCGGGCTGCGGACCAGATGCCCGGAAACCCGCGCGTCTTCTACAACCTGGGGCTCCTGCTCGAGCAGCTCGATCAAAAACGGGAAGCAGAGGCCGTCTTGATGGCCGGCTTGCGCGGCGCACCGGATGATCCGGATCTCCTCTACGCGCTGGTTGCCTTCCACGGCAATCTCGGCAACCCCGCAGCGGCTCTGGGATTCGCCGAGCGGCTGGTGGCCGTGGCCCCGAACCCGGAGACGCTGGCCTTGCTCCAACGCATCCGCTCAGCCAGCTCGGCGGGTCGTTAGGCGGCGTCGCCCTGACGACGCAACGGAGACGCGTCAGAAGGTGCGGCCGAGGAACAGATAGGCGGATTCGTTGCTGCCTTCGGCGACGCCGTAGCCGAAGTAGAGGGGCCCGAGCGGGGTCGACCAACCAAGGAAGACACTGCCGCCGAGAATCGCCGAGCCCGCCGAGATGTCGCCGCGACGCTCCCACACATTGCCCATTTCGACCGAGGCGCCCAGGTAGAGCGGGTAGCGGAAGCTCAGGACGCCCAGGTCTGCGAGGCGACGGTACGTGATCAGACGCGCGACGAGCGAGTGCTCCCCAGAGAGCTGGTCGCGATCGAGCCCCGACAGGTTCAGGAAGCCCCCCACCCGGGCGAGATCATCGAGTTCGGCCGCTTTGCCACCGAACCGTGTCGCACCGTTCGTGGAGAAGAGGACGGTCTGCTTGCCCCAGCTGCGAACATACGCGAAGCGGAGGGTCGCCAACTCGGAATCACCATCGGAGCCGAGGGAGTCGCGGAGGGAACCGTAGACCAGGCGGCTGAAGACGCCCTGGGTCGGAAAGTTGGCATCGTCCAGCGTATCGGCTGCGAAGCGGGCAAAGAAGCCGCCGCCGTCGACCTCGGAGCCGCGGAAGGATCGAGCGCCGATCACGGGTCCGGATCGGCCGTCCTGCCAACGAGCACCTACCCGGAACTCGCCCCAATTCGAGAGTTGGCGACCGAAGTCGAGACCCAGCTCCGTTCGTCGCAACGAGAACTCGCCGACTCGCTCCTGGCCCTCGTAGCGCGGCACCTTCTCCCGAACGAACTCGAAGCTAGGCGCGACGAACCAGAGACTCTCGTTTTCGAGCGGCTGCCAGAGCTCGCTGAAGAGCCGGATCGTATCTCCAATCTGGAACTCGTTGCGCCACTCGCCGCCGAGTGCGTTCAGCGGGTTCACCGTGTAGTTGAAGGCCAGGTTGTAGACGCTCGTGTTGTCAAAATTCTCCTCGATGTTCAAGCCGATGCGCAGGTACTGGGGCCCCCAGGATTTCTCGTGGGCCGCCACCTTGAGCACGGTCTCACCACCGGTTCGATCGAGCGTGTAATCGACGCGCTGGAAGATGTCCGCCCCGTGGATTTCGGCGAGATCCCCTTCGAGGCTGTCGATGTCGAGCGGCTTGCCTGCACGATCCTCGAGTCTGGCGAGAATCACGGCGTCTCGAATCGTCGAGTCGTTTGCGAACTCGACGCGATCGACGACTGGAGGCTCGTCGCGACCGTGGCGCTGCCTGGCCAGGTACGCGGCCCATTCTGTATCGGAAACCGCGAGTTCGGAGAGACGCTCGAGGTCGGCGCGCGCGGCTTCTTCACCGATCGGGACGATCTCGCCTCCCTTCTCGAAATCGGCAGCCCCATACCCTTCGAGCGCCGGTGTGATCAAGAAATCCTGGTCCCTCAGTTGATCGCGCTGGATCTCCGCCATCCGATCGGTCGCGATCGAGAGCACCTGATCCGCGACGCCGACGGCAGAGGACAGTTCTGCCCTGGTGCGGAGTGGGGTTCCGACATCGACGGCGATCACGATGTCTGCCCCCATCTCGAACGCCAACCCGATGGGGATGTTGTTGACCAACATCCCGTCGACGAGAAGCATCTCGTCGAGTTCGACGGGCTGGAAGGCGCCCGGAATCGCCATGCTCGCCCGCACCGCCGTCGCGAGATCGCCGGACGAATGCACCACCTCCTGCCCGTCGATCAGGTTGGTCGAGACGGCTCGAAACGGCAGGTGCAATGCGTCGAAACTCTCGACGGCCGTGGTCCGCATCAAGAGACGACGCAGCAACAGGTTGAGCCTCTGCCCCTGGATGAAGCCCGCGGGAATCGCCACTCCGCCGTCCTTGATCCCGAACTTGGCCGCCGTGAGGAAGTTGAGATCGTCCTCCTTGCGCCGGAAAGAGAGCTGCTCGCGCGGCGTGTCGTCCTCGAAGGCCTCTGGCCAGTCCGTCGTGGTCACGATCTCCTCGAGTTCAGCCGGCGAGTAGCCGGCCGAATAGATCGAGCCCACCACCGCGCCCATGCTCGTCCCGGTCACGAGATGGACTGGAACCTGAAGCTCCTCGAGCACTTTGAGAACGCCCACGTGAGCGATGCCACGCGCACCGCCGCCCGAGAGCACAAGGCCGATGCGCGGTGAAGGCTCCTGTTCGGAAGCGGTCGCAGGAGCGGTGCTCCCGAGCATCCAGGACAACGAGAAGAGAAGTGTGGCAAGGCGGCGCATCCGGAAAGTGTAACTACGAGAGCGACAGCGAGGCTGCTGAAGAACACGGGGCCGGCGCATCGAACCCGAGGTTGGTGCGATCGCCTCACCGCGTGGCGCTGCGGCGGCGCCTCAGCGGGTAGGTTCGAAGCGAACGGCGCCAACGTTTTCGGAGAGTGTGGCCCGCTGCGCCTCGTCGAGCCCGGCCGCCGGGTCGTAGCGAAACCCTCCGAACTGACTGCCCATCCACGGCAGGCGCCGCAATGTGCGCTCGCAGTGTTCGAAGAATTCGTCGGAACCCGGAGGGATCACCTCGCCCATCGCGGTGATCCGTTCGCCTCGGACATGGAGTTCTGCCGGCCACGGCGTGCGAAAGTTCTTCCACCAACGCTTCTCGTCGCGCTTGGAAATCAGCACGATCAAGGCATCGCCGTGGCGTTGGTATCCGACCGGAATCGAGAACTCCTTTCCACTCACCCGGCCGGACCACTCGATGAGCATCAGCCCCTTGGAAGCGACGAAATGGAGCGGCGAGCGGAGCAACACCCGGACGAGCCCGTTGATGGGCGAGACCAGGTCGTTGATGCTCGGAGCGCTCACTCGCCGCTGGGCCCCCGGAAGCTGAAGTTCTGCTCCATCCGGTCACCGACCTCGCGAACATGCTCGATGTACTGGCGGTACGTACCGTTGTAGTTGCCGTCTTGCCGGCGCTGGGTCTCGCCCTCGAAGTTGTAGTAGCCGGGTGTGCAGTCGGCGGCGCGCGAGGTCTTGCCGCGATTGGCGACCACCTGCTGCACCCACCACTCCTCGGCTTCGGGCGTCGTGTCGAGGGTGTGATGCCCCTGACGACGGGCGTAGTCGATGCAACGCGCGATGTGGTCGCCCTGCGTCTGGAGCACGTCGGTCAGGTTGAACTTGAACGAGGCCTGGTAGCCGCCCATGATGAACAGGTTCGGGTAGCCGTGCGAATGGATACCCAGCGTCGTGCGGATTCCGGACGCGTACTTGTCGTTCAGGTCGAGTCCGTTCTCGCCGACGATCCGATTGTAGATTCCGGTCTTCTGGATCTCGAAGCCGGTGGCCATGATCAGGACGTCGAGCGGATAGCTCTTCCCCTCGAAAACAGGACCCTCTGGACGGATCTCGTTGATTCCTTCCCCGTGGGTGTCTACCAGGTGAACGTTGGGCCGGTTGTAGGCGGGCAGGTAGGCGTTGTCGAAGCAAGGCCGTTTGCACATGAACATGTACCACGGCTTCAGAGCCTCGGCGGTCTCGGGATCCTCGACGATCTTGTCGATGTGCTTGTGGATCCGCATGACGTACTCGATGTTCGCCTGCTCCTGACGGCGCACCTTCTCCTCGGGCGACATCCCTGCGCGAGGAGCCGAACCGCCGATGCCAGGAGTCTCCTGATCGAGTGCGCGCTGGCGACGCGCAGCCTGCCAACCGGGCTGGAGCTTCGCCGCCCACTCGGCATCGGTGGGCCAATCATTCTTGATATCCACCATCGAGGGCGTGCGTTGGAACACGTGGAGTTCCTTGGCCGCCGCGCCTAGCTTCGGGATCGCCTGGACTGCCGATGCGCCGGTTCCGATGATGCCGACCACCTTGTCCGAAAGCCTCGAGAGGTCCGCGCCCGTGTACTCGTAATCCCAGCGTGACGTGTGGAACGAGTGGCCCGCGAAGGATTCGAGGCCCGGAATCTTCGGCAACTTCGGCTTGGAGAGCGTGCCGTTGGCGCACACCACGAAACGCGCCCGCATGCGGTCGCCGCGATCCGTCTCGAGGTGCCACATCTGTTCGGTCTCGTCCCAGATCGTGGCGGTGACCGTCGTCTCGAAGACGGCCAGCTCGTAGAGGTCGTATCGCGTGGCGATGTTGCGGCAGTGGTCGTAGATCTCCGGACCCTTCGCATAGTGGTCCTTGGGCACGTAGTCCATTTCGTCGAGAAGCGGCAGGTAGTCGTAGGAGACCACGTCGCAGGCAACGCCCGGGTAGCGGTTCCAGTACCAGGTTCCGCCCACGTCGGCGCCGCGTTCGACGATCCGGATGCTCTCGACCCCATTCTCGCGGAGCCGGGCACTCGTCAGCAGCGCCGAGAAGCCGCCGCCGATGAAGAGACACTCGACGGTGTCGTGGAGCGGTTCGCGCGGCGCGGGTTCCCGCGAATGCGGATCCTCTGCGTAGTGCGAGAGTTCGCCAGCGAGATCGGACGTGAACTGGCTCGTCCCGTCGGGTCGATACCCCAGGCGTAGATCGCGTTCTTCGCCGAAGCGCTCCTTGATGCGCTCGTACTCTTCCGCAGTCCGTCGACGCTTCTCGGCCAATCGCGATCTCCCTGTCTCCCCTCGGACGGTACCCGAACCCGGGAGTTCCTGGCTAAGCCTCGGATCTGGCCCGGCCACGCTTCAGGGCGATGCCGGACACGTCGGGATTCCCCGAGGACCAGGTGACGGTCAGCGTGATCTTCCGGAACTTCCAGCCGCCCGGCGTCCTCAGCAGGTCGTTCGTGTAGTAGCCACCGATCGTCCAACGCTCGTCGCCGGGTGCAAGAGCGTCGCCCTGCTCCCGGGCGACGAAGTGTTCCGCTTGCATGTTGGAAACACAGGTCGCCTCGTCGCCCCGGACCGAGATCACGTGGTTGGTGCTGGTGTGTTGGGTCGCCTCGAAGCCATCGAAGAGCCGCTTCGCGTCGCGCACCCATTTCTCCGCCGCAAAGACGCCGGCTGGGATGCCGACCGATCCGAAATCCATCTCGATCTCGTCCATGAAGATCGAGCGATAGAGCGCCCAGTCACGACGGTCGAGCCCGGTCGCATAGCCGAGCACCACATCGCTGATCTCGGCGCGGTCGATCAGATCCTGGGGAGAGAGCTGGCTCATTCATTCGCCTCCTGAACCCGCCGGCTCGGCGCCGGCCGGGACGATCACGACTTCCCGCGCGATCACGAACGGCAGCCGCCCGGGCGCCAGGAAGTGGACTTCGTCGGCCCGCGTCGCCGCGAGCTCAGTGCTCTTGCCGGAGACGCGAAGGGCATCCGTATCGTCGAACCAGGAGATCGGGACCCCATCGAACACCGGCTGCCGCCCACTCTCGTAGATCCCGCCGCGCGCATGGCACTGGACATAACGTCGGATCCCGGGAACCCGTGCCGCGATCGGGCCGTGGCGTTCGCGCCAATGCTCTTGAAAGGCCCGATAGCCGATGTCTTCGCGTCGCTTCAGGAAAGCGATGAACTTCGCCGCGTTCTCGGGAACCGGACCATCGACGATCACCACCTCGTCGGTCAGCACCACGCCCATGCTCGCCGGGTCGATGAACGCGGCTTCGTCCGCCTGTACGGCACGAAAGCTGGGCGAGTCTGCCAGCTTGCGCATGGCATCGGTATCGTCGAACCACGCTTCGGCTACGCCGTCGTAGTCGGGCTCGCCGTTGCGATAGCCGGATGCCAGCGTGTGGTTCTGGATGTAGCGCCGCAGGCCTGCTTGTTGCACGACCAGGTCGGCATGCCGCGTGCGCCAGTGCTCCTGGAACGCCTCGACCGAGAGGCCGCTCTTGCGCTTGAAGAAGGCGACGAGCTTGACCACTAACGGCCTTCCGGTCGGTAGAGCTTCAAGGGCCGCGGGCGCGTGATCCAATCCGGCTGGCGGCCCCAGGGTCGACCCGCATTGGCGCCACCATCCACGACCTGGGCAGTTCCGGTGACCCAGGCAGATTCGTCGCTCGCGAGCCACAGCGCCGCGTTCGCGATGTCGTCGGGCTGGCCGATCCGGCCCATCGCCTGGAATTTCGTCAGTCCCGCGGCCATCTTCTCCAGACTCTCGGCCGAGGCACCTGGCCGCCCTGCCGCCAGCGGGGTCGCCACGATGCCCGGGCAGATACAGTTGACGCGGATGTTATGTTCGCCGAGTTCCAGCGCCACGGACTTCGTCAGATGCACGACCGCGGCCTTCGCCACGCTGTAGAGGTGCGGCGACTCGCCCGTCTTGAGTCCGGCCACCGAGGCGGTGCTGATGATCGAACCGCCCCCCTGCGCTTTCATCACGGGTGTGGCGTGCTTGATGCCGAGAAACACGCCCTTCACCAGCACGTCGAAGGTGATGTCGAAATCTTCGACGGAGGTCGATTCGATCGGGCCGAGCGCGCCTCCGAAGCCCGCATTGTTGTAGATGCAATCGAGTCCACCCCAGGTCTCGGCGCATTCGGCGACGGCATCCCGAATGTCGTCTTCGCGGGTGACATCGACCTTGCGAAAGCGCACGGCATCGCCGAGTTCGGCCGCCAGCGCCTCTCCCGGCGCGACCTGGGTGTCCGCAATGAGCACGCGCGCCCCTTCGGCAACGAAGCGGCGAACGGTGGCCGCACCGATCCCGCTGGCGCCGCCGGTGATGAGCGCGACGCGTCCGTCGAGCCGCTTCGTTGCAGAGGTCATGGCTTCTCCCGGGCGATCAACACGCCACCTTTCTCGAAGGCTTCGATGGCTTCGCGGCTGAACCCGCCCCACGCTTCGAGGATCTCGTGGTTGTGCTCGCCCTTGTAGGCGGGTGCGCCGATCACGCCGCTTTCGGCGCTGCTGAAGCGGTAGGGGGATTGCACGACCCGGCGCGTGCTGCCGCCCCGGTCCTCGACCTCGGCGGCCACGCCGCGCGCCTGCGCCGTCGGCGAAGCGTAGGCGGCTGCGGTGGATCGGACGTCGCCCCAGGCGAGGTTGCTGCGGTCGAGGGCCGCGACCAGTTCGGCGCGATCCTCGAACGAACTGAACCAGGCCTGCACGGCGTCCCGGCGGTAGCGGATCTTCTCCGGAAGCGAAGCACCCTCGGGCGTCGGGTCCACGAGCCCATGACGGCGAACCAGGTCACGAAAGAGCGTGCGGAAATCGCCGGTCACCATGATCGGGCCGCCGGTCGCATCCCAGACTTCGCCGCCGCCGCGCGTGAGCGGATAGTCGTCGAGCGTGAAGGTCGCGTAGTCGTCGGTCACGAGCATCACGTCGAGCATGGACAGATCGATGTGCTGGCCGACACCGCCACGTTCCCGATGCACGACAGCCGCCAGCGTGGCGACCAGACCGTGGAGGCCCGCGTTCATGTCCGCGATCGAGAGCACCGGGTCTGTGGGTGCATAACCATCGAGCTCGGACTGGCGCGCGATCAGCCCCGACTCCGCGTGGAGCACGCTGGCATAGGCTGCCCGACTCGCTTCTGGCCCTTCCTGACCGAACCCCGAGATCGAGAGCATGATCAAGCGTGGATTCAGCGGCGCGAGGTCATCCCAGGCGACGCCGTGGCGCGCCATCACGCCGGGCCGAAAGTTCTCGATCAGGATGTCGACGTTGGCGGCCAGCGCATGAACGATCGCGCGCCCGTCCGGGTGCGCGAGGTCGAGACAGATCGTCCGCTTGCCCGAGTTCTGCTGGGTGTAGTAGCCGGAGATCCCGTGGCGGATGTCCCCCCAGCCGCGCGTCACGTCGCCCTCCGGCGGCTCGAGCTTCACCACGTCTGCGCCGAGATCCGAGAGCATCCGGCCGGCGAAGGGACCGGCCAACACCCGCGAAAGATCGAGGACGCGAAGGCCTTCGAGGGGGCGGGCCATCGCCTAGCTCGCGTCCCTGCTCTCTTGCGAACCCGACCCCGGAGGCAAGGTGGGTGCGGCCATGTTGCGCGGCCGGAATGCGTCGACGTCGACAGCATCGAGCGCGATCTCCCCCGCGAGTACGGCGCGCTTCCACTCCTGGTGCTCGGGCTCTCGTGCGTGGAACTCGGGCATCACTTCGCTCGCGAACAACTCGAGACTCGCGCAGATGTCCTCGTGCTTGTTGTTTCCCGCCTGGTTCAGCAGGATCACCTGGTCGATGTTCGATTCCTCGAACTTCCGGAGCTTGCGCCGCAGCGTTTCAGGCGAACCGATCAAGCCCGAGCGACGCTGCTTCCGGCCCTGCTCCGTGTCCTTCCACTCCAGGTACTGCTCCCACAGGCTGACGCTCCCGGGTTCGATCGGGCCGTGCTTGCTGTAGAAACGCAGCGTGAACTGGAAGAACGTCCAACCATCGGCCTTCTCGAACGCCTCTTCTTCCGTCTCGCAGCACATGAAACCACTGACCAACGCAATGTTGGGGTTCGTTTGATAGTCGGTCAGCTTGTCCTGGCGGTTCACGAAGGCGTCGTAGTAGGTGTTGACCCAGGCGTTCGCGGCATCCGCCGAAACGAACTGGAAGCCGAGCGCGCCGATGCCGCGACGCCCGGCCATCTCGATCGTGTCGAGCTGGGAACAGGCCACCCACAACGGCGGGTGCGGCTTCTGCATCGGCTTCGGCAACACGTTGCGCAGCGGGAAATCGAAGTGCTCACCGTGATACTCGACGGCCTCGGCCCCGAACATCGGCAGGATGGCCTTGACCGCGTCCTCCCAGACTTCCCGCTTGTCGCGGAAGCGGCGATCGAAGGGATGAAGCTCCGTGATGCTCGAGCCCTCGCCCATGCCGAACTCGACGCGGCCGCCGGAAAGCAGGTCGAGCGTGCTCACGCGTTCGGCCACCCGAGCCGGATGGTTCGTCGTGAGCTGTACGATTCCGTGCCCGAGCCGGATCTGTTTGGTGCGCTGGCTCGCGGCCGCGAGAAAACACTCGGGTGCCGAGGAGTGCGAGTATTCCTCCAGGAAGTGATGCTCGACCTCCCAGGCGTAGTCGTAGCCGAGGCGGTCAGCCACCTCGATCTCGACCAGCGAGTTCTGGAGCAGCTCGAACTCACTCGTCTCGGTCCAGGGCCGGGGCAGCTGGTGCTCGTAGAAGATGCCGAACTTCAATGGGGAGCCTTTCGCTGGGGTCGGTGCATCGTAGCTCGCATCGGGCGGGTCGGGCGCTAGCCGGTTCCCAGCATCTGACCGCGCTTTTCGGCTAGCGTGCCTCTGCTACACAGCCCGAGGAGGCACCTCAATGCGGCTCGCCACTCTCCGATCAATGACGGCGGCCGTCGCCATCCTCGCCGCCGGCTGCACGCCCGACGTATCGAACGTGGCGTGGGAGCCTCCGGGCGGCCCAGCGGCAGCGGCACCCCTCATTTCAGCCGCAGCCTGCGAGCGAACCGACCCGAACCGGATCGCCTTCTTCGGCGATCTCCACGTCCACACGGGCTACTCGATGGACGCGCGTACCCGCGAGATGACGCTCACCCCGGACGACGCCTATCGTTATGCGACGGGTGCGCAGATCCTGCTTCCGGACCCGACCGGCAAGCCTGGCGTCGCGGCTCGCATCGACCGCCCGCTCGATTTCGCCGCGGTGACCGACCACGCCGAGTGGCTCGCCGAAGTCCGCCTCTGTACGGATCCCGAGTCGCCCATCTTCGACAGCGACGATTGCCGGATGTATCGCGGCGAGTTCACGCCGTGGTGGGGCAAGTTGCTGATGGGCGACGACCCGATGCTGATCAAGATTCTCGGGCTCGCCGGAATCGGCGGACGCTCCGAGGCGATCTGCGGTGTGCCGGGCCGTTGTCGCTCGGCGCTATTGACCGTCTGGGAAGACACCCGCGCCGCTGCCGAACGTTGGTACGACAGGACGCCCGCTTGCACGTTCACCTCGTTCCACGCCTGGGAATACAGCCGAACGCCGGGGCGTTCGAAGATCCACCGCAACGTGATCCTGCGCAACGAGCTCTCGCCCGAACTGCCGATCTCGTCGATCGACGCCGAGAACGAGAGCGTGCTGTGGCAGCGCCTCCACGAGCGCTGCAACGACACGGGAACAGGCTGCGAGGCGTTGACGATCCCGCACAATCCGAACCTTTCGAATGGCAACGTCTTCGTCCTCGCGGATGAGAGCCTGCCGCTGGAAGAGCGACGCGCCGCAGCCCTGCTTCGCTCCAGCATCGAACCGATCGCGGAAGTGACCCAGGCGAAGGGCGATTCGGAGTGCCGCAACGGCTTCGCGCGCGTGGTGGGCGGGCCGGACGAATTCTGCGACTACGAAAAGATCCGCCTCGCCGGAAACGCCGGCCAGGAAGAGTGCGCCGCTGGCGAAACCGGGTCGGGAGCCTTGAAGGGAGAGGGCTGCGCCTCCCCGCTCGACTTCGCACGTTATGCCGTCGTCGCTGGTATCCACGAAGCGGAACGCCTCGGCGTCAACCCGTTCCGCGTGGGCTTCATCGGGAGTACCGATACGCACAACGCGGCGCCGGGTGCCGTCCAGGAATTCGATTGGATCGGGACCCGTGGCGCCTCGACGATCACGCCGGAACAGCGACTCCCGGACGGCGAGACCCCGCAGACCGAGCTGCTGAGGAATCCCGGCGGCCTGGCGGGCATCTTTGCCGAAGAGAACCGCCGCGACGCGCTGTTCGACGCCATGAAACGCGCCGAAACCTTCGCGACGACCGGCCCACGCATCCAGCCGCGCTTCTTCGCAGGTGATCTCCCGGCGGATTGGTGTGAACGCGATGACGCGGTTGTCGTTGGTTATGCGCGCGGGGTTCCCATGGGTGGCGATCTCGAGATGGAGCCCGAAGCACGAACGCCCGTGTTCGGCGTCTCGGCGCTGCGGGATCCCGGAACGCCCGAGGCCCCCGGCGGCCTGCTCCAGCGGGCGCAGATCGTGAAGGGATGGATGGGCGAGGACGGCCGCATCCACCAGCAGGTGATCGATGTCGCCGGCGGCGAGAACGGCGCGGCGGTCGACCTCGCCACTTGCGAGACCCACGGGCCGGGCCACGCGGCTCTCTGTGGGACCTGGACGGATCCGGACTTCGACCCCGATCGGCCCGCCGTCTACTACGCGCGGATCATCGAGAACCCGAGCTGCCGTTGGCACACCCGCCAGTGCAACGCGCTGCCAGAGGCGGGCCGCCCCGACGGCTGCACCTCGGAGCGCGTCTCGCCCACGATCCAAGAGCGCGCCTACACTTCGCCGATCTGGTACACGCCGGCCAGTTCGGTCGGCCCATGACTCCCGCGAGGGCGCTCTAGCCTGCCACGCGAGCCAACCAGCCGAGCAGCCGGGCGTTGACCTCCTCGGGCACTTCCTGTTGTAACCAGTGCCCGACCTTCTTGATGTGGTGCAATTCCAGATCCGAGCAGAGTGCGTGCATGGGATCCGTGAATTCGGGGCGCAGACCCGGGTCGCGCTCGGCGGTCAACATCAAGCACGGAATGTCCAGCTTCTGCTTCCCGATCGTGGGGTGCTCCGCCGCGTTCCGGTCGCCGTTGCGATACCAGTTGACCCCACCCCGGAAACCGGTGCGTTCGTAGACCTCGCAGTAGTGATCGAGATCTCCCGGCTCGCCCAGCGCCCGCCCGAGCACGGGCCACGCTTCGGGGCGGTGGAACGGGTTCATGTTCAGCTTGCCATCGGCGAGCGCATACCGGATGGCCTCTTCCAGCGGCGCGCCACTGCGGAAGATCCGCGTCAAGATCGGGCGTACTGCGGCGTCCATCTCGGCCTCGGGGACGTCGGGCTCCTGGAACCAGGCGACGTACTGGCGGATGGCCTCGCCGCCGACGACGGCGAGATGCTTCTCGACACTCGGGAAGGCCATATATGGCGTACAGAGCCCGCCCACGCCTAACACTCGCTCCGGATGGAGCACGGCGGTCGCCCAGACCACGAAGCCACCCCAATCGTGGCCGACGAACCAGGCGCGTTCGATCTCTAACGCGTCCAGCAAGGCGACCAGATCTCCGGTGAGCTCGGTGAGGCCGTATGCGCCGATCTCGGCCGGTGCCGTACTGGCGCCGTAGCCGCGTTGATCGGGTGCGATGGCGTGGAAGCCGGCTGCCGCGGTCGCTTCGAGCTGATAGCGCCAGCCGAACCCAAGATCTGGGAAGCCATGGCAGAACACCACTGCGGGCCCGCTCCCAGCTTGATGTGTGGCGAGCGTGACCCCGCGCCCGGCGAGCTCGATCGGCGTTGCTACGGGAAACGGGTGCATCATGCTCCTTTGGTGGCAGCGGAGGCTACCGCGGATCAGCGAGACGGTTCGGCCGGTCGCATTCGGCCCCGATCTGCACCACGATGTGGGGCCGTTCGCCGCGCCTGCAACCGAAGGAGGGGCGTTGCGTCGCACACCTGTGCCGCCATGGGGTGCCTCCGGGAACCCCATTTGGCACATCGCTTGCTCTCTGTTCAGCCGCAGCCGTGGAAGTGTTGCGCAACCAGACATCGAGGTAACCAATCCGTGACGAATTCAGGAAAACGAGCCGGGTCTACGCCCGAGCAGGCCGAACACTTCGACGTGCTGATCGTGGGCGCCGGTATTTCCGGGGTCGGCGCGGCCTATCACCTCACCCAACAATGCCCCGGCAGGCGCTTCGTCGTCCTCGAAGGGCTCGAGAGCTTCGGTGGCACCTGGCTGATGCACCGCTATCCGGGCATCCGTTCGGACAGCGATCTCTACACCTTCGGCTATCGCTTCAAGCCCTGGACCGGCCCGCCGATCGCGACAGCCGAAGAGATCCTGACCTACATGGGCGAGGTGATCGACGACAACGATCTCGGCCAGCACATTCGCTATGGCCACAAGATCACGCGCGCCGAGTGGTCGAGCGAAGAGAACCTCTGGACGCTCGACGGAATCCGCTCCGATACCGGGGAAGCCGTTCACTTTACCGCCAACTTCCTGTGGATGTGTCAGGGCTACTACCGGCATTCCCAGGGCTACACCCCCGAGTGGGAAGGAATGGAGCGTTTCGAAGGCGAGATCGTTCACCCGCAGACCTGGCCGGAGGATCTCGACTACCAGGGCAAGAACGTCGTGGTGATCGGCTCCGGTGCCACGGCCGCAACGCTGGTCCCCGCGATCGCTGCCGAGTGCGGTCACGTCACGCTGCTCCAGCGCTCTCCCACCTACTTCATTCCGGGCCGCAACGTCAATGAACTCGCCGACCAGTTGCGCGTGCTTGACATCGACGAGACCTGGATCCACGAGATCACGCGCAGGAAGATCCTGCACGACCAGGCGGCCATCACCCAGTTGGCCTTCGAACAACCGGAACTGTTGAAAGAGGAACTTCTCGGCGCAGTCCGGGATTACCTCGGGCCCGACTACGACATCGAGAAGCACTTCACGCCGAAGTACCGGCCCTGGCGGCAGCGGATCGCCTTCGTCCCGGACGGCGACATCTTCAAGGGGATCGCTTCGGGTGCGGCCACGGTCGTCACCGACGAAATCGATGAGTTCACGGAGAAGGGAATCCTGCTGAAATCCGGTGAGGTGCTCGGGGCGGACATCATCGTCACGGCGACCGGTTTCAACCTGAGCGTGCTTGGCGACATCGATTTCGTGATCGACAAGGAGCCCCTCGATTTCGCCAAGACCGTCACCTACCGCGGAATGATGTTCACCGGCGTGCCCAACATGTTGTGGATCTTCGGCTACTTCCGGGCGAGCTGGACGCTCCGGGTCGACTTGCTAGGCGACTTCGTTTGTCGGCTTCTCAATCGCATGGAAGCGAGCGGCAGCCAGAGCGTGAAGGTCGTCCTCCGGCCCGAAGACGAGGACATGGAACTCGGGTCGTGGATCGACCCGGAGAACTTCAATCCCGGCTACCTCATGCGCAACATGCACCTGCTGCCACAGCGCGGCGACAAGCCCGAATGGCAACACACCCAGGATTACTGGACCGAGCGGCATCAGATCCCGGCGATCGATCTCGAGGGCGCAGAGTTCGACTACGAGTAGCGGCCTTCCCATGAATGGGGGGGCGCCGCGCCCCCCAACCTGCCGATTGGCCATGGGAAAATGCCCCCACCTCTCTCTTCGGTTGGAATCTCCCGTAGCCAGGCGCGAATGGCTCGTGAGATAACCGGCGTTCACTCCCCGTCGGTGTCATCCGACGCGAACGAACGAAAAGAGAGAAAAGTCCCATGAAGCGCATTGCATTGTTCGCTGCAGGTCTCCTGATGCTCGCCAGTGCGGCCGCTGCTGGCCCGAACTGGCACACGATCAGCCTTTCGATCTCGCTCGACGACGCCCCGAAGGTCCAGGCCGCGATGGACAAGCTGATGACTTCGGTCGCTGGCGATCTCAAGGGCAGTGTTTCGTTGATGGCGAACGTGGCGGGGGGAACCAGCTCCCACACGATCATCTCGGCCTTCGATTCGCGCGCCGAGCGCGAAGCCTGGCTCGGGAAGCTCTACGCCTCGAAGGCCTGGGCGAAATACGTGGACGACACCGATGGCATGACCGCGGCTGGCGGCAACTCGCGCATGGACTTCATCAAGAGTTGGGGCGAGGAGAACGAGGGCTCCGACGTCTTCTGGGAGATCCATGCCTTCACCGTCTCCGACCCGGCGGCCTTCCTGGCGGCGATCGAGACGCTACAGGCATCCGAAGCCGGCCAGGTGACCGGTGCCCAGGTGCATCTCTCGGCGATCGCGGCGGCCGGTCTCTCGCCCTCGACCCACTTGATCTCGGTGGGCTACGCCAGCGAAGCCCAGGCTGAGACATCGACCGCGGCGCTCCAAGCGAGTGCGGACTGGGCGAACTACCTCGAAGCTTCGGGAGAAGTCGCAACCCACAATGGCGCGTTCATGCTTCGCACGGTCTCTACATGGAGCGGCGAGTAGTCATCCCCTGAGTGCCCGGGCCGGCAACTACCGGCCCGGGCACTGACGGCCTAGCCTTGCCCGCCATGTCTCGGAGCCGCCCGACGCAAAGGACGTTCGCCGCCACACTCTGGCTACTCGTCGGCCTTGGCACGGGTTGCGGCGCCATCGGTGAGGGCCTGGAAACCCAGGCGATGCCGGTCGGAAGCCAGAGCGAAGCGCGCCTGGCTTCGGGGCCCTACGAGTTCGAGAGCGCGGACTTCCGCCTCGTCGACGGCAGCCGGCCTAGCATGGGGAACGGGGACTTCGCCGGGACCGACGAGCGGGTGCTCGAAGTGACGGTCTGGTCTCCTGTCGGCCGAGACGACGGGGCTCCGCTGCTCGTCTACGGTCACGGCTTCACCGGGAACCGTCGGGAGATGATCTTCCTGCTCGAACACCTGGCCAGCCATGGCTACATCGTCGCTGGTCTCGATTTCCCGCTCACCACCGGCGCTGCGCCGGGCGGACCCAACGTCGCCGACCTGTCGAGCCAACCCGGTGACATGCGCTTCGTGCTCGACGCCCTGCTGTCCGGTGAAGGCGCCCTGGCCAGGTTCGCGGAAGACATCGATCCGGAGCGCATCGCGTTCGCCGGCCTCTCCTACGGCGGCCTGACCACCACCCTGCTCGCATTCCACCCGCGCGAGGCCGACCCGCGGATCAAGGCGGCCGTTTCCATCGCCGGACCGACGCAGATGTTCAGCGCCGCCTACTTCGCGCGGGGCGGCCCCCCCTTCTTGATGATCGCGGGGACCGAGGACGCCATGGTTCCCTTCGAACTGAACGCGGCGCCAGTGCCAGCTCTCGTGGCGGGCGCCGGGCTGGTAACGATCGCGGGCGGCACCCACCTCGGCTTCGTGGACTTCGCCCGAACGGCGTTCCGCTTCAGCCACAACTCGGACGCGACCGCCTGCGCGGGGATCTCGCGATTCGCCGATGCTGAGACGGATCCGGAACACGATCCGTTCGCGCTACTCGGCGGCCCGGAGAGCGGCATCGATTTCGAGGCCTGGGTCCTCCCGTGCCAGGCCGGGGGCGAGTTCGGGCTGGCGATACGACCGGAAAGGCAGCAGGCGATCACCTCCCTGGCGGCGCGCGCGTTCCTCGATTCGCTATTCGCCGAGGAGCCGGCTGCCCGGGCCGAAGCGGATCGCTACCTCCGCGAGACGCTTCCCCATGAACTACCCGGCGCCGACTACACCACGAGTCCGTAACGGAAAGGCGAGCGCTCCGATCGACGAACGCGAACCTCTTCCCCCAACAGCGCTAGCCTCCCGAAGTGCTGAAACCTCGAAGGACAGGGCTGCCTCGCCGGACGGCTTGGCTCGCGGCTGCCATCTTGTTGGGTGCTTGTGACGGCGGAGCCGACGGGGCTCGTCGCACGCCGCCCCCGCTGCCCGTCCAGACGGTCGTCGCCGCGCCACGCGAAATGCCGCGCACGCTCTCCGCGGTGGGAAGCCTCGAAAGCCCTGAGATGACGACCCTCGCGAGCGAGATCGCGGGGACGGTCGTGGCCCTCGACATTCCCGAGGGCGAGCGCGTGCCGACGGGACACGTACTGCTGCGCCTGGACGATGCCGAGGCGCGCGCGGCCGTCAGCGTCACGCGCGCCCGCTTGAACAATGCCAGGGACCGCCAGGCGCGCATCGACCAGCTCTACACCAGTGGCGTCGCCTCCCAACAACAACAGGACGATGCCCTATCCGCCTTCGAAAGTGCGAAAGGTGCGCACCAGGAAGCCACCACGCGCCTGGCCAAACACGTTCTTCGCAGCCCGTACTCCGGTCTGTTCGGGCTGCGCCAGGTCGATATCGGCGACTATGTTCGGCCCGGCGACCCCGTCGTCGAGATCTCGCAGACCGACGCCCTCGAGCTTCGCTTCGCACTCCCGCAGCAGAACATCGGCGATATTGCGACGGGACAGACGGTGCTCGGAATCGTCGGCCGTTGCGGTCCGCGCTTCGAAGCGAAGCTGATCGCGGTAGATCCGAGGGTCGATCCGCGCACGCGCATGGTCGGTGTGCGCGCGGCGGTGACGAGTGGTGCGCAACTGCTGCATCCGGGAATGGCGGTTCGCGTGCGACTCATCATCGAGATGTTGCCCGACGCCATCGTGATCCCCCAAGAGGGGATCGTGCGCCAGGGAACACGCCACCTCGTCTTCATCGTGGACGAAGAGACGCGCGCGCAAACCCGGCCCGTCGAGTTGGGTGAGTACTTCGTCGACGGCGTCCATGTGATCGCGGGCCTCGAACCCGGAGCGGTCGTGGTTGTCGCCGGGCAGCAGAAGCTCCGCTCCGGAGCCCTCGTGAAGCCGGTACCGTTCACCTCCGTCGAGAACCCCAACGTCACGGTCGGCCGCTACGGACCGCGTGGCTGCGAAGAACTGTGACGCTTTCCGATCTCTCGATTCGCCGACCCGTGCTCGCGACGGTGATGAGTCTTCTGATCACCGTCGCCGGAATCTCCGCGTTCTTCTCGTTGCCCGTGCGCGAGCTCCCGGACGTCGATCGGCCCGTCGTCTCGGTCTCGACCGTATACCTGGGCGCCAGCCCCGAGACGGTCGAAGCCACCATCACGGAACCCATCGAAGAAGAACTGAACGGGATCGAGGGCATCGAGACGATTACGTCGGCCAGTGCCTTCGGTGTCAGCTCGATCGATGTGGAGTTCGAAGCCGGCCGCGACCTCGATGTTGCGGCCACCGATGTCGGCAATGCCGTCCAGCGTGCGGTCGGGCGAATACCCGACGACGCGAAGCGCCCGGTGGTGCGCAAGGCCGGTGCGAACAGCTCGTCGATCATGTGGATCAACGTTCATGGGGAGGGCTACTCGCCCATCGACCTGACGGACGTCGCCGACCGGCTCGTGAAATCGCGGATGCAACTGCTACCCGGCGTCTCGAGAGCACGGATCGGCGGCGAACGACGCTATGCGATGCGCGTCTGGCTCGACCCGGCACGCATGGCCGCGCTCGGGATCGATGCGCTCGATGTCCGGAACGCGCTACGCGAGAGCAATCTGCAGCTCCCGGCAGGCCAGGTCGAAGCGCACGCCCGTAAGTTCACCGTGAACGCCGACGCCCAGCTCGTCGCAGCCGAGGATTTCGAGGCCATCGTACTTCGCGAAGTCGAGGGGGACCCGGTCCGGCTCCGCGACGTGGGATGGGTCGAACTCGGATCCGAGAACTACCAGGCGATCACCCGATACTCGGCGCGCGACGTGGTCGGCGTGGGCATCGTGCGCCAGTCGCAAGCCAACGAACTCGAGATCTCCGACGCGGTCCGCGCCGAGATGTTCGAGATCGAGCAAACGCTCCCGGAAGGCGTCGAACTCTCCGTCGCGACCGACTTCACCATCTTCGTCCGGGAGGCCATGGAGGAGGTCTGGGCCACGCTCGCCATCGCGTTCGCCGTGGTCGTGTTCGTGAATCTGTTCTTCCTGCAGTCCCGAACGACGACCACCATCGTCAGCCTGGCGATCCCGATCTCCCTGGTGGGCTCCTTCGCTGCCATGCAGGCACTCGGCTTCTCGCTGAACATTCTCACCCTGCTCGCGCTGGTTCTCTCGATCGGGTTGCTGGTAGACGACGCCATCGTCGTGATGGAAAACGTCTACCGACATCACGAGATGGGTCACGAACCGCTCGCCGCTGCCGCCGAAGGGGCCCGTGAGGTGGTCTTCCCCGTGATCGCCACCACCGCCGCCGTGATCGCCGTGTTGGTTCCCCTCTCGCTGATGAGCGGCGATACGGGCCGGCTGTTCCGGGAGTTCGCGATGTCGGCGGCGATGGCCGTCGCCATCTCGACCTTCGTGGCACTGACCCTGGTGCCGATGTTGTGCTCGCGCTTCTTGCGGGTGAAGCAACGCACGAGCGCGCTACCGGTGGCGATCAATGGCGCGATCGAAGGGCTCCGCTCCGCCTACGACCGCGCACTCGCCGCCTCCCTCGAGCACCGCGCCGTCATCGCCGTGCTCCTCGTCGTGGTGCTCGGACTGACGGCCCTGCTGTTCCAGACCCTGCCGACCACCTTCTTGCCCATCGAGGACCGCGGCCGGGCAATGGTCGTGATCCGAGCGCCGGAGGGAGCGACCAGCGCCTACACGCTCCGTGCGCTTCGCCAGGTGGAAGAGACGCTACTGGCGACGCCCGAGATTGCCGGCTTCTTCGCCGCCATCGGGATGGGATTCGGAGCGCCTAGCAACTCCTCGCTCGGCATGGTCTTCGTGCGGATGACCCATTGGGACGACCGCGAGCGAAAGCAGCAGACCGTGGTCGGCGAACTGTTCCCAAAATTCCTGGCGATCCCCGAGGCGCTGGTATTCGCGGTGAACCCCCCTTCTCTGGGGCGCAGCAGTCGCAGTGACGTGGAGATCGTCCTCACCAGTTCGTCCGCGACACTCGAAGAATTCGACACGGTCGTCGACGCGATCATGGCGCGCGGCGCCGAGATGCCCGAGATCGTCAACCTGGACAGCGACCTACGGCTCGCGAATCCGCAACTCGACATCACCTTCGATCGGGAGCGCGCCGCGGACCTGGGCGTCCCCGTGAGTGCGGTGGCGGAGAGCATTCGCCTGCTCGTCTCGCAGAGCCCGGCCGACGACTTCATCCTCCGCAACCAGCAATACGATGTGGTGATGGCACTCGAGTCGCCGCTGCGGAGCGTTCCCGAGCAGCTCGGCGAGATTCACGTCCGCGCACGGGGCGGTGAGATGATCCCGCTCTCGGCCCTGATCGAGCCCCAGGCGCGCATCGGGCCCTCGACGCTCAACCACTATGCGCTCCAGCGAGCCGCCACCATTTCAGCCAATCTCGCGCCCGGCGGCACGCTCGAAAGCGCACTGGCCCGGCTCGAAGCCGTGGTCGACGAGGAGCTTCTGGCCGGCTTCTCCCAGGATCTGCGTGGCACTTCGAAGGAGTTCCGCGAATCCTCGGCCCAGGTCTACATCACCTTCCTGCTCGCCCTCGCGATCATCTACCTGGTGCTCGCGGCCCAGTTCGAGAGTTTTCTCCACCCGCTCACGGTGCTCATCAGCGTTCCCCTGGCCACCCTCGGTGCGCTCGGCGCGCTCTACCTGACCGGCCAGACGCTGAACCTCTACAGCCAGATCGGCATCATCCTGCTGATCGGCCTCGTCACCAAGAACGCGATCCTGCTGGTGGACTTCGCGAACCAGGAGCGCGCGAAGGGAACCCCTCTCGACGAGGCGCTTCGCCGCGCCGGGCACACGCGCTTCCGTCCGATCCTGATGACCAGTGCGACTTCGGTGTTCGGCGGCCTGCCCCTGGTGCTGGCATCCGGGGCTGGGGCAGAGAGCCGCCAGGCCATCGGCATCGCCGTGGTCGGGGGCTTGCTGTTCTCGACCATCTTCACGCTCGTCGTCGTGCCCGTGGTGCACCAGGTGCTCGTGCGGGCTTCCGAACGCTTCTTCGCAGAAGCCACCGAGTAGGCCCGGCGGCCGGGATCAGGAATGCACGTCTTCCTCAACATCTTCCTCGTCGGGTTCGCGCTCGATGCCCTGCTCCACGTCGCTTCGTCCCAACTCAGTGGCGTCCCAGGCTTCGCCTGGCTCGCCGGACTAGCCAACGCGCTCACGGGGCTGCTCGTTCTCTACTCGCTCCCCGTATTCATCCTGATGGGCATGCGCCCCCGGCTGCGCTGGCGGATCTTCCTGCCCCCGTGTCTCTTCTTGAGCTGGGTCGTGCTCGGCGCGATGCCACTACCGATCTGGTTCGACGCCGCCGAAGCCGAACTCGCGGCGGGTTCCGTCGAGGCAGCTTTCGCTGCGATGGCCTTCGCGTTCTGCCACCAGCAGAACGCGGGCGACGGCTGGCTGCTCGAAGAAGCGTCCAGTCAGGGGCCGAGTTTCAGCAGACGGACGGCGTTGGCTTTCACCGCACTCAACCTCGTGGTGATCCTGCCGGCATCGCTCGCCTACCTTGCGATCTCGGGAGCGGCCGGCGTCGGACATCTGAGTCAGGGCTTCGTTTCGATCCGGGCCGATGGCATCCACCTGTCCCACCGCGAGTACGTGCGCGGCGAGCAGACGATCCACCTGGTCGCGATGATGCATATCGGCGAAGCCGCATTCTATGAAGAACTCACGGACGCCCTCCCCGTGGAGGGGACGATCTTCCTTACGGAAGGCGTCAACGACGAAGCCGGCGTGCTACCGCGGAGCCTGGGCTACAGCAATGTGGCCGGCGGCCTCGGTCTCGTCGTGCAGCCCGAATTCGGCGCGAGCGACCTCGAGGAATGGCCGAGTGAAGCGGAGGCGGCTCCCATCGGGGCGGAGACGCGCAACGCCGACGTCGACGCGAGCGAGTTCTCGCGGGAGACCTTGGAGTTCCTGGCCTCCGCGGCACGGATCTGGAGCGCCGAGACACCCGCCCAGGCACTCCTCCGCTACGCCGAGCTGATCGATGGCATGGACCCGGAGACCTCCCGCCGCCTGACCGCCACGCTCAGCCACGATCTGATCGAGCTTCGCAACGAGCACCTGCTGGTGGAACTCGAGCAATCCCTGCTCGATTACGAAACGGTGGTGGTGCCCTGGGGCGCGCTGCACCTCCCGGGCATCCTCGAGCGCGTTCGCGAACTCGGGTTCGTAGAACAGGACACGACCGCGCGACGCGTCGTCAGCTGGTAGGCCCACGCTCGACCTGCGCGATCGAAGACAAGGAGAACTGCACGATGTCCCACCCTGCTCTCACCGCGAACCGCACCGCCGTGATCACCGGCGGGGCGAGTGGTATCGGCCTTGCCACTGCCGAGCGGCTCGCAGCGCTGGGCATGCGCGTATGCATCGCCGATCGCGACGAAGAAGCCCTCGGCCGCGCCGCCGAGACGCTCGCCGCGCTGGCAGCCGAAGGCGAGGACTCCTCGCCGGCGACGCGTTCGAAGACGACGTGATGCAAGAGACCGACCGGGCGAAGCGCCGGACCTGGCTCCGCCGTTTCGCGATCGGCCTGGCCTTGAGCCTGCTCGCCGCGCCGGTGCAGGATTTCGGGCTGGCCTTCACCGAAATCCTGGTCAGTTCCCTCGTAGAGGTAGAACAGACCTTCGTCGCGCAGATCCTGGCGCCGATCAACAGCGTCGGAAGCTTGTTGTCGATGCTCCTGCTCGGCCTTCGGATCATGCACAAGCGGATCTTCGAGATCGGCTGAGCGCGATCGCCAGAGCTGCTCAGCTGCGGGTCGTGGTGCCAGCGAGCCTCACAACCGCCCAGCCCCGCGCTTCGTCTCACCCGCCCGGGCACGAATCGAATCGCAAGGAGACCGAGGCTTCGCCGGCTTCTCGTGGGTAGAGGCCGATCCCAGCAGCGGCCCGAGCTACCGCGTACTTCTCGAGCTTGAGGGCGTGGATCGCGGTCACGGTCGGGCGGTCCTCGTAGAGGACAGGCACCACGCAGCGGGTCTCTCCATCGCGCAGGAGTTCGAGACGCGCGCCATCCAGGGCGTGCTCGATGGCCTTCTTGCGCGGCATCCCCACCCACTCGCCGTCTTCGTGGTCCACGATCCAGAGCCGCAGCTCCGCCGGCCGGCCGGCGCCATCGATGGCGTAGAGCGACACCACCTCCTCGAACTCGGCCATCGTGGCGTAGAGCCCGAAGAAGAGCACCACCGGGCTCGCCGCCAACGCCAGCCAGCCGAGCGCGCGCGGCGTGGCGGACCACACCAGCACGCCGCCGAACAGCAGCGCACCCAGCCCACCGAACAGGTTCCCGCCGCGCGGCACCGCGTAGGCGCCCTCGTGCTGGAGCCGCACAGCAAAGACGGCAACACCGACGGCGAGCAGCCCGCAGCCGACCACGGTCTGGAGCTTCGAAGACGTACTGGATTCGCTCACGGCGACCCTCCTGAAGCGCAGAGTCTACCTCGCGCGGCTTCGGCTGAGGCAAGGTCGGCGCTCGTCGAAGCCCGAGCCGCCGAGGTCGAGCCCGAACGCCGCGCTTCAGGCCACCCGTCTGGCGCGCCCGGCGGGACTCGAACCTGCGACCCCGGCTCGCGCTCCGCGCGACCTGGGTTCGCGAAGGCGTTCTCTCGATCTGGCCAGGTGCTGGCGCGCCCGGCAGGACTCGAACCTGCG
>JAJDAP010000005.1 GCA_029261795.1 Deltaproteobacteria bacterium
TGTCTTCAGCACCACATGGTGATACCGGTCCTTCAGGACCGGTCCAGAGCGTGCGAATACCCGATTCACCGCACGCGCGAGGCGCGCACCCAACGACTTCATCCCACGCCCGAGGGCGTCTGAATCCTTCGCTTCCACCAACAGATGGACGTGATTCGCCTGGATCGAGTAGTGCGCGAGCCGGAAGTCCCCGCGATCCCAGGCCTTCGTCCAGGAGCATTCGAGCTCTCGGACCAGCTTCACGGTTCGAAGGGAGGGAACGGAAACCGGGAAGCCAGTCCTGTTCGGCGGATACCGGACCCCGGCTGCGGCTTTCGCCCAGCCCCCGGCCGCTTCCCGCCCCATCCGGAGTACAGCTCGAGCTGTACTCCGGATGACTTACGCCGCATCGTGTTGATTATTGCGATAATAGACTAACAATCAACAACAATCGACATCGCACCCTCGAAACATCGTTCGACTCGCCCCACGCCCGCTCGCCCCCTCGACCCTGACCCGAATACCTAACATCTACGCGAACCATCCCCTCGACAGCCCTCCGGTTGCAAATGCAACGCAGAGTGGGCCGGAAAGATGCGTAGCGACGCGAGTTAGTACAGTGCCAGGTACGCAAGGAAGCTGGCGCCGGCCGCGAAGCAGTACCAGGCGAAGACGTGGAATTGTTGCGAGCGCAACAAGCGGACGAACAGTGTGATGGCGGCGAGTCCGGAGAGCGCGGCCACGCTCCCGCCGACGCCGTAGGAGACCAGCGATTGGTTCGACGCCGCCATCAGGTCCGGGAGCTGGAGGACCGCGGCGCCAGCGATCGCGGCGACGCCCATCAGGAACGAGAACTCGGTGGCCGCGAGCGCGCGGATGCCGAGGAGCAAGCCTACGGCAACGGTGGTGCCGCTGCGCGAGATTCCTGGCGTGATCGCGACGACCTGGGCGCAGCCGATGATGAGTGCATGCAGCCATGAAGGCGCGGCCAGGCTGGCGCTCTGGATCGAGCGTCGCGTCGTGAGCAGTAGACCGCCGGTCGCCAGCAGCGCCACGCCGGCGATCCAGACGTGATCGAAGAGCGCCTCGATCTGGTCCTTGATCGTGAGCCCGACGACGACGGCCGGCAAAGTGGCCAGGATCAGCTTGCCGACGTAGCCGAGCGATTCCGATTCGCGCTTCAGCGTACCCAGGAGCAGCTCGGCCACCCGCTTCCGGTAGTAGACGAGGATCGCCAGCAGCGTCCCGACGTGGACGGCGACCTCGAAGGCGATGCCCTCCTCGCTATGCCCGAGCAGGGTTTCGGCGATCACGAGGTGGCCGGAGCTCGAGACGGGCAGGAATTCGGTGAGACCCTGAATCAGTCCCAGGAAGGCAGCTTCGAGCCAGTTCATCCGACCTCCATCGGTGCGACAAGACCCGGGGTGTAGCCGACCGGACACTGGTTATCCTCCATCGCGATGCAGAACAATCTCGGACGATTCCTTCACAAGCGTGCCCAGCTCGGCCCGGACCGAGAGGCCCTGGTCGAAGTCGAACGCGGTCGGCGTTTCAGCTACCGGGAACTCGATGATCGGGCGACCCGCACGGCCAACGCCCTGAAGGCGCTGGGCGTCGGCAAGGGCGACCGCGTCGCCGTGTTGATGATGAACGGGGCCGAATACATCGAGAGCTATTTCGCGCTGGGTCGAATCGGCGCGGTGATGGTTCCGCTCAACTGGCGATTGGTCCCCGACGAACTCGAATTCATCATCGGCGACGCCGGAGCGACGGTGTTGCTATTCGACGGCGAATTCGACGAGACGGTCAGCGCGCTGCATGCGCGCGAGACTCCAATCCGCGACTGGGTCCGCGTCGGCGGCGAAGGCCCCGAGTTCAGCCAGGACTACGACACCCTCCAGGCAGCAGCGTCGGGTGAGTTCCCCGAGTGCGAGGCGTGCGACGACGACAACCTCTTCATCATGTACACGTCCGGAACTACCGGTCTTCCGAAGGGCGTCGTGCACTCGCACGCAACCATGATCGCGTCGAGCACGACCATCCTGATGACCGCCGAGATCCGCCTCGACGACAGCTATCTGCAGATCCTGCCGCTGTTCCATGTTGGCGCGCTGGCACCGCTTACCGCGGTGATTCACCGCGGTGGCACGATCGTGATCATGCGGGCTTTCGATCCGGGCCAGATCTTCCCGATCATCGAGCGCGAGAAGATCGACTGCATGTTGGCCGTGCCCGCGATGCTGAACTTCATGCTCGCTGTCGACAATCACGGCGACCACGACATCAGCACGCTTCGCTGGATCCAAAGTGGTGCCGCACCCGTCCCGGTTTCACTGATCGAACGTTATGGCGAGATCGGCATCCAGATCCATCAGGTCTATGGCATGACCGAGACCGGCGGTCCGGCCTGCCTGATCAGCGCCGAGGATTCGTTGCGCAAGGCCGGCTCTACCGGGCCCGCGTTCTTTCACACGGACGTTCGCGTGGTCGACGAGTCCGGGGAACCCGTGGCTCCGGGCGGAATCGGCGAGGTCCTGATCCGGGGCGCCCACATCATGAAGGAATACTGGAACCGGCCCGATGCCACGGCGGAGACGATCCGTGACGGCTGGCTTCATTCCGGGGACATGGCCACGATCGATGCCGATGGCTTCGTCTACATCCAGGATCGCAAGAAGGACATGATCATTTCCGGGGGAGAGAACGTCTACCCGGCCGAGGTCGAGAACACGCTATCCGCGCACCCCGAGATCGCCGACATTGCCGTGATCGGTCAGCCTTCGGATCGCTGGGGAGAATCTGCCGCCGCAATCGTGGTGCGAGCGGGGGGAAGCGAGATCAGCGGCGACGCGATTCGCGATTGGTGCCAGGGAAAGCTCGCACGATTCAAACAGCCCCGCGTCGTCGAGTTCGTGGACGAGATTCCGCGCAATCCCACCGGGAAGATCTTGAAGCGCATCCTGCGCGACGAGTTCCCAGGCCCGGCACCGGAGTAGTCATGATCATCGCTTGTCTCGATCTGGAAGGCGTCCTGATCCCCGAGATCTGGGTCAACTTTGCCGAACGCACGGGCATCGAAGAGCTGAAGCGAACCACCCGCGACGAGCCCGACTACGACAAGTTGATGCGCTACCGCCTCGGCATCCTCTCCGATCGCGGCCTGGGTCTTCCGGACATCCAGGAGGTGATCGCGACGCTGACGCCGCTCGAAGGCGCCGCCGCGTTCCTCGAGGGCCTGCGCACCGACATGCAGGTGATCATCCTGTCGGACACGTTCTATCAATTCGCCCATCCCTTCATGCGCCAGCTCGGCTGGCCGACCCTGTTTTGTCATGACCTCGAGGTCGACGATGCCGGCATGGTGGTCGACTATCACCTGCGCCAGCAGGATCCGAAGCGGCACGCCGTCGAGGCGCTACGCACGTTGAACTTCCAGACCATCGCGTGCGGCGACTCCTACAATGACACCACGATGTTGAAGGCGGCTGACGCAGGCATCCTGTTCCAACCGCCGCCCAACGTCGTCGCCGAGTTTCCGGAGTTCCCGGTCACGCGAACCTATTCCGAGCTGCGTGCCGAATTCGACCGCGCAGCTGAAGAGATCCGCTAGTCGCTCGAGATCCCGAGCCAGGAGAATCCATGTCCATCCATCGTTCGCTGCCGTTGTTCGTCGCCCTGTCCCTGGCCATCGCCTGTGGCGGAGAGTCCGAGGCGCCGAAGCCGGAACCGACGCCCGCACGGACTCCCGCCCCGGAGCCGGTGCCTACGCCGGAACCGACGCCGGGGCCCGCACCGACGCCCGAGCCCGAACCGGTCGCAGCCGGAGCCACCTTCCCGTGCCTGCCCGGTGACGCGGCCAAGGGGAAGACCGCCTACGTCACCCTCTGCGCGACTTGCCACGGCGCCACTGGCGACGGCAGCGGCCCGGCGGGGCAGGCTCTCGACCCACAGCCTGCGCGGCACGACGACGGCGGCTACATGAACCCGCTCTCGAACGAGCACCTGTTCACCGTCATCGCCGAGGGCGGCGCCGCTGCGGGAAAATCCCCCATGATGGCGCCCTGGGGCGCGGCCCTCGGCGGAGACGAAGCCGTCCAGGACGTCGTCGCCTTCGTGCGAACGCTCGCCAAGGACCCGGATTTCGCCTGCGAATAGCATCGGCGCGGCTTGCCCGCCTCGGCTAGATCCCTTCGACTAACCGGCGTTCCGAACCCGGTCCACCTTGAACATGCGAAGACCGGCGGGCTGGTAGGTCAAGACCAGCGCCCGTCGGGGTTCGTCGGAGCGGTTGGGCTTCGAGCCATGGACGGTATGGGGCGAGAAGAAGACCGCGCTTCCCGCCGGAACTTCGGCGAGCACCGCGTCCGCCTCATCGAACTGGTCGGGGCGCGTGAAGAGCGGTCCCAGGACACCATCGCCTTCGCGGCCCGGTAGCGGGCCCCGGGTGTGGCTGCCGCGAATCACCCGGAAGCAGCCGTTGCCTTCATGCGCGTCGTCGAGCGCAATCATCACGTTCGGCAGTTGATCCGTGTGATCGCAAAAGTGGGTCCAGTAGGGCGAGTCCTGATGCCACTCGAAGCGGGAGCCCTCGCGGGGGCGCTTCAGGTTCATCTTGTCCGTGAAGATCGCGACGGCATCACTGCCGATTAGCCCGCGCATGGGCACCGTCAATCGGGGGTCATCGACCAACGCCCCGAACGCCGGGTGCAGCGGATGAACCGGCTCGATGACTCGAACGGTCCGCGAGCCCGGCTGATGCTCGAGTTGTACCGTCGCCGCCTGCTCCGCGATCACGGCCTCCACGTACTCGTTGCCATCGATCACGTATTGCTCTTCGCTCACCGGCAGGGCCGCATCCGCCGCGCGAGCAACCGATTCCGCGGCATCGCGGAGGCGCGCGGTCTCGTCGGGTTCGAAGATCGCCGGTCGCACGAAGAAGCCGTCGTGTTTCCAGGCAGCCCGTTCGAGCTCCGTCAGGACAGCGGGCGAATCAGCGGCAGGTTCGGGCGTCGCGGCCAAAGATGGTTCTCCGAAGTGGGGGGGGCACGCAGTGTAAGGCCCGCTCCCGGGGACTCGCCAGAGCGGGAGAAAAGCCTTCAACTCCGGCAGGCTCCAGGGTTTCACGCAAGTTTGACAGGCATTCGGTTCCGGCAGCCCGAGCAACAGGGCAAGCTCCGCCCACTCGATCTGACCGGAGGGGACCCATGTCCACCGCACCCGCAGAACCGCAATCGCCTTCGCCTTCGCCGGGCGTCCGCTCGATCCCGGCCGGCACGAAGCAGGCCGGACGGAAGCAGGACTTTTCCCATCAGGATGGCTGGCTGACGCGCACCGCCTGGTTCTCGCGCTTCGTCTATTGGGGGATCCACGCGAGCTGCTTGCTGGTCTTCGTGGTGGGTGCGCCGGTCGAAGCCGTCCTGCTCGGCGTTGGCACGTACTTCGTTCGGGTCTTCGGAATCACCGGTGGCTACCACCGCTACTTCTCGCACAAGACCTACAAGACCAGCCGCGTCTTCCAGTTCGTGCTGGCGTTCATCGGATGTTCCGCGACCCAGAAGGGTCCGCTCTGGTGGTCGGGAACGCACCGCCGCCATCACCGCTTCACCGACGCGCCGGGCGATCCGCACTCCCCCAAGGAAGGCTTCTACTACGCGCACCAGGGCTGGGTCTTCGACCCCCGCTGGGAAGGGACGCCGGTCGAAGGCATCAAGGATTTCGCCAAGTACCCGGAGCTTCGCTGGCTCAACGAGCACCACTGGGTGCCGCCGGTCGTCGTGGCACTCATTTGCTATGCGATTGCAGGATGGGCCGGCGTCGTCTGGGGGTTCGCGGTGTCGACCACGCTGCTTTGGCACGGCACCTATCTCGTCAATTCCGCCGCCCACGTCTGGGGCACCCGCCGCTACGAAACCGATGACACCAGCAAGAACAACTGGTGGGTCGCGCTGATGACACTGGGTGAGGGTTGGCATAACAACCACCACTTCTACATGGCCTCGGCCCGAAACGGCTTCTACTGGTGGGAGATCGACGTCACCTGGTACACCCTCAAGACGCTCTCCCTCTTCGGGATCGTCTGGGATCTAAAGGTCCCGAGCCGAGAACTCAGGGACGGCGGGGCGCGTCGCGTCCTGCGCGACGCCGCTTGACCGGGCGCGATGTGGCAGCGATCGAGGTCCGCGCGACTGGTAGCCACAGCTCGATCTGATTGCCGCGCCGCCGGTTGCCCAGCTTGACCCGTCCGCCCATGGTCCGCAGTACCGCGTCTGCCAGCACGAAGCTGAGTTCGCGACCTCGCAGGGAGCTTCCGGACTCGTGCGCGAGCTCCAGCTTCTTCGCCTCATCGATCACGGACAGGATTACCCGGCCGCCATCCCGACGCGCCGTGACGCGAACGGCCGCGGTTGCCGCCGAGTCTCCCGTCGCGGCGGTAACGAGAGCGATCAGGACCTGGTGGATCGCGTCGGCATCGACGCGGACTTCTGGCAGAGTGCGGCCCTTCGCGACTCGAAGCCGTTCCGGCGCGATGGCACCCTCGAGTGCGGCAGCGAGCCCGGCGAGCAGGGACGCCGCGCTCACGTTCGCCCGGTGGTCCGTCGTCTCATCCAGCAGCGGACGGAGCTGCCCCAGCAGGGCTCCGGACTGGCACGTCAATCGCTCGATGTCCCGGGCCAACGCTGCCCGCTCGGCCGCAGGCAGATTCGACGCCAGGAAATGGCCGGACATGCGGATGGCTGCCAGCAGGTTGGCGATCTCGTGGACCAAGGCCCGGAACCGGACCGGTTCAAGAGCCGACTTCGCCGGGACAGGACTGCGTCGAGGGACTCGCGCCACCCGGTGAGCATAGCTTCTCGCTGGGCGCGATCCGGTTTCCAACGCGCTCGTGCCTTGCGGCGTGAAACCCACCATACTTCCGCCGATGTCGGACCCCGAAAACCCGGAAGCGCGCGGCTCGATGCCGGTCGACGACGCTGATCTCGAACGGCTGCTCGGCGTACTCAAGATCGGCAGCTACACACGCCACATCCTGCTTTGCACCCACGGCGACTGCGCGCCGGAAGAGGCGGCCATCGCGTCCTGGAAGTACTTGAAGAAGCGTCTGCGACAACTCAAGCTGACCGATGTCGAAGGAGGCGTGTTCCGAAGCCAGGCATCTTGTCTGCGCATCTGCACCCAGGGGCCGGTCGCCGTGGTCTACCCCGAGGGCACCTGGTACCGGCATTGCGATCCGGCCGGACTCGAACGAATCATCCAGGAGCACCTGATCGGGGGGCGCGTGGTCGAGGGTCTGAGCTTCGCGCACAATCCGCTGCCCGCCGGGAACGCCCAAGCGCCGTGAGGTCGGCTCTCCTTCGGGGACGCGAACATCAGGTCTACGGCTGGACGGAGATCATCGGCGATGGCCCGGTGGCTGCCGCGATCTCGATCGGTGGCGCACGCAAGACCTACGGCCACACCGACCCGAACGAGGATGCCGCCGGCGTCGGTTGGGGACCGGGCGGTGCGGTACTCGTGGTGGGGGACGCCCATGACGGCTTCGAAGCCTCGGAGGTCCTCGCCGAACATCTCTTGACCGCGCCCGCGCCCCAATGGGCCGACGACGCCGACCTGCTCGATGTCGCCCATTGGCCACGTTATGCGCTTGCAGCACTGTGCGATGCCAACGCTGATGTGTTGCGCGAGCGCGGCGCCCGCGCCGGTTTTGCTTCGAGTACGACCCTGACCCTCGCGGTGGTACAGCCCGAAGCCGGGCAGCTCCATTATGCGGCCATGGGAGACAGCCATCTCTTCGTGGTGGGGCCCTCGGGCGCCCGGGAAGTCGGCGGGGTCGTGACCCGGGCACAGAAGTCGAGCTTTCTCGGACATGCGCCCTTCGACGTGGATGGCCTCGGCGAGATTGCCAGGGTCGGTTCCGAGTCGCTGGCGGACGCTCACTGTGTCGTCGCCGTGACCGACGGGTTGTCCGAGCGGGGCATCGGCGTCGAGGACCCGGTTCCCAGTGTTCTCGACGCTGCCCAGACGGCGAGACGAGCCGAACCTGCCCTTCGCCCGATGGTGCTCGCGAGGGCGATCAGCGAAATTGCTCTCGCCGCCCAGCGCGAGCAGAAGGCCGGCGACAACGTCGGCATCGCGGCCTGCTGGATTCCCGAACGTTAGTCCGGCGCAGGCAGTGGTCGAAGCACGGTCAAGAAGGCCCGACGGCGCTCGGACGATACCGCGAGCACGGTCGCGAATATCGCCAGATAGAGCACCGAGAAGACCATCCGAACCTCCTGGGACGGGAAGAAGAGCTGCACGCCGAACAACACGGCGAGGAGCACGGCCTCGAGCCGGCTGAAACCGAAGTTGCAGACGAGCAACGTCGCCAGCAACGATTGGGCCGAGGTCAGCCAGAGCTCTTGGGATTGCCGATCGTCGAGCGGGAGTCCGCGCGCCTCACCGAGTGCTACGGCGTAGGCGATGGGCAGGGCGCCGACCAGCAGCGTCCATTGATTCACCTTGGAAGAAATCAGCGCACCGAGCCCGACCGCACCGCGATGGCGCCAGGCAAACAACAGCGCGACCAGGAACTCGGGGCTCTCCGATGCCATGGGCGCGACCCACTGGATCAACACGAACTCTTCGATGTGGCTGCTGCGCCCCAACGTGACCAGGCTCGAGGCGAAGGGCTCCGCGGCGATGATGATGACGTAGGCCGAGAAGACGAAAAGCAGGACGATTGCGGCGCGCCGGCCGACGTCGTTCATCCGCTGGTCGAGCAGGGCTGCCGGGCCGACCAACTCGACATATTCGGTGTGGCCGCGAGCGGCCGACACAGCGTACCAGCTGAAGATTCCGAGCAGCACCGCCGCATCGAACAAGCTCAGCGAACCCGATAGCGGGATCACGAACGAGTAGAGCGTGGCGATCAACAAGAAGCGGATCTCTAGCCGGTGATGGTGCGGAATCTCGAGCAACGTTGTGCCCGCGCGCCGACACGAAACGAGAACGACGGCGGCCCAGCCGAAGCCGATCAGCAGACGATTGGCACCGGTCATGTTCGCCACCGGGTAGGGAAGCCAACTCGGGTCCGACGCGGCCTTCACGGCGAAGGCGAGATCGACGGCGTACTCGGGAAGCACACTCACCAGGGCAAGGATCAGCAGCGCGAGCGATTGGGGAATGTCCTGTTCCGCGAGTTCCACGGCCCAGGAAAGCAGGAACGCGGCACCCAGGATCGCGACGCCGGTGAGACCGGCGGCCCAGGCGGCACCAGGATCGCTGGCGCCGGTCAGATGATGGATGACCCAGGGCAGCGGAAGCACGAGAGACGTCCCGAAGAGCGCGACATCGCGCTTCCTCGATCCGCGCGCCAGCGTCCTGTCGCTCACACCTCGGCGCCGAGCACTTCGTCGATGCGGCCCTGAAGTGCCGCCGGCGTCAGTTCGAGGCTCTGGGTCCCCGCGTGCTCGACCATCAGCGACCCCATCAGACTGCCGATGCGGGCGGCCTGGCTGATCGCGAGGCCACGCCGGATTCCGTGAAGCAGGCCCGCGCGGTAGGCATCGCCACAGCCGGTCGGATCGACGATCTCGCGGGCGGGAACCGGCGGAATCTCGGTCACGTCGTTCCCCTCGCGGATCCTCGAACCCTTCTCTCCGAGCGTCACGACCACACGTCCGACCCGCTCGGTCAGCACCTCTTCGCTGAGCCCGGTCCGTTCCTGCGTCGAGGTCCACTCGTAATCGTTCACGACATAGAGATCCGCACCATCGAGTAGCGCCAACAACTCGTGCCCTTCGAAGAGCGGAATCCCCTGACCCGGATCGATCACGGTCATCACACCGGCGCGCGCTTTCAACGCCTCCGCATGGTCGATCATCGCCTGCTTGCCGTTCGGCGAAACGATTCCGATCTCGATCTCCTCGGTCACACGGGACACCGGCGCTTCGTGGGCGCGATCCATGGCACCGGGGTGGAAGCCGGTAATCTGGTTGTCGTCGAGGTCCGTAATGATGTACGCGCCCGCGGTCGCCTCTCCTTCGAGCGCGACAATGTGATCGCGGCGAACACCGTGGCGATCGAGCCAACTTGCGTAGGCGTCGAAGTCGTCGCTCCCGACCGTGGCCAACACCAGCGGCGCTTCGCCCAGTAGCCGCAGGTTGAAGCCGATGTTCGCGGCGGTCCCGCCGAAGCTGCGACGCAACTCGGGCACGTGGAACGCCACGTTCAGCACGTGCAGATTGTCGGGCAGGATCGAATCCTTGAACCGTCCGCGATGAACCATGATGTGGTCCACCGCCACCGAGCCGGTGCAAAGAATCGTCATCTGGGCCCTCCTCCCGAAACGGGGCCTCGCAGTCTGGCCGGAGGCACAGTGGGCGTCAATCCTCGCTGCCGGTAGAATCCCCGCGATGCGGATTTCCAGCCTCTATGGCAGCCGCCCGGTCTTCTCCTTCGAGTTCTTCCCTCCGAAGACCGACGCTGGCTACCGCTCGTTGTTCCGGACGATCAGTGAGTTGAAACAGCTCTCACCGGCGTTCATCTCGATGACCAGCCACGCCCGCGGCGCCAACCGTCCCTTGATGATCGAACTGGTGGGACGGATCCAGCGGGAGCTCGGAATCACGGCCGTCGCCCACCTACCCTGCTCGGGCCAGAGCCGCGCCACGCTGCATGAAGCCCTCGAGAGCCTGGCCGCCCAGGGCATCGAGAACCTGATGGCATTGGGTGGCGATCCCGCCAGTGACGATCCGGACTGGCAGCCGGCCGCGGACGGCTTCTTCTTCGCCAACGAACTGGTCTCCTATGTTCGCGAGCACTTCGACTTTACGATGGGGAGCGGTTGCTATCCGGAGAAGCATCACCGAGCGCCTAGCTTCGAAGCCGACATCGAGAACCTGAAGCGCAAGGTCGATGCTGGTGTAGAGGTGCTCTTCACCCAACTCTTCCTCGACAACGTCCACTATTTCCGGTTCGTCGACCGCGCACGCGCGGCCGGGATCGAGGTCCCGATCGTGCCGGGCCTGATGCCGATGGTCAGCGCGCAGAACCTGAAACGCGCCATGCAGTTCTCGCCGGGTTCCGAAACGCCGGCGGAACTCGAGAGAGCGCTCCTCGACGCCCAGGGCGACAAGGAGCGCTCGCTCGACATCGGCGTCGAGTGGGCCACGCTCCAGTGCCAGGAGCTGCTCGAACGCGGCGCGCCGGGCATCCACTTCTACACGCTCAACCAATCACCGGCGACACGACGAGTGCGGCAGAACCTGGGCACATGACAGCGCCGCTGCGCATCGGCGTCCTGATCTCGGGCGAGGGAACGAGCCTCGAGAATCTGTTCGAGCGCATCGACGCCGGCGAGGTTCCGGCCCGGGTCGCGGTGGTGATCGCATCGAAGGAAGGCGCCGGAGGCCTGGCGCGCGCCGAGCGCCACGGCGTCCCTACGGTTGCCGTGCCGCGCCGCCAGCACCCCGATGTCGACGAGTTCAACGACCGAATCCACACCGCGCTCGAGAAGCACGGCGTCGAGTTCGTGGCCTGCCTCGGCTTCCTGTCCCCCTTCCAACTCCGAGGCAAGTTCGAGGGCAAGGCCATCAACGTGCACCCTGCCCTGATCCCGGCGTTCTCGGGCCAGGGCATGTACGGCCGTCACGTCTACGACGCCGTCTTCGAGAAGGGCGTGAAGATCACCGGGGCGACCGTGCACTTCGTCGATGAAGAGTACGACCACGGACCGATCCTGTTGCAACGAGCGGTCCGGGTCGAAGAGGACGACACGGTCGCAACGCTCTCGGCGCGCGTGCAGGCTGCGGAGCGGGAGCTGGTGCCGGAGGCGATCCGGTTGGTCGCCGAAGGGCGGGTCACGATCGCTCGGGGGCGGGTTCGGATCAGGCGTTAGGTGGAGATTTTGCCCCGCGTCCGGTGGGCCGGGGGTGCCGAAGCTTCATGGCTCGCTTGGGGTGGGTGCGTTCCCGGGCGCTTCCTCGCTTGTTATGTCCTGGTCGCTCGTTGCGTTTCCTGCTGCGCTTCACTTCCGCTTCGGCACCCCCGGCCCACCGGACGCTCCTTCGAGTTTCGGAGACGCCGGAGCGTCGTTTTTTTTGGGGGGGGGCATCCTGGCGGATGCCTGGTGGTGCTGGCTTGGTGGGCAGAGGATGCGGCGGGGGCCCTCGGGCAGCGGCGGGGCGAGCGGGGCCGATTGCAAGAAAATCACGCTATTGATCCACGACGGGGTTGACTTGATGGCGAAGAAAAAGCGAAAATCGTTCTCCCGTGACTTCGCCCCCCCGACGAGTCGCCCGGGCCGGATCTGTCGGTTGCGGGCCTGAACTGCTGGCGCTTCCCTTCCTGGATGAGGGGGTGGAGGCGGTGGAGACGCCTCCTGGCAGCCCCGATCCCAAGCTCAGCGCCCTGCTCCGGGATCTCGGTGGCCAGATCCACCGTGGCAACGAGAGCCTAGACCTCGACGCCCTCCCGTTGCCAACCGGGATCCCCCCCCTCGATCGCGTGCTCGGCGGCGGCTTCCCGACCGGGCGGGTGAGCGAAGTGAGCGGGCCGGCCTCCTCCGGCCGAACCTCCCTGGGCCTCGCGCTGCTGGCTCGTGCCACCGCCGCCGGCGAGTTCGTCGCCTGGGTCGATTGGGCCGATGCCTTCGACCCGGTCTCGGCGGAAGCCGCCGGTGTCGACCTCGAACGCGTTCTCTGGATACGGCCCACTGAACTCGATGCGGCGTTGCGCAGCGCCGACCAGGTGCTCAAGGCTGGCGGCTTTGCCCTGGTCGGAATGGACCTCGCCCGAACCGGCGCGTCCGGAACGGAACGGCCGCGCATCGCCGCCTCGGCCTGGCCGCGGTTGCGCAAGGGCGCCGCGGCGGCAGGAGCCGCCGTCGTCGTTCTCAGCGAAGCGCGCGTCGTAGGGGCAGCCGCAGATCTCGCTCTCGAACTCGATGCTGCCTGTCCCCGCTTCGCGGCTGCCCCCGATTGGCTCGAAGGCCTCGATACCCGTGTCGCCCTGGTTCGCAATCGAACCGGCCCAGGCGAGGGGCACACGCCGGTGAAATTCCGGGCTTCCCGAAACGCAGCCTGACGTGTCGGGCCAACGCATCGCCTGCCTGCTGGTCCCAGGCCTCCCGCTGGCGGCCGAACTTCGCGCGCATCCTGAATGGGTCGGCCAGCCCGTCGCCGTCGTCGCTGGGAGCGGTCCACGCGCCGAAGTCCTGGCGCTCTCGCCGGAAGCCGAAGCCCAGGCCGTACAGATTGGGCAGACCGCGGTTCATGCACGAGCCGCCTGTACCGATCTGATCCTGTGCCCCCACTCGCCCGCTCTCGAACGCGCGGCCCGAGATGCCCTGCGCGATGCCGCGCTCTCCACCTCACCCCGGGTCGAAGAAGCACCACCGGGCACCGGCGTCTACGTGGCCGAAGCGGCCGTCTTCATCGATGCGCGCGGTCTCGACGCCCTCTTCCAGAGCGAGCGCGGCTTTGCCGGAGCACTCTACGAACGCACCCGGCGGTTGGGGCTCCCCGCGGTGATTGCCGTTGCCGGGGGACGCGGCGTCGCGCGCATTGCCGCACGCCTGGCCTGGCAGAACGGCGAAGAGACCCGCGTGATCGATCCGGGCGGTGACGCCGCTTTCCTCGCTCCCCTTCCTCTCGATCTCGTCAACCCGAGCGACTCCCTGGCCGATGCCCTCGGCCGTTTCGGCCTGCACCGGGTGGGCGATCTCTCGAGCTTGCCCGAACGCGCGCTGACCACGCGGCTGGGTGAAGCCATTCGCCCGCTGCTGGCCCTCGCTCGGGGCGAAGATCGCGCCCCGCCTCCGCCGGTTCCGCCTAGCGACCTCTTCGAGGAAGCCAGCGATCTCGAGTTTCCGGTACGAACCGTCGAGCCCTTGTTATTCGTGCTGCGCGGGCTGCTCGATCGACTGGCCGAACGACTCGCCTGCCGCGGCCTCGCCTGGGGAGAACTGACGCTCGAACTCGGCCTCGATGGCGGCGGCCGTGACGTGCGCCGGGTAGGCATGGCCGCGCCGACGCTGGATGTTCGCGTCGCCCTGCGACTCCTCGATCTCGCCATCCAGGCGCACCCACTCGGCGCCGCCATCGAGCACGTCGCCGTTCGCACCGTGGCCTGCACCGTGCGCGGGGACCAACTCGATTTCTTCCGCCCCTCGGGCCCTCCGCCGGCGGCCCTCTCGCGCACGCTGGCCGAACTCGGCGCGATCTGCGGCGAAGGCCGCGTCGGCGCTCCCGCCCTGGCCGACGACCATCGACCCGACGCCTACAGCGTGCGCGATTTCACGCCCGATCGCGCCGGCCTTCCTCGCGCCCACGGCGAAACCCCCAGCGCCTCCCAGACCCTGGCCGTGCGCGCGCTCCGCCCCCCCGTTCCGGCTCAGGTACGTGCCCGCAACGGCACCCCGGAAGCCATCTGGAGTGCGCTCTCCCGCGGCGACGTGGTGCGTTGCGCGGGCCCCTGGCGCACGACCGGCCGCTGGTGGAACGAGGAGACCCGTTACGCCTTCGACCACTTCGACGTACAGACCGATGACGGCTGGGTCGTGCGCTTGCGGCATGACTGGGTAGAGCGCTGCTGGCAGATCGATGCGGTCTACGACTGAGGCCCCGCTCGCGCAGGAGGGCCTTGACATCAAGCGCACTCGAAGGCGTACGGTCTGCCGATGCTCGACGCATTCGGAACGTTGGCCGCCGCCGGGATGGCCACCAGGAGATCCTTCGCATGACGACCCAGTCCGACACCTCTGGCGCCCGGCTCGACCCCGCCGCCATCTGCACCCTCCCTCCGAGCGAAATCGGCGAACGCCTGCGCTGGATTCGAAATGAGATCCTGCCGCACGCGATCCGTAGCGAGCCCATCGAAGACGGTATCGCCTGGGAACTCGCGGACGAGCCGGGCCTTGCGGCCAAGCTGGATCGGCTCATCGAACTCGAACGCACCTGTTGTTCCGAGATCGCGTTCGAGCAGGCACCGAGCACCACCCCGGGCCAACGGCGCCTCGAAGCCCACGGCGCCGATCCGAACGCGGCGATCTTCAAGCTCAGCGGCGAGGCACCAGGCGAACCCGCACGGCTCGGCAGGCAGCTGGCGAAAGCCTCGGGTTGGGGCGCACTGACGGCACTCCTGGTGTGCTGCCTGCTCCCGATCGGTCTCGTCGCGCTGCTCGGCGCGGCAGCTGCCGCACCCTTCACCGGGCTTGACCAGCCCTTGTTCATCATCGCTATCGCGGCACTCTCCGGCGCGGCCGCATTCGCCTGGCAGCGTCGGAAGCCGAAAACTTCGCCGCGGCCCTCGGCCCCGTCCTGCGGGCTCGATTGCTAGGCCGTCATTCCGGCGGCTCTTCGCCGCGCTTGATCTGGAACGAGAGTCCGGCGCGTTCGACTGAAGACTGGCCTGCGCGGCGAACCGCCCCGGGGCCGAAGCGATCCGTCAGCTCATCCAGACTCTCGTTGAGGCGCGCACGACGCTCCTTCCGCTTGCCATCCTCGAGGAACGAAAGCTGCTCGGGGTTCGCCTCGCTGAGATTGGTCGTACCGACACCGAGCAGGCGGATCGGCTCGGTCAGTTCGGTGCGGCGCAGCAGCGAACGCGCAGCGGTGGCGATCACGTCGCCGTCGTTCGTTGGTTCGCGGAGTGTTTGCCGGCGCGTGAGCAAGGGAAAGCCGCGCGGACCCGAGGCCACCCGACGACCGAGCTTCAACTTCAGCACGACCGTGCGCGCGACCAGGCCGCTACGCCGCAGCCTCCGAGCCACCGATTCGGCGTGGGAGAGGATCGCCGACTCCATCACCCTCCGATCGGCGACATCCTCGCCGAAGGTGTTCTCCTCGCTCATCGAGACCGCTTCGCGGTAGGGCTCCACTTCCCGCACGTCCTGGCCACGGGCCAGGCGCCGCACCCCGCTTCCCCAATCCCCCAAGGTCCGTTCGAGCCGCTTCGGATCCGAACGCGCCAGATCGCCGATGGTGTAGATCCCTTGCTGGGCGAGACGACCTTGCGCCACCGGCCCCACACCCCAGATGCGCCCTACCGGGAGCGGGTCGAGAAAGCCGCGCAACCCTTCCGCTGTGACCTCGGCGATGCCATCGGGCTTCGCCTCGTCGCTTGCGATCTTGGCCACCATCTTGACCGGGGCGATCCCGCACGAAACAGCGAGGCCGACTTCGTCCCGAACCGCAGCGCGGAGATTCTTCGCGACAGTTCGGGCCGGGCCCAACAGACGCTCGGTTCCCGTCAGATCGAGGAATGCTTCATCCAGCGAGAGGCCTTCGACCAAAGGAGCAAAGCGACGGAAGATCTCGAAGATCCGCTTCGAATCCCGCGCGTACTTGGCCATGTCGCCGCGCAGGAAGATGGCGTGGGGGCACAGCTGCCTCGCCTGCGCCGAGGGCATCGCCGAGTGGATGCCGAACGCGCGGGCCTCGTAGCTCGCCGCCGAGATCACGCCGCGGCTCGAAGAACCGCCGACACAGACCGGCTTGCCCTTCAGTTCAGGATTGTCCCGTTGTTCGATGGAGGCGTAGAACGCGTCCATGTCGGCATGCAGGATGATGCGCGGGTTGGCCACTCCGACATTGTACTGCGAGTCGTGCGACGACAGCGGTCACGCGACCCTCCCCCTCCAAGCGGCGGTCCGTTAGGGTTCGCGGCGTGACGAACATCACCCCGACCAAGGACATTGCTGGCCCCGCCGCCGGCGTTCGCTGGAACCTCGATCATCTCTACCCAGCCCCTGCCGCCGAAGGCATCGATCGGGACCTCGATGATGCCCTACGCCGTGCCGAGGCCTTCGCCGGCGAACACCGCGGACACATTGCCGAGATTTCTGCAGCGGATCTCGCCGTCGCCCTCGACGAATATGAGCGGATCCAGGAACCCGTCGGCCGCGCGAGTTCCTACTCGAGCCTTCGCTTCGCGGCAGACACCTCGGCCCCCGCCCACGGCGCGCTACTGCAGCGCGTTCAGGAGAAGGGCACGGCCATCCGCAACACGCTGGTCTTCTTCGAACTCGAATGGGTTGCCGTGGAGGACGATCGCTGTGCCGTGCTGCTTGCCGACCCCGCCCTCGCTGGCCGTGCGCACCTGCTCGAATCGATGCGCCGCTATCGGCCCCACGTCCTTTCCGAGGCGGAAGAACGCCTGCTCGAAGAAACCTCGAACACCGGAGAGCGCGCCTGGGGTCGCTTGTTCGACGAGATCCTTGGCGCCGCACGCTTCCGGCTCGAGCAGGACGGAGAGACCGCGCAGATGTCCGAAGAGGAAGTTCTCTCGCTCCTTTACGACCCCGAGCGCAACAAACGAAAGGCCGCCGCGGCAAGCCTGACCGCAGGTCTCAAGGAACACGCGCACGTGCTGGCCTTCATCTTCAATACCCTGGTCCAGGGCAAGGCCACCGAAGATCGGATTCGCACCTACCAAGACCCGATGGATTCGCGCAACCTCGCCAACGAGATCGAGGGTGCCTCGGTCAACGCATTGATGAAGGCCTGCGAATCGGGGCACGACATGGTGCAGCGCTACTACCGACTGAAGGCCCGACTTCTCGGGATCGAACAGCTCGAGGACTACGATCGTTATGCGCCGATCGGCGAGACACTCGGCGTGACGCCGTTCGATGAAGCCAAGCGAATCGTGCTCGATGCCTACCGCGACTTCTCGCCGGCCATGGCCGACGTCGCCCAGCGCTTCTTCGATGAAGGCTGGATCGATGCCGAGCTGCGCGAAGGCAAACGCGGGGGCGCTTTCAGCGCTTCGACCGTCCCGAGTGCGCATCCCTACGTGATGCTCAACTACACGGGCAACCTGCGAGACGTGATGACCGTGGCCCACGAACTCGGCCACGGCGTCCACCAGTACCTGGCCCGAGAGCAGGGCTTGTTCGAGCAGGACACGCCGCTGACGACCGCCGAGACCGCCAGCGTATTCGGCGAGATGCTCGTCTTCCGCAGGCTCCTCAAGGAGGAAACCGACCCGAAAGCGCGTCTTGCTCTCCTCTGCGGCAAGATCGAAGACGCCTTTGCCACCGTCTTTCGCCAGGTCGTGATGACGCGCTTCGAAGAGAAGCTCCACACCGCGCGGCGCGCGGAGGGAGAACTGACGATCGAACGCATCAGCGAACTCTGGCTCGACGCCAATCGTCCGATGCACGGCGACGCGGTGCACCTGAGCGACGATTATGCGTGGTGGTGGCTCTACATCCCGCACTTCGTGCACTCGCCCTTCTATTGTTATGCCTACGCCTTCGGCGAATTGCTCGTGCTGGCCTTGATCCGACGCTACGACGAGGAAGGCGACGCGTTCGTGCCCCGCTACCTCGACCTGTTGAAGGCTGGCGGCTCGGATTCCCCGCCGGCACTGCTCGGGCGGGTGGGCCTCGACATCACCGATCCGGCCTTCTGGAGCGGAGGCCTCGAACTACTGCGCGCGATGGTGGACGAAGCCGAAGCGCTGGCGACCGAGCTCGGCGCGTCCTCGCGCGAGGCCTGAGAAACCCTCGGCGCGGAGTGCCGCAATCACGCGATGACCCTGTCGCGCAAGACACGGCCAGCGCCGTCCGCCAGGATGAAGCCCCGGGACACCGCACCCGCAACGGAGCCCGCGGCACCGGTCGCGCCGATCCGACCCGACCAGAACGGACCGTCGCTCTCCGGGGCGGCGTCGTGAAATCGATCGACGAGCGAGATGACAGGATCGACCTTTTCGACCGGTGTGCGCTCGAGCTGGCCCACGACGTGATCGACCCACGCCGAATTCGGCGCCGCCCAGAGACGCTCGGCGACTTCGCTCCGCAAGGCCACCCGCAGCGCACACCCTTCGGCGCAACGCGTGACCGACCAACCCGCAAGATCGAGACCCGACAAGCTCGGGATACGCACGTCTCCCTCCTGGAGCACCTCGGAGATCCCCAGATGCACCAGGCCGTAGCGCACGGCCGGGAGCGCAACTGCACGTGACGGCGGCGGCAGCTCGGGCGCGAGCGCGCGCGCCTGTGAGAACGGCATTGCCAGGATCGCGACCTCGGCGCGCACGGTTCGTTCCCCGCTCGGTGTGATGTAGCGAACGCTCACCCCGAGCGAGTCCGAAGCAACCGACTCGGCACCCCAACCCAGCCGAACCGTCAACGGATCTGCGAGCGCTCGCGTCAGGCGCGAGAGGCCGCCACTCAGCCCAAGACGCGGACCTGCCGCCAGCGGCTCGCCCGGGAGGATGGCATCGCCGGGTTCGACCGCCGTCAGGCCTTGGGGACCGAGCACGAACGTCGCCGGTTCGAGTGGGCTCGAGCGTTCGGCCAGACCAAGCCGCGAAAGCAGATCCTGGATAACCGGCTCGGCGCCCAACCAACGTGCGCCGCGCTCGAAGGGGAAGCCGTCGACCCGTTTGCTGCGGACCCGACCCCCGAGACTCGCGCCGGTCTCGAGCACTTCGACTTCGTGGCCGCGTTGCAGCAGGGACCAGGCGCAAGAAAGCCCAGCCACCCCGGCCCCGATCACGACAACGTGACTCATGCGACCACCATCGCCGCCTCGGCCACAGTTGCCAAGAACACTTCGGGGCTGAAGGGCTTGCCGACGAAGTGCGCGCCGAGCGAATCGATCGAAGCCTGATCCTCGGGCGCCGGCGGCGCCCCGGAGACGAAAACGAGCGCGACGTCCGGGTCGGCTTCACGGAGTTCACGCGCCAGCGAAATTCCGCCAGCGGGCTTCAGACCCAGATCGATCACGGCGACGCTTGGCGGCGAAGCGGTAGCGGCCTCCCTGGCGGCCTCGGCGTCGGTCACCGTGGTGACCGCCCAGTTGGCCCGGGCCAGGAGCAGCTCCATCACATGAACCACTGCCGGTTCGTCGTCGACCAGGAGTAGCGGCGCGCCTTCTCCCATGAACTTCCCCTTGCCCATTCCGACACGGGCGGCGAAAGGATGCCGAAATCGCACCTTTACTCCGAGCGAAAATAAAGCGAAACTCACTACTTCGACATGATTGCCCCCCAACCCCGCCACGGCGCCACCCCGGCGTCGACGACCGATTATGTAGAGCTACGCACTCGGAGCGCCTTCTCGTTCCTCGACGGTGCCTCCAACCCCGAGGATCTGGTGAAGCGTGCTGCCGAGCTCGGGCACGAGCGGCTCGGGATCGGCGATCGCGATGGCCTCTACGGCGTCCCGCGCTTCCACGCCGCAGCGCGGCAGGCCGGAATCCGCGAGATCGTGGGGGCCGAACTCTCGGATCTCGATGGTCAGCCGCTGTTGCTGCTGGCCGAGAGTCCGCGGGGTTACGCCAACCTTTCGCGGCTGCTGACCCTGGCCCAGGCGCACGCGCCGAAAGGTGCCGCACGGGTCCACTGGGACGAGGTCGAGGAACACGCCGAGGATCTGGTGGCGCTGATTCACGGCGAAGTTTCCCTGAGTGCCGGCTTTCTCGGCCGGGTCCGCAGCCTCTTCCCGGGACGAACCTGGCTCGACGTTGCACGCCACAAGGACCGGGGCCTCGAAGCGGGCACACGCTTCGCCGTGGCGATGGCCGAAAGCCTGGGCGTTCCGATCGTCGCCAGCGGTGACGTTCGCGTTGCCCGCCCCGAAGGCCGGAAGCTCCTCGACGCCTTCGCCTGCCTGCGCCACCACACCACCCTCGACCAGGCGGGCAAGCGCCTGTTGCCCAATGCCGAGCGTACGCTGCGCTCACCCCGGGAAATGGCAGCGCGCTTCGCCGACCAACCGGAATGGATCCGCGCTAGCCGCGAAATCTCCGAGCGCTGCGCATTCACCCTCGGCGACATGGGTTACCGCTTCCCCGACTATCCGGTTCCCGATGGCGGCTCCCAGGATGCCTGGCTGCGGAAGCTTACCTACGAGGGCGCGAAGCTGCGCTACGGACGGACGCTCTCGCCGCGCGTCCGACGCCAGCTCGAGCACGAACTCGCCGTCATCGAGAAGCTCGGGCTCTCCGGCTACTTCTTGATCGTCTGGGATATCGCGCGCTTCGCCCGCGCCGAGGGCATTCTTTGCCAGGGTCGGGGCTCCGCCGCCAACAGCGCCGTTTGTTATGCACTGGAGATCACGGCCGTCGATCCCATCGGAATGGAATTGCTATTCGAACGCTTCCTGTCCGAAGAGCGCGGCGAGTGGCCCGACATCGATCTCGACCTGCCCTCGGGAAGCCAGCGCGAGAAGGCCATCCAGTACGTCTACGAGCGCTATGGGCCCCACGGCGTCGGCATGACGGCCACGGTCATCAGCTATCGCGCCCGCTCGGCCTTCCGCGAGATGGGCAAGGTGCTCGGCATGTCCCCGGACGCCCTCGCTCAGCTTTCGAAGAAGCTTCGTCAGTTCCGCTTTCGCGAAGACCTCGACGATCAGCGCGCGATGCTGCGCGAAGTCGGTGTAGATCCGGATTCACCACGCATCGCGTTGCTCCTCGATCTCGCTGGCCAGGTCCAGGGGCTTCCGCGCCACCTCGGGCAGCACACGGGCGGGCTCGTGATCGCCGCGAATCGGCTGGACGCGGTGGTCCCGATCGAACCCGCCAGCATGGAGAACCGCCGTGTCATCCAATGGGACAAGGACGATTGCGCCGACCTCGGGCTGATCAAGATCGATCTGCTCGGCCTCGGCATGCTCGATGCACTGGAACGTACGATCCCGCTGATCCGCCAACACGAAGGCGTCGAGATCGATCTCGCCCATCTCCCGCCCGACGATCCCAAGACCTACGGGATGATCCAGCGCGCCGATACCGTCGGCGTCTTCCAGATCGAGAGCCGCGCGCAGATGGCGACCCTGCCGCGCATGAAGCCCGCCTGTTTCTACGATCTGGTCGTCGAGATCGCGATCATCCGGCCCGGCCCGATCGTGGGACAGATGGTGCATCCGTATCTGAACCGACGTGCCGGTCGAGAAGCGGTCACCTATCCCCATCCGGCGCTCGAGCCGATCCTGAAGCGGACCCTGGGCATTCCGATCTTCCAGGAACAGCTGCTGCGCATGGCCATGGAAGGCGCCGGCTTCAGCGGCGGTGAGGCCGAAGAGCTGCGCCGCGCCATGGGCTTCAAGCGCTCGGTCGAACGGATGGATCAAATCGAAGAACGCTTGCGCAGCGGCATGACCGAACGCGGCATCGTGGGCGACGCCCAGGAGGAGATGATCCGCGGCATCACTTCCTTCGCGCTCTATGGTTTCCCCGAATCCCACTCCGCCTCGTTCGCGTTGATCGCCTATGCCTCCGCGTACCTGCGCGCGCACCATCCGGCCGCGTTCCTGACCGGCATGCTGAATGCCTGGCCCCTCGGCTTCTACAGTCCCGCAACGCTGGTAAAGGACGCCCAGCGCCACGGCGTCGAGATCCGCCCCATCGATGTCTCGTGCTCGGATTGGATGTGCACGCTCGAAGCAACGTCCGAAGCTCCCGCGGTACGCATCGGCCTTCGTTATGTGAAGGGGCTCTCTTCGGAAACGGGTGGCGAAATCGAACGAGAGCGGCAACGCGCACCGTTCGCCCATCTTGCCGATTTCGCCAAACGCATCGGGCCGAAGCGTCCCGAGATCGAGGCCCTGGCCGAAGCCGGCACCCTTGCCGGCATCGATGCCAAGACCGCAGAGCGACGCTCGGCCCTCTGGCAGGTCACCGCCATCGAGCGCGACCCGCACTCGCTCTTCGCGGGGACAGAGCCGCCTGGCCACGAAAAAGAGAGCCCGCTCCCTGCCCTCACACCGATCCAGACCACGCTCACCGACTACCGCACCACGGGCCTCACCACCGGTCCCCACGTCATGTCCCACCTGCGCGAGGAACTGCGAGCGCGCAAGGTGCTCTCGGCCGCCGAGTTGAAGAAACGCCCCAACGGCATGTGGGTCCGCACCGCCGGCCACGTGATCGTGCGGCAACGTCCCGGCTCCGCCAAGGGCTTCTGCTTCTTGACCCTCGAAGACGAAACCGGCACCTCGAACGCGGTGCTCACCCCCGCCGCCTTCGCGAAGTGGCGGGTCGCACTCCACGCTTCTCCGATCCTCGAAATCGCGGGCCCCATGCAGAATGTCGACAACGTGATCCACGTCCGCATCCGCGAGGTCATCCCGCTCGGCTCCGGAAGCGTCAAGGGTGGTTTCCGCGAACCGCTTCCGAGCGACACCCTACCGGCGAGCGACCGCCCCGAAGGTCCGCGCGAAGCCACGAACACGGACGACACACCCGCGCCTGGCTCAGCCGCCTGGGGCTACGGCTCCCACGACTATCATTGAGCACACGAGCGAGTGCTCAGGGAACCAGACGGGGCCAGCTCTCAGGGGTTCGGGTTGACCTCTCGAGACGCCTCAAGGCGTCCGGTTGAGTCAAGAGCCGCCGGTCGCCTCGACCGCTCAGCGCACGCTCAGCCCAGGACGGCCACCCGGTCCTGGAGAGAATCGTCTTGTCTCCAGCCAGCTCGTAGCGCGGAAAGTCTTGAGGGGTGGGGTGCTCTCGATTCTCTGAAGAGGGCCCGCAGATTGCTCTTGCGGGCGGCTTCTTGGATCGAGGATGTGCTGACTAGCGGTGCCAGGACGCGAGGATGCCGACCGGGGCAGTGGGGACGCTTCAACCCGGAGCGGCAGCGGGGTCCAGGAGCGGACCGGACCGCTTCCAGCCTTCGTTGAGCAGCCAGGTGTGCGTGAACGCGACCGCGCGGGTTCCGGGTCTTCCTCTTGCCGCGATCACGAGATCGCGCGCGGACCGCTTCCAGCCCCCGAACCAGCGACCGGAAGAGGCGGGATCGATGCGCACGCTGCTGGACGGGCGTTTCATGTGCTGCGGAATGCCGGAACCCGCCTGCGGCTTTCGCCCAGGACCCGAACACATAACATCAATGCGAACCACCCCCTCAACAGCCCTCCGGTTCCAACCGCGACGCCGAGATCCCCACCCCATGCGGCGGCGACGGGAGCGGATTTTCCGCAACCGGCTAGTGCCCGACGTGCTCCTCGGTCGACACTTCGCCCTCGCCGGCGAGTGCCTGGGCCGTGCGCCAGACCGCAACCAGGAAGCCGGCAGCGAACATCACGAGCAGGAATCCGAATAGCAGCATGCGGCCAAGGCTTCCGTCCAGGGAAGCCGCCTGGAAGAGCGAGACGAAGAGCGCCAGCAGCGCCGCGTAGAGGCCCGACGCGCCTACCCACGAGAGCCGCGCCGAGGCGCTCTTCCCGATGAACGCGATGCACATCCAACTGGCCAGCGTGAGCGAAAGCCCGCCGAATCCGACGAGCGGCAGCAACGCCTCGAGACTCAAGGGTCTCGCCTAGCCATCCAGATGTGCGCGCACGGCCGCCGCCAGGGCGTCCGGGACGAAGCCGAAATGCTCCGCCAACGCCCCCGCCGAAGCAGAGGCACCGAAGCCCTTCATCCCGTAGACCAGGCCCTGACGACCGACGATGCCACGCAGGCTCTCGCCCATGCCCGCCTCTACCGCGACCGCGGGGATGTCCGTTGGCACCAACTCGTCCAGGTACGCGGCACCCTGGCGTCGCAGCAAGTCGAGGCTCGGCACGGAGACCACCCGCACCGCGGTGCCACCCTCGCCCAGTAGCGCGGCTGCCTCACAAGCGAGCGAGACCTCCGAGCCCGTTGCAACGAGCACGACATCGGGCCGGCCATTCGGATCGCGCACCAGGTAGCCGCCCTTCCAGACGTCTTCCGGGGTGAATGCGGCTTCGCGCTTCACCGCGTCGACCTTGTGCCGCGAGAGCGAGAGCGCCACCGGACCATCGGCCTGCTTTGCGATGTAGGCCCAGGCCATGGCGGCCTCGACCCCGTCAGCAGGCCTGAACAGTGTCAACCCCGGAATCGCCCGCAGCGCGTCCAGGTGTTCGACCGGCTGATGGGTGGGACCATCTTCGCCCACGAAAATGGAATCGTGCGTGAAGACGAAGGTCGAGCGGATCTTCATCAGCGCGGCGAGACGCAGCGCGGGGCGCATGTAATCGCTGAAGACCATGAAGGTGCCCGAGAAGGGCAGCAGTGTTCCGTCGAGGGCGATGCCATTGGTGATCGCGCCCATCGCGTGCTCGCGAACACCGAAGTGGATGTTGGAACCCGAGAACGGATCCTCGCCGTCGCCCAGGTGATCGCTCGACTTGATGGTCGTGTTGTTCGAACCGGCGAGATCGGCGGAACCGCCGATCCAGAGATTCGGCGCCGCAGCGACGACGCGCTGGATCGCCTCGCCCGAGTGTGCGCGGGTGGCAGCGGCCTTGCCTTCGAAACCCTCGGCAACGTCGCGCACGAAACTGTCCGGGAGTTTCCGCGAGAGCGTTTGCTCCCACGCCGCGGCGGCCGTGGCATTGGCTTGGCGCCAGGCTGACAGCGCCTCGTCGCGCTCCTTCCGCTCGGCCTGCTTCGCAGCCTTGCGCGTGGCCATGTAGCTCCGAACGTCGTCTGCGACCCAGAAGTCTTCGCCCTCGGGAATGCCCAGGTTCGCCTTGGTGGAGGCTGCTTCCTCCTTGCCGAGCGGGCCGCCGTGGGCCTTGGGCAAGCCTTCCCAACCACTCCCGTGTCCAATCCGGGTGCGTGTGATCAGGAGCGAGGGACGACCGGTCTCGGCCCGGGCCGCCTCGAGAGCGGCGTCGAGGCCCTCGACATCGGCACCATCGACGCGCTGTACGTGCCAGTTCTGGGCTTCGAAGCGTGCGGCGACGTCTTCGGTGAAGCTGATGTCGGTTCCGCCATCGATGGTCACCTGGTTGTCGTCGTATAGAACGACCAGGTTGCCGAGGCCCAGGTGACCGGCCACCGAGGACGCCTCGTAGGAGATGCCTTCCATCAGGTCGCCGTCGCCCGCGATCGCATAGATGAAGTGGTTGCCGGGCCCATCGTTCCCGGCCGCGAAGCGCGAACGGGTAGCGCGTGCGGCGATGGCCATGCCGACGGCGTTGCCGACACCCTGGCCGAGCGGGCCGGTCGTCACTTCGACCCCGGGCGTTTCCCCGTACTCCGGGTGACCGGGCGTCGGCGATCCCAGCTTGCGGAAGTTCTTGATCGCGTCGAGCGAGAGCTCGTAGCCGAACAAGTGGAGCAAGGAATACAGCAACATCGACGCGTGGCCGGCCGAGAGCACGAAGCGATCGCGCAGCCGCCAGGCCGGGTCATCGGGGTCGAAGCGCAGGTGCCGGTCCCAGAGCTGGAAGGCCGGACGGGCGAGGCCCATCGGCGCACCGAGGTGTCCGATCCCGGCGGCTTCAACGGCATCTACCGTGAGCCCGCGGATCGTGTTCTCGATCTTCGCGCGAAGATCGGGGGAAAGCTCAGACAAGTCCGAGGACATGGCTACTCCGTCCGGGCCGAATCGACGGCCACTGTCGACGGCGGCTTCTGGCTTGGGGGGTGGAATCGCGGCGGAGAGTAACGTTTCCCCGCGTGGGCCGAAACGCGCTCCGATCCGAACGGCGTCTCATGCCAGGATCCGATTTCCGTCGGAGATCCGAGCACTTCCGACTGGAACCGGCTTCGGCGGCTCGCGAGGGTCCTGAATCGCGGCGCTCCCGCGCGGCAGGCGATTCCGCCGCTGACCCCGAACTCGTGGTTACGCAGAGCCCCGGTCTCGCCGATAGGGATCCGAGGGGGGTCACCTTGGACGCCGACGATCGAAATGCCGGGAAGACGCTCGAACCGACCGGGCTCGAGTGGGATTCACCGATGCACCGCCTGGCGGTGGCGCAGCTGGATGGCGTGGCCCTACGGATGGGACTCGACCAGAACATCTGGGAGAGGCTCCGCACCCCGCAGCGCGCGATGGTGGTTTCGTTTCCGTTCCGTCGCGACAACTACGAAACCGTCGAAACCGTCTACGGCTATCGCGTTCAGCATCTGCTCTCGATGGGCCCCACCAAGGGCGGGCTCCGCTACGACCTCGACGTCGACCTCGGCGAAGTCACGGCCCTCGCCATGTGGATGACCTGGAAGTGCGCGTTGATGGGATTGCCGTTCGGTGGCGCCAAGGGCGGCGTGCGGGTCAACCCGCGTGAGCTTTCCCGGCAGGAGCTGCAGCGACTGACGCGCCGCTTTACCAGCGAGATCATCGACGTCATCGGCCCCGAACGCGATATCCCGGCACCCGATCTCGGCACCGACGAACAGGTGATGGCCTGGATCATGGACACCTACTCCCAGCAGCGCGGACACTCGGTGCCCGGCGTCGTGACCGGAAAGCCGATCGAGATCGGTGGCTCCCAGGGTCGCAAGGAAGCCACCGGGCGAGGTGTCGTCGCGTGCATGGTCGAAGCCTGCCGCGAGATGGGTGTTGCGCTCGAAGACACCCGGATCGTGATTCAAGGCTTTGGCAACGTTGGCGGAGCGGCTGCTCGAATCGCTGCCCATCTGGGTGCGCGGATCGTGGGCCTGTCGGACATCTCCGGCGGAATCCACTGCGAGAGCGGGCTCGACATGCATGCCGTCGATGCCTGGACTGCCGAGACCGGCCACCTCGCAGGACTTCCGGGCTCGGAAGCCGTATCGAACCAGGAACTCCTCGAGTTGCCTTGCGACATCCTGGTTCCTGCGGCGATCCAGAATCAGATCACCGAGCAGAACGCCAACGCCCTTCAGTGTCGGTTGCTCGTCGAAGCCGCCAATGGACCGACCACGCTCGAAGCCGACCGGATCCTGGTCGACCGGGGCATCACCTGCATCCCGGACATCCTCGCCAATGCCGGCGGCGTCACCGTTTCCTACTTCGAATGGCTCCAGGGGGTGCAGCAGTTCTTCTGGTCCGAAGAGGAAGTGAACAATCGACTGATCGAGTTGATGCAACGTGCATTCCGGGAGGTGTCGACGATGGCTCGCGCCAAGGGCGTCGACGCGCGAACAGCGGCGATGATGCTCGGCATCCATCGCGTCGCCGAAGCCAAACGCCGTCGCGGCGTATTCCCCTGACATCCGCGAGCCGGGCTCTCTCCGATCAGTACTCCACCTGTCCCTCGAGCCGCCCGTTCACGCGCACTACACGCATCCGTGTCATGCACGCCATGCAGTAGATGCGGTCCCCTTCGAACAGCTCGCGGGACGATCTCACCACGACCTTGCAGACCGGGCAGAGAACCTCGTTGGGAGCGAGTTCGTCCGCATCGTCGCCAAGCCACTTCCGGTAGAACTTGCGGTACTTCCGAGGGACCTCGTCGAAGCCACGATCGTCCAGCTCGAATTGTGCGCGAGTGGTGCCTGAATCGAGCGTCACGCGAAACCCAGCCGCTCGACGGCATCCAGGTAACTACGCTTCAGAACCGGGCGTTCGTCCTGCGGAATCCGGAGTTCGGACAACGTGTGCTCGAAGGAGCCGAGCACCAGATAGTCGAGCTCCATGCGAAGCCGTGAGAGTTCGGCTCCAAGGCCGGCATCGCGGCGCAGCGCTCGCCCCAACTCGTTCTCTCCGAAGCCGATGTGACGGCGCTCGTCCTTCACGATCCCTTCGAGGATCGCCTTGGTGCGCGCGTCCGCGCGCCCGAGGTGGTGGTGGAAGGTCGCGAACTCCATGGCCTCGAGGATCACGTTCTGGGCGAACAGCGCGTGCTCCCATCGGCCCGCGCTCGTGAGCTGCAGCAGCCGCTTCTGGAACTCCAGCAGGAAGGGGTTCGCCCGAACCTTCAGTTCCGCGTCGACGTCCGACACACCCAGTTCGCGCATGCGTTGGATGAGGATCTCGAGGTGGCGACCTTCGTCGACCGCCTGGGTTGCCAGGAAGATCTTGGCCTCGCGGTTGGGCGCCGAGAGAATCAGGGCACCGGCACCGTCGAGAGCCATGGTTTCGCCAATCACATAGCTACACAGGATAGTGATCAGCGTGTCGCGCTCCGATTCGGGCAGGTCGTCCGGAGGAAGCACCCGGCCGTCCTCCGAGGGGAGGTAATCCCTGACCGAGTCGAACCAGAAGGAGAAGGAGCGGACTTGCCGGTCGAATGCCTCCGGCGAGGTGTCGTGCAAATCCTCGGTCATGCCGAGGGTCGCTCCAGCATCCGGCCCTCGGTCTTCTCGAGGGAACCCCGGGGACGGGACTCGAGCCAATACTGGATGTCGTCGCCTTTCAGGAAGTCAGTCATGGCTCGTCCTATGCGGTGGTGGGCGATTGAATTTGCAAACCCGGTGCCACGAACGATCAAGCTCCGAGCCCTCCAACGACGACGAACGGGCTGGCGTTCGGGGCCAACTGCAACAGCGGAGCCGTGGCTCTGGGACGCAAAGCCCCACCGAGGCTGCCGCACCCGGAGGTCGCGTCTCGCCGTTCCGGCACGGTCCATGCACGACCACAGATCAGGTGCCGGTCCCATCACCCCGTCCCATCTCCTCTGGAATACGGACTGGAGGCCCCATGGAAGACACCAAGATCTTTGACCACCACGAACTCCGACGCACCCTGCGATCCGTCTCGAGCGGCTTGGACCATCTTCTCTCCGCGGCTCCGACGACGAGCATCTCGGCGATGGCCGCGATCCGCGCCATCGAACGCCTCGAGTACACCCTCGCGGCCCACTTTCGTTACGAGGAAGCCGAGCGCGGATTCTTCGCGGAGGTCATGTCCGCGGCACCGGAGCGAGTCTCCGACCTCGACAAGTTGCGCAGTGAACACCCGGCCTTGAGTTCCCAGCTGCAGCGCCTGGCGGAGATCGCGCGCCGACCCGATCTGTCGGTTTCGGATTGGTGCAGCCTGGCCGCGGACTTCGAGGCGTTCGTTCGCGCCTTGCAGTCCCACGAGCACGCAGAGGACGCCCTGGTTGCCGACGCGATGGTCACCGACGAGGGTGGCTCCGGTTAGAACCCATCTCGAGAACCCGCTCGGTCGCGGTCACGCCACTCCGGCCCGAACTCCCTATTGCGAAACCTCGCCGGGCTTGCTGAATCGTCCGGACCGGGGTGGCTTGTTCACGCGGCGCAACCGAAGCATTGCCGCGTGACCGGAATGGCCTTCAGCCGTGCCTCGTCGATGGGCTCTCCGCATCGGAGACAAAGCCCGAAACTCCCTGCATCGATACGCTCGAGCGCGGCTCGCAGGTCAGCGATCTCGGCGAGCACTTGTTTGTCGAGCGCCTCGAGAACCGGCTCATTCAGCCGTTCGGTCGCCCGCTCCTGGGAATCTGCATCGTGCGGGCGCCGTAGATCTCTCTCTATCCGTGAGATCCGCCGCCGCAACTTGACCTCCCGATGTTCGAGGTCTGCCCGGAGGGTTGCCAGGTCCATCGTCGTCTCCTCCCCCTAACCTACCTCGACGTCGATACCCACGACGTCGTCACGAAGAAGTTCGGGCGACAATGCAGAGCGCTCTTCCGCGGCCATGTCGACCGCTAGCGCGGCGATGAAATCGTCGAGCTGCTCCGCCAGCTCGAACACGCTCTCGAGCGGATCCTTGAATGCGTCGATCAGCGCGCGCGCTTCTGCCATCTGCTCTTGATGCTCACGAATCACCCGATCGGCACGGGCAGCGCCCCAGGCATCGGTGTCCCGGAGTTGAGGGACCAGCAGCCGATTCTCGAGCTCGATGTGGGACAGGAAGAACTCGAGAAAGTTCTTGCCTCGGCGAACCAATGGGCGGGAGGCCGACCGGTCGCCGTCCTGCACGCGAGCGACGAGCCCTCTCAACTCCGTTAGCCGCTGCCGGATAACGGCGTGGTCCCTCAGAATTCGCTCTCTAACTTCGCTAGGCAGCATTTCGAACTCCCTCCTGGCGACTCCTGAACATTGCAACCGACATACCAGCGCCGAGGGCTCGAGACCGTTCCAAAGAACAGCGGCCGAGGCGCGATGCCCCGGCCGCTCGAGAAGTTGTGTCGGAACTCCTCAGTGCGTGCGGCGGACGACCCAGACGCTGCAGGGTGCGTGGCGCACGGTCCGTTCGGCGACACTGCCCAGCACGAGATGTTTGATCCCGGTCAGCCCGCGCGAGCCCACGACCACGAGACGTGCGTCTCGCTGGCGCGCGACCTCGGACAAGGCATGCTGCGCCGGCGCGGTCGACACTTCCGTCGTCACGTTGCCCTTGATGGCGCAGCCAGCCGCGAGTTCCGCGAGCCTGGTCCTCGCGTCCTGCAGGATCGAGTTGTAGAAGTCCGTCGGCGCAGGAACGCCGTAGGGCCCGCTCAGCAACGGGACCGTGTTCGCCGCATGAACCATGTGCAGATCGGCACCTAGTTGGTCGGCGATCTCACAGGCACCCTCGAGCGCCTCGCGCGCGCAGTCGGAGAAGTCGATGCCAACGACCACCGGCCCGGTCGCAGCGGCGAGCGTTCCCCGCGACACGACCACAGAGCAAGGGGCGCTGCGAACCACGCCCTCGGCGACCGAGCCGATCAGGATGTGTTTGATTCCCATGTGGCCTTCGGTTCCGACGACGACCAGATCGGCGCTGACCTTCTCGGCGTAGTCGGCGATCGCGATCGCGGCCGGGACCTCGCCTAGCGAGTTCTCGCCCGTCAGGCCGCGAGCCCGCACCTCATCCAACACGCGATCGAGATTCTTCCGGGCGCTCTCGCGTGACTCGGCGAGGAACGAGTCCGGCACACCTACGCCATAGGGCTCGAATATCGGGAGCGGGAGTTCGAGCGCATGGAAGACATGGAACTGGGCGTCGAACTGGCTCGCGATCTCCATTCCCGCGTCTTGGGCCGCATCAGCGCTTCGGGAGAAGTCTGTTGCGAAGAGCACGTTCTGGACCTTCACGGTCAGCCTCCGTTCGCTCGAGCCCGTCGTTCGGCACGGCGGTACAGCGTCTTGCGGTCGATCCCCAAGATCGCGGCAGCCTTCACCTTGTTGCCCTCGGTCGAGGCAAGCACCTCGTCGGTGTAGGCCTCTGTCAACTCCTCGAGGGTCATCCGCTGGGTCGCCGCCCGCAGCAGGAATGGCTCCGACGTCGTGCTCTGCTCTCTACGAATGTCGCCCGGCAGCGGGACGTCATCGGGGCCCAGCGTATCGGCATCGGAAAGCGCCAGGGCTCGCTCGACGACGTTTTCGAGTTCACGAGCGTTACCTCGCCAGGTGTGGGCCTGGAGCAGCCTGACCGCTTCGCTCGTGAGGAAGCGGGGATGCTCCCCGGAATGCTTGCGCAGGAACCCTTCGACCAGACCGGGAACGTCTTCGGGGCGTTCGCGTAGCGGCGGGATGTGGACCGGGATCACGTTCAGGCGGTAGAACAGATCCTCGCGGAAGCGGCCTTCGGCGATGGCGGTTTCGAGATCCTGATTGGTGGCCGCGATGATGCGGACATCGACGGTGACGGTCTGGCTACCCCCCACTGCGCGGATCTCTCGATCCTGGAGCACGCGCAGCAACTTCCCCTGGAGCGACGTGCCCATGTCGCCGATCTCGTCGAGAAACAGGGTCCCGCCGTCGGCCTTCTCGAAGAGTCCCTTCTTCGTGGCGTGGGCACCGGTAAACGCGCCCTTTACATGCCCGAAGAGTTCGCTCTCGAGCAGGCCCTCCGGGATCGCCGTGCAGTTGACCGGCACGAAGGGCTTCTCCGATCGCTCACCGTGAAAGTGGAGCGTGCGCGCGACCATGTCCTTGCCAGTCCCGCTCTCACCCGTAATCAGCACTGAGCTTCGATTGTGCGCGATCCTGCGAATCAACGAGAAGATCTCGCGCATGGCCGGGCTCTCGCCGATCAGGTCCCCCATCGAGGCGGTTCGGTCGACCGCGCGACGCAACTCGGCGTTCTCCACGTGCAGGGCGCGGCGCTCCATGGCCCGCTCGACGGCAAACACCACCGCCTCGGGCTCGAAGGGCTTCGTCACATAGTCGTAGGCGCCAGCACGAATGGCGGAGACCGCAGAATCGATCGAGCCGAACGCGGTCATCAGGATGACCGGCGTGCCGGGTCGCAGCTGGCGGAGTTCTCCGACCAATTCGATGCCGCTTCGGCCAGGCATCTTGATGTCCGAGAGCACAGCGTCGAGCTCATCGCTTTCAGCGACGGCGATTGCCGCGTCCACGCAGTCGGCCTGGAGAACCTCCATGCCGCGTTCATTGAATAACGAGGCCAACATCTCGCGCATGGCGCGATCGTCGTCCACCACCAGGATACGGGTTTGGGTACTCACGAGGCTCTTCCAAAGCATGACTCGTGCCAGCTGTTGCCGAGCCACGAGCGGTCGTTAGAAGCCGGAGACGGCGTCCAATGACCCATTTTGAATGGGTCATTTTGCCACATGCAGTGGAGAATTGCCTCGGCGTCAGAGACTGACCGCTGTCGGAAGCCGAAGCCGGAACACCGTGCCCTTCTCCCCGGATTCCATCACGTCCAGCTCCCCACCGTGCTCGGTCACGATTCCGTGCGCGACGGCGAGGCCGAGCCCATTGCCCTCCCCGGCCGCCTTGGTCGTGTAGAACGGCTCGAAGATGCGCTCTCGATGGTCGCCGGGGATGCCGACGCCGGTATCCGCGACACGAAGCTCGATCTCGTCGTCGTGGGCGTGAACCGAGAGCCTCAGCTCGCCGCCGTCGGGCATGGCGTCTGCAGCGTTGAGGAACAGGTTCAGCAACACCTGCTGGAGCCGCTCAGCCTCTCCGAGGACCGAGGGCGCCGGACCGAGGTCGGTCACGGCCTCGATGCCCCGACGCGCCAGTTTCTCGCCGACGAAGGCGAGGGTGGTCTGCGCCAGGGCGCCGAGATCCACCGGGGCTTGCCGCTGACGCCCTGGCCGCGCCATGTTGAGCAGGCTCTGGATGATCCGCTGGATCCGTTCCACCTGCTCGCGAATCGTACGCAGCCGCCAGCGGGCGGAATCGTCCTTCACCGCGGGCTCCAGCAGTTGTGCGTGGCCCTGGATGACACCCATCGGTGTACCGATCTCGTGGGCCAGACCGGCCACCAACACGCCGACGTCGGCAAGCCGCTCCGCCGAACTGGCGCGTTGGGAGGTCTCACGCAGCGCGACCCCGGTCTCCTCCAGATCCCGCGCAAGCTGGCGGCTCGAATCGCCCAACTGCTTGTTCTGATAGGCGAGTTCACGTTCCCGTCGGCCGATGTAGGCCTCCATCGCGATGTGGGCGTCGAAGAGCAGCAGGCGCTGCAAGGCAGCCACGATGCGGTCGGCCTTCCCCGGTTCGCGCGACCAATGCTCGCGAATCAGCGGTACCAGCAGCGACAGGTAGAGCGAAAAGGCACCCAGATACCAGCCGGGTTCGATTCCGACCCGGACGTGGACCTCGCCGATCAAGGCCCGCGAGTTCCGGTACGCCTCGTCGATCACGGGTCCAGCGAGACTCAGCAGATACGCTCGCTGTTTTGCGAGCAGTCGCTCGACCACATCGGGATCGCGCAGATGATGGCGCGTCTCGGGGAAGGCCAGCTGGTGTCGGTAGAACGCCTCGACGACTTCTTCGGCGTGCTCCTCGAACAGGGGAAGGGCCTCAGCGAGCAACGCTCGTTGAGATTCATCCCAGCCGAAATACTCGAGGTCGGCGTTCGACATGTGGCAGTAGTGTGGACACGACATACCTCGTGTCAACGGCGGCCCAGGGTGGGACTCCCGCTCGCGAGATCGAGGCGATCCGCCCCGTGCATGGGGGCAGCCAGGGGCACGGGTTGCGGCTCCCCTACGCTCGCCGCTCTCCAGGCCGGCCCGCTGCTTGCATCAGATCGGCTCCAGGGGGATGGCCCGTGACCCAGGTCCGTCGTCTAGAGCCCGGCCTCAAGCTGCGAATGAAACGCGAGGGCCGGCGTATCGCCGATCAGCATCGACAGCTGCTGAAGCTGCGCAACCGCGTGACGGCCGAGATCGCTCGTCCCTCGGTGCCGGGAGCCCGGGCCGCATTCTCGGAGTTCGCCGAGGCCCTCGAGGCCCACTTCGGTGTCGAGGAGCGGATCTACTTCCCCGCCGTCCGTGGCCTCGACAAGGAGTTGCGAGCGGCGGTCGATGCCCTGGTCGTTGAACATCGCGAGCTTCGGCTGCGCGTCACGGACCTGACGGCGGGCTTCGAATCTGGCAACGGCTTTGTCTGCCTCATCAAACTCGAGTCGCTGATCGACCAACTGAAGCACCACGAACGTCGCGAGGAGGACCTCATCGCCCTCGCTAGCGAAGTTCCGACATGAGACGCGAAGACGAGACACCAGGGCCCCCTCCTCCCGAGATCGAGACGCTGAGTCAACCTCTTTGCCGACATCTCCTCGAACGAACGGCGGTTGGTCGCATCGCGTTCCCGAGCGGGGGTGCGCCGGCGCTGCGACCGGTCAACTTCGCGCTGCAAGACGGCGCAATCGTGATTCGCACGGGAGACGGGACGATCCTCGCGGCGGGCATGCGCGGCGAACCGGCGAGTTTCGAGATCGACAGCTTCGACCCGGTCGAGCATACCGGCGCAAGCGTCGTGATCACCGGAAAACTGGGAACCCTGGAACACAAGCCCGCAGGATTCGTGCCGCTGCGTGCCTGGGCATCGGGCCGCAAGGATCGATACGTTCAACTAACCATCGACACCCTCAGCGGCATCCGCATTCCTGCCGGAAGGGGCAACCGATGAACCTTGACGGCGCCGACCACTGGGGACGCAGCGCCGCATCGGCATTGGAGAATCGGTTCCTTCGCGCAGCCTACCGAGATTGGTTCCGCGTAACCTGGGAAGGCCTCGAACACATCCCGAGAGACGGCGCGGCCCTGCTGGTCGCCAACCACGCCGGGATGCTGCCCGTGGATGGAGGCATCGTTCAACTCGGGATCGACTTCGAGCGTGGGCGCATCGTCTACGCCCTGGCGCATCACGGATTCTGGCGCGTACCCTTCGTCGGCGACCTCCTGTCCCGTGCTGGCGGCGTCGTCGGCCATCCATCGAACGCGGACCGCCTGCTCCGGGAGGGACATCTGGTTCTCGTCTTCCCCGAGGGCGGGAAGGGTCCCGTCAAGGACACCGACGAACACAATCACCTGCAGCGTTTCGGCCGGGGCGGCTTCGTCGCAACCGCAATGCGTGCGGGCGTACCGATCGTGCCCATCGTGCTCGTTGGAACCGAGGATACGACACCCACGCTCGCGACGTTCCGCGCGTTCGGTCAGCAGGTACCGATCACCCTGAACTCCCTGATGCTAGGTCCCATCCTGGGTGCCTTCGCGCATCTACCGGCCAAGATCAGCCTACGCGTACTCCCACCGGTCCATTTCGATGTGCCGCCGAACCGCGACCACTACGCTCGCAGCTTGCTGATGGACCGGGCCGAATCGATCCGCTCGGACATGCAGGCGTCTCTCGATTCGATGCTGCTCGCGCGGGAGAGCGTCTGGAGGGGCTGATATGCGACACGTGCTCGTCACTGGCGCCATGACGCCGCTCGGACGCGGCCTGGTGGCTCGGCTTCGCGAAGATCCCGAGATCGAGAAAGTGATCGGGGTCGAACCGCGTTCGAGCAGTGCGTGGATCGACGGTGCGGAACTGGTCGCCTTCGAACCGGATGACCGCGAGCTCGCGAGGTTCATCGACGAGCAGAAGATCGACAGCGTCGTTCACTGTGCCATGACGCCATCGCGCAGTGGGTCCGCTGAGATGCGCGGACCCGCGGACGTGATCTCCACCATGCGCCTGTGTGCCGCGGTCTCGAACCCCCGAGGTCCCGTTCGCTCGTTGGTCTTGATCTCCTCGAGCGAAGTATTCGTCGCAGATGCCCACGCCCCCCTGTTCAGCGCCGAGACCGATCCGGTTTCCCTCGGTGATGAGGAGCCGGCAGCCTCCTTGATCGAAGCCGAAGAGTACGCGCGAGACGTGGCCGGGAGCTGCGCCCATCTCAACGTCGCGATTCTCCGATTCGCAGAGATGGTGGGCGGAGGAATGGCCGGTGCACTCTCTGCGAGCGTGGCGGGGCCGCTGGTCCCTGCCCCCATCGGTTTCGACGCACCGGTCCAGTGGCTGCACGGCGACGACGCCATCGCGGCGGTCCTGTTCGCGGCGCGGACGGAACTGGCCGGCGTCTACAACGTCGCCTCCCGAGACATCGTCCGCTGGAGTGATGTCCTGGCCACGGTCCGTCACTTTGCCGTTCCCGTCCTTCCATTCGAACTCGGGCCCTTGATCCCGTTGCTCGAAGCGGTGGGGTTCCCGCACGTCCGGGAAGGCGCTGGACCGCAGATGCGATACGGCTCCGCCCTGGACACGGAGAAGCTGGCCAGAGCCGGCTTCCGTCCCCGCTTCGATCAACGCGATTGTCTCGCCGCCCTCGGACCGGAAGCGCAGCGTTGACGCTGCGAGTCAGGCGACCGAGTCGATCCCGTAGCGATCCTCGAGAACTTCGGCCAGGGTCCTACACACATCGGTGACGGTGACGATTCCGGCGAGCTTGCCGCCCTTCACCACCAGGGTCGTCCCGATGCGTCGATCGATCATCTCTCGGAGGACCACCGCGAATGACTCGCTCGGACTCACGACATAGGGATCCGGCGTCATGATCTGGGCAGCCGATGTCACCCACCGATCGGTGTCACCCCGGTCCGGATGGATCAATCGATCGATGTCGTGGATGGAGATGATCCCGACCAGCTCTCCGTCCTGGACCACGGGAAGATGTCGAAAATCGCCCTCTTCCATTTGCTTGACGACGGCCGGAATCGGCGCGTCCGCCGAGACGGTGTGCGGGAACGGCGTCATCGCCGAGACGATGGTGGGCATATGGAAGTGGTCGCTGAGTTTCATGTTTTCCTCTTGTTCGAGATCGGTCTGACGAGCCGTCAAGATTTCGACCCCATCGAGCATTCCTCGAGCCGTGCATGGGCACCCACCTGGTCTGCGTGCAAGGTCGAGGCCACTCCTTGGCCTTCTGGGCATCGCTTGCGGGCGACGGCCCGGGGGCGCCCCAGGACCGGGACGCGGCGCGAGTCCGAGAATCCGAACGCTGCACACCAGAAAATGAGGCGTTATGACACAAACAGAGGCAAAACAACCCAGATCTTGTCACGACAACGCACCTTATCGCCGTTTGGCTCGGCACGCCTTCTGCAATGACGTCTTTGTAGAAAAGGGGGAGCAACCCATGCGCTTCCAGCGAATCCTGGCTCTTGTCGACTTCTCGGAGGGCTCGAACGCGGCAGTCGAGGAAGCGTCCGCCGTCGCGCTCGCGCATGGAGCGGAGCTTCACCTGCTCCACGCCTACGGCCCGCGCGGAATCGTTCCGGAAGCGTCTTTCGTCGAGAATGGCCGGATCGCTTCGGACCAGTTGAACAAGGTGGTCGACAAGCTGACGGCCGACGGGATCTCGGCGACCGGCGAAGTTCATCCTGGCAGCCCGCTCGATGCCTTCGACGCCATCGAGGACGCGATCACACCCGACCTGGTCGTCGCTGGAGCTCGCGGCGCTTCGCGACTTCGCACACTGCTTCTCGGGAGCGTCGCCAGAGCCGTCGTCGAGCACGCCTTCGCGCCGGTCCTCATCGTCCGAGGCGAGCCGGCCCAGGTCCCCTATCAGCGCGTCTTGTTGGGCTCGGACTTCTCGCCCGACGCTGCGGCCGCTTCGGTCGTCGCGCGCGCCCTGACCCCACCGGGAGGCGACGTTCACATCGTCCACGTCGACGGCATTCCACACGATGCCATCGCCTCGTTGGGTTCGGCCGCGATCGACAAGCTGCGACAGGAATCACGCCGGCAGTTGGAGGAGGAGGCGAAGGCGATCGGCGCCGTACCTCACGTCGGATTCGGGAATCCCGCCAAGGAAATCGTGAGCCTCGCTCGAGAGCTCGACTGCGATTTGATTGGCGTCGGGACCCGCGGAAAGGGAGCGAATTCCTGGTTGGAAGGCGGGAGCGTCGCGAACGCGGTCGTCAGGCAAGCCAGTGCCTCGGTCCTGGTGGCACGCCGGCTACAGCTGGCCGAACGGCTGCACCGACACATCGAAAGCGCCCGGGAGGAAGCCTACGGCGCCGAGACCACCGACGACGAACGCCTTGGCCTGATCGGAACCCTGCGCGCCGTCAGACGCCTGGCGGATGAATCTCGCGAACTGGAGCACGAACTCCTCCACGAGGCCGTCGCCGAACTCGAGAGGCTCGTCGCCCAGGTCGAGAATGACCGCCCGCGGCTCGCCACCTCCCTTAGCGCCATCGTGCGCGCGCTTTCGCGGATGGGCATCTAGATGTCCCTGAACGAACCGCGATCGGGACGGATGTGGCGTCGAACGTTGGTCGGTTTCCTCCTTGGCGCCAGCTGGCTCGGCTGCGCCATTCCGGGTCGGCTCTACGAAGTCAGCCCGCGCATCGAGGGCCGACTCTCCGACCAGGGACGTGCGCTCAGCGACGGAGACGTGCTCCTGACGGTCCACCATCGCGAGAACTCGAAGCTGTACAGCAGGCTGCGCGCACCGGTGGACGAGCGGGGGCGCTTCGAATTCCCGGCCGCGGAACTCGCCGTCGCCGCACAGGAGTACGACAAGCGGTACGACCTCTACCTGCATCACAGTCTCCCAAACGGGCGTACCGCGATCTGGAAGGCCGACTACTCGCGGCTCGAGATCGGCGAGCCAGTCGTTCTGGATTGCGATGTCTCCCGCGCGCCGCTGAAAGGCGTGCCCTGCCAGGTCGTCGGAAACGGTCGCGCGCACGGCTGGATCGTCGATGCCGGAGCGCGCGACTTCCGCCGCTATTGCGCCAGCTGCCACGGCCGGGATGCCCGCGGTGACGGGCCTGCCGGCCTGGCCCTGAAGACCACGCCTCCGGACCTGACCCGCATTGCCGAACGCCGCGGGGGCAAGTTCCCGGCCGGAGAGATCGCCGATTGGATCGATGGCCGGCTGACGCGATCCCACGGATCCAGCGAGATGCCCGTCTGGGGAACCCGGCTTTCGGAGGAGTACGTACCGGGAGAGTTCGCGGACGCACTCGCACGAGGGAGGGTCGGTTCGATCGTGAGCTTCCTCGAGACGATCCAACGATCGGAGGAGCGGTAACCCGTGGCGCGTGACGATTCCCAATCCGCCGCACGCAAACCGTGCGGTGCGACGATCGGAGGCTGAGGGTCGTGAAGTACACACAGGGCGCTTTGGCGCTTGCGGTCGCTGCCGGAATCGCCGGCACGAGCGCGGCGGAATCTCCGAGAGATGAAATGGCCGTCGTCTTCCAGGCGATGAGTGAGCTGATCAACCTGAGTACTTCGCCGGAAGGGTTCGTACCCGAGGAGGTCCATCCCCAGGCCGCCTCCGCCCTGGAGCGGCTCAGCGAGGCATCGCTGGCGCTACTCGAGCACGCCGAGAGTCGCGAAGCGGACTTCTTCGCACTGAGCCAGGGGCTCGTCCATGACGTCGAGGCCGCACGCATCGCATTCGAACTCGGCCGCTTCGAGGACGTGCGGCTGCGCGTCAGCCTGGTAACGGGCCGCTGCATCGACTGTCACTCGAGACTTCCCGATCTCGAGGACTCGGCCCTGGCCGATCGGTGGCTGGCGAATGCCAAGCTGCAGAGGCTCCCGGACCCCGATCGCGCCCGCCTGCTGGTGGCGACGCGGCGCTTCGACGAGGCGATGGAGACCTGGGAGCGGCTCTTCCAGGATTCGTCGAGAAAGCCCATCGAGGCAGAAGTGTTCGGTTGGATTCGCGAGTACCTGTCCATCTCGATCCGCGTGAAGCGCGATCTGGTGCGACCCCGAAAAGTGCTTCGTCAGCTGGCCGAGCGCGCGGACACACCCCAGTACCTGGCGCGACGCCTCTCGAACTGGGCCCGCGCGCTCGAGGACGTCGAAGCCTCTCCCGCACCGGCGCTGAACGGCCTTGCCAGGGCACGCACGCTCATCGAAGGGGGACTCACGCTCGGACCTTCCCCATTCGCCGACGAGGGATTGATCCACGATCTCGCAGCCTCGAGCCTGCTCTTGGCCTGGATCGATTCGCGGCCCGAGCCAACGAGCGATGGCGAGGAGAATGGCGCGGACCTCGCCGAGGCCTGGTACCTGCTCGGTCTGATCGAGAGCCGCATCGAGTCCGACGCCTGGTTCTCTCGCATGGAGACCTACATGGATGCGGCAGTCCGGGCGGCACCCGACGGACCTTTGGCCGAGCGGGCATACGAAGCCATCGAGGAGTCGCTGCTGCTTTCGTTCGGTGCCAGTACCGTGGACGGCCTCCCGAGCAGCGAGCGCACACGGCTCGAGGAACTCAGGGCGCTTCTGCCAACCGATGATCCGAGTGCGCGATTGAAGTGACCGGCGCTCGCGGCCGCCCCCTAACATCGAAAGCACGCACCTCGCGTGCCTGACCGGAGAACAGACATGCAGCTTCGAAACATCCTGTTTGCAACCGACTTTTCCGAGAGTGCGGAACTTGGCCAGGCAGCGGCCTTCGAACTCGCGGATCGATTCAGCTCGAAACTCCATGTGTTTCATGCCCTCGAGGTCCCGCTTCCGATCTTCGAGCCCTACACCGTCGCGGTCCCCGAGGCGTTCATCTCCGAGGCGCGCAAGGGGGCGACGGAAAAGCTCGGGGCGATCGTGGATGCCGCGCGGGTTCGGGGCATCGAAGGCACCTCGGCGTTGGGCGCGGTACCCGCCCCCTTCGACATATCGGAGCAGGCACGCAAGGTAGACGCCGACCTCGTCGTGATCGGCAGCGAGGGACACACAGGCATCAAGCACTTCCTCCTCGGTTCCGTCGCGGAAGGCACCGTCAAGGGAGCCCCGTGCTCGGTTCTGGCAGTACGCGGCTCACTGGCGCCGCCGATCACGACGCTGGTCGTTGGCATCGATTTCTTTCCGGAAGCCCAGTCCGCCCTCGACGCTGCCTGTGAGCTCGCCGACCAGCTCGGCGCGAATCTGCATCTCGTACACGCGGCGAAGACCACACCTCCCCTGATCGGCCGGGAAGAGATTGCGGTTCCGACCGCCTTCTACGATTCGGTCATGCGCGAAGCCGAGCGGCGGATCTCCGAAGCCGCTGCGGCCTGCCGGATCAAGGGCACGGTAAGCACCGAAGTCTCGACGGCTCCGGCGCAGGTGGCACTCTCCGAGGTCGCCGAGCGGCTCGGCGCGGAACTCATCATCATCGGCTCCCATGGCCGAACCGGGATCAAGCACCTTCTCCTCGGAAGCGTCGCGGAGCGAACGGTTCGCCACGCCCCTTGTAGTGTCTTGACGTTCCGAACCAAGCAACCGTAGCGCTGGCGCCTGACACACCGGAATCTTCAGATCAGCGCAAAGGCCCGCTCCACGGTCGCGAGGATGTCCGCTTCCCGGGCCGAAGTTCGTCGACCGATGCGCAGGACGCCGCCGTCGCTATCCGCCTCGGAGCGGCAGAGCCGGTACACATGATCGCCGAGCTGGGCGAATGCCTCGGTACTCAAGCTGCGCTCGAGGTCCTCGACGTAGCCGAGCCACGCAGCCATCAGTCCCTTGGGAGGCCCCTTTGCGAGCCAGCGTTCCAGGATTCGACCGGCAGCACTCGACGGCCGGATCCCGATCTTCTCGAGTTCGGCGTGGAACGTATTCTGCTCGAGCTTCGTGACCCGGGCATCCGCCCAGGCGGTCTCGACGAGCGGTGCCAGGAGCAGCGCGACCAGGGTCTCGACGCGAATGCCCTCGTCGACCAGCAACGCCAGCGCTTCAGCGTCGACGATTCCGGTCGCCCGCCCGAGTTCCTCGCCGACACGGTGCTTCCGAAGCCCCTCGATCAGTTCCTGATCCTGACGCGCGAAGAACGCGCCCTCCAACGCTCGCTCTCGCTCCTCGATTCCTTCGTGCATCCGATTTCCTCTCCAATGACCGGGCTGGACGGCGGCAGTCTCAGCGCACGTCCAGGGTCTCACTGTCTTCCGTATCGGGAGCTCCGATTCGGAATGCCACCCGCAGCAGATCCGCTTCAGAGAGGATCCCGATGGCATGTCCAGCTTCGTCGACCACAGGGAGGCATCCGATCTGATGCTCGAGCATTCGACGAGCCGCTTCGACGAGTGTGAGTTCCGGCCCGGCCGTGATCGGCGGGGCGCTCATCACTTCGGATGCCGAGACCGAGTGCAGGAACGAGCGGCGCTCCACCCCGTCGAACTCGAGAACCTGCGACAACCCCGCGGCCAGCAGGTCACGCTGGGAGACGACACCAACCAGCCGTTCTTCATCGACCACGGGTAGATGTCGGATCCGCCCGAGATTCATCACGTCTTGTACCAGATCGAGCTGTTCGTCCGATCGAACCGATGCGACGACCACACCCATCACATCGCCCACGGTCTTCCCCCGGTCTTCAGCGATCGGTGATGCGGTCATGACGGGATCTCCTCGTTAGGTATTCCGGACGGTCCAGACACATCGGTCGGCGTGGCGGAGCGTTCGCTCTGCGACGCTCCCGAGCAGCAGGTGCTTGACGCCCGTCAGGCCCCGGGAACCGACGACGATGAGACGCGCCTGGATTCGTGCGGCGACCTGATTCAATGCGATCTGGGGATTCGTGGACAAGACCTCGGTCGTCACCTGTCCGACGATCTGGCAGCTCTCCGCCTCTTCGGCGAGCGCAGCCTCGGCGGCTTCCAGGATCTGGTCGTAATAGTCCACCCACAGGACTCCACCATACGGGCCGACCATGGGCGTCACCGGCGTCGCTGCGTGGACGATGTGGAGATCGGCGCCCAGGCGATCGGCGATCACACAGGCCTCGCCCAGCGCCTGGGATGCCGCCGCCGAAAAGTCGGTCCCGACGACCACCGGCCCGCCGGCGCCGAACGATCCGCGTGCCGTGAGCACAGAACAGGGCGCGTGCCGAACCGTCGCCTCGGCGACCGATCCCAGTAGGAGATGCTGGATACCCGTATGCCCCTGGGAACCCACGACGATCAGATCCGCATCGACCGCTTCGGCTCGGGCAGCGATCGCTGCGGGCGCGGGAACATCGCCCAGGAAGGCCGCTCCGCAGTCGACCTCGCCTTTGGCCCGTGCAAGCGCAGCTTCCAGCCGCTCGGCGGAAGCCGTGCGCGCGGCTTCGAGGTCGGATTTGAAAGAGGCAGGCGCAAGGGCCCGGCTGATCGCGTGGGGGATCTCCCTGGCCTCGAAGGCGTGGAAGAAGTGCAGACGCGCCCCGAAGGCGGCCGCGATCGAGACCGCGACGGCCTGGGCCTGCTCCGAACTCTCCGAGAAATCAGTCGCGAACAAGATGTTATTCAGCGACATACCGACCCCCTTCAGGAATCACAGACGTGAACGGATGTGCTCGTAGCCCTCGCGGATCTCGTCGATGAGCAGCTTCGCCGCCTCCCCCACATCCTTCGCCTCTTCCCTCGCGGTCTCTCCGACGGCGGCCACGCGCCCTTCCAGCCGGTGCCAGTTTCGTTCCATCTCCTCGAAGCGATCGCGTAATTCGGCGCCGGCCAGATGAATCTGGACACGGAGTTCGTCGCGAATCGTCTTCAGGCGCTCACGTTCCTCGTCCAGAAGATTTTGGTCGCTCATGAGGCTTCCTTTCGTGGGATTCCTGAGGGTTATTCAGTGCAATGCGCGTACCCGTTTGCAACGCCTTCCGGCGCGTTCTCGCGAAGCTACGCGGCAGACTCCCCCGGAAACTGCCCCTATCTGGTCCCGACTGTGGCCGATCACCTCGAATCAGCGACCGCTCAATCGGAGGGTCGGCCGACGGTCAGGACTGGACACTCGGCAGACCGCAGGATGAACTCGGCCACGCTTCCCATCAGCATCTTCTTGATGCCGGAGCGCCCGTGCGTGCCCATCACGACGAGATCTGCGTCCAGCTCCTTGGCCAGCGCCAGGATCGCGCGCCGCGCATCCTCGGGGCTGGTGTGGATCTCGGCGTCGGAAGGCGCGAAGCGCTCCGCCCATTCGGCGATCTCCCTGTTCGCGGTCTTGGCAACTTCGCGCTCGACCTGGTCGCTGAGGTAGGCCAGGTAGGGATACTCGGATGGCGACAGACCGTAGGCATACAACAGGTGCAGCTTGCCTCCGCTGAGCTTCGCGAGTTCGCTGGCGGATTCGAGGGCCAGGCGCGAGCAATCGGACATGTCGACCGGGACGAGAATGGTCTGAAAGGTCATGGGAATCCTCCTGTTGGGGATGAAGCAGGTTTCGGGTCATCACAAGGCTAAAGAGCTTCGCCGACGTGCTCGAGAACGCGGCGGGTGCAGACCGGGCCGACGAGTTCGAAGAACACGGTCGAAGCCATCGTCGCAGCGAGTACCGTCGGTCCCCATTCGGGGATGCGAGCCGAAACCACCAGCGCCATTCCAAGGGCGACACCGGCCTGTGGCAGCAGTGCAGGGCCGAGCCAGACGGACGCGATAGATCGATCCTTGGCCAGACTCGCGGCGACCAGGCCACCCGAGAGTCGCCCGAGGACCCGCAACGCGACGAAGCCAGCAACCAGGCCGAGCGCAGCGGCAACCGCGTCGAACCGCAGCATCGCCCCCGACAGCACGAAGAATACGGCCATGAATGGCCACTCGATCCCCTCGATGGCCCGAAACGGCCTGCGGTGATGACGCGCGAGGTTTGCGACCACGGCACCCGTGACCATCGCCGCCAGGAGATGGGAAACCCCGAAGGCCAACGCCAGCCCGCCACTCAGCAGCACGCCGCCCACGGCTTCCGTAAGTGTGGGTTCACCCTCGTTGAGGCGCCCGGTCAACAGGGCCATCGGAATGCCGACGGCAAAGCCGACGCCCAGAGCGCCAACGATCTCGAAGCCGCCCCCGAGCACTGCCGACCACGCAGACGAGGGATCCGATGCGGCCAGTACCCAGGCCAGCCCCAGGCTCAGCATCAGGATGCCCCAGGCATCATCGACCGCCACCACGCCCAACAACACCCGCGTCGTCGGGCCGCGCGCTCGGCTCTCGTGAACAACATCGGCGACGGCCGCAGGGTCGGTGGAAGTGGCGATGACACCTAGCAAGATCGCGAGTTCCGTCGGGAACCCCGCCAGGACCAGGCCGGTCAGCACGACGATCGCGGTCACGACGACGACAACGAGGGAGACGGTCATCACGTCCCGCCCGTGCTGGCGCAGCGTCGACACGGTCAGCTCGCCTCCCAACAGGAAGGCGACCATCACCAGGGCGAGATCCGCGGTGAGCGGGTACCAGGCCTCGACACCGTCGGGGATGAGCGCCATCCCCGACGGCCCCACCGCAAGGCCCAGCAGCAACAACAGCGTGACCCTGGGCAGTCGCGTTCGCCTACCCAGCGTGTCAGCAGCGAGCGCCGCGAGCAGGATCCCACCGATCACCAGCATGACTTCTGCGACGTTCATCGGCGCGTCACCGCTTCGCACCGTCGGGGGGCGGAACTCAGCACGAGGGGACCTCGAGCCACTCTGCCCCGGCGCTGATGCGGGTCCCCGCAGTCCCCGCGATCATGGCTCCGAGTTCCTCGACGCGGCCGATCCAGGCGGTACCCGTTGAGTGCTGGGCATAGGAAGTGGCGGCCGCGACCTTCGGGCCCATCGTCCCTTCGGAAAAGGCCAGCTCCGCCAATGCGGCAGGGTCGACGCTGCGCAACACGACGTCGCGCTCCGGCCAACGAGGAAAGACCCCGGGAACGTCGGTCAGCAGGAACAGTCGACGCGCGCCGAACTCGCACGCCAACAATCCGGACGTATGGTCCTTGTCGACCACGGCGTCGACGCCGCGCCACTCACCCCCCTCGCCCCGGCAGACCGGAATGCCGCCTCCGCCGGCGCAAACCACGATCCCGCGATCGCCCAACAGCCGGGCGATCGCCCGCTGCTCCATCACGCGGAGTGGTCGAGGACTCGCCACCATCCGACGGAAGCCGCGGCGATCCGGGCCCACGACGAACCCGCGGGCGCGCAGACAATCCGCCTCTTCGTCGTCGAAGACACGCCCGACAGGCTTGTTAGGCCTCGAGAGCGCGGGGTCGGCAGGATCGATCTCGACCTGGGTAAGTAGCGTCGCGATCTCGCGGTCGGGGAGTGCATTCTCGAGGGCCAGTTCGAGGGCATAGCCCGTAAGACCCTCGGTCTGGGCAGTAATGGCATCGAAACCGGCCCGGCTTCCCGACGCCGCCTCCGACTGGGCAGCGAGCCACCCCGCCTGGGGTCCGTTGCCATGGGTGATCAACAGCGCGTCGTCCGAGAGGCGCTTGGCGATGGCCCGAGCCACCTCGCCGATCCGATCGCCGGCCCGCTCCGGTTCGCTTGTCGACCGCGGCGCGGGCGAGGCAAGCGCATGCCCGCCAATGGCGATGACAGTACGCATCAGAACTCCGATCTGCTTCGCGCGACGAAGGCGTCGACGATCTCGCCGAGCCCCGGCTCGCTGGCCTCGGCATAGCGATAACGCGCGCGGACCACCGGGAGTTCGAGATCGAGGAGCTGACCGAGGTCGATCGGGGTCCCGGCCACGATCAGATCAGCGTCACAACGATTCAGCGTGTCTTGAAGGGCCGCGCACTGCTCGGCGCTGTAGCCCATCGCTGGGAGGACGTTTCGCAGGTGGGGGTAGCGCTCGCGCATCCGAAGCAGTGAACCAGCGGCGCCGGGCCAGGGGTCGACGATCTCTGCAGCGCCCCCTTGAACAGCCGCCACGTATCCTGCGCCATAGGCCATCCCGCCGTGGGTCAGCGTTGGCCCATCATCCACCACGACGACCCGTCGACCCCGCGCCGAATCCGGGGAATCGAGTTGGACCGGAGATGCCGCGCGAACCACCGGAGCCCCTGGCACCAGCGCCCGGAGATCCGCTTCGAGTTCGGCAACAGCGTCCGCAGTCGCCATATCCGTCTTCGCAACCACGAAGACATCGGCCATGCGGGCCACCACCTCACCCGGGTGATGAGTGCGCACGTGGCCGGGCCGAAGCGCGTCCGCGAGTACCACGTGAAGATCGGGCCTGACGAAGGGAAGATCATTGTTCCCGCCGTCCCACACGATGAAGTCGGCCTCGGCTTCCGCGGCCTGGAGGATCTCGGCGTAGTCGATGCCGGCGTGAATGGGAATCCCCAGCGCCACCCACGGCTCGTACTCCTCGCGCTCCTCGATCGTGCAAGCGGCAGCGACCAGGTCCGCCTCCACAGAAAATCGCTGAGCGCGCTGACGAACCAGATCGCCGTACGGCATCGGGTGTCGAATCGCGACGACACGATGGCCCTGGGATCGCAGTCGCGCCGCCAGGAAGCGCGCCGTCTGACTCTTGCCGCAGCCGGTTCGTACGGCAGAGACGGCGATCACGGGGCGTCGGGAGGCGAGCATGGTCGCCGTCGGCCCGGGCAGACGTACGTCCGCCCCAGCAGCCATGGCGCGTGAGGCCAGGTGCATCACATCTGCGTGGAGAACGTCGCTGTAGGCAAACACCACCTCGTCGACGGACTCGCTGGCGCAGATTTCCGCGAGCTCGCTCTCCGGCCGAATCGGGATGCCGTCGGGGTAAGCCGGGCCCGCCAGTGCGGGCGGATAGATCCGATCCTCGATCCCCGGGATCTGGGCCGCCGTGAAGGCGACCACACGCGCGTCGCCTGCTTCGCGGTACAGCACGTTGAAGTCATGGAAGTCGCGACCTGCGGCGCCGACGATGACGATCTTGCCCATGAAATCCCCTCGGATGGCAGCTCCCGTGGAGTGCGCTTGGGGTTCGATGAAGCAGCATCCATGCCAAGGCGGCCCCTGCGCAACCGGCACCGGGCTTGCGATCATGAACCCATGTTGGAGATGGCCCTGTTAGCGCTCGGGTTGTTCGGCCTCTGGGCGGGCACGGAGCTGGTGATCCCGGCCACGATCACGCTGGGGCGGCGGCGCGGCATCTCGTCGACGGTGCTCGGGCTCACCGTGCTCGCAATCGGCACGGACCTTCCAGAGCTACTGGTCGCCGTCGACGGTGGCCTCCAACAACTACGGGGCATCGACGCGTCCGGGGTCGTCGTGGGCAATGCCATCGGAAGTGCGCTGACCCAGTGCACGCTGGTCCTCGGCATCGCAGCCTGGGCGCGCGCGAAGGCGTTCTCGCCGCAGCTGGCCGTCCGCGATGCGATCGCGCTCAGCCTGGCACTCGCCCTGATCGCGGTGTTGGGCCTCGACGCTCGCTTCGATCCCGCGGAAGGCCTCGTGCTCCTGATCGCCTACGCCGGCTACCTGACGATCGTGATCCGGGGCCGAGCCGCTGAAACCGTTGTCCGGGAACGCCCCCAGGGCCGCGAAACCCGCACGTACCTTGCCATCGGCGGGGGCTTCCTGCTGATCCTGTTCTCCGCCGAAGTCGTGGTGGCGAATGGCCTGGCCCTTGCTGCGGCTTGGGGTGTCGACCAGGGCTTGGTCGGCGTCCTGCTCGTTGGGGCAGGCACGAGCCTGCCGGAGCTGGTGCTCTCATTCGGCGCAGCAACGAGGGGCCAGACGACGCTGTCCGTTGCGAATCTCGTCGGCAGCAACGTCTTCGACCTGCTCGTCCCGATCGGCGCAAGTGCGATGATCCATCCGATCGAGGTAGCTGGCCACACCCTTGTGGTTGATCTGGTAGCGACCGCCGCGGCTCACCTCCTGGCCTTCCAGCTGCTCCGCTCGCACTGGCCAGGGAGACGGATCGCCGCGGCACTCGTCGGCCTCTACCTCGCCTTCGCGCTGACCCGTATCGCCATGAGTACTTGAGCCAGCGCTTGGAGCAGTGGTTTCACGCCCCGAGTTGGGACTTCTTGACCCGATGGTTTGATGATTCAGTTCACTCGCGGGGTGCCCGCTGAAGCGAGCGAAGATAGTCCGTCAGCGAGCGAACATGGAGCATCGCCACGTAGCTCCCGTGTCGTTCGCCTTCGAGTTCCCGCTCGAAGAGTTCACCCCAGACGGGCATCTCCCGAGTGCCGTGCTCGACGACCTCGCGACGCCCATCGATGATCTGCATGATCCCCGCCTCGTCGAAGCGGCCGCCATTCCGTTCGGAGAGCGCTGTGAGATCCGCCGGCGATCGGCTGAGCGAAGCCGCGACCGGGCCATCGCCCCCGCCGCCCAGCCCGTGACAGGAGGCGCAGTGCCGAAGGTAGAGAATCTCACCCGTCGGCGGCGTCTCCGCCGGCTCGGAACAGCCCGACATCAAGAACATGGCGACACAGCAGAAAGTCGTCCAACGAGACACGATTCGATCGCTCCTGGATCCACGCGAGATTCCGCGCTGCCCTCAGTCTACCGGGCTAGGTCATTCGTTGAATCAACTCGATCACCAGCAGCCCGAGCGATGCGATCATCCCGAGCAGCGGGATTGCGCGGTGGATGCTGAGAACGCCCGTCGCAGCCGGCCTGCGCTTCAGCCGCCAGAGTGCAGCGTTGACCAGCGCGAAGATGAGGAGCGTGATCACCGAGGTGGCCCTCGCGAGCGGGCCGAGCGGGAAGACCAGCGCGAGGCTCGCCACCAGGACGCCGACCAGGACACTGCTCACGACCGGCGTCTGCGTTCGGGCGTAGAGCCGCGAGAAGACCGCGGGCAGCCAGCCCTGGGCGCCCAACCCATACAACACCCGTGAGGCCATGATGATCTGGATCAGCGCCCCATTGACCATCGCGACGATGCTGACCCATGCGATCAATACGCCATCGCCTCCGGTGGCCTGCTCCCAGACAGCGACGAGCGGGGCATCGCTGCCGGCCAGCTCGGCCGGAGCGACGGCGCCGATCGAGACGGTTGCCATCAGCACGTAGAGCACCAACGTCAGGCCAAGGGTCCACGCGATCGCGCGCGGGAGCGTTCGCCGTACGTCCTTCACTTCCTCTGCCACGTTCACCATGTCTTCGAAACCGAGGAATGCGTAGAACGCGAGCAGGGCGCCGCCGAAGACACCGCCCCAGGATGAGGGCATTTCGACGAGCCAGCTGGCCCCGGCCGGAATCGAATCGCGTGCCACCCACGCAACGATCAGCAGACCGGCGACCTCGATGATTGTGATGATGCCGGCCAACCGTACGGACTCTCCGATTCCCCAGATCGCGATCGCGACCAGCAGGAGCACGAGCCCGATCACGGCTGCGGCGTGGCCAACCGGCGCGACCTCGCCGAGATATCCCACGAAGGCGTTGGCGATCGTGGCGGAGGAGACGCTCCCCGCGAGCACGACCAGCAGACCCACGGCGAGCGGCGCCCCGGGCCATCCCAAACCCTCGCGGACATACACGGCTTCGCCCGCGCTCTTGGGAAAACGCGCCGACAGCTCCGCGAAGGTCAGAGCCGACAGACCGGCGATGGCACCCGCGACCAGGAACGACAACGGCGCGTGGGCACCGGCGGCTCCGGCAATCTCGCCCATCAGGGCGTAGATGCCGGCGCCGACCGTGGTGCCGAGGCCGTAGAGAACCAGGATCGGCAGCGACAGACTGCGCCGCAGGGACGTGCCCGGCCTAGCGTCGTCGTCTCTCCCTCGAGATTCCCCGGGACCGTCAGGCATCCCTGCCCCGCATGCGGCGTTCAACGAGACGCACCGCGAATCTGGTCGGGGTGGAGGGATTCGAACCCCCGACGCTGAACCCCCAAAGTTCAGGCTCTACCACTGAGCTACACCCCGAGCATCGCGAGTCTACCGCTTCGAGCCGCTTCGCGGAGCGACCGCATGAAGGCTCTGGCTAGACCAACTGGATCAAGTTGAAGACCTTTTCTTCCAGCCAGATCACGAGTTCGCGCAGCGCTTCCTGGTTGATCTCGTGCTCCATCTCGAACTCGCCGTAGTGGACGTTGACGCCACGGGCGAGCAGACGCTGGCGCGAGTCCTGGGCGTTCTCGACCGGGATCATCGGATCCTTGGTGCCGTGGATGACCAGCGCCGGGAAATTCTGGAGGCTTTCCTGGGTCGGGATCGCGGCATCCACGTGCTCGGGCATCCAGGTCGACAGCGCCACGAGCCCGGCAAAGCGCTCCGGGTCGCCGAGCACCAGGTCGTAGGCCATCACGCCGCCCTGGCTGAAGCCGACCACGACGATCTTGCGGCGATCGATGGGGTAGCGCTCACAGGCTTCGTCTAGGAAGGCCTTGACCTGGCTGCGGGCGCGGTCGAAGGCCGTCTGGTCGATCTCGCGATCCGGCGCGATCGGCCACCAGCCGTAGCCGAGCATGCCAGGCGCCTGGTCCGGGGCGATTTCGAAGGCGACAGGGCCCTGGGGACAAAGCACGAGCGCCTGGCCGCCGTGGACGATCGGCGCCAGCCCGAGCAGGTCGTGGCCCGAGGCGCCCCAACCGTGGAGCATCAGGACGGTCGGATGCGGGCCGTCGCCAGGAGGAACGTGAGCGGCATAGAGCAGATCCATGGGACTCCTGGGCGGCCGCGCGGCGAAGGCCGTAAAACCGGAAGAATGGGCGCAGCGGGCGCCGGCGGAGGACTCTACCGATCGCGCCGAAACCCTGCCCGCCGCTCGGCGGCATCCACCGGAACTGCTAAATCCCCCCATCATGACCACTCCCCTGAGTCTGTTCGACAAGGTCTGGAACGCCCACGCAGTCCGCGAACTGCCGGACGGGCAGACCCAGCTGTTCATCGGCCTCCATCTGATCCACGAGGTCACCAGCCCGCAGGCCTTCGCGATGCTGCACGAGATGGACCTGCGCGTTCGCTTCCCGGGCCAGACCTTCGCGACCGTGGACCACATCATCCCGACGGATTCCCAGGTGCGACCCCTCGCCGACGAACTCGCCGAGGAGATGATGGTCGCGCTCGAAAAGAACTGCCGCTCGCATGGCATCGAGTTCTTCGACCCGGCCAGCGGACATCAGGGCGTGGTCCACGTGATCGGTCCCGAGCTGGGCCTCACGCAGCCCGGCATGACCGTCGCATGCGGCGACAGCCACACCTCGACCCACGGAGCCTTCGGTGCCATCGCCTTCGGCATCGGCACCAGCCAGGTTCGCGACGTGTTGGCGACCCAGTGCCTCGCCATGGCGAAGCCGAAGCTCCGACGCATCGAAGTCGATCGCGTGCTAGGCGGCGGCGTCTACGCCAAGGACGTGATCCTGCACATCATTCGCAAGTTGGGCGTCAAGGGCGGTGTCGGCCATGCCTACGAGTACGCTGGCGCAACGATCGAGGCGATGTCGATGGAAGAACGCCTGACCGTCTGCAACATGTCGATCGAGGGCGGCGCGCGCGTCGGCTACATCAACCCCGACGAGACGGCCGTTGAATATCTGCGCGGGCGAGAGTTCGCACCGAAGGACGAAGCCTTCGAGCGGGCCGCGGACTGGTGGCGCAGCATCGCCAGTGACGAGGGCGCCCACTACGACGACGTCGTGAAGATCGACGCCGCCGACATCTCGCCGACCGTGACCTGGGGCATCAACCCGGGTCAGGCGCTCGGGGTCGTCGAGCCCTTGCCGCATATGACGCAGGTACCCGACGCGGATCGCCCCGGTTTCGCCGAGGCGATGGAGTTCATGGGCTTCCGCAGTGGCGAGCCGGTCGCGGGAACCAAGATCGACGTGGCGTTCATCGGCTCCTGTACCAACGGCCGCATCTCGGACCTGCGCGAGGCCGCCAAGGTGGCGCGGAAGGGGCACGTCGCGCCTGGCGTTCGCACCTACGTCGTGCCCGGCTCCCAGGCGGTGGCGCGACAGGCCGAAGAGGAGGGGCTCGACGAGATCTTTCGCGCCGCCGGCTTCGATTGGCGCGAACCCGGTTGTTCCATGTGCCTCGCGATGAATCCCGACAAGTTGATCGGGCGCGAGATGTGCGCGTCTTCGAGCAATCGCAACTTCAAGGGCCGGCAGGGTTCACCCACCGGACGAACCCTGCTGATGTCGCCCGCGATGGTGGCCGCCGCCGCCATCAAGGGCGCCGTCGCTGATGTCCGGGAGGTCCTCTAGATGGCCGCTGTCGTAGAACGCGTCGAAGGCCGTGGCTGTGTGCTGCGCGGCAACGACATTGATACCGATCGCATCATTCCGGCGCGCTTCCTGCGTTGCGTCACCTTCGACGGACTCGGCGAGCACGCTTTCGAGGATGACCGCGAGCAAGCCAAGGGCGACCACGCACTCGACCAGGAGCAGTTCGCCGGAGCGCGCATCCTGATCGTCGGCGAAAACTTCGGTTGTGGATCGTCGCGGGAGCACGCGCCCCAGAGCTTGATGCGGGCCGGCTTCGGCGCCTTCGTGGGCCAGAGCTTCGCCGAGATCTTCGCGGGAAACTGCACCGCTCTCGGTTTGCCCTGTGTCACCCTCGAACCCGGCGACCTGGCGACGCTGATGGACTCGGTGGAACTCGATCCCGAGCAATCGCTGGTGCTGGACCTCACGGCGCGCACGATCTCGTCCCGCGCCGGAACCATGGCAGCCGGCGTCCGCGACGGAACCCGCATGGCCCTGCTCGAGGGCACCTGGAACGCGACCGCGGTTCTACTCGAAGCCGGCGACGACATCGAGCAGACCGGAACGCGACTGCCCTACGTGGCGGGCTTTCCGGGCTAGAGCGCATCTGAGAAACCCGGACCGAGCCAGGTGTGCGCGTTTGGTCCGCTCTGGCGACCATTTCTCGTGGCGACGGTGGGCAATCGCCATATCATCGGCCGCGTGAACGCCATCGCCTTCGTGCAGCCGAAGCTCGCGCTGCGGATTGCATCGCTCCTGCTGTTGTCGCTGGCCTGGTCGACGCCAGCGCTGGCCCAGGACGCGGAGTCAGAGCCCGCTCCGCCGCTCAGTGTAGAGGAGTTGCGCGAAGCCGCGCTGCGCGAGCGAGCCGCACTGCCCGAAGATGCAGCCACCCTCCCCGCCTACGACGAGTTGGTCTCACAGCTGCTCGATCGGGAGACCGAGGCCCAGAACGCGGCCCAACTCGCAACGGAATCGCAGGCACTGGCCGAGCGCTCGGCCCGGCCGGTGGCAGCACGCGTCGGCCAGGATCCGCCCTACACGGTGGCGCTCCACGATGAGTTCGAGGATCGCATGGAGCGCGCGCTGCGGGATCTCGAGCAGGCGCGACAGGCGCGGGACGTTGCGCGCGAAGAGGTGGACGCCTCAGTCCAGGCGCGGGCCGCGTTGCCGGCGCCCCAGGGAGATCCAGCCTTGGCGCTGGCGCGGCGGATCGGCGACCAACGGGTTGCCTTGGGGCGGGACCTCGCCGAGAACGCGGCCAACGCCGTCGCGAACGCCGAGCAGCGTGCCCTCGACACCAGGGCCGAGTTCGAGTGGGTCGCCGATCACACCGAGACCGGACCGGATGAACTCGCGGACGCAGACATTGCGATGGATCAGCAGGAAGCCTCGATGCGTCGGCAGCTCGAGCGCGACGAACTCGCGCTGAAGGAGGCGGAGCAACGCTGGCTCCGCAACGCCGATGCGGAGCCGGACGTTCGCGCGGCCTTGCGCGCCAAGCTCACCCTTCGCCAGAAGGTGGTGGCGCTTCGCACGTCCGACTTCCAGCGGATGTCAGAGGAGCGGGAGGCTCAGCGTCGGCGGCTCGCGGTCTTGGGCCACGAGATCCGGGAGCGAAGCACGCTGGTCGTCTGGCTCGAAGAGGCGCGAGACCAGGCGACCCGGCTCGCCCGCGAGAGGCGACTCAACGACGCCGATTTGCAACAACTGGTCCAGGAACGCGCGGAGCTGGCGGAGCGGGCAGGACCGGAGCCGGCTCGGGCCGTCGCGGACCGCCTGAGAGCGCTCGACCAACGAATCAAGCTCCACCGCGATCACGATCTGGGGCTGGCGAAGGCGGAGCGCGGCGAACTTCGTCTCGCGACGGCGCTCGAGTACCAGGCGGGAACCGCCAGCTGGCAGGACCGCCTCGACGAACTCGTTGCCAGCGTGGACGCAGGCTGGCGCTACGAGGTGGCCGAGGTCGGCGACGAACCCATCACGGTCGGCAAGATCGTGCTCGCCATCGCCTTGATCGTCTTCGGCCTGATCGGGGCCCGATTGCTGGCGCGCTTGTTGGAGAAGCGAATCCTGCCCGGCTTCGGGCTCGACCGGGGTGCCAGCCACGCTTTCGCCGAGCTCGTCTTCTACGCACTGCTCGTGGCCGTGTTCCTCTCCTCGTTGCGCGTGGTGAGCATTCCACTCACGGCCTTCGCCGTCGTCGGCGGCGCACTCGCGATCGGGGTCGGCTTCGGCAGCCAGAACGTCGTCAACAACTTCATCAGCGGCATCATCCTGCTGGCCGAACGGCCGATCAAGATCGGCGACCTGGTCCAGGTCGACGAGACCTACGGCAACGTCGAGCGCATCGGCCTGCGATCGACGCGCGTTCGCACGGGCCAGAACATCCACGTGATCGTTCCCAACGCGACGTTCCTGGAGACGAATGTGGTCAACTGGACGCTCAGCGACGCACGCGTGCGGATCATGGTCGCGGTGGGCGTCGCCTACGGATCTCCGACACGCGAGGTCGAGGCGCGCATCCGCACGGCGATCGCGGGAATCGAAGCGATCCTGCCGCGGCCCGACCCGATCGTGTTGTTCAAGGAATTCGGAGACAACGCGCTCCACTTCGAGGTCCACTTCTGGGTTCGGATCCGACATCAGATGGAGCGCTTCAAGATCGAGAGTGATCTGCGCTTCGCCATCGACGATCAATTCAACGAAGCCGGCATCGTGATCGCCTATCCCCAGCGCGACCTGCACGTGGACACCCTGAAGCCGCTGGAGGTCCGCATGGTCCCCGAAGCGACGAGCGGAGAAGACGCGCCGTGAGGCGCAGCCCGCGGCCAGCGCCTACGCTCCCCGTGATGCGCGCGGCGTGCCTGATCCTGCTTGTCCTGGGCCTCGCAGCCCCGGTCTCCGCACAGCAGTCCGTGCCCTGGGATGAACTCGATCTGCTCGGTGGACGCATCGCTCCGGGCAGCCGTGCCCGGCTCGACTTCGAGACCAGCGAATCTTTCGCCGGCTCGAGCGTGGTCACACCCGTGCTCGTCGTGCACGGACAGACGCCCGGGCCGACCGTCTGCCTCGTCGCCGGAATCCACGGGGATGAGCTCAACGGCATCGAGATCGTGCGACAAGTCTTCGAGACCCTCGACCCCGGGCAGGTCTCGGGTTCGCTCGTGGGCCTGCCTGTTGCCAATCTGCATGGCTTCCGGCGCTCCTCACGCTACCTGCCCGACCGCCGTGACCTCAATCGCTTCTTCCCCGGACACCCGGAAGGCAGCTCCGCTTCGCGCATTGCCCACGCCTTGTTCCAGGGCGTCGTCACCCATTGCGATGCGTTGGTCGACTTCCACACCGGGTCATTCCATCGGACCAACCTTCCCCAGATCCGTGCTGACCTTGCGCGCCCCGAAGTCGAGCAACTCGCGTTGCGCTTCGGAGTGCGCTGGATCATCCACTCCCCCGGTCAACCCGGCACCCTGCGTCGCGCGGCGATGGACCATGGCATTCCCGCCATTACCTACGAGGCGGGCGAGCCGCTTCGTTTCCACGCGGGAGAGATCACCCGCGGCCTGCTGGGTGTGCGGCAGCTGTTGCGCGCCCTCCGCATGATCGATGGCGACGGCGCGTCCGAAGAGCCGACCCTGATACGCCGCGCCAGCTGGGTGCGAGTCGCCGACGGCGGCATCTTCATTCCTGCCCGTGACCTGGCCGACAAGGTCGAGGCCGGCGACCTTCTCGGAACGGTCACCGATCCGATCACCAATGAACGAAGCGAGATCCGCTCGCCGTCGTCGGGTCGCATCATCGGCAGGGCACTCTCGCAGGTCGTCATCCCGGGCTTCGCGGTATTCCACCTCGGCGACGAGAACGCGCCGCTGCCGGCGCCGAGCCCGACGTCGACGACTTCGCCGACGCCGGAAGAGCTCGACCCCGAAGAGAGGCCCGAATAGCGTGAGTCCGGCAGTTCGTTGGACGGGTCTCTTGTTCTTCGCCGCAGGCGTTTCGGTGGCTGCGTTCAAGGTCGTGCGCCACGAGCTACCGCTCTCACCTAGCGAAGAGCAGGGGCCCTGGCAGGTCGAACTCACGGTAACGGTTCGCGGCGATGGACAGCGCGGCAGCGTTCGCGCGATGCTCCCGGCCACAGAGGCGGGCCAGCGCATCTTCGACGAACGGGCCAGTTCCGACCGCCTCGATTGGGAGGTACAGGAACGTGAGAGCGGGCGGGCCGGCCTCTGGAGTGGCTGGCTCGAAGGGGTACACGAGGTGGTGTACCGGTTCCGGGTCCAGTCCCGCGCCGTAGATCTGCCGCTCCGGGGCGCCGAAACGGTCGTCGAGATTCCCCGCGCGATCCGTTCGCTGTACATGAAGCCGAGCACCACGATCCCGTCCAGCGCCCCCTCGGTCAAGGCACAGATCCTGGATCTGGATCTTCCACCGCCCTCGGATCCCGTCGCCCGGATCCAGACGGTGTTCTCGTTCGCCACCCACGAGATTGCGACGGAGAGATCGGCTGCCGGCGACGTGCTCCTGACCCTCGACCGTCGTGAAGGGAGCCCCGACGGGAAGGAGCGGCTCCTCGTCGCCCTGTTCCGGGCCGCTGGGATTCCGGCGCGGCTGTGCCACGGCCTGGAACTGGCCGACGGCGCCAGGCCGGTCCCCCGGGTCTGGACCGAAGTCAGACTCGCGAGCGAGTGGATCTCGGCCTCTTCGGTCGAGGGCTGGATTGGCCGACGACCCGCAGACTGGATCGTGATGGGCCGCGGAACCCTCTCGGCTGTCGAGGCCAGTGGCGCTCGCGCGGTGGGCCATCGCTATCGCGCGTTGCGGGAGCATCTGCGCGCCGACGAGATTGCCAGCCTGATGGCACCGGACGATCCGGTCCTCTCGTTCTTGTCGCTCTACCGTTTGCCCGTGGGCTCGCAATCGCTGTTGCACCTGCTCCTGCTGTTGCCCGTGGGTGCCCTGATCACGGCGCTATTTCGCAACTTGATAGGCGTCCGCAGCTACGGAACCTTCATGCCCGCGCTCATCGCGTTGGCGCTTCGCGACCTGACCCCGGCGGTCGGCCTGGCACTCGTCGGGGGCGTCCTCGCCATCGGTGTCAGTGCTCGTTTCGGGCTCGAACGGCTGCGCCTGTTGATGGTCCCGAGATTGTCGATCCTGCTCTGCATCGTCGTGCTCTGTGTCACGGCCATCGCCCTGACCAGCGCAAGCATCGGATCGCGCGATTGGCTCGCCGGGGCAGCCATGCCCATCGTCATCCTGACCATGTGGATCGAACGCATTACGATCACGATCGAGGAAGAGGGAATCCGCGAAGCCGGCGTGCGCGTGATGTGGTCGCTGGTGATCGCGGCCGCGATCCTGCCGGTCTACCAGAGCACCCAGATCAGCTACCTGATGTTCACCTTCCCGGAGTTCGTGCTCTCGATCGTCGGCGGGCTGGTCTGGATCGGCGGGTACACGGGCTTCCGTCTGATCGAGCTGCTGCGCTTCCGTGAGCTCGGACAGGAAGGCGTCTCTCGGTGAGCCTGGCGGCACTTCGGTCGATGGGCGTGCTCGGCATCAACCGGCGGAATGCCGTCTACACACTGGGGCGCAACCCACGGCATCTCTACCCTCTGGTCGACGACAAGCTGGCCACGAAGAGGCTGTGTCGCGAAGCCAAGATTCCGGTACCGGAACTCCTCGGCGTCGCGCGCACCCACCGGGAAGCCCAGCGCCTCGTCGAACAGGTTCGCGCCTTCGATTCCTTCGTCGTCAAGCCGGCTCGTGGTGCCATGGGCAACGGAATTCTCGTGCTCGAATGGCGCGAGGGCGAGCTGTACCGCGGCCCGCGCCCGTTTGCGGAAGCGGACCTGACATATCACGCCGCCGGGATCGTCTCCGGTCTCTATTCCCTGGCCGGACACATGGACGTCGCCATGGTCGAAGAGCGTCTGATGATCCATCCGGCATTCGGCGCACTCGTCGTCGACGGCGTTCCGGACGTGCGCGTCATCGTCTACCGCGGCGTGCCCGTGATGGCGATGATGCGACTCCCGACCGTAGAAAGTGCCGGCCGCGCCAATCTGCACCAGGGCGCCGTCGGCACTGGCGTGGACCTGGCGACCGGCCGCGTGATTCGTGGAATCCAGCACGACCGCCGGATCACACGCAGCCCCGATACCAATGCAGACCTCGGGGGATTCGAGGTGCCGCAGTTCCGCTCGATCGTCGATTGCGCGATCCGCGCCACGGAACCGACCGGTCTCGAATACGTGGGTGCCGACGTGGTGGTCGATGCGGAAAAGGGCCCGGTCATCCTCGAACTCAATGCCCGACCCGGGCTGGCCATCCAACTCGCAAACGGCGCCGGCTTGAGGCCCCGCCTGGATGCCGTCGACGCTTGGCTCGAGTCCGGCGAGGTCGACCGGCCGCGGATCGCCGAGCGCGCCGCCTTCGGTCGCGGGCTTGCCGCGGACACACGGCCATGATGAAGCTCACGAACCTGGCCTTCGCCTGCACCGGCTTCCTCGCGATGCTCGGCACTTCCCCCCTCCTCGCCCAGCCCGAGGACGACGCAACCCCGCACTACGAGATGGTCTTCGAGGCGCGCATCCTGCCCACCGAGCGGATCGCCCGGGCCCGCTGGACGCTAGGCGTCGGTGCCCGTTCGGTTCGCGAATTGAAGCTTCAGATCGACCCCGAGCGCCACTTCGATTTCCGGGCCGATGGCGAGCTACGCGTCGAGGGATCCGAAGTCACCTGGCTCCCCCCGAAGAGCGGGGGCTCGCTGCGCTATGGCTTCCGAATCGACTCGATTCGCAAAGGCGGCGGCTATCAGGCGAGGGGTAGTGAGAACTGGGCACTGTTCCGCGGGGACGATCTCTTCCCTCCCGCCCGCTCCCGGACGCTGCGAGACGCTCGAAGCATTTCCGTCCTGAAGCTCCAGTTGCCGCGGGGCTGGTCCGCCGCGGTCCCCTACGCACGCAGCCGAGCCAACACCTACGAAATCAACGATCCCTTGCGTCGCTTCGACCGACCCACCGGTTGGATGGTCGTCGGCAAGATCGGCGTGCTCCGCGAGCGTGTCGCCGGAACCCGACTGGCGGTGGCGGGCCCGACCGGCCAGGGCGTACGACGCCAGGACATGTTGGCCTTCCTTCGCTGGAACCTCCCGGAGTTGCGCTCGATCCTGACAGCGTTGCCCGATCGCCTGCTCGTCGTCAGTGCCGGGGACCCCTTCTGGCGCGGCGGGCTTTCAGGACCCCGCTCGGCCTTCCTCCACGCCGACCGCCCTCTGATCGCGAGCGACGGCACCAGCCCCCTGTTGCACGAACTCTTCCACAGCGTCACAAGAACCACTTCCGGCGCCGACGGAGATTGGGTGGTCGAGGGTCTCGCCGAGTTCTACTCCCTCGAAATCATGCTGCGCTCGCGCACCCTCAGTCGACGCCGCCACGAGCGATCCCTCGCCGGCCTCGAACAAAGTGCAAGGGGCGCATCCCTGGCAGGAGCCCACTCGTCAGGGCCCGCCACCGCCCGCGCCGTGATGGTCCTCCACGCCCTCGACCAACACATCCGACAACAATCCAAGGAAGAACGCAGCCTCGACGACGTCGTCGCCCTCCTCGCGGCTCAGCTCGAACCCGTCACCACCGCCAGCTTCCAGGCCACCGCAGAAGAAGCCACCAGCCTCGACCTCGACCCGTTCTTCCGACGCGAGGTCGGGACGCCGGGAAAGCGTCGCTAGGCCGCGTGCGAGCGCGCCAGCGCCCACTCGAACGAGACTCCGCAGGTGTGATGTCGGTCCCCTTGGAGCAACCTGGACCCGGAGGGCTGCACTCGTATGGATGTTAGGGATGCGGGCCAGGGCCGAGGGCCCGGTCGAGCGTGGGGCGGAGTCCACCGGTGTCTCGGGGGTGTGGTGTCCGTCGCCTCCTGGCGAAGTTGGGTTCCAGAGGGCTTTTGAGGGGGCGGTTCGCGTGGATGTCAGGGATGCGGGTCAGGGTCGAGGGCGCGGGCGGGCGTGGGGCGGAGTCGAACGATGTTTCGGGGATGGGGTGTGGATTTCTGTTGATCCATATCATAAGAGCGCTATATTCATTGAATGCCGCGGAAGATATCCGGAATACAGCTCGAACTGCGGCACTCCGGGAGGGGTGGGAAGCGGCCCGGCGCCGGCCGACCGCCGCAGCCGGGGTCCGGCATTCCGCATCTGCGCCGAGTTGGACTCGCTTCCCGGTATCCCTGCCACGTCACCCTGAAGGTGCGCGAGGGGGTGCCCTCCC
>JAJDAP010000006.1 GCA_029261795.1 Deltaproteobacteria bacterium
GGCAGCGCCGAGGTCCTGTTGCCCGCCGCCTAGAGCAGGTTGCGGAAGAACCCCGGACCGAGCCCGGTGCGCAGATTTTCGGTCCAATCAAGGCGCGGAGCCGCCGCTGGGGCGAGCCCCAGCAAGGCTTCGCAACGCAGAGTGGGCCGGAAAGATGCACACCCGGCGACGGGAGTGGGTTTTTCCGCAGCCTGCTAGAGGAGCTGTGGGGATCGAGTGAATCCTGAGACGGTTGCGAACGGCGCGTCCGAGGCCTTGCTAGGCCATGGGCCGGAACGCCTCACGCTCGGCCACTTCTTGGCCGACATGTTGGCGCATCATGCCGAACGGGAGCCCCGTGGCGAAACGCCGAGTCAGCCCGCGCTCGACCCCTTGGGAGGCCGTGCTCGTCGCACGCCCCATAGCAACATGACCCGCCGAATCCGCCGTCATCGTCTGTATGATGCTTGTGAGATCAAAGAGAGGCCGCATATGTTCATCCCGTCTCGACCCGACCGAAGCCCTCTGGGCGCCTGCCTTCGTGCCGCCCTGACCGTGGCCGTTTTCTTTTCCCCGTCGTTCGTTGCCGCCCAGGAAGAAGGGGACGAGTTGCAGGGCGTCGATGAGATCATCGTCACCATCACCAAGCGAGCCGAGTCTCTTCAGGATGTCGCCGCTTCGGTGAGTGCCTTTGACGCGCAGACGATCCGTGAGACCAACGTCGAACGCATGTCGGACCTCGTGTTGATGTTGCCCAACGTGCAGATCAAGGGGAACGACAACGACGGGATCTCGATCCGGGGCATCTCGAAGGCGGTGACTTCCCAGTCTCCGGTCGTCATGCACATGAACGGCATCTTCCTCTACGAGCCCGACGCGATGAACGAGAATTTCTACGACCTCGAGGGTATCCAGGTGCAACGCGGTCCGGTCGGAACCGTCTACGGGCGCAATGCCACTGCCGGCGCCGTGAACGTCGAGTGGCGCAAACCCCATGCGGACTGGGAGGTCTTCGGTGACGCCACCTACGCGAGCTTCGACCGCTACCAGGTCCGGGGCGGTGTGAACCTCCCCTTCCTGGGCGTGGGGGACGATCGGCTGACAGGGCGTTTCGTCTTTCAGAACGAGACCCGCGATCCGTATGTGAACAACGAGATCCGGACGAAGAGCTATGCGGGCCGCAAGGTCTGGTCGACGCGGATGACGGTCCAGGCGCGGCCCAACGAAGACGTGGAGATCAACCTCCGAGGCTTCTGGAACAAGGACCAGCGCGGCGGGGGCGCGACCAAACCCGTTTGGGATCCGGCGGCCCCAATCGTGGGCGTCTTCGATGGAGGCTTTCTCCAGACCAACGGCGATCCGATCCGGCTCGACCCCTACGGCGGACTCACGCTGTTTCGGCAGGATCTCTTGAACTCCCTCGAGTTCTCGTCCCTGGCGAACCTTCACATCTTCAACAATCCAGGCGTCTTCGCGACCCAGGCGGACGCCCTCTCGGACCTGCTGATCAATGGATTTACGGGCATCCCGGTCGGTTGCGATCCCAACGTACCCTTTGGCTGCTTCGCGCCGCCTGTGGCGGCCATCGTCGGCGGCGCCGAGTTCTATCAGCCGTCCACGGCGGGGACCGGTGAAAGAGACATTCGTAGCGTGGCGTGGGATCGTCTGAATCCGGAGCTCGAGGTGTACGGCGTCGACTTCGATCTGACCTGGCAGCTCTCCGAACTCCCCCTGCTCGGAGATGCGGCGCTCCACCTGGTGGCTGGTTGGCAACGCAAGAAGCAGGATTTCCTCAACGACGCCGATGGGACTTCGGCCCGGATCATCGACAACTACACGCCCGGACGGAAGAACGACAATTTCACGGCGGAGATCCAACTCCAGTCGACCGGCGAAGGTCCTGTCGACTGGATTGCCGGCGTGTTCTGGTTCGAGCGCAAGGGCGAAGACCCCGGAACCTTCACGTTCACCATGTTCGGACTCAACAGGAGCAACGAAAAGAAACGCGAATGGGGTTATGCGCCGTTCGTGAGCCTGACCGTTCGACCACTCGAACTCTTGATGGACAACCCACCCGAGTTGGCCAACATCGAGGTCTTCGGCGGCATCCGCAGGAACCGGGACTTCTTCGAACTCAGCACGGAATCGGACAACCAGGTCATCCAGGGAGGCGGGAGCCTCTCCGCCGAGGATGTATTCCGCGAGATCACCTATGAGGCGGGTCTCCGTTGGCGTCCGAACGACGACCACACGATCTACGGGAAGTACTCGAAGGGATACAAGGCCGGCCTCGCCGAGTTGGACCAGACGCGGTTGACGAACAACGTGGTCGAGCCCGAGCAGATTCGCGCCTGGGAGGTGGGTTGGAAGGCGAACTGGCTCGACGGCACGCTGCGAACCGCTCTGACCAGCTTCTATTACGACTACACCGATCTCCAGATCTTCCAGATCAACGGCTTCCAGCTCTTGACCAAGAACGCCGCCGAGGCCACCAACTGGGGCGTCGAGTTCGAAGCCAGCTGGTATCCGATCAGCGACTGGAAGCTGGCGTTCGCAGGCGGCTACCTCGACGCCACCTTCGGCGAATTCTGCTCGCACGACGAGAATGACTACCGTCCCACCCTCGCGAACACCGCCGCGGTTTGTCTGGACGAACTCGATCCGGTCATCAGGCAGGGGGGATCGGTCATCGGCCAGAACTTCCAGGCGCTCGATGACCTGTCGGGAAACCGCTTGGAAGACGCACCGAAGTGGTCCTTCTCGCTGCTGAGCACCTACCACTGGGATCTCGGCGAATACGGTTCACTGACGCCCGTCCTCGAGTTCACCTGGACCGACGAGTACTACCGACGGCCCTTCAACCGGTCCGACACGGACCTGATCGGCGACCACACCCGCACGGACCTCCGGCTGCTGTGGCGCAGCAGCGACGACCGCCTCTCCGCCGAAGTCTTCGTCGAGAACCTCGAGGACAACATCATCTACGGGCGCACGGTGGCCGTTGCGATCCCGCCGGCAGTGGGCCTGATCGGTCTCAAACCTCCGCGGATCTTTGGCGTGCGAGTCGGGTTTCGCTGGGGAGGAACCGACTCATGATGGCTTTCACTCTCGCCGCCCGCGGAACGGACCTCGTTTCGTCTCGACCGCAGAGCGCTTCGATGAATGTGTTGCGTAGACGGTTCGAGCCCGAGGGCGCGATTCGAGCGTGCCACCATCCGCCACGAACAGGTAGGGAGGTCCACCGTGGCCCAAGCCGAAGAGCCCATGGCCCGGTTCGATCCGCTTTCGAGCCAGCGCACCGGGCCCACGACGGTGGCCGGGCTCTGCTATCTGGCGGTGATCGCCGGCGGGCTGTTCGCCGAAGGGATGGTGAGGTCTTCGCTCATCGTTCCGGGCGACCCTGCGGCGACGGCCAGCGCGATCCTCGAAGACGAGATGCTCTGGCGGCTCGGGCTCGCCGTTCACCTGCTCTACCTCGTCCCGGCCCTGGCGGTGAACGTGATCGTCTCGGGCCTGTTTCGCCGGGTGGAGCCGATGCTCGCGCGCCTCGCCCTCGTGTTCGGGTGCGCCGCCGTGACGGTCGAGGCGGTGGCGCTCGTCTACCTCTACCTGCCGCTCGCCCTGACCGAGAACAACGGCGCGGTCCTCGCCGCGCTCGAAGACGCTCCAGCCCTGATCTACCTGGCGACGCGGCTCTTCGCGACGGGCTTCGGCTTCTCACTGCTGCTATTCGCGGGCTTCTGCGCGCTGATCGGGGTGCTCATCCTGCGCTCGCGCCTCGTGCCCCGCGCGATCGGTGCGATGATGATCGTGGCGGGCCTCTGTTATGTCGTGAACACGATGGCGCTGGTCGTCTCGCCGGGCTTCTTCGAGCTGATCAACCCCATGATCCTGCTCCCGATCGTGCTGGCCGAGCTGTCGCTAGCGCTATGGCTGCTGCTGAAGGGCGTCGCGGTCGAGGCGCAGTAGGGTCGCTCGATCAGCCGAGCATTTCCTTGACGACCGCCGCGTGGTCCGCGCCGTCGGCGAGCCCGCACTCGAAGGCTGCGGGGCGCTTCGAGTAGTCCATCAGGTTGAGCCCGAGAGCATCCAGGCGTTCGCTGCCGAGGATCGTGTGCACCCGGACCCCAGTCGCCGCAAGCGCCGCCATGTCTTCGACTAGCATCTCGGAAACCCGCGGGATCGCGATCTTCGGGCCGATGAAGAGCGCGGCAGCCAGGTCGAGTTCCTTCACGATGCCCGTGTGGTATTTCGGGCCGCGCGCGCCGTCCATGTAGTGCTCGCCGGCGTGCGACACGCTCGGGAAGTAGCCGGGGATTGCGCAGGACGACGCCACTGCTCGGGAGAGCGGCACGCCATCGGCCGCCGTCCAGAACTTGGGCATTCCGCTGGAGCACGCGGTCGACGTCGGTCGAAAGTCGACATCGGGCCACTCGTCGGTACCGACCGTTTTCCTGAACATCGCGACGAACTGGTCCTCGGAAAGCGCCGTCTTCGCGTGTGTCGCGATCTCGGCGATGCGGGCCACGGTCTCCGGCGTGCCCGCCTCGGGCGAGAGCATCAGGGCGATGATTTCGGCGAAGGCGCCCTTCTCCATGTCCGGCGGCGGGAGTTTCCGACGTGGATTCGAGGCGTCGTGGTCCGCCGCGAGCGCGTCATGGGGATCCTTGCCGAGCGCCATGTCCGCACCCACGGACGAACCCGCCGAGGTCCCCACGATCACGGTCGATTTCGCCGGCTCGAATCCGATCGCGTCGACCAGGCCGGCCAGCACACCGTTCTCCCAGGCGATTCCGACCGAGCCGCCGCCGCCCAACAAGAGTCCGAACCCCGCCATCGCACCCATCCTCCAGCTCTCGCGGCCGTGTCTGCCTCGCTGCTCCGCTTCACCAGCGCCGGCCTCGACACTTCCAGGAGAGCGCGATGCTACACCGGACCTGCCACCGTATCTGGACCAGCCCAGATTCGGCGCGTCAAACAGTTCGATCGCGGGCCCTTGCCCTGGGCGCGTCCCGGATCGACAGGCTCGTTTGCGGCTACAGTCTCTTCCAGCAAGAGGACGCGATCGATCGGTGATGGGCCTGACTTGCCCGAAATCGTGGCGGAGATCGCGGATCTCACACGAAGGATGGTGAACGAATGAGTTCACTCGCACTGATGCGTTGGCTCGAGGGCGCGCCGGAGCGCTACGACGCCGGGATGCGGGTGCTCAGCTTCGGGCGGGTCGCGCGGCTCCATGCAGCGGTGGCTGCGGCCGCGGTCGTGAATTCCGGCGACCGGGTTCTCGAGATCGGTTGCGGGACGGGCGCCGTCACCGAGCTTCTGCTCGCAGGAGGCGCCACCGTCACCGCACTCGACCAGGCACCGGAGATGCTCGAACAGGCAAGGAAACGCCTCGCTGCCGATGCGCCCGTCGAATGGTTGGAGCAGACGGCCTCGGAGATCGATCGGTTGCCAGAGCGCGGCTTCGAGAGTGTCGTGTTGAGTCTCTGCCTGTCCGGCATGTCGCCTAGCGAACGCGCCTTCGTGTTGCGGCAGGCTGCGCTCCGACTGAGTGCGGGCGGAAGGCTGGTTGCCGCGGACGAGGTGCGGGCAACGGGTTGGCGTCGGCTCCTGCAGTTGCTCTGGCGCGTCCCCCAGGCAGCGGTGGGGTGGCTCCTCGTGGGGGCCGTCTCCCAGCCGATCCCTGATCTTGCCGACGAGATCGAGGCGGCAGGGTTGCGGGTCATCCGCTCGGAGACGTGGCTCTCGGGGACCCTCGGCCTGGTGGTCGGCGAGATCGCCGATGCGTGAAGTCCCGGCAGTCGTCAAGCGTCCGCTCGTGGATCCGTGCAAGGAGGTGTTGCAGACCGCATTCCGCCTGCTCCCGTGGCCGACCGAGGCGGGACTGCGGCGGATCGGGGAGCCTGACGAGACGAGTCCCGTGCTGCTGACCGGAAACTACGACCTGACGGTCAGGCGGCTCGCCAGGGCGCTCGATGGCTGCGATGCATGGTTGCTGGTCGCGCCTTCCCGGGGCATCAATGTCTGGTGCGCGGCGGCAGGCGGTCACCTGAGCACGCACCAGGTGGTGACGGCCTTGAAGACGTCCGGCGTGGCCGAGTTCGTCAACCATCGCGATGTGATCCTCCCGCAGCTCGCGGCGACAGGCGTCACCGTTCTCGAGGTCTTCCGTCGCAGCCACTGGAAGGCGCGTTTCGGGCCGGTGAGCGCGCACGATCTCCCCGCGTACCTCGAAACCGGCGAGAAGACCGATGCGATGCGCCGGGTGCGCTTCCCACTCAGCGATCGTTTGCAGATGGCCGCGCAGTGGGGAGCGCCGACCGCGCTCGTTCTCGGTGGCCTGGCGCTCTGGTTGAGACCCGGATTCGCGCTCCCGTTGGCACTGCTCGTTGCAGCGATGTCGGTAGCAATCTTCACGCTCTACGACCGAATGGGAAACGCGCGCAAGCTCGTGTTTGGCATCGCCAGTGTCGCGGCAGCATCGAGCATTACAGCGCTCACCTCGAGCGACGGGGTCGCACTGCTCACGGCCGCCGTGGCCCCCGTCTTCATCACGATGCTTCTCACCTTCGACTATGCGGGCAGCACCCCGCTCGAAGGCGGTAGCCACTTCGAAGAGCGCAAGTGGCGGATCACGCTCGATCCCGACCGATGCAAGGGCGTCTATCGCTGCTGGGAAGTCTGCCCCGAGGCCTGCTTCGAGAAACTCCCGAACCTTCGCAAGGTCGAACTGGCCCACGACGATCGCTGCATTCGCTGCGGTGCCTGCGTGGTGCAGTGCCCGCAGGATGCGCTCTTCTTCCAGGACGCCGACGGCACGCGCATCGAGCCCGACGTCATCCGCAAGTTCAAACTGAACCTGCTGGGCGAACGCAAGGTTTCCGCGGCGCCATTCGAATAGCATGCCGTGCTTCGGCTTCCAAAGGAGGATTCCAGATGACTGCCAGGGACCGGAAGATCGCGTTCATCACAGGCGCTGCGAGCGGGATCGGGCGCGCGACCGCCGAACTCTTCGCCACGCAGGGGTGGTGGATCGGAGCCGCTGACCGGGACGCCGCGGGGCTCGAGCAGCTCCGCGAAGCGATCGGCAAGGAGAGTTGCCGCCCGTGGCAGCTGGACGTGACCGACAAGGCGGCCTACGACGCAACCATCGCCGAACTCTCGGAAGCGACGGGCGGACGGCTCGACCTCCTCTACAACAACGCCGGGATCGGCGCCGCCGGCTTCTTCGAGGAGATTCCGATCGAGGAGAGCCTGAAGATCATCGACGTCAATCTCGTGGGTGTGGTGAACGGCATCTACGCGGCGCTGCCGCTGCTGAAGGCCACCCCGAACAGCTTGTGCTTCACGACGTCGTCCTCGGCGGCCACCTACGGCGCGCCGAGTCTCGCAGTCTACGCCGCCACCAAGTTCGCGGTGAAAGGGCTCACCGAGGCGCTGGCCGTCGAGCTCTCGCGCTGCGACGTGCGCGTGGCCGACGTGTTGCCGGGCCTCATCGACACTCCGATCCTGAACGCGCCACGTTATGTGGGAGGCCGAAGACAAGCAGACGAAGGCCGCACGATTGGCGCCGATGCACCCACGGAGGGGCCGTTCCGTATGATTCCGCCGAGTGCGGTCGCCGAGGCGGTGTGGCGCTGCTACCAGGGCGAGGCGCGCATGCATTGGTACGTGCCCGACGAAATCGAAGACATCGACAAGGCGAAGACGGCCTCTCCCGAAGCGATGCGCGACGCGCGCATCGCGATGCTGGAGGCCGGCGCGGATGCGCTACTCGACGAGCGCTAGGCGCCCATGGGGCCCTGATAGACCTCGCCGAAACGCATCATCGGGTCGCCAGGGGCAGCCAGGTTCGCCTCCCTGTTGGTGCGCAGGCACACCACCGCGGGGCCGTCGCCGGCCTTGGCCTGCTCGAGCGCGGGCCGCACGCCGTCGATCGAATCGACGTAGAAGGCCCGACAGCCGAGCCCCTCTGCGACCACGTCCCAACGGATCGTGCCCTGGTCGGTGCCGAAGGTGCGCCCGTAGATCGCACGCTCGTTGGGCTCCTCCAGCGACCAGGAGCCCTCGGCGAACACGACGGTCGTGAACTTCAGCCCCTCGCGGGCCGCCGATTGCATCTCCATGAAGTTGAAGCCAGCCGCGCCGTCGCCGGTGGTGCAGACGACGTCACGCTCGGGGTTCGCGAGTTTCGCACCGAGCGCCGAGGGAATCCCCGTGCCTAACATACCGAGTTCGAGGATGTTCAGGTAGGACCGCGGCCGCGTCGAAGGGAGCAGCCAGTGGGCCCAGAGCGAGGTAATCCCACCGTCCGTCACATAGATGGCGTCCTCGCCGAACACCTCACCCACCGCGCGCATCGCGTGGGCCGGGTGCATCCCCTGACCCTCCCAGGTTTCCACGCCCTGGAGCTGCTCGCGCCACCACGCCTGCTCGGTCTCGCGGTAACGCGCGATGTCCGGAGAGCCCGCGGGCCGGACGCCGCGCTTCTCGATCACGCGCACCAGGCCTTCGAGGGCATCCTTCGCATCGCCGGTGATTCCCAGCGCCACCGGGCGGCTCACCCCCACGTGCAGCGGGTCGAGATCGATCTGCAAGATCTTCTGCTCGGCCGGGTCGCCCCAGTACTTGTCGTAGGGGAGGTCGAGGTTGCCGAGGCGTGAGCCCACGACGAGGACGGTATCGGACTCGCGCCGCACCTCGTCGGCTCCCCGGCTGTAGGGGTAGAACGAATGGGCGTGGCTGAGCGGCACGACAGCGCGGCCGGCCATCGTTGCGAGCACGGGGCAATCGAGCAGCTCGACCAACCTCATGAGCTCCGTGTTGGCGCCGGCACGATCGACCCCGGAACCGGCGAGCACAGCGGGGCGCTCCGCCGACAACAACGCCTCGGCGAGCTGTTCGAGCTGGGACTCCGAGACCTGGGGCGCGCTCGAACGGTACTGCGTCGGCTCGAGCACGGGCGCTGTTGCCTCGTCGCCCGTCGCGTAGAGCACGGGAGCGGGAATCTCGAGCTGCACCGGGCCCGGCCGGCCGTTCCACATCTCGCGGAACGCCAGGCGGGCAACCTCGGGGATGCGGCCCCACTCGAGGATCGGCCCGCCCCATTTGACGCTGGGAGCGAAGGCGTCGAGTTGGTCCTGCCCCTGGAAGGTCGAGGGCGGCGATGGATAGACGATGCCGAGCCGGTGCTGCGAGGTGATCGCCAGCAACGGAACGCCCTCGTGCCTGGCCGTGATCACGCCGGGCAGCAGGTTGGCCGAGCCGGGGCCCGGGTTTCCGAGCACGGCCGATGCGGCGCCCGTCGTCTTGTAGACGCCCTCGGCCATGTGCGCGCCCGCGGACTCGTGTCGCACGGGGACGAAGCGGATCCCTTGTCCGTCGAGCGCTGCCAGCAACGGGTCGATCTCGGGACACGGCAGTCCGAAAACGAAGCGGATGTCCTCGGCGGAAAGACAGCGTGCGAGGAGTTCACCTCCGGTGATCTCGGCCATTGGGGTTCCTCCGGTGGGAGCACAAGTATCGCACTGATCCCGGCCACGAGCCGCCAGGTTTGCACCGGGGCGTAGCCCGTCCCGCGCTCGGGCGAGGACACGCTGCTACGCTCTGGTTTCGATCTGGTCGCAGACTGATCCCGACAAGCGTTGAGAGCGCCCTCGCGCAGCCGCGGCCAGCTCGTGGGTGAACAGGGAGGCGAACGGATGCGGGCTGTCGTCATGCGCAACCAGGGGCTGGTCGTCGATACGGTTCCCGAGCCGGAGCCGGACCAGGGTCAGGTGTTGGTCAAGACACTGGCCTGCGGCATCTGCGGCTCGGACCTGCACGCGCTCAAACACAGCGGTGCCCAAGGCACCGCGCGAAATCCGCTGGACGAAGTCTTCGGGATGGACTCGAGCCGCGACCTGATCATGGGCCACGAGTTCTGCGCCGAGATCGTGGACCACGGTCCCGGTTGCCAGAAGACGCTGCCGGTTGGCACGCGCATCTGTTCGATGCCGATCGCGGTCGGTCCCGGCGGTGTCTCGTCGGTCGGCTACTCGAACGACATCCCCGGCGGCTTCGGCGAGCTGATGGTGCTGACCGAGGCGATGTTGCTTCCGGTGCCGAACGGGCTCGCCAGCGAGGGCGCGGCGTTAACCGAGCCGCTGGCCGTCGGCCTTCACGCCGTCGAGAAGGCGAACCTGGCCGCCGAGGACGTGCCGATGGTCATCGGCTGCGGGCCCGTCGGCCTGGCCGTGATCGCGGCGCTCAAGCTGAAGGGAGCCGCGCCTATCATCGCGGCTGACTACTCACCCGCGCGGCGCCGATTGGCCCAGACGCTAGGCGCCGAGATCGTTGTCGATCCCGCCGAATCCTCGCCCTACGAAACCTGGACCCAGGCCGCCACGCCCGAGGGCGGCTCCGCCGCACCGGGCCCCTTCCCGGGCCTGGAGCCGGCGCTGCGCCCGGCGGTGCTGTTCGAGTGCGTCGGTGTCCCGGGCGTGATCCAGCAGATGCTCGCAGGCGCGGCGCGCGGCGCGCGCGTGGTTGTCGTAGGTGTCTGCATGGAGAGGGACGCGATCGAGCCCCTGTTCGCGATCACCAAGGAGCTGAACCTGCAGTTCGTGATCGCGTACTCGCCAGACGAGTTCGCCACCACGCTCGGTCACATCGCTGAGGGTCGCGTTGCGACGGAGGCCCTGATCACTGGGAAGGTCGGCGTCGGAGGCGTCGCTGGCGCGTTCGAGGAACTCGCCAACCCCGAGAAGCACGCCAAGATCCTGGTAGAGCCCTGGCGCGACTGAGCGACCACGGCCCGGTGGCTCAGAGGCGCGAGAGCGCGATGTCGAGCACCAGGGCCAGCACGAAGAAGGCACCGAAACGGCGCGTGTACCAGAACGCGACCCCGACGAACCAGAGAGGCCAGACACCCTCTGGAAGGTCGGCCGGGGGGCCGTCCGGCCTGGGTTTGCTGAAGACCTGGAAGACCCGCTTCAACGAGAGCGCGGCGGCGAGGCTGACCAGCATGGCGATGCTGAAAAAGCCAACTGCGACGAGGTAGCCGATCACCACGAACTGGCCCAGCAGCATGGCCACCACGGCAACCCGCGAGGCGCGCTCGCCTAGCAGTACGGGCAAGGTCCGGATTCCTTTGGCCTGGTCGGCGTCGAGCTTGTCGATGTGCTTTCCGAAGAGCACCGCTGTGGGCCCGAGCGCGTAGGCGAGGCTGGCGATCGCGACATGGTTGCTCCACTCGCCGGTGATGATGAAGTAGCCGCCCCCGACCATCAGCGGTCCCCAGACCGCGAGCACGGCCGGCTCTCCCATCCCGATGTACTTCAGCGGCCAGGTGTAGAAGAGCACGAAGAAGGCGCCGGAGCCCAGCAGCCACAGGGCGGTCTCGCCACGCAGCACGACCAGATAGGCGCCGATCGAAACGGCAGCGAGGCCCGTGAGTGCCGCGTAGGCGATCATCTGCCGAACGCTCAGGAAACCTTCCTGCACCGTCTGTGGCCCATATTGGGTGCGGAAGTAGTTGTCCTCGTCGACACCCTTGTAGTGGTCCGTCAGGTCGTTGACCAGGTTGTTGGTCGCGTGGGCCAGGCACAATCCGAGGGTCACCAACAGCCACAGCAGCCAGTCGAACTTGCCCGCCTTGTAGGCCAGCAGGCCCGCGAAGGCCGAGGACGTGAAGGTCATCACGATCACGGCGGAGCGGGTCGCGATCAGCCAGCGCGAGACGATGTCGAGCCCGTCCCAATCGGCCTTGCTGATGCGGGGCATCACGGTCAGGGCCTTGCCCCACATGGCTACGTCAGGCATCAGGAATCTCTCTACCGACCTCTCGGCCAGGCGCATGCCAAGGCCCTGCTCGCCCTCAGCTTTCGAGTTCGCTCACGAAGGCCTCGAGCGGACTCGAGTCACTTCCGATGCCCGCACTGCGGCGTCTCTCTCGCTGCTCGTCCGCGAACCGCCGATAGAGAGCGATCACCTGGGGCGCCGCATCCGGCGCCTTGTCGCGTTGGCCCGCCGTCACGAGCGCGATGGCAGAAAAGAACATGGGCGAGGCCAGATATCCGACCAGGGCGTTCTCGACCTCGTCGAGGTGCCCGGTCAGGCTCGGGGCTTCATGCGGCCGTTCCTTCAGCAGGTACTGCATGTGCCCGATTCCGTAGGCCGTCGAGCGCGACACGTCCTGCACCCCGAACCGCGCAATCGTCTGGTCGGCCGGGTTGGGCGAGCAGGCTCCGATATGCCGCAGGACGATCTGCATGAGCCCGGCGAGCAGGATGTGGGCCGAGGCCGATGCACACGGAAAGCTTCCGGAGTCGAGCACGCATTTCAACAACTCGCCAAGCGGCGCGTGGTCGCGGCCGAGGCCCGTGCCCCCCGCGATGGCGCGTTTGCGGGACACATCCGCCAACTGCGCAGCGTCGAACATCTGGGTGCACTGGAACATCTTGAGTTCGAGGAGTTCCTGATTGATGCGCCATACCCACTTCGACGGGATGTCGCCCAGGGCGGTCGCCATCGACGTCAGGTCCGTATAGAGCTGGGCCAACCCGCGTTCGAGCTCATCGGAGTGGGCGATCTCCTCCACCGCGTCCCAGGGGACTTCTCGCGTGGGAATCCAATGCCGAGCCTTGGATTCCTCGTAGAGCGCGGGCGCACAGTCCGCCCAGACCTCGCTCTTGCGGTTGATGTCGTAGCCGAGGTGGGGAAGCCCGGGCGGTTGAACTGCGCCTCGCGGCGCCATCGAGTAGTTGTGCCGGATCTTCTCGGGGATCTGGTCCCAGCCATAGGAGCCGACGTTCGTATCCGCGAAAGTCAGGCCGCGGCGAGCATTGCTAGGCCGGCACTTCACCCTTTCGATGTCGAGGTCTCTCCAGTCGAGCGTCAGATTGCCCTTCAGGATCTCCACCGAGCGCGCGAGGATCTCGGGGTTGTTGAAAAAATCATCACGTGCGTAGTACGCCATCTTCCGTTCCTTCCCGTTCCCTTCGCCTGATCAGGCCGCCTGGACCGCGCCCAACATCCGCCGCTGCAGCTCGAGCAGCGGGCTTCTCTCCTTGCGCTCGGGCAATCCTGCGCGCTCCGCGCGATGGAAGTATTCGGCGATCTGCTTGCCCTGGAACGCCCCGACCACCTCGATGCCCTTCTTGATGCACTCGGGTGTGGTGCCCTTGCCGCCTAGCACGATCATCGATTCGAGCTGGTCCGGATTGAAGAGCCCGGTCAGATGCCGCTCCGCCTCGTCGAGGAAGCCGTTGATCTGCGGCCGAACCTCGGGGCAGTTGTCCATCAGGTACTTCAGGTGCTGCAACCCGTAGGAGACGTGCCGCGCCTCGTCCTGCATCACCAGCTGGAACATGCGTTGCTCGACGGGCGTCGGCGAAATGAACTCGCTCGAGCGGAACAGCGTCAGGATGAAACCCTCACCGAGGACGTGCAGGAAGACGCTGCCCTCGCTGTAGCTGTCGGCTTCGAGGATTCCCTTCAACGCATGCTCACCGCGCACGCTCGCGCGAAGCAGCCCCACGCCGTTGGCAAGCGCGCGCTTGCGGAAGACCTCGGCGTGCCTCGCCTCATCGATGCACTGCGTGGCGATGAAGCCCTTCACTTCCTGGAAGTGGCTGTTCATGTGATGACTCCACTTCGAGGGCAAGTCCGTGGCGATCATCTCCACTTCCGACAGCAGGGTGCAAAGCTGGCAGAACGCGTACTCGATGTCGTCGGGGATCTCGTGCTTGTCCATGTCCTGCCACGGAACGTCGGTGGTGACGTTCCACTGCCGGCTCATCGCCTCCTCCCAATAGCGCTGCACGCGATAGCCCCAGACATCGGTCTTCTTGTTGAGCGTCGGCCCGAGATCCGGCTGCACGCTCCCCTCGGTCAGGATCGCACCGCGGGGGGCGAGGCCGCGATTGTCGCGAACCACCTCGGGCGTATTCTCGATGGCGTAGTCACCGACCTCGACATCCTCCAGGGTCAGACCGCGGCGCGGATCGCGGCGGCGAACTTCCACCGTGTCGCGGGCATCGTCGAGCCAACCGAAATCGAGGCTGCCCTTCTTGATGTCCTGGATGCGAAGATTGAAGTCCGAGTTGTACGAGTAATCGGTAGATCCGTAGTAGCTCATCGATCGTCTCCTTCTCCTGCGCCCTTCAGGCCCATTCGATCTCGAGTTCGGCTGACTGGTCGACGAACGCTTGAATCGTCGCCATGAAGCGATAGAACGCGTCGTGTCCCTCAGGTTCGTCGTAGACGACCCGCATGCGATCGCCGACGTGGGAGAGGCTGTTCAGGGAATAGGCCGGTTCCGGGTGCCCGGTCTTCTTGATCGATTCGAACATCTCCCGCCAGAGTTCCAGGGGCGCCTCCAACGTGAAGTCGAGCTCGGCGTCACCCGGGCTCGCTAGTTCTCGGACGTCGGAGCATTCGAACACGTCGAAGGTGAGTGCGTAGAGGTGGGAGGAATCGCCCTCCACCTTGACGCCCATGACGGTGTCGCAGAAGCCCAGCTTCTCGAACCCGGCGGGATCGGCCGCCATGCGCCGCGCCAGCTCTTGAAAGAAATCCACGGAGGGGAACTTGATCGCCATCCTTCTGGGCTCCTGATTTGCTGTGAGTTCACCGCCAACCGATCGTCCGACCGTGGCCGCTCGCTTCCCGGCTAGCGGATGCATCATTCGTTCCAGCGACGCGGGCACAGAACGCGCGCGCGGCAGGGGAACTCACGGAGCCGCGGGGCAGGTTGCCCCGCAGTTCGGCTGAGCGGGTCGGGATGCCTCGCTGGGGCCGCCTGCCGAACGCGAGGCGCTCGGGTGCGGTTCGCGATCGGCTCGCCGGTTACTCTCGTGAGCGCAGATGGAAATCGCGCTTCGCGCCGGCGGTTCCTTGTGCGTCGAAATCCGGAAGGGAGGTCCGGCCAGCTTGCCCGAGCAACAGAACGAGAGAGAGGTCGACGGCACCCCCTACGTCCGCCTCGGCCGAGAGGCCGGCATCCGGCTGCTGATCGAGCGGTTCTACGGATTCATGGACACGCTCCCCGAGGCGAGCGGTATCCGTGCGATGCACGCGGCCGACCTGGCTCCGATGACGGAGAAGCTGGCGGTCTTCCTCACCGGCTGGATGGGGGGGCCGGAGAAATACCGCGAACGGTTCGGGCGGGTCATCATCCCCGCCGCGCACGAACCGTTCTCCATCGGCTCCCATGAGCGGGATCAGTGGTTGTTATGCATGCGTCGTGCACTCGAGTCCGTTCAGGCGGAAGAAGACCTGATCGAGCTGCTGATGCCGCGCTTCACGCAGATGGCCGAGATGTGCCGCACGCGTCGGGATTGAGCGAAGCGATCCGGGACGCCTACGACTTCCCCTTCAGCATCTCCATGAACTCCCGCTGTTGCCCCAGATAGCGACCCTTCTCGGCCGGACCCACGCCGGGAAGCTGCGCCTCGTCGGGACGCAACCCTCGGGTCCAGCCCGCGAACTCCAGCATGATGCCGTCCGGATCGAAGAAGTACATCGAACGAACGAAGACATCGTCCGTGACCGTGGGGCTCACCTGCATCGGGGAGGTGTCGTGGTTGACGATCTCGGTGACCTCGACTCCCTTCGCGATCAGTCGCTCCCGGTATTCCTCCATCTGCTGCGCGTCCACGTCGAACGCGACGTGGTTCATCGAGCCGTGGGCGGTCGCGATCGAGCCCTCGCCCACCATCCTGGCGGGCGATGCGACGCCGGGCGCGCGCTCCGGCGATTCCGGGAACCAGAAGAACGCCAGGGAATCCCCACCACCGATATCGAAGAAGAAGTGCTGCCCCATCCCGCCCGGCAGCTCGATCGTCTTGGTAAGCGGCATTCCGAGTACGTTCGAATAGAAGTCGACGGTCTTCGCCATGTCCTTGCAGACCAACGCCAGGTGATTGACGCCTCGCAGCTCGAAGTCGTCGTTCCTCTGCTCTGCCATTCTCGGGGCCTCCTCGGGTTTCGACGCCGCGATGTTAAGCACGCTCCGGACATGCCCCTCGTTGCGGTCGATCGCGGAGAGAGTCTATCGCACGGGATTCCTCGAATGGTCGCCTCGAGCGAGGTGATGGTCCCCGGCTCAGATCCGTGGGAGCGGCAGAGCTTTCTTCGGGATCGCGGGTGTCGGCCGTGGCGATTCCGGCCTTTGCGTGGGGCGTTTTGCCATGGAGAGACCAGTCGGGAGAACACGGTCGAGGCCGCCAACGGGTAGGCGTGCCGGGGTTGACGACGCCCCCGATGGCGATGCAGCTTGTCGGGAGAGACCCCACCAGGAGTGAACCCATGCGCACCCCCCTCTGCGACACCTTCGGCATCGACGTCCCGATCTTCGCCTTCAGCCATTGCCGGGACGTGGTGGCCGCGGTGACCAACGCCGGAGGGATGGGCGTGTTGGGCGCCCTCGCCTTCTCGACCGAGCAACTCGAGATCGAGCTGAACTGGATCGACGAGCATGTCGACGGCAAGCCCTATGGCGTCGACATCGTGATGCCCATGAAGTACGAGGGCAAGGAGGAAGGCCTCGGAAAGGCTGAGGCGGACACCGGCAAGGTCGACGCGACCGCCTTCGAAAAGCTGATCCCCCAGGAGGTCAGCGACTGGATCGAGACGGTCCTCGACGAGTACGACGTGCCTCCGCTTCCGCCCGAGGAACGAATCGCCACCGGTGAAGGCGGCGGCGGAAACGCGGGCTTGCTTGGCTGGACCGATGGCGGCGCGCGCGGGCAGCTCGACGTGGCGCTGAAACACCCGGTCAAGCTCCTGGTCAACGCCCTCGGTCCACCGCCGAAGGACATCATCGACCTCGCCCACTCGATGGACATCCAGGTCGCCGCACTCACCGGGGCCGTCGAGCATGCACTGCGCCAGAAGGAACAGGGCGTGGACATCGTGATCGCCCAGGGGACCGAGGCGGGGGGGCACACGGGTGAGATCGGGTCGATGGTGCTCATCCCGGACATCGTGGACGCCGTTGCTCCCAACCCGGTGTTAGGCGCCGGCGGTATCGCGAGCGGCCGACAGGCTGCAGCTGCGATGGCGCTCGGCGCCCAGGGCGTCTGGACCGGCTCCGTGTGGCTCACCGTCGAGGAGGCCGAAAGTACCGGGCTGGTGCGAGAGAAGCTGCTGGCCGCTGGCTCGAAGGACGCGGTGCGCTCGCGCTCGCTATCCGGAAAGCCCGCGCGCTTGCTTCGTACGGGCTGGACCGAAGCCTGGCTACGCGAGGACTGCCCCGGCACGCTACCGATGCCACTCCAGTACATGGCGTGCGCCGAGGCGAACCGGCGCATTGGCCTTGCCGCCCGGAACCCGGCCTCGCGGGCCCGGGAACTGATCGGCATGCCGGTCGGACAGGTGGTCAGCCGGATGAACGAGGTGAAGAAGTCGTCCGAGGTGATCTACGAGTTCATGGACGAGTTCATCTCGGCCGTGGCGCGGCTCGACGGCATGCTAGAGGCCGCCGAGGAGAGAGACTGACGATGTCCAGCGACCCGGCCGCGATCGCAAAGGCCTACTTCTCGCGGATCCGCGCGCGCGACCTCGGCGTCGTGGATCTGTTCCATGAGGATGCAAGGCTCGTGGGCCTCGGTGACGAGAAGGCCGGCCACGACGCGATCCGCGAATTCTACGGCGGCGTGATCGAGCGCGCGGGGCCGACGCCCAGCCTCGTCGGGGATCTCCTCGTCGCCGGCAACCGCGTCGCCGCCGAAATCCTGATCGAACTGAAGGACGGATCGACGATCCACGCCGTCGATCTGTTCGAGATCGACGGGGATCGCATCCGCTCGCTCAGCTACTTCATCGCGAGCCACTAGCGGCTTCGCTAACGCCTAGCAGGTTGCGGAAGAACCCCGGACCGAGCCCGGTGCGCAGATTTTCGGTCCAATCAAGGCGCGGAGCCGCCGCTGGGGCGAGCCCCAGCAAGGCTTCGCAACGCAGAGTGGGCCGGAAAGATGCGTACCCGGCGA
>JAJDAP010000007.1 GCA_029261795.1 Deltaproteobacteria bacterium
CGTCGCCGGGTACGCATCTTTCCGGCCCACTCTGCGTTGCGAAGCCTTGCTGGGGCTCGCCCCAGCGGCGGCTCCGCGCCTTGATTGGACCGAAAATCTGCGCACCGGGCTCGGTCCGGGGTTCTTCCGCAACCTGCTAGACGGCCGAGCGGAATCCGCAGCGGAACCGCAGCTTTCGCCGGCACTCGAAGCCGCCGCAGTGCGACTGACGTTCAGCTGAGGCTGAAACCCGCGTAACCGTTTGCGGCGGAGCGCTCGCAGTGCTCCACGTACTCGCGCACGCCGAAATGGAAGAGCAGTTCCCGGTGCTTGCCCGGGATGTTGGCCCCCATGTACCAGGAGTCCGCCTCCTGTAGCAGCGACTCGTCGGCAATCGACTGCATGTGCTCGTGCCAGCCCTCGGCCGCGTCCGGGGTCGCCTCGATGCGCTCGAGATTCGCGTCCCGCATGTGGCACAGGCAATCGACCACCCAACGGCCCTGCACTTCTGCGCTGGTCGGCCCGTTCCAGAAGGCGGTGGGGCTCTGCGGACCGTACAGGATCAGGAGGTTGGGGAAGTCCGGCACGCCGATACCAAGGTGGCTGCGCACACCGTCGGCCCAGACATCCTTCAATGAGGCACCCGACGAGCCGCGGATATCGATCTGGGTGAGTCCACCGGTGCCGGCATCGAACCCGGTAGCCAGCACCAGCACGTCCAACTCGTGGAGGCCGGCGGCGGTCTGCACCCCGGTGGCCGTGATCGCCTCGATCGGATCCTCGCGCACGTCCACCAGCGTGACGTTGTCCTGGTCGAAGACGTCGTAGTACCACTGCTCGAGGGACGGCCGCTTGCAGCCGAACGGGTGCGGGGGTTCGACGGGTGCGAGCTTGTCCGCCAACGCCGGGTCCTTGACCCGCGCCCGGGTCTTGGCGCGCCAGAAATCGTAGGTCAGCCGATTGGAAGCCCGGTCGGTCATGGTGTCACTGAATGGAAACCAGAAGTGAAACCCGCCACGCTGCCACTTCTCTTCGAAGATGGCGCTGCGCTCCTCGGGCGACACCTCCAACGCCGAGCGTGAATCGGCCTCGATGTCGGCCAAGCCACCGTCGGAGGCATCCCGAGCGCTGAAGAACCCGGCGTAATCACCCTTGGCGGCCTGCTGCGCGGCGCCGTCCAGGCGCTGCTGCTGCATGGGCAGGGCGATCATCGGCGTGCGCTGAAAGACGGTCAGCTTCGACGCACTGCGCGCCGCTTCCTGGATCACCTGCACGCCGCTGGCGCCGGTGCCAATGACGCCGACCCGCCGGCCCTGCATGTCGATGCCATCCTGCGGCCAGTGCGCGGTGTGTGAGCAAGGCCCGGCAAACGTCTCGATGCCCTGGAATTCCGGGATGTGCGCCTTGGCAGCGAACCCGGTGCAGGCGATCAGAAAGCGCGCCACCGCGGTACGGCCGTCCTCGGTCTCCACGTGCCACAGGCCCTCGTCGGCATCGAAGTGCGACGCGCTGACCCGGGTGCTGAACGAGATGTCGCGGCTGAGCTCGAGCTTCGCATCGACGTGGCGGAAGTAACCGCTCAGCTCGTCTCGCCCCGGAAAACGCTCGCTCCAGGTCCACTCCTGCCAGAGCTGGGAGTACGAGTACTCGTAGTTCGGCACGTGCGAGTCGACGCGCGCGCCCGGGTAGCAGTTCCAGTACCAGATGCCGCCGATCTCGGCGCCCGCCTCGAACACGTGAACGGCAAAATCTCGCTTGCGCAACTCATGCAGCTGGTACAAACCGCTGAAGCCCGCGCCGATGATCAGCACGTCCAGTACGCCCTCGTTCGGCACCGCTGCGGGCGATTTCGGCATGACGAAGTCCTCCAGGGTCTGCGCCGACTATACGGCGACGCGCTGTCCGGGACACTCGTGTAGGGAGGAGCCCGTATTCGTGGCGGTTCTAGACGGTCAGCCGGGCAAGCCAGGGATTCCGGGATCCCATCAGCGTCCCGCGGCGCTCCTCAAGAATTCCCGTTGGATTCGAACGCTCTCGGCGGGCGCATCGAGGAAGGTCATGTGGCTGGCGCCGGCAAGGACCTCGAAGCGTGAGTCGGGGACACGGCCCGCGTAGTCCTCGACCGTGGCTGGAAACGTTTCGTCGTACTCGCCTACGGTGAAGAGGGTCGGGAGCCGTAGCGCCGGGAGCGCGTCCATCCGGTCCCAATCCCGGAGGGTTCCGGTGGCCGAGAATTCGCTGGGCCCCCACATGTAGGCATAGACTTCCGTCCCAAACTCCTCCATGCCCTGGGTCGCGACGGGCGGCCAGGGATCCGATCGCAGCAGGAAGCGCCGGTTGAACGTCATGACCGCCTCCTGATACTCGGGATGGTCGGTCGTGCCGGCCGCCTCATGCACTTCGACGACAGCCTGGACGTCAGGCGGGAGCTCGCGCAATCGCTTGTTCGTATCCGCGAGCCATCTGGCCGTGCTGAATAGAGGGCTCGCGAACGTGGCACTTCGCACACCCGGTGGCTCCGTCAGCAGATACTCGATCAGCAGCATCGCGCCCCACGAGTGCCCGAGGATGTGGGCCTCGGACAGATCGAGCGCTTCGCGCACGGCCTCGAGCTCTGCGATGTGCCTCTCGATCGTCCAGAGCGCGAGGTCGCTCGGCTTCTCGGACCTCCCGGCGCCGAGTTGGTCGTAGAAGACGACGGCGCGCTCGTCCGCCAACGCTTCGAGTGGCTCATAGAAGCGACTGCCCGCGCCGGGGCCTCCGTGGAGAACCAACAACGGGACGCCCGGTCCATCGCCCACGACGCGATACCAGACGCGCCCCCCGGGCACCTCGACGAAGCCCTCGGTCGCTTCCGCGGGCAGCACGGGCTCCGTAGCGGGACGAGTTTTGTCGATCGCCTGCGGAGACTCGCTGCAGCTCGCTACGACAACGGAGAGTACGAGGAGGGTAGTCCATCGACCCAAGGCGGTTTCCTTCCGAGGTGTGATCAGGCCACGAGGGCCAGTTTGCCGTGGTCGCCACCCTTGATGCGTAGGCCGAACGCCATCTTATCGTTTCCGGGCGCGCCCTGGTTTCCACTCAGAGCTTCGCTCCCAGATGAGCGTGGAGCCTCTCGTTGAGTCTGAGGCCCTCGGCTCGCAGCGCGGCGAGTCTCAGTCGCATGAAGCGGGCGAGGTTGATCTCGGCGATGACATGATCTCGCAGCGGTGAGGCGAACACGCCGGCTACCAGGCGCTGGATCTCTTCAACCGGAAGTCCCGGTTGCAGGTCGAACTCGTTCTCCCTCGGGACCAGTCGGTACGAGAGGTGTGGATAGTCGGTCTCTCTCTCGTTGATTCGGGCGCGGACGGATTCGTCCAGCGCATAGTACTCGGCGATACCGACGCGCAGCTTTGGATCTCGGATCAGGCCGAACTTTCCCGACCCCAACCACTCGTCGAAGGTGACCCGGCGCGAGCTGACCTGGTTCCAGCCGTACTGTGCCCCGTCGATCACATCGTCGAGAAACGCTGCCGGGTCGGATGGCTCCAGCTCGCCCTCCACTAACGTGGCGTATACGCGATCCAAGCTCTCGCTCTTCCCAGTCAAAAGGCCAAGTCCATACTCGAGGCGATCGACATCGCGCTCCAGGTCGTTGATCAATCGAGCAACGAGCTCTGCTTCCTCCAGGCGGGCCAATCGGTCGTCGTTCCACGCATCTGTGGCCAGTGCGATCAACACGCCGACGACAACGATGACGAGCTCGCCAAGCGCATAGCCCCAGTCGAGTTTGAGAAACCGCCAATGCATGATCCATCTCCAAATCGAACCAGCCCGGGGTGCGACAGGCGCTGCGAGCCTCAGAGTATTTTAGAGCGCATCTCGAGAACCCTCCCATCGCGGGGTCCTGGTTTCGAGCACCGTGAAGGATCTGGTTGCCGGTTCGGGGCTCGCCTTCGAGGAGCGCGGCAGTCACGTGCTCAAGGGTCTGCCCGGCGAGTGGCAGCTCTTCTCGGCAACCGCCTGAAGCGCCCGCCGGCCGAACCCTACGGCCCCGGCACCCCGGTCCTGAAGCCCGGCACGAACAGGTTGAAGTCGCCGATGCCGACCGAGCCATCGGCCTCCATGTCGGTGCCGATGCCGCTATCGATCGAGGTCTGGAATTCCTGTAGGAAGACGTTGAAGTCCTGGATCGTGCAGAAGCCATCCTGGTTGAAGTCGCAGTCGCAGGCATTCCCGCTGTCGTCGATGTCGGAATCGCGTTGGCTCGGGTTGAAGACGTCGCGGCAGTTGTCGGAGACATCCGGCCAGAGGTCCAGGTCCCGATCGACGAGCGCGACGGGGCCCGGAATGATCCCGCCGAGACACTGGCCGATCAGTGCCGGAGGAATCAGCACGCGGGGCGGCCCGAGGACCTCGTCTCCGCCCTTCGCGCTGACGACACGGATGTAGTTCTCCTCGCAGCGCGTCAGGACTACGTCGGGGATGAACAGAAACTGGCTCGGGCCGTACTCCACTGGATTGGGATCGGTCGCCGTCTGGCCCACGCGCACCCAGTACTCGTCCACGTAACTCGACGACGTGTAGAACACGTGGTTGACGCTGACGCCGAGGGTGGATGAGGTCTCCACGAGCCGGTCCACGGCCGACGCGTCGGGCCGGCAGTCGTCCCCCCAGAAGCTGCCCGGGAGATCCCCGATCACGGCAAGGTACTTGCGCACGTGACACCGGAAGCGCTCGCTGTCGCACACGAGCGGTGTGATCCCGGGCTGCGGCGAGGGCTGCTGGCACACCTGCTGGAGATACCTCCCCCACATCTGATTCGCCGTGTGGGAATCCGAACCCGCAGCGAGCACCATGTCGAAGAGGGTGTGTTCGGGCAGGAGGAAACTGAAATCCGCACCCGCTTGGCTCAGACGCGGGTCGGCCGTCATGGGCCGCGCGAGTTCATCGCCGAGGCCGTGAACCATCATGGCGTAGAAGTCGGCGACATTCCCCTCGTATGCGAGTCCCTTCGGCCATTGAGTAGCCTGGAACGCACAGTTCCTGGCGGGAACCGGATAGCTCGTGAGCGGTCCGGCGGAACCCCGTCCGTTTCGCCAACCGACCTCGTGGCTCGCCCAGAAAATGTCGGAAACCGCCTCGGCGAAGCCCTCGTATTGGGCGAACTGCTGGCCGAAACTCAGGCCGCAGTCCTGGTGGTTCTTGGCGTAGCCGAGGGCCTCTCCCCAGTAGTGGGCCTGGTTCGAGTGGTACAGGTTGTAGATGACGTGCGCCATCTCGTGCTCGACCGAGCGCATGGCCTGGGTCCAGCCGTTCCCCTGGTTGACGTGCACGCCATTCCAGACCGTGGTCGGGGCCCCGAAGAAGGGATTGTTGATGGTCCACTGCGAGATCGGAACCAGCAGCGGGGGTGCGGCCGGACGCGGCACGCTCAAGCCTCGGTAGGCAAAGTCGAGGCCCTCCAGCAGCGCCGCGGCCCAGGCCGCATTGCTCGCCGTATTGCCTCGCGTGGTACCGAGGCTCACGTTCCGGAAGTCGATGTACGTCGGCATGACGATCGCTCCCGGTACGATCCAGCGGAACGGCTCTGGAGATCCGATGAGTACCTCGAACACCAGTTGCGCCGAGAAGCCCGCCGCCACTGCCGCTCCGAGGATGTCGCCGGTGGCCAAAGCCACGGGTGCGATCCCGAGGATCGCGGGTCCGAAGACAAGGACGGCCTTGGCCCAGAAGCCGTCCTCGTCGAAGCTTCCGACGACGAAGGGGCGTGAGCTGATGCCCTGGATTTCCATGGTGTTGGGCGCCTGGTTGGGGCAGTTGACGTCGCTGTCGATTCGGCCCTGGGCGTCGGTATACACGAAGGGAGCGCAAGCCCAGGGACCGAACGGCCCGGGCTGGTAGAACTGGACCCGCTGAAAGGCCGCGGGAACCTGGACCAGGGTGGACGTGCTTCCCATCGCGCGGTCTCGTAAGCAAGCGTCAGCCACGTCGCAAGGCCCGCCACTCGTGTCGTGGAACCAGGCGGGTCGCGTGATCGTTGCCTTGACACGAACAGTGACCGCGAAGGCGGGTGTTGCGATCGCAATGAGTGCGAGCGCGATCGGGATGATCCGTTTCATGGCGTTCCTCCACTTTCGCGTTGCTCGGCCTCCGCGAGGTCATCGAGCAATGCGGCGACGAAACTTCCTTGGAGCTCGGCCAGCTCCTCCGGGTCCATGCGTTCGAGCGAGTCGTCTTCGGGCGGGAGTTCGGAGCCCAGGAAATGCCGCTGGATCAGCTCGCGCTCGAGGGGAGAGATCGCGGCTCCCGCGCCGTTCTGCTGCAACTCGTGCCGCCGATCCCATAGTGCCTCGTTGAGCGCTCGCACACGGGCGTTCTGATCGGCCAGGTACGCGAGGACCTGCTGATCCGTGGGTTCGGCGACTCCCCGGCGGGCCAGTTCACGGCGGTACTCCTCGAAGACCACCAGGAGAAGCCCTCCCTTCGTGTCCACCGGCGGCTCCACGGGGATGGCGATTCCCACGTTAGAGGGAATGTAGTCACCGGTCACATCCCGGAACGCAGGGTGATCCTGGGGCAGACCCGCAGCCAGCCACTCCTCCTTGGAGACGCGTCCGCGGGAGGGATCATGGGCTGCCAACCGATTCAACACGTAGTCCCGCGCGGCCGGCGTCAGCTCGCGTTCCACTACGCGGGCCCCGGGTGTGAGCGCAAGGTTCGGAGCGAGGGTCCCATCGGATCTCGCTCCATCCGGGAGGGCCTGCGGGGTCGGAACTGCGGGGCGCACGACGGGCACCGGGGTGTCACGTTCCGCTCCGGCATGGGGCGCAGCCGCCGAGTCGGTGAGCGTCCCGGCGTCGAATCCGACTGCCACCCACCTAACGAGGACCAAGGCACAACCCGCTACCAATACCGAGATCAAGAGTGTCCGGGTTCGGCTGCTGGGCATCACGGCCTCAGTGTGAAGGTTGACTCCCTTTCGATGGAGAGTTGTTCGCTGCTAGGTAGTAGACATGCATACCCTGTGCCCGGACCTGCGCGTCGCGCGAACGTCAATGGCCCGAATCCATGAGGCGAAGCGACGCGCCTGGGACATGCGGTCCCATTTCCGACGGTGGCCTCGATCGCGCGACACACCAGATCACTCGTTCTGCTTCAGGGGAGGCCATGGGCGGCCGTACCGAACGACGGGCGTGCTGAGGGCCACGCCTACGTCCCGAACAACTTCTCGTAGAGCAGTGATCGCGCTCGCCATTCGCACAGGGCCGCAGCCAGCGGACGCGTGCCCACCCGCTGCCTAGCAACATCGCTGGTGGGCGAACGGGACGATCGCGATGACTCAGCGCTCCCCTGGCGCCCGGCCGCTCAGGGCACGAGCCCCGAGGGCCCCGGTGTGCCCTGGCTGAAGCCTGGCAGGAACAGGTTGAAGTCGGAGATGCCGACGCCACCGCTGGAATCCATGTCGGTTCCGGTTCCCGAATCGACGGTGCTCATGAAGTCCGGCAGGAACAGGTTGAAGTCCTGGATTCCGCAGGTGCCGCTCTGGTCGAAGTCACAGTCGCAGGCGTTGCCGAACAGGTCTCCGTCCGTGTCCAGCTGTCCCGCGTTCGCGACATCGGTGCAGTTGTCACCCGAATCCGGGACGCTGTCGCCGTCACTGTCGGCGCCGGCGAGCGGCGGCAGCGGATTGCTGGGTGCGGTGGTGAACTCGAGCGGCACGCCGGTGAGGGTTCCCTCGACGGCATCTCCGACGTTGGTGCCGAAGGCCGTGAACGCGATCTCCACATCCGAAAGGAACCCGAGCAATCCGAAGCCGTTCGGGCCGCCGATCTGTGCGACGACACCGTTGCCGAGCCCGTCGGGTACCTGCAGGACCGAGGGTGCCGGCGCGACGAGGGTAGGGTCGACGGAAGCGAGAACCAGCGGGACCGGCGGCAAGGCCGGGTTGCCCGGCGGAATTCCGCCGATCAGGAGCAACCCGAAGGCATCGTTCCCGATCGGGTTCTGGTTGCGGTCGAAAGCCTGGATGTGCGGGATCGGCGGGTTGAATACTTGGCTCCCCACCGTCAGGTCGAAGCTACAAAGGACACAGAAGGTGACGTTCGAGTTGGTTGGATCGTCGGTCACCCGGGTCATGAACGAGATCGTGGCTGAGCCGCTCGGTACCAGACAGCTGCGGGGCGGGAGGGCGCCCGGGCTCGCCGGGTCGCCGCCTGCGAACTCGGCCACCACATGGTCGAAGCGGTCGATCACCCACTGGCGTCGATTGGCGAGGACGAGGGGATCGAAGCCCGGGTCGCCCACGGGGGTGATGAGCGCCTCGAACTGGTTGATCAAGGCCACCAGCGCAGGATCGCCCCCGGACGGGAAGAGCGCGTCGCGCTGGGCGAAGAGTTCGGCCTTGAACTGAGCCCGGAACGACGGAATGTCCCAGAGCCGCTTCGCCAGTTGGGAGTTCAGGTTCACCGAGTTGGCGATCGGTCCGCCCAGATTGAAGCCGCCCTGGACGTCGAAGGTCGCGTCCGCACCCCACGGAATGAAGCGGAGACCGGTCGCCGGGTCGTTGTAGATGAAGAAGTTGTTGTTGTTGCCGTTGTAACCGTCCCAATGGCCGACCAGGCCTTCGAGGGCCCAGAACGTCATCCAGGCGGCGACGTCGATGTGGTTCGCGAGCTCGCTCACGATCTCGGCGTCGCTGCCCTCGAGCAGGTGGGCGAGGGCGAGGAGATCCTGACGGTCGCCGCCGTTCTTGAGCTCGAAGGTTCCGAAGTAGCTCGCCCGGATGTCGCTCAAGGTCCCTTCGTAGAGGTTCCCGGCAGCGTTTCCGAAGTTCCGGATCAGGAACGGGTTCTTGATGCTCTCGACGTTCGAGTAGACACCCATGTCCTGACCGTTCACGGTGACTCGCGCAAAGTTGCAGCGCGGTGCCGGGAGACCCGCTTGCGCCATCACGTGGTACGCCAGGCAGGAATCGATGCGGGAGGGATCCTGTCGATTGTTGTTGAGGGTGAGCCGGTCCATCCCCTCGAACTGCTGACCCGGGACGAACTCCGTGAAATCGATCTTGAGCGACGGACGCGAGGTGGAGAGCGAGCCCTGGAAACCCTTCTTCCGCACACCGACGTTCGCGACGACGGTCCCATCGATCGTGACATCGCCCGGGAAGAAGGTGAATGGACTGACCCTCGGCGTTTCAGCGCAAGGCAACGCCGTCTCGAGGTCCCGCGTCTGGGTTCGCAGCGCGTCCCAATCGGCCGGGTCCATGGTGACCTGCACATCGACCAGGCGGTCGAGCGCGAAGAGCGCTTCGGTGGGATCGACCACGTCGCAGATCCCGTTGGCCTGGGCGCCGGGGCCAGGCGGACCGCCCGAGAACCCCAGGAGTACGGCGAGGTCGCCGGCATCGATCACGTCGTCGTCGTTAAGGTCGAATTCATCGTTGGTGGCGTCGACGGCCTCGCCGAGGTGCGCGGTCAGGGCCGCCTCGTCGGCCGCGTCGACCAGGTTGCTGTTGTCGAAATCCGGGTCGCAACTGTTGCCGAAGCCATCGCCGCCCGCATTGCTCTGCCAGGGGTTGAAGACGTTGCGGCAGTTGTCGAGGCAGTCGGGGATGCCGTCCTGGTCGGCGTCGAGGATCGGCGTTCCGCCCCGCAGGTTCGAGAAGTCCTGGGTCACGGTGTCGCCGTTGAACTTGTCGGGCGCGCCAAAGGTGCTCGAGCCGCCGTCGTCGTACTCGAATGCGAGCGGAGTGATCAGCTCACTGGGATCCGCTTCCAGCTCGAAGATCTCGTCGCGCGTGATGCCGCTGGCCGGGGACACCCCCTCACCCGAGGGACCGAACATCACGCGTCCCTTGTGGTCGAGGATCGTCAACTGAAAGCTGTTGTGACTGACGTCGATGTCCTGGGCCGTGATCAGCAGGCCCGCGGCACCCGCGTTCGTGCGCACCGCGATGGTGTAGTCTCCGCCGCCGGGGTTGTAGGCCAGGTCCTCGGCGAGATCGTCGGACTCGAACACGGTGACGATCGTGCCCGCGCGCAGGTCGGACCAGAGTGCGTCGTTCGAGAGCACGAGAGGCGGCTGGACGACACCGTTGTCGAACAGTTCGAAGGACCAGCCCCGCATGTCGAGGTGGTCGGCGATGACGACGACCTCGAACCAATCGTTGCGCTGCGCGACCGGCAAATTGACGCTGCCGTTGCCGAGAACGGGCGTGCCGGCCGGGTTTCCCAGCGCAGGGTCCGTCCCGCCGCCCTTCAGCACGTTGTCTTCCCGGACGGCGTTGTACTCGTTGAGGATGACCGGCGCGGCGAGCGCGGCAGGAGTCACGCCGAGACAAAGCAAAAGGGTGACAGCCCAGCGCAGCTTTGAAGCGGACATCGAAGAACTCCCCTGGGTACCGGATGGATTGGGCTGGGATGCCCCACCTCGAAGTAGGTGACTCGAATAACCAGCCCGTAGGACAGCCCCTCCGCCTGCACGAAGGCGGCGAGTGTGATGGACACGGCACGAGACCGGCCGCGCTACTATGGGGCAAATTCGCCCCGAATCCAAGTTGAAACGGCGAGCGCGGCCAACTACCGTGGAGATCCTCGCCGGCGGGCCATCCGGTACGGCCCACGGACGACGCCGCTCATGCACGTGTTGGCGCTGTCCTATGGCCTGGCTGGTGGCGTCACTCAATTCTATCGTGGCGATCCGCACCGGCAGGCCGTCGGGGTTTTTGCACTTCAAGGCTCCAGAACGGCATGCACTCCTTTGAAACCCGGCTCGAACGACTCGAGCTCAAGTACCTCGTCGACGAGGAGACCGCGGAACGGGTTCGCCGCGATATCGAGCCCTATTGCGCACCGGATGCACACAACCCGACCCCTGGTGGGCAACGCGGCTATGGCATCTCGTCCCTCTATCTGGACAGCCCCGCGCTGGCCTTTCACCAGGCCAAGGAGCGGGGCGACGCGAATCGATTGAAACTGCGTATTCGCCGATACGCCGGCTCCGCCATCCACGTTCTCGAGGTCAAGCGTCGCGTTTCGGACGTGATCAGCAAGACGCGCGCAACCGTCGATGCGGCGGAGACGCAACTCGCCGTGAACGGGGGGGTCCCGCAGGGTGACGATCCTGCCGAGTGTCAGTTCTTCGAGGAATTCGCCCTGGCGGTCGCCCAGTACGGCGCACGGCCCACGCTGCATGTCCACTACGAACGCGAGGCCTATGCGAGCGCGGTGGACGACTACGCACGCGTGACCCTGGACCGGAACATCGCCGTCCAGCGCGCCGACCCGGGTTCTCTCGAGCCGCACGCCGACGGATGGCAACCGCTCCGTCGCTTCTGGGAGCGCGACGAACGGGAGCATACGGTGGTCCTCGAACTCAAGTGCCAGGCCGCATCGGTGCCCTGGTGGATCAGCGAACTCGTGCGGGCGCACGCGCTCGCGCGCACCTCGTTCTCGAAGTACTCGGTGGGCATCTACATCGCCGGCAAGGTCGCCGGCCAGTACGGGCTCGCGCGCCGATCCGCTCGGGTGATGCAATGAGCGGATCCGAATTGCTGGGCAGCTTCGATCGCTTGATCGCCGGGGGCAGTTGGGTTGCTCCGTTGACTGCGCTGGTTGCTGCCTTCGTGTTCGGTCAGGTCATCGCCTGGACCTACGAGCGTACCTATGCGGGCCTCAGCTATTCCCGCGGCTTCAGCCACACCCTCGTGCTGGTCTGCATCAGCGCTTCGATCCTGGTGCTGGCCATGCAGTTCTCGCTGCTCGCCGGCCTGGGGCTGTTCGGCATCCTCTCGATGATCCGATTCCGCACCGACCTGAAGACGCCCCGCGATCTGGTCTTCGTCATGGGTGTGGCCTGTATCGGCGTTGCTTGCGGCGTCGGCGCGATCCTCCAGGCGTCGCTCGGTACCGGCGTGTATGCCTCGGTCGCGCTCTACCTCTATACGGGACCCTTCGGCTCGCGCACGCGCTTCGACGGTGTGCTCCGCTTCCAGCTTCCGAGCGCACTCGAAGCCGAGCCGGGGCTCACCGAGGTGATGCGTCGCCACTGCCGTCAGCGCCATCTGTTGAGTACCGCGGACATCGCCGGTGGCACCCAGCGCGAGCACGTCTACCAGGTAAAGTTCTTTCGCGACCAGGATCGCGACGATCTGATGACCTCCCTTCGCAGCGATTTCGAAGCCACCGAGACTCGACTGATGCTGCAAGACGCGACCTCGGAGTACTAGGCGAGTCATGGCGAACCTGCGGGATTCTTGGCAGAGCACCCATCGCATGGTCGACCGCGTGTTCGATGGTCTGCGTGCCAGGCCAGTCGGAATCCTGGTCTTCGCCTGCAGCGTGCTACTGCTCGTCTACCTCCAGTTGGGCGTTCAGGGGACGATCCGGGTGGACGCGGTTGCGATGGCCGTGGGCGTGGATCACCCGGCGCGAATCTCGTCCTTCGTCGTCAAGACCTACGTCGAACCGGGCGATCCGGTCGACGCCGGCGCTCCACTGCTGGATCTCTCGCCCCACTTCATCGATCGCGAACTCGCTCGCGTGGACGCCGAGGTCGAGAAGCTGTTGCGTGAATCGAAGCTCGCGCAGGCGCGGTTGGTGGTGGAAGAGCAGCGCTGGCTCGATCCCGATATGCGCTTGCGACCGGCCGGCCCCTCGCTCGAGCGGCCGACCGAGGCGTTGTACGCCGAGGAGCTGGCGGTCTTGCAGGTGCGTCGCAGCCAGCTGCTCGAGGACCGTGAGGCGCTCACGATCTCTGCCGCACGGGCGGGGCGAGTCGTTTCGATCGCGACCGCCGGTGTCTCGGTGGCTCCGGGAACCTCCGTCGCGTTGATCGCGCCCGAGTTTGCCGATCAGATCGTCGCCTATGTCCCCGCCGAGACGAAGCCGGCCGTGATCGCCATCGGAGCGCCCGTGCAGATCTCGCGCCCGGCCTTCGCGTGTGATCGGACCGGGACCGTGCTCCGGCGCGGGGCTGTGGTGGAAGAAGCGCCCGGACAACTGCGCAACGTCTTCCGTTTCCCGGTACATGGAATGCCCGTCTACATCTCGATTCCCGAGGGCTGCAGCCTCGGGATCGGCCAGGTGCTGACGGTCGAGTTCCCGCGCGCGGTTCTTTGAGGCCATGGAGCGTCGGTTCTCCCTCATCGCGTTGTGCTCCCTGGCCGTGGGTTGCGTGGCTCCGCCGGCCCCTCCCCCGCTCGAACATCGCGTGCGCGTAGAGGCGGCGGAACGTGGCCTCGAGGAAGATCCGACCATCCGGGCGGGCATCGCCGGCCTCGAAGCCGCCCAGGCACGCGAAGCTGCCGACGTGCTGGTCGACGAAGTAGAACTTCGGCTCCGCGAGACCCACCGCGAGGGGAACCAGGTGGAGGTGACCGCTCGTGTGCCGATCAAGCGCCCCTCGGAGCTGCGCGCCCAGCGCGAGGTTCGCCGCGCGGAGACCGAGGTCGCGCTTTCGCGGCTCGAGGAGATCTCGCTCGAACGTCGAGCCGAGCTCTGTTTCCCGAGCGTCGAGGCGGTCGCCTACGAGGAACGTGTCGCGCTGTTCGAGGACTACGCCGCCCGCCAACGGGAACTGCTGCGTTGGAACCAGGAGTGGCGGGCCGCCGGCACGATCAACGAACTCTCCGCGGCCAGCTTCGAACTCGAGGGACGCGTCCGGCTCGCGGCCTGGGAGGCGCCTCCGCCGCCCACGACACACCGAATCCATGCGCGGCTGCCATCGATCGAGAAGCGTTCGACGGCGCTTGCCGCCGATCCCGATTGGCTGCGCGAGACCGTGCGCGACCACCACCCCTCCGTGGGCGTCCGCCGCGCCACGGCGAGACGCTATGCGGCGCTCGCCGTCCGCGAGCGCGCGCGGCAGCAGCCTTGGATCCGCTTCGTGGATCTCAGCTACGAAGAGCGCTCCCGCGAGGCTCGCGACGGATACGGAGGCCAGCTCGCCTTCGAGATTCCCTTCGGTGCCAACCAGCGCGCAGACGTGACCCGCTACGAGGCGCTCGCGCGACAGCAGAAGGGCGAGGGCGAAGCCGTCGTCCACCTCCAGCTCGCCCACGGCCTCCATGCACTCGAAGAAATCCGCGGCTTCGAAGCCCGTAGCGAGCAGTGGCAGGGCCTCGAGCGACTCGCGAAGGGAGCGCTCGAGATCGCCGACCGTTGGCGCAGCAGGCGTGCGGCACGACCCAACCAGGTGGCCCAGCTGTTGGACGAGGCCTTCGAGGCGCGCACGACGGTGCTCGAGGCTCGAGAGCGCGCGGCCCTGGCGGAGTGCACGCTCCTCGCGACGACGGGAATCCCGATCGAGAACTGGAGCCGAGAGAGTTCGGTAGGCGCGCCGGATACGGAGTGAGCGGCATCGCTGAGGGCCGCGACCAGGAACGCGGCCGCGTGACGATGGTGCTCGGCCGGAAGATGGATCCGCCTAGCAGGTTGCGGAAGAACCCCGGACCGAGCCCGGTGCGCAGATTTTCGGTCCAATCAAGGCGCGGAGCCGCCGCTGGGGCGAGCCCCAGCAAGGCTTCGCAACGCAGAGTGGGCCGGAAAGATGCGTACCCGGCGA
>JAJDAP010000008.1 GCA_029261795.1 Deltaproteobacteria bacterium
CGTCGCCAGGCACGCATCTTTCCGGCCCACTCTGCGTTGCGAAGCCTTGCTGGGGCTCGCCCCAGCGGCGGCTCCGCGCCTTGATTGGACCGAAAATCTGCGCACCGGGCTCGGTCCGGGGTTCTTCCGCAACCTGCTAGGGAGCCGCAGCACAGACCACCTCACAACGACCGTGAGCGGAAAACGGTGAGCTCCCCGGGGCTTCGCCTCGAGCCTTCGGGACGTTTTCCAGCGCCCGCCCAAGCGAAAAACCTCCGGTCGTTTCCACGCTGTTCGCTCAGCCCAGGAGGGCGCCCAGGGGCACCCTCCCTGTCACCAGCCTTCGCCTGGCTAGCGGAATGTCCTGAGGGGTGGGGTGGCTCTCGACTGTACGAGGAGGGCTCGCAGATTGCTCGGCCAGGCGGTCTTCTTGGATCGAGGACGTGCGGACTAGCGGTGCCATGACGCGGGAATGCCGGCAGCGGCGGTGAGGACGGTTCAGCCCGGAGCGGCAGCGGGGTCGAGGGGCGGACCGGCCCGCCTCCAGCCTTCGTTGAGGAGCCAGGTGTGCGTGAACGCGACCGCCCGCGGTCCGGGCCTTCCTCTTGCCGCGATCACGAGGTCGCGCGCGGAGCGCTGCCAGTCCCCGAACCATCGACCCGAAGAGGCGGGATCGATGTGTACGATGCTGGACGGGCGCTTCATGTGCCGTCTGGCATTCATCAGGACATACCGAAGTGCATTGCGCACCTGGGTCGGTGACTTCAAGACCACGTGGTGATACCGGTCCTTCAGGACCGGTCCAGAGCGCGCGAACACGCGATTCACCGCACGCGCGAGGCGCGCGCCCAACGACTTCATCCCACGCCCCAGTGCGTCCGCATCCTTCGCCTCCACCAACAGATGGACGTGATTCGCCTGGATCGAGTAGTGCGCGAGCCGGAAGTCCCCGCGATCACAGGCCTTCGCCCAGGAGCGTTCGAGCTCTCGGACGAGCTTCACGGTTCGAAGGGAAGGCACGCCATCGCGCACCTTCAGGGTGACGTGGCAGGGAAACCGGGAAGCCAGTCCCGATCGGCGGAGATGAAGGAATACCGGACCCCGCCTGCGGCTTTCGGCCGGCGCCGGGCCGCTTCCCGCCCCACCCGGAATGTCGTAGTTCTAGCTGGATTCCAGATGACGTACGCCGCATAGTGTTGATTATAGCGATAATAGACTAACAATCAAAAACAATCGACATCGCATCCCCTCAACAGCCCTCCGGGAGCCCGCTCTCGGCCTCGACCAGGAGCAGATCTGCCGGGCAGCGAGGTGCGCCGGCCCTCCGGTTCCGAGCGGGGTCGCCCGTGCGGAGCTTCGCTAGCCCTGGAAGCGCAGCAGACTGACACGGCCCATGGCGGGCTGGACGTTGGCCTGGAACTCGGCGCCAAGGCTGGCGAGGGCCTCCATCATGACCGGTTCGTCGCTGAACGGTTCGCTGAAGGGCGTGCTGCAGTGCTCCGAGAGGCCGACCAGAAGCGCTCGATCGTCCCCGCGTCCGACGGTTCGGGCCGAGATCGTGAAGCGTTCGGGTGCCGGGGATTTCTCCAGGCGGGCTTCGACCATACGCAGGATCACTTCGACGAAGCGTCCTTCGTCGCCCTGGAGATCCGGAAGCGTGACCGGCACCAACAACTCGAGCGAGGTCTGCTGGGCGTCGGACACGCGCTGGCTGCGACGCGCGATTTCCCGCAATGCGGGGGCCGGGTCGAAGGCCTGGGCGCTCTCAGTGGGCGCTCCGGCAATCAGGGCATGCATTTCGCCCGTCCACTTCCGCACCCGCGTGAACGCGCGCTGAGCATCCTCGACCAGGGCCCGGTGGTGCGGGTTCCGGCGCCCACCGGTCTCTTCGAAGAGTGTCTCCAGGGCCGTCCAGACTTCTTCCATCGGCCCCTGCATCTCGCGTTGGATCGCCAGCAGGCGCTCGGTCCCCTCGACCTCTTCCTTGAGAAGGATCACGACACCGACCTGCTCGCCGGCGGCCGTGATCGGCGAGGCGACGCCGGAGAAACCGACTTCTCCTTCGCGTAGCCGGAAGCGCGCGGTCTGGTCCTGGCTACAGGCAGAGACCACCGCCCGCAGCACGGCCTCGCGGGCGCCTCCCTCGAAGAGTTCGGCAAGCGGGACCCCGAGCGGGGACTCGCCGAAGCGATCCTCGAAGGCGGGATTGATGTAGACGGCGTTGCCATCGGGATCGCCGACCACGATGGGCGCATCGAGATGGGAGAGCAGCGATTGCTCGGATCCGTTCATGCCCGCACCTCCACGATCCCGGTGTCGAGCAGTCGCGTGAACACATGGAGCGCGTCGAACGGGTCCATTCCCGTCAGTGCCATCAGGTCCGACACACTCGTGTGTCCGTCGATCATGGAGAGCACGAAGCCGGCGTTGGCCGGCAGGTTGAAGCGAAGCACTTCATCCGGACCGAGAGCCACCTTCGGAATGCCGTTCCCATCGCCGACCCGATCCCGGTTCGTCGCATGCAGATAGCTGCGAACGAGTTCCAGCCTCGCCTGCGCCTCCAGATCGTCAGGACACTTGTCCGTGTAGGCGACGAGCGCCTCGAGACCTTCCAGCCACTCTCCGGAATCGAGATGGGCCGCGGCCGTATCCGCCAGCGACGGTCCGGCTGGCGCCGCTTCGAGCGGACCCGAGTAGCCGGCGGCATCCAGATAGTCGAGGGCGACCTGGTGGCGCGGATCCAGTTCGAGCACCGCGCGCCAGCAGGCGACGGCTTCGGTCACCGCGTCCTGGCCGTAGTGGTCCAGACCTTCGGCCATCAAGCGAGCGATCTTCTGTTCGGGAGATTCCGACATGGGCCGTTCTACTCCTTGAGCGCGACTTCGAAGAGCTCCTGCTCCTCGATGATCTGCTGGATCTCGTCGTCGGAGAGCGTGCCCGTCGCGTTGACCGTGATGGACTGCTCCTTGCCCGTCGCCGTATCGCGGGCGGCCACGGAGACGATGCCATTCGCGTCGATGTCGAAGGAGACTTCGATCTCCGGCTCGCCCTTCCGGGCCGGCCGAATTCCGCCCAACACGAACTCTCCGAGAAGATCGTTCTCCTGGGCGATGTCGCTCTCTCCCTGGAGCACGCGAATCTTGACCGCGCTCTGGTTCTCTCGCGTCGTGGTGAACGTGTGACTCTTGCAGACCGGCACCGTGGTATTGCGCTCGATCAACTTCGCGAAGTGTCCGCCGAAGGTGGCGATGCCCAGGGAGAGCGGCGTCACGTCGAGCAGGAGAAGGTTCTCGTCCTCACTGACGAGTGCTTCGCCCTGGATCGCCGCGCCAATCGCGACCACCTCGTCGGGGTTCACGCCCTTGTGGGGTCGCTTCCCGAAGTACTCGGCAACGGCTTGCTGCACCCGCGGCATCCGACTCTGGCCACCGACCAGGATCACCTGGTCGATGCCGTCGACCGAAACGCCGGCATCCTGGATGCACTGGTCGACGGTCTTGAGTGTGCCCTCCACGATGTCGTTGACGAGGCCTTCCAGGGTCGCGCGCGTGAGTTCTGCGGAGAGGTGGCGCGGGCCGTCGTCGTCACTCGCGATGAAGGGCAGGTTGACCTCGACGGTTTCCCGCTGCGAGAGGTCGCACTTCGCCTTCTCGGCAGCGTCCTTCAGCCGTTGGAGCGCCATGGCATCACTGGTGAGATCGAACCCGTCGCTGGCCTGAAAGGCGTCCACGAGGTGGCTGACGATGCGGCGATCGAAATCCTCCCCACCCAGGAACGTGTTACCCGCCGTCGCCAACACCTCGATGACGCCGTCACTCATCTCGAGGATCGAGATATCGAAGGTGCCGCCGCCGAGGTCGTAGATCGCGACCTTCTCGTCCTCGGTGCGGTTCAGGCTGTAGGCCATCGCTGCCGAGGTGGGCTCGTTGATGATGCGCAGGACCTCGAGTCCGGCGATCTTGCCCGCGTCCTTGGTGCACTGGCGTTGGGCGTCATTGAAATAGGCCGGCACCGTGATCACGGCTTCCTGGACAGGCTCCCCCAGGTACTCCTCGGCGACGCGTCGCATCTCGCGCAGGATGAAGGCCGAGACCTCCGGACACGTGAAGGTCTTGCCACCGATCTCGATGCGCGCATCTTCATTCGGTCCCTCGACGATGTCGAAGGGCGACAGCTCCACCGAACGGGCAACTTCGGGCGAATCGAAGCGACGGCCGATCAGGCGCTTGGCGGCGTAGACGGTTCCCGTCGAGTTGGTAACAGCTTGGCGTTTGGCCAGATGGCCGACCAGTCGCTTGCCGTCCTGGGTAATGGCGAACGTCGACGGCGTCGTCTTGTACCCGCCCGAGTTCGGGATCACGGCCGGCTGACCGTTCTCCAAGATCGCAACGCAGGAATTGGTGGTTCCCAGGTCGATTCCGATCACACGACTCATCGTCTTCCTCCAGCGGGGCGTTGCCCCAATCACTCACAATCGGCGTAGTGCCGCCTTCGCGTCTTTGTCTTTCGGGTCGATTCGAAGCACGGCTTCGAACTCACGGCGCGCGTTCGCAATCATCTCCGCCTCGACGAAGATCTGTCCGAGCGTTCCGTGGAACTCCGCAGATTCGGGTTCGAGGTCGACCGCCTGCCGCGCGAGTTCCTTTGCGCGCTTCAGGTCTTCTCCCACCGTCCAGGCGAGGGTCGCGGTTCGATGGGCCAACTCGGCATCGAAGGGCCGATAGTGGACCGCGTCATTGAAGAGTTCGTAGGCCTCGCTCAGATGGCGCATCTCGAAAGCGCCATTGGCTTGCTTCAGCAACACCGCGGAACGCTCTTCGTGGGCGCGACGTTGTACATCGCCGAAACTCTCGCGATAGGCCGTGTTGTCGGGATCGAAGGCGATCGCGAGGCGGACGGAGCCGGCCGCCTCCAACCAGCGCTCCTCCCGGAACGAAGTCATGCCACTCTCGAAGAACGACTTCGCCTTGCGCTTCTGGTCCTGGAGCTGACGCTTGTGACCGGAGAACTGCCCGACCCTCTCACGAAGGCGACGGCGCGCGGCGGCGGCCGACAGCGGTTTCTTGGTACCGGCCTTCGCCTTGGTGTCTTCCACCGGCTGGGCCTTCTGGACCTGTGCGCGGGTCACGGGATCCGAGAGCAGCTCATAGGCTTCGAGCAATCGCTTGAAGCAGACCTCGATCAGATCGCTGAATGCTCCGGTGTTTCTACGGAAATAGCGATCCGGATGGAAGCGCTTCGAGAGTTGGAAGTAGGCCTTCTTGATCGCGCGGGCCTCGGCATCCATCGGGGTGCCGAGAATTTCGTGGTAGGGTCGTCCCAGGCCCTTGGCAAAATCGAGGAACTCCTGCTGCTGCTCCACCGAGAGATCGAGCGACTCATCGATCTCGGGAAGATCCTCGATCGCGCCGGACGAAATGACACGCGTCGCCTCGACGCTCTGCTTCTTGCCGTCGGTCGTGTCGCTCTGCGAGGTCGTCTTCGTCTCGGCCTTCTGCTCGTTGGCCGGGGCTCCGGAGGGCTTTCGCTTCTCGCCGTCAGCCCCGTCGGCAAACTCGATGATCGACTCCTTCAGCCACTCCGCGATGCACGCGTCCACGGCGTCAGCGGGCAAGGCACCCATCTTCCGCAACGCGTCCCAGGTCAGCTGTCCGTCGATCCGTGAAAGCAAATATCCCTCGGTCGGGCTGAGGCGCAGCGAGGTCGGTTCGCAATCGGCCGCCAAGCGCAAAACACGCTCGCGGTCCTGATCCGGCTCGATCTTCATGCGCATCCCCCCGGCACCCCCCAGGCAGTGCAGGCTTGCAAGCAGTCATCGGCGACTCCCCGCCGAGAACTGAGGACTTCTGCGCGTGCTACGGCTCTCAGCCGCGAGAACCGGGAATCCCCTCGGGGACTCCCATGGCAACCTGATGGCCGGGCCAACGCGGGCCCGTGAGGCGTGCTGCTGGCGCCGGGGCCTAGCGGCCGATCAGGGTGCCGACACCCGAGTCCGTGAAGACCTCGAGGAGGACGGCGTGGAGCGTGCGGCCGTCGACGATATGGCTGCGCCGGACGCCTCCCTCGAGGGCATCGAGGCAACACCGCACCTTCGGAATCATGCCGCCTGCGATGGTGCCCTCGTCGATCAGCTTGTCGACATCCCCTCGGGTGAGTTGGGGGGCGAGCGCGCCCTCGGCATCGCGCACCCCTTCGACATCGGTCAGCAGGATGAGTTTCTCGGCCTGCAGGGCCCGGGCGATCGCCCCGGCGGCCTCGTCCGCGTTGACGTTGTGGGTGACCCCGTTGGCGTCGACGCCGATCGGGGCAACGACCGGGATGAAGCCGGCATCCGTGGCCGCCCGGATCGGCTGGGGATCCACCCCGACGACCTCGCCGACACGGCCAAGGCCCTCGCGGGCTCGCACCTGGAGCAGCCGCCCTTCCTGGCCGCTGAGCCCCACGGCGCGCCCGCCGCCCCGTTCGATCAGCTCGACGATCTCGCGGTTCACGGTACCGCCGAGAACCTGCTCCACGACATCCATGGTGGCGTCGTCGGTTACCCGGAGCCCGTTCTCGAAGCGGCTCTCGATCCCGCGCTGCGCCAGCGTCGTCTTGATCTGCGGGCCGCCCCCGTGGACGACGACCGGTCGGAGGCCGATGTACTTCAGCAACACCACGTCGACGGCGAACGAGGCGCGTAGCTCCTCGTCGGTCATGGCGTGGCCGCCGTACTTGATGACGAAAGTGCAATCGAAGAAGCGCCGCATGTAGGGCAGCGCCTCGATCAGCACCTCGGCCTTGTCGATCCACTGCTGGACCACGCGCGCACCTCGTCCGTGAATCGCCGCGGAGCCTAACCGATCACGGCCGCGCCTCCAGCGCCGCCGCCTCAGCCGTTCAGCTGCTTTCGCCTGACCTCGGCAACTTCATCGATGGTCTCGACGAGGCTCCGGTACAAGACCACGTTGCGCACGGCAGCCGAGAGCGCGGCCGCCAGCACCTCGGCCAGTTCGGGGGAGGCCGCAGCCGCGTCCTCGGGGAAAGCGCGGGCGACGCCGAGCACGCTGCCTCGGAAGCGGAGCGGCACGCAGATGAAGGGGCCAAGCTGACCGTCAGCGGGCGTATCCACGTTGGCATCGAAGCGCGGGTCTCGTGAGGGATCATCGCTCGCGATCACGCCGGCACCCGCCATCACCGCCCCTGTCATTCCCTTCGAGCTGAGACGCTCGCGGTCGCTACGGTAGCCGCCATCCTGTTCCGCTTCGCGTTTCAAGTCTCCGGTCTCGTGATCGACCAGGTAGATCGACGCCGGGGCCGCGCCGAGTCGATCGCTGACCGGGCGTAGCGCGGCGGCGAGGAGCCGTGCCGGTTCGACCTCCGTCGTTACGGCCTCGCAGATGGCGCGCGCGAGTTCGGATCCGCGCGAGTCGGCGGGGTCCGCCAGCGTCCCGGCCTCGTCGGCTTCGGCTCCGGCGATGAACTCGAGATCGGTCTGGGGCACCGACGGCTCGCTGAGGAGCTGGGCGAGTTGAGCCCCCAGGATTCGAAGCAGCGATAGATCATCGATGCCAAAGGCATCGCCTCCGACCGGATCTGCCGCACATAACACGCCAATCGTTCGGGCCCCGACGGCCAGTGGTGTAATGGCGAAAGAACCGGACTGGTAGCGCCCGTCCGGGGCGCGATCGGGGAAGCGTCCGTCCTCGGCCATGTCGGCCACGACCAGGGCTTCGCCAGCGAGAGCGACTTGTCCGGCGACGCCCTGGCTCATCGGAAAGCCGTCCATGTCAGCCGGCGAAAGCTTGCGGCCATGGGCCGCTGCCACGCGCAACTCGGCCGTATCCTCGTCGAGCAACAGGAGAGAAGTCTTGGCCGCGCCCAGCACTTCCGCCGCGGCATCGACGGCCAGTTGGCGCAGCCCCTCCCGGCTGGTCTGGCCGGCGCCGGCGGCTTCGCGAAGTCCGTCGACGGATCCGTCGAGCCGCGACAGCCGCTCGCGCAAACGGCCCCAACCCGCGTGCAACTCGTGGGTCTCGAGCGCCCGCATCACGGCCAAGCGAAGCTCCTCTTCGTGGAGGGGCTTCGCGAGGTAGTCGAACGCACCGAGTCGCAGCGCTTCCAGGACGTTGTCCTGGTCGGTGTGGGCGGAGAGGATCACCACCCGCATGTCCGGGCGCCGTTCCTTGAGCGCTCGAAACACCTCGAGGCCGTGCATGTCCGGCAATTGCAGATCGAGCACTACGGCCCCGATCGTCGTGTCCTCGCTCCGCTCGATGGCTTCGGCGCCGGTCCCGACCACGATCACTTCGATGTCGGTCTCGCTCAGCACGTCCGAGATCGCTTCCTGGAAGAAGCGCTCGTCGTCGACTGCGAGTACGCGCGCGCGGCTCATGACATCTCCCCGGTCGCCACTAGAGGATATAGCGGGACAAGTCCTCGTCCTGCACCAATCCGCTCAATCGACCGTTCACGAAGGCGGCGTCGATGTGAAGCGTGCTGCCGCCCCGGTCCGGCGCCTCGAAGCTCACCTCATCGAGAAGCCGTTCCATCACCGTGTGGAGCCGACGCGCCCCGATGTCGTCGGTGCGATCGTTCACCTGCGCAGCGATCGCCGCGATCGCGGCGAGACCGTCCTCGCTCCACTCCAAGCTGACGCCCTCGGTATCGAGCAGGGCCGTGTACTGGCGGACCAGGGAGTTTCGCGGCTCCTTCAGGATTCGCAGGAATTCTGCTTCGCCGAGGCTTTCGAGTTCGACGCGAATCGGGAAGCGGCCCTGGAGTTCGGGAATCAGGTCCGAGGGCTTGGCCACGTGGAAGGCGCCGGCCGCGATGAACAGCACGTGTTCGGTGTTGATCGGCCCATGTTTCGTCTGCACCGTCGATCCTTCGACGATCGGAAGCAGATCGCGCTGCACGCCTTCGCGCGAGACATCGGGGCCCTGGCGACCGCCCTCGCCCCGCGACGCCACCTTGTCGATCTCATCGAGGAATACGATGCCACCCTGCTCGACGCGCAGGGCGGCGAGTTCGCGCACGCGGTCCTCGTCGACCAACTTGCTCGCCTCCTCCTGGGTGAAGGCTTCGAGTGCGGCCGGAACCTTCATGCTGCGCCGCTTGGTCTTGCCGCCGAGCATGCCGCCGAACAGGTCCTTCATCTGGACGCCCATCTCTTCGACACCTTGAGGCCCGAAAACCGACAGCGTCGGCATACCGGGAGCGTCGGCGACATCGATCTCGATGTCCCGCTCGTCGAGCTGACCTTCTCGAAGCATCTTGCGCAGCTTGTCGCGGGTATCGGAGCTGGCGGAGGGACCCGGCGGCGACTCTGGCGCCGCCTGCGGCATGCCGGGGATCACGAAGCCCGGTGCAGCCTGGGCGGGAGGCGGCAGCAGCGCGTCGAGCACGCGCTCCTCGGCGCGCTCGGCGGCCTTCGCCATCACCACACGCTTCTCCTCTTCCGTCACCATGTGCACGGCGAGGTCCATCAGATCGCGCACGATCGACTCGACGTCGCGGCCCACATAACCGACTTCGGTGAACTTCGAGGCTTCGACCTTGACGAACGGGGCTTCGGCCAGCTTGGCGAGTCGTCGCGCGATCTCGGTCTTGCCCACGCCGGTCGGTCCGATCAGGATGATGTTCTTCGGAGAGATCTCGTCACGAAGATCGCCCGTCACTTGTTGGCGTCGCCAGCGATTTCGCAGCGCGACAGCGACCGCGCGCTTGGCGTCTCCTTGGCCGACGATATAGCGGTCCAGTTCCGAGACGATCTCGCGCGGCGTCATGGCGACCCGCGCCGTCAAAGCGTCACCACTTCGATCTGGTCGTTGGTATAGATGCAGATCTCCGAGGCGATGCGGAGTGCTTCGCGCGCCACTTCTTCCGCCGGCCGATCGGTGTTTCGCGTCAATGCGCGGGCGGCGGCCAACGCATAGGAGCCGCCTGATCCAATCGCGACGATGCCATCGTCGGGCTCTATGACGTCGCCATTGCCCGAGACCACCCAGACCCCGCTCGCGTCGCCCACGGCCAGCATCGCTTCGAGGCGTCGCAGGGCGCGATCCGTACGCCAATCCCGCGCAAGCTCGACCGCCGCACGCCGCACGTTCCCCGGATGCGCATCGAGCTTCGCCTCCAGTCGCTCGCTCAAGGCCAGTGCATCCGCCGCGCCCCCGGCGAAACCGATCAGGGCGGTGCCCTTCTCCGAGAGCCGCACCTTCTTGGCCCCGGATTTCACGACGGTTTCTCCGACGGTCACCTGGCCATCGGCCGCCATGGCGATCCGGCCGTCGCGCAGCACGGCCAGGACCGTCGTCGATCGCGTTCGTTGCAAGAAGATCTCCGGGGGTGGGCGCGTCAGGAACCGCGGCGCTTGCGCGCGCGGGGATGCGCCTGATCGTACACGGCCACCAAGCGCTCCGCCGACACCGCCGTGTACTTCTGGGTGGTCGAAAGGCTCGCGTGTCCGAGCAGTTCCTGAATCGCGCGCAGATCCGCGCCCATATCGAGCAGGTGGGTGGCGTAGCTGTGGCGCAAGCGGTGGGGATGGACCCGATCCACCACGCCGGCCTCGAGTGCCCGGCGCCGCAAGCGACGACGCACATCGCGGGCGTCGAGACGTCGCGGCGGTTCGCCCTTCCGGGAACGTAGTGACGGGAACAGCGGCTCCCCCAGGACTCCGGGATGACGTCGCGAGTCCAGCCAGCGGCGCAGTGCCGCGCGGGCTCCTTCCGGTACCGGCACGATGCGTTCCTTGCCGCCCTTGCCCCAGACGCGGACCTCGCCCTGGTGTTCGTCGAAATCACGAACGTCGAGCGCGACGAGTTCGCCCACGCGAATCCCGGCGCCGTAGAGCAACTCGAACATTGCCTGGTCGCGACGCCCGGCCGGTGTTTCGTCCGTCGCGGACTGGTTGGCATCGAGGAGCACCTGACAATCGTCAACGGCCAGCGGGCTCGGCAGCGAACGCGGCGTTCGCGGTGCGGGAATGCCGACCGTGGGATCCGCGGCGCGTCCGCCTTCGCGCACCAGGTGACGGAAGAACGCGCGGATCGACGCGAGCTTCCGACCCAACGTGGACGCTGCCTGGCGACGATGTCGCTCGGCCAGAAAAGCGCGGACATCGGCCGCGTCGACCTTGGCCGGCCGACTGCGCGGCCCGAGGAAGGCCTCGAGCTGGCCGACGTCCGAGAGATAGGCGCGCCGCGTGTGATCCGAGAGGCCTCGCTCTGCGCGCAGGTAGCACTCGAATGCGCCGATCTCGGTTTCCCAGCTCACGCGCCGACCCCGGCTTCGAACGCTCGGGCCGCCTCCAGACTCCGACCCACGCCGATCACCGCGCCGTATTCCTCGATCGCAGCCAGTGCGCGTGCCGCCAGTCGTTCGTTCTTCTCGCGCTTCGGCAACTTCTTCCGCGGACCGTCGTACTCGACCGGCGGAAACAATCCGAAGTTCACGTTCATCGGTTGGAAGCCGTCCTTCCGCGCATCGCGCAGGTGGTTCAACAGCGCGCCGTGGGCCGTACCCGGCGCGGGACGGGGAGCCGCGGCACCGTTCGCGGCGAACGCGGCATTCACGCCGACCATGAAGCCGAGCGCCGCGCTCTCGACGTATCCCTCGACACCGGCCATCTGACCGGCGAGGTAGAGGCCCGGCCGCGCTTTCAGCTGGAGATCCTCACTCAGTTGGCGCGGTGCGTTCACGTAGGTGTTGCGATGCACCGAGCCGAAGCGCGCGAACACGGCGGCCTCGAGACCGGGCAACAGGCGCAGCACGCGTTTCTGCTCGCTGATCCGCATGCGCGTCTGGAAGCCGACCAGATTGAGCATCAGACCGCGTTTATCCTCCTGCCGCAGCTGCGCCACGGCGAAGGATCTTCGACCGGTGCGCGGATCCACGAGGCCTACCGGCTTCATCGGGCCGTGGGCCAGGGTCGCGGGTCCGCGCCGGGCGATCTCCTCGACGGGAAGACAACCCTCGAAGAAGAGCGCCTTCTCGAAGGCGTGGAGGGCCACGGTCTCGGCTTCGAGCAGCGCGGCCACGAACCCTCTGTAGTCCGCTTCATCGAGGGGCAGATTCCAATAGTCGCCCGGACCGTCCTCCCATCGCGAAGCCCGGAACGCGATGTCGGTATCGAGACTGTCGGCGTAGACGATGGGTGACACGGCATCGTAGAAGTAGAGCGACTCCTCGCCTAGCAATTCTTGTAGCTCGCTGGCCAGCGCATCGGAGGTGAGCGGGCCGGTCGCGAGAACCGCGATCGGCTCGTCGGGCAGCGACGTGACTTCTTCGCGAACCACCTGGATGCGCGGGTGCGCCTCGATCTCGGCCGTGATGCGCCGCGAGAATTCGATCCGGTCGACGGCGAGCGCGCGGCCGGCCGGAATCTCGGTTTCGTCGGCGACCCGCAGCACCAGCGAGCCGATCCGGCGCATCTCTTCCTTCAGCACGCCGACGGCATTCGTGGTGCCCGCGGCGCGCAGCGAGTTGCTGCAGACCAGCTCGGCGAAATCGTCGGTGATGTGGGCGGGCGAACTCCGCGTCGGCCGCATCTCGTGCAGACGCACCTCGACACCGCGCTCCGCCGCCTGCCAGGCGGCTTCGCAACCCGCCAAGCCAGCTCCGACCACCACGATGCCCACGATCTCGTCCTCGCTCGCCAAACGCCAGCGCCGTGTCTGCGTTGGGCGCCGTTCTCAGGGGGATCCGGATGACCGGTGAAGCTGCGCCCTGGGGCTTTACCCCTTCGGGAGACCCCGATCATAGCCGTTCGCTCCCACGCGACGAGCCGTTGTCGGGAGCGATCACGGTGAAGCGACCGTCGCGATCCAGCACGACGCGACCCTCGAGTTCGAGGCTCGTCAGCGCCGCACGCAGTGCTCCGGACCCGAGCCCCAGGTTCTGGGCCAGCTCCGCCAGGCTATGCGGCTCGGCACGCAGCACGCGGCAGAGCTGACGCTGAACCGGATCGAGGGGCGCCGTCTGGCTCTGTCCGGTCTCGAGTCGGTCGCTGCGAGCCGCCGAGGACGGAAACCCGAGTGCGTCGAGCAGGTCTTGTGCCCGCGTCAGCACGCCGGCGCCGTCCCGGATCAGCTGCAGGGGGCCCTCGCTGGAAGGCCGATCCACGGCGCCCGGAACGGCCCAGACGTCTACGCCTTGTTCGGCCGCGTGCCGCGCCGTGGTCAGCGAACCGCTCCGGATCCGGGCTTCCACCACGATCAAGGCCTCGGAGATGCCGCTGATCAGGCGGTTCCGTAGTGGGAAGTAAGGCGCCCGGGGCGGCGTCCCCACCGGAAACTCGGTGACCAGCGCGCCACGCCCGATCACGTCGCCAGCCAGGCCGCGGTGGGACGCCGGGTAGACCGTCTCCGGGCCGCATGCCTGGAATGCCAGGGTGGCACCACCCCCCGCGATCGCGCCGCGGTGGGCGGCCGCATCGATCCCTCGGGCCAAGCCCGAGACCACCGTGAGCCCGGCGCGTGCAAGATCGTGCGCAATCTCGGCGGCCAGCGTGAGGCCATAGCGCGTGGCCGCCCGAGCGCCGACGATTCCGACGCAGCGAACCCGCAGCAACGCCGGATTCCCTCGGACCAGCAGCAGCGGCGGTGCGTCGCGCAACCGCGCGAGTCTGGCCGGATAGAGCGGCGACGCGATCGGGACCGCGCGCACCTGCTGACGCGCAAGAACCGCGAGGATCCGCTCGCTCTCGATCGGCGTCAGTGGCGCGATGGCGTGGTCGCGCAGCTGCCGCTCGGGTTCACTGCTGCCACGCAGCCGGCTCGGCAATACCTGTGGCTTCAGGGCAAAGGCGCGCTGGATCGCGAGCCAAGCCAGGAGCGCGCTGCGATTCGCGCACTCGGCGTCCCTCGGGTCGAGGAAATCCATTCGGAGCTCCAAGGGACCGGGAGCCCTGCCTGGTTAGCGCGAGCCTGGCCAGACGGCAATCCCGCGCGCCCCGCTGCCACGCAGCAAGGCTGGTTTCGAGGGCGTGCCATGGTCTGCTCCGAGCGGGGCTGGGCATCGGAAGGCTCTCGAGGAGATGGTCACGCAGATGTTAGGTAGATCGACGAGCGCCATGGCCCGCGCAGACGGGGGCACTCGCGATGCCGGGCTTCGACGGCAGCTTCGAATGCCGGATCAAGGCCGGCGGCCGCGCTAGGGGCGGAAGTCCGAGGTTCCGCGGAACTGGTCTCCGCGACTGACCTCGCGCGTGGTGTGTGTCAGAACCGCTACCGCCGTATCGTCGTGGACGTCGATCACGATCAGCTTGGCGACCACCTCGTCGGGCAGCTTCTTCGTCTGGCCCTGCGCGTCATCGAAGCCGTCGGCCATGGGTCGGTAGATCTCGAGCGGGCTACCCACTTCGAGGCCGTGGCTCGATCCACGATTGAGATAGAGCACGTCCTGCTGGGCCATCTCGAGCCGCTTGCTGGGCGCGTGCATGATGAACCCGTCGACTGCGGGCTCGTCCATCACTTCGATGTCGGTAGGACGGAAACGACGGGGCATCAGGTGATCCCCGCGCTTGATCTCCGAACGCGACAGTTTGATCATGGCGGTTGCCGACTCTTCGTGGACATCCGTCACCTCGAGCCAGCCGAGCTCCTCGGTCAGGTAGCCAACCGGGTCCTCGGTTTCAGGATCGCGGACTTCCTCCTCGCTTCGGAAGATTTCGAACTGATCGCCCACGGCGACATCCGCGCTGCCGAGACCGATGAGAACCGAGGTGTTGTCGGACAGCCAGGTCCGCTCGTGCTCGACGCTGTCGACGATCGATGCGGCACCATCGAGATCTTCTGTCGTCACGAAGCCGGCGGTCTGACGCTCCGTGTAGCGGAATACCGGGCGCACCTTGAACTGCGGCATCCGATCCGGATCTTCCATCGCGGCGGGCGTGTTGAACGTCCCGGCCAGCAACGCTGCGGCTTCTTCCGGCGTCACCTTCCGCATGTCGTAGGGACTGATCCAGACCTGATCACCGGGGTAGATCAGATGCGGGTTGTCGATCGCCTGGTTGTCTTGCCAGACCGACGGCCAGACCCACGGCGTTCCCAGGTAGGCGTCGGAAATATCCCAGAGCGTGTCGCCGTCGAGCACCTTGTGGACACGACCCGCGTGGCCGTGCTCGTCGACGCCAGCGGGACCGAGCCCCATGGCCTTGCCGGCTGCGGCATCGCCGGCCTCCGGCGCCGACGCCTCAGCCGGACTGAGCGGCGCATCATCGGCCATCGCCGCGGGCGCATCACCAACGGTTTCGGCTTCCACGGCCGCTTCGGGCGCTTGCGCCGGTGCGGCGGCTTCCTCGGCGAAGGCCGGGTACGTACCCAGCGCGAACACCGCGGCGATCACGAGTTGCGAGAACCTCATATTTCCCTCCGAGCGAACTCCCGCGGCACCAGACGCACGGGGGCTCTCGGGGCTCTTCGGCCGGCGGCCGCGCGGGCTTGAACCCGAAAGCACCCGGAATTCGAAGGGAATCGGGCTAGGAGCTGGCCTCCAGGCGGGCCAGCGCTTCGACGAGCTCGCTGCGCCAGCCGACCTCGGGGTCCACCCGCCGCTCTTCAATGAGGGAATCGGTCTCCGAGGAGGCCGCTCGCAGCTGTTCGAGCGCCTGTGGGCTCCGGCCGTCCGCCTCGTAGGCCAGGCCCAGGTGCAGTCGGACGATGGGCAGACTTGGATCCCCCGGAGGGAATGAATTGACCGCCTCTCGCAGATGTACGATCGCGAGGCCGGGCTCCTTCTTCTTGTAGAAGACCCAGCCGAGGGTGTCGGCCGTATTCGGGTTCTGGGGCAGCTGGCGCTTCGCGTCCTGGGCCAGATCCAGGGCCCGATCGAGGTCACCATCATGCTCGGCGAGCAGGTAGGCCAGATTGTTCTTCGCCACCGCCAGCTCGGGGTTGATCTCGATCGCCGACGAATAACGTTCGATCGCCGGCTGGATCCTGCCGCGGAGCTCGTAGAGCAACGCGAGGTTTAGATGGATCGGCCCGGACCGTGGGTTCTTTTCGAGCGCGTCTTCATAGGTCCGGACGACCTCCTCGGAACGACCCGTCAGAACGTAGAGCGACGCCAGCTGCTGGTAGCCGCGCAGCGAGTTCGGGTCGAGTTCGAGGGTTCGCTTGAACGCCTTCTCGGCCGCGACCGCGTCCTGGCGTAGCATCGCCACCTCGCCGGAAAGCAGCTGGAGCCGCGCGTCCTCCGGGCGTGCCTCCAGCGCACTGGCCACGCGGGCGGCGGATTCGTCGATCACCCCGCGGCCAACATCGGCTTGCAACAGGGCACGCAGGATTTCTGGGTGCGTCGGGTCTGCAGCCACCGCGAGATCCAGGTGCTTTCTGGCTTCCTCGCTCCGACCCGCGTATTGGAGGGTCCGGCCCAGGGCGTAGTGCGCCTCGGGCGTGCGTCGTTCGACCGGGACCTTCTCTAGCTCGAGGATCGCAGCGTCGAGATTCCCTTGCCGCACCAGGCTCTGGGCGACGATGACGCGGGTGCCGGTATCGTCGGGGCGCCCCTCCAGGATCTGACGGCCCACGTCGATCGCGAGTTCGTGGTCACCCAGTTCGCTATGCAGGCGGGCCAGGAGCTGTCGCGCTTCGATCATGTTCGCGTTGAGTTCGAGGGCGCGCACGGCCTCGCTGCGTGCAGCCAGGCGATCGCCCTTCACGTAGAGAGCGGATGCCAGCACGTAGTGCGCCTGCGGAAACTCGGGCTGATTGTCGATCGCGCGGCGAAGATCTCGAATCGCGTCCGGCAGTTTCTGGGCGGCCAGGTCCATCTTCGCGCGCACGAAGAGCGCTTGCGGATTTCCCTCGTCCTTCGCGAGCACTGCATCGACGGAGGCACGGGCGCGCGCGATCAAGGCGCCCGCCGAATCATCTCCGGTTCGCTGCAGGCCGAAGCCCTTGTCGAGCAGCACCTCCGAGCGGCGCAGCTTCGCGAGGTCCGAGCTGGGATCCGCCGCCACGGCTTTCTCGGCCGCTTCGAGGGCGCCATCGACATCCCCGTGGAAGCCCCGATAGGCGGAGAGCAACAAGAAGGGCTCCGGATCATTCGGAACCGTTGCCGTCGCGCGCTCGATGGCCTCGTCCGCTTCGGTAACACGACCCTGGGCCGAATAGAACTGGGCCAGGGAGTACAGGATCTCGCGGTCCTCGGGCAGCGCATCGATCGCAGCGAGGAGCTCGATTTCGGCCTCGTCCCGTCGCTGCTTGCGGATCAGGAAGTTGACGAGCAGGGTGTAGCCGGCCTTGATCTCGGTCTCACCTGCAACCTCGAGCGCCTTTCGATAGCTGGCCTCGGCCTCGTCTTCACGCGCGGAATCGGTGGCGAGAAAACCGGCCAGTGCGGCGTGGGCAGCGAAACCCGGGGCGCGTTCCACGAACGAGCGGAACTGGGTCTCGGCCTTCTCGGGTTGATCATTCGCGCGCAACGCGTTGGCGTAGAGCAGGGTCGGCATCGCCTCTTCGGTCGAGGCCGTGGCGGCCAGGCGATAGAGTTCGAGCGCCTCCTCCTGGCGCTCGAGCCGCTCGTAGGCACGAGCCTTGAGGACGAACGCTTCCCAACGAGTGGGCTCGAGCGTGAGCACGTGATCGGCCGCTTCGACCACCCGATCGAGTTCGGATTCCTCGCCGTAGAGCAGCAGCTGAGCGTGTTGCAGGCGCGCGTCGACATTGTCCGGGTCGATCCGGACCGTGTCTTCGAGTTCCCAGAAGGCCTTCCGCGCATCGCCCTGACCGGCATACGCTTTCGCCAGGCCGTGGTGCCCTTCCGCGTGATTGGGGTCCAGGTTCACCACATTGCGAAACTCGAGGACGGCTTCGGCCCATTTCTGCTCGTCGAGGTAGGCCTCACCGGCCGCCTGGTGTTCCTCCACCTGGGCCGCCGGATCCTGGCAGCCGACCATGCCGGCGGCACTGAGAATCACGAGGGAAGTTGCGATTAGCGTCCAGCGCATCAGGATGACTCCGATCGAGGCCAGGAGGCCGAGAAGGTTACCGGATGGAACCCGGTTCCACATAGCGGTTCCAGCGGACACCGCGGTGCAGTTTCGTTCGTCGGGCGCATCGGCGCGACGGTAGAGGGTCGGGAGAACCAGTCCATGTCAGGTTCGCGGCGTCCGGTTTCGACGCCAGCTCGGATGGGTGATCCCGATTCGCTGGATCATGTAATTCAACTTGCGCCGCGTGATCCCGAGGAACGCGGCTGCATCCTTTTGGACCCAGGCGCTGCGGTCGAGCGCTTCGCGGAGAACGGCGGCCTCGATCTCATCGAGCAACAAGCCCTGGGCCGGCAGTTCGGGGCGCCACGCCTGGCCATCCGCCGCAACCGCGCGGGCGCCCAGCTGCAGGTCGTTCAGTTCGATCTGGTCGCCATCGGACATCAGCACGGCTCGCTCGATCGCGTTGCGAAGCTCCCGCACGTTGCCGGGCCATGAATGGGCGCGTAATCGTCGCATCACTTCGGGTGTAAACGCAGCGCAGGGCCTCGCCAGCTCCTTGCGGAAGCTCTCGAGAAAGTGCATCGCCAGGCGCTCGACGTCCTCGGGTCGTTCCCGCAGCGACGGCAGGGGAATCGTGATCACGTTCAATCGGAAGTAGAGATCCTCACGAAAATCACCTCCCGCAATCGCGGCATCGAGATCGCGATTCGTCGCCGCCACGATTCGGACGTTGGTCCGCAGTACCGTCGTTCCGCCCAACCGCTGGAATTCCTGATCCTGGAGTACACGCAACAGCTTGGCCTGGGTGGGCAGCGACATGTCGCCGATTTCGTCGAGGAACAACGTGCCGCCATCCGCCTGCTCGAAGCGGCCGATCCGCAGCCGGTCGGCGGAAGTGAACGCGCCGCGTTCGTGGCCGAACAACTCGGACTCGAGCAACGTTTCGGGAAGTGCCGCACAGTTGACCTTCACGAACGGCCCGTCCTTTCGCGGCGACGAACCATGAACCAGGCCGGCGACGAGTTCCTTGCCGGTTCCGGTTTCCCCGGTGAGCAACACCGTGGAGCGGGTGGGAGCGACCCGGGCCGCCAGGTCCAGCGCCTTCTGGAACGCCGGGCTCTGGCCGATGATGTGCTCACCAGCACGCTCCTGCTCCTGGGCGCTACGGAGTTCCCGCACTTCTCCCTCGAGCCGAGCCTGGCGCCGCGCTCTTTCGACGCGTGCTTCGAGTTCGTCGAGTTCGAACGGTTTCTGCAGGAAATCGACAGCGCCTTCCCGCATCGCGAGCACGGCCGTCTCGACCGAACCGAAAGCGGTCATCAACAACGCGGCACAGTGGGGATGATGCTTGCGCGCGGCGCGGATCACGGCGACGCCATCGGCGCCCGGAAGGCGCAGGTCGGTCAGGACGACGTCGACGGATTCGCGCCCAGCGTCGGTCAGACGTTCCAGGGCGTCATCGCCGCGCGCGATCGACTCGACATGAGAGAACCTCGGACCGAGCGCACGGAGGATGTTGCGCGCCAGGACTTCGTTGTCCTCGACCACGAGCAGGCGTCCGTTGCTCACGCGCCCTCCTCCGGCGGAAGATGCACCGTGAAGCGTGCTCCGCCGAGCGGGGACTCCGCGACTTCGACACTCCCGGCATGGGCCACGACGAGCTTCTGGACCTCGGCGAGCCCGACGCCGGTGCCCTCGGCACGCGTCGTGAAGAAGGGGTAGAAGATGCGTTCGCGGAGATCCGGCGGAACCCCGGGGCCGGAATCGTCGACGATCAGATGCAGCCCACCACTCCCGTCGCCCATGGCTTGCAGCGAAGTCGCACCGGGAGCATCGGCGTCCAACATTGACAGGGCGTTCTCGACCAGATTCCCGGCGATCGTCCGAAGTTGGTCGGGGTCGACGTTCACTTCGAGCGCGTCACCGCAGGTCACATCGAGCACGACCTGGCTCGGGAGACACGCGCGGGCCCGGCGTACGGCTTCATGTAGGACCACGGCCACCCGGGTCGGCTGACGTTCCGGCGCATGCGGGCGAACGAAATCGAGGGTGGCGCGGACCGTACCCGCGACCGAGTGGAGCTCCGAAAGCAGCTCCGAAACCAGATCCTGGACATCGACATCGTCCGGGGCGGCGCGCTTCACGAGACCCGCAAGGAGTTCGATCGATGCCAGCGGATTCCGGATCTCATGCGCCAGACCGGCGGCCATCTCACCGAGCGCGGCAAGGCGATCCCGCAGGCGTTCCTGCTCGTCCGCCCTCTCGAAGGACGTGAGATCACGGAATAACAAGGCCGCACCGATCACTGCCCCGTCGTATCGAACGGCAGTCAAGGTGAAACCGATCGTGCGCGGCGTGGCGGAACGGTCCTCGAGGGTCCATTCCGCGCGGCTCGGCGGCTCGCGCCCGGCCAGCGTATCGCCGAGCAGGCGGCGCAATCCGGAGTGCCCGGGGAGTACCTCGTGGAGCGGCTCGCCGAGCAGCGGCGCGGCGGCGTCCAGTCCAAAGATTCGTACGCCCTCTTCCGAGACTGCGGTGATCCGCAGCTGGTCGTCGACCGCAAGCAGGCCCGAACGCAGGCTCGAAACCAGCGCCTGCGCCCAGATCGGATCGGAAGCCCCCAGCATGGGAGACCGATCGGAAGTACGAGATCGTAACTGGAGCCCTAACTGGGAGCAGTTGGGACGCCGATGGGCCGCTCGCGCCCGGCTCCAGGCTAGGGGTGATGTCTCAGGGAGCGAGTCGGTCTCTCACGATCGAAGTTGGCTTCCGGAGGGGCTGTTGAGGGAGTGGTTCGCACGGCTGTTAGGTAGATCGGGTCAGGGTCGACGGCGCGAGCGGGCGTGGCCCGGATCGAACGGTGTTTCGGAGATGTGATGACCATTTCTCTCGATTGTCTAAGATCGCTAGATTCAATTGCATGCGGCGCAAGTCATCCGGAACACAGCTCGAGATGCGACACTCCGGGTGGGGCGGGAAGCGGCCCGGCGCCGGCCGAAAGCCGCAGCCGGGGTCCGGCATTCCGCATCTCCGCCGAACGGGACTGGCTTCCCGGTTTCCCTGCCACGTCCATCTCCTGGTGGAAGCGAAGGATGCGGACGCTCTTGGACGTGGGATGAAGTCGCTGGGCGCGCGCCTCGCGCGAGCGGTGAATCGCGTGTTCGCGCGCTCCGGACCGGTGCTGAGGGACCGGTATCACCATGTGGTGTTGAAGTCACCGACCCAAGTGCGCAATGCACTGCGCTATGTCCTGATGAACGCCAGGCGGCACATGAAGCGCCCGTCCAGCATCGTATGCATCGATCCCGCCTCTTCCGGTCGATGGTTCGGGGGCTGGAAGCGGTCCGCGCGCGTTCTCGTGATCGCGGCAAGAGGAACGCCCGGAACCCGGGCTGTCGCATTCACCCACACCTGGCTCCTCAACGAGGGCTGGAGGCGAGCCGGTCCTCTGCTGGACCCCGCTGCCGCTCCGGGCTGAAACCGTCCCCGATGCCCCAATCGGCATGCCCTCGTGCAGGCACCGCTCGTCCGCACGTCCTCGACCCAAGAAGCTCGCCCGCAAGAGCCACCTGCGAGCCCTCCTCGTTAGAGTCGAGAGCCAGCCCACCCCTCGAGACCTTCCGCCGCCACGCGAACCCTCGAGAGCTGGAGAATCGCTCCTAACCCCCGCCCCGTGGAACCGCCCCGCGGCTCCTCACCCAGCCGGGCGGCGGTCTGTGAGAGGTTCGCTAGGCGGGCACCCGGTAGCGCTTGCCCTCTTGCTCCAGCCAGCCCTCACCCTTGAGATCCTTCACCACGCGGGTCACGGTCTCGCGAGAGGTGCCGATCATGTCGGCGATCTGCTGGTGCGTCAGCGACGGCGTAAGCATGCGCCCGCCGTTCGTTTCTTCGTTCGCCAAGCGCTCGAGCAGACCCTTGGTGCGATCCTTCACGCGCTGGAACGAAAGCGCACTGGCCTGATCGTTGACGGTGCGAACACGATGGGTCAGCTCCTGGATCACGGCCAACGCCAGGTCCGGGCTCTTGCGGAGCAGGCCCATGAAATCGCCTCGAGAAAGCGCCAACACGGTGACTGGCGAGAGCGTCTTCACCGAGGCCGAACGCGGCGCGCGATCGAGCAGCGCCATGTCACCGACGAAATCGCCGGCGCCCTTCATGTCGAGGATCTTCTCGCGGCCGTCTTCCGAGAGCTTGGTGACCTTCACACGACCTTCGCGCACGATGTACATGTAGTCGCCGGGCAGCCCTTCCTCGACGATCGTGGTCGACTTCGGGTACTTGCGTTCGATCAAATGGGACGCGATCTGCTCGAGATCGCCCTCAGCGACGTGCGAGAAGAGCGGAATCGGGCGCAGGGTCTCGATCGCATCGTTTCCGATCATGGGGGTTCCTTCCAGGCCAGGGCCGGCGTCACACTAGAGAAGGTCCGTGCGTCGTTTGCGTCGCAACATCGCGACGACGTCCTTTACATCTGCACTTCGATCCAGATCGGCGACCAGGATCGCATCCCCGGCGTCCACCACGACCAGATTCGAAACGCCCAACAGGACGACTGGGCGGTCTCCGGCGGCAACCAGGTTCCCCTGGGAATCGCACACCCAGGCATCTCCTTGTATGACCCTCGTCACATTCTGCGTCACGCCGGTCTCTTCGGCGAGAGATTTCCAGGTTCCGATGTCGCTCCAGTGGAAATCTGCAGGTAGACACCAGACCCTTCGGCTCTGTTCCATCACGGCGATATCGATCGGAACCGCGGGGGTTCGGCGATAGGCCTGTTCGATCGCCTTGGGCAGGTTGCGAGCGCTGGCCTTCCCCAGGGGTACCAGCGGCCCGGCGATCTCGGGCGCCCACTTCTCGAGCTCTTCCAACAAGGTCGCCGCGCGCCAGACGAAGATGCCGGCATTCCACAGGTACGCGTCGCTCTTGAGATAGCGCCGCGCCTTGGCCCGATCGGGTTTCTCTACGAAGCGGGCCACCCGATGGATTCCGCGATGGGCGCCGCCCGCCGGTTTGCCCAGGCGGAGATAGCCATAGCCCGTCTCTGGCCGCGTCGGGCGGACGCCGATGGTCATCAGCACGTCCGCTTCATGGGCGGCTACGGCCGCCCTCGCGAGCGCTCGGCTGAACTTGGCGCCATCGGCAACCGGGATGCGATGATCGGCCGAGAGCACGGCCATCACGCCGTCCGGGTCCTCGCGCACGATCCGGTGGGCAGCCAACGCGATGGCTGCAGCGGTGTTTCGCATGGTCGGCTCGACGAGGACCCGGCGCGCCGGCAGGCCCGAAGCCTTCTTCATCTTCCCCGCATGGGAAGCGCCGCAGACCAGCCAGACGCGATCGCCAGTGGCCGCCTTTCGCGCGCGGACCATCGTTTCGCCGAGCAGGGTCCGGCCCCCTCCCACGGAAAGGAGCGGCTTCGGGTGAGCCTCGCGGGAGAGCGGCCAGAACCGCGTCCCAGCGCCGCCGGCCATCACGACGGCATGCACCGTAGGTCGTCGCGCCCTGCTCCTCGTCACGTCGCGTTCCGGCCTAACGACCGACGCTTACGTACTCGAAACCCGCAGCCTTCATCTTGTCGGGGTCGTATACGTTGCGCAGATCGACTACCAGGGCGTGATTCATCACGCCCTTGACCCGTTCGAGGTCGAGCATCCGGAACTGGTTCCACTCGGTCACGAGCACGAGCACGTCAGAACCCGCGCAAGCTTCGTAGGCGTCCTTGCAGTACGTGATGTCAGGGAGTTGCGAAGCGGCCGCCTCCATCGCGACGGGATCGAAGGCCCGGATGCTGGCGCCACGGGCCTGCAAACCGCGAATGATGTCCACTGCCGGCGCATCGCGCATATCATCGGTTTCGGGCTTGAACGAGAGGCCGAGGATCGAGACCGTGCGACCGGACAGATCACCGCCGGCAGCCTTGCTGATCTTAGCGACCATCCGCTCGCGCTGTTTCTCGTTTACCCGGATCACGGCCTCGACGATGTCGAGCCCCTCGCCGAGTTCGCGCGCGAAGTGGGCCGCCGAACGCGTGTCCTTGGGGAAACACGAGCCGCCGAAGCCGGGCCCGGCATGCAGGAACTTCTTGCCGATCCGGCCATCGAGACCGATGCCGCGGGCGAGTTCCTGGACATTCGCGTCGACGACTTCGCACAGGTTCGCCATCTCGTTGATGAACGAGATCTTGGTGGCCAGGAACGCATTGGCCGCATACTTGGTGAGCTCGGCCGTCGCGACGTTGGTCAAGACGAAGGGTGTCTCATTGAGAAAGAGGGGGCGGTAGAGATCCTTCATGATGGCGAGCGAGGCGTCGTCGTTGGCACCGATGACGACGCGGTCCGGCCGCAGGAAATCGCCGATCGCGGCCCCCTCGCGCAGGAATTCAGGATTCGAGGCGACACTGAAATTCGGCTCGACGCCCTCCTTGGCAGCTCCCTCGCCGACCCACTGCTGAACCTTCTCGGAGGTCCCGACTGGAACCGTACTCTTGGTCACGATCACCTTGAAGCCGTTGAGTGCGCTGCCGACCTCCTGGGAGACCGCCCGCACCGCGCCGAGATCCGTGGCGCCGTCGTCCATCGGCGGCGTCTGAACCGCGATGAAGACGACCAGCGAGGAGCGCACGGCTTCCACCGTATCCGTGGTGAACGAGAGCCGACCCTGAGCGACGTTGCGCTCGACGAGCTGGTCGAGGCCGGGCTCGTAGATCGGCATCTCCCCGCGTTCGAGGCCCGCGATCTTGTCGGCGTCCTTGTCCGCGCAGATCACGTTGACCCCGAACTCGGCAAAACACGCGCCGGTTACCAGGCCCACATAACCCGTTCCCACTACACAGATGTTCATGTCAGCTCCTCGGGCGAACGAAAGTGCGCGATGGTGCGCTCGAGCCCGGATTCGAGGTCTACTTGAGAAACGAACTTCAACAGATCGCAAGCCTTGGCGACATTCGCCTCGCTGTGGCGGACGTCGCCGTCGCGTACCTCGAGATACGAGGGCCCGACCTTGCAATCCGTCAGCCTCCTGACGATCGCGACGATGTCGTTGACGCTGATGCGCTTGCCGCCGGCGATGTTGATCACCTGGCCGACCGCCGCCTCTGCGTCGGCTGCCAACAGGCAGGCCGTCGCGACGTCCTCCACGTACACGAAGTCTCGGGTCTGTTCGCCGTCTCCGAAGATCGTGATCGGGCGCTCCTCGAGACATGACGTCACGAAGCGCGGGATCGCGGCGGCGTAGTCACTCTCGGGACTCTGCCGCGGGCCGAAGACGTTGAAGAAACGAAGCGACACGGTTTCGAGCCCGTAGAGAGAGGCGTAGAGCCGACAGTACTCCTCGCACATCAGCTTCTGGCAGGCGTAGGGCGATTCCGGGTGCGGTGGCAGGGTCTCGGATTTCGGGAGCGTCGGTTCGTTGCCATAGGCGGCACAGGAAGCTGCCATCACCAGCCGGCGCACACCCACTTCTCGACAAGCTTCGAGCAGAGCGAGCGTTCCCGTCACGTTGACGGCGTGCGTCGTCTCGGGGTCGTCGACGCTGCGGGGGACCGAGGGAATCGCCGCCAGGTGAAAAACCACGTCGCAGCCGTTCAAGGCTTCTCGAACCGCTTCGCCATCACGCAAGTCGCCGCGGTGCACCTGGATCGCTTCGCCGCTCCGGGCCAGATTGGATTCGGATCCGGTCGAGAAATCGTCGAGCACGCGCACGCGTGCCCCTTCATCCACGAGCCGGTCGACAAGGTGGCTTCCGATGAATCCGGCGCCCCCTGTGACCAGCGCGGTGCGCCCGGGCCAAGCGGTCATCGCGTTCCCGCTGCTCCCGGCTCCCGGCCGCTGGCCTTGGCGAGAGCGTCGAGGTCTGCGTCGACCATGATGCGCACCAGCTCCTCGAAGCTGGTCGACGCGGTCCAACCGAGTTGCTCGCGAGCCTTGGTCGGATCCGCGAGCAGCAGGTCCACTTCGGCCGGCCGCAGAAAGCGAGGGTCTACGGCGACGAAATCGGCCGCCTCGAGCCCGACGTGGGCAAACGCGATCTCGACGAACTCTTGAGGCGAATGGGTCTCGCCGGTTCCGATGACATAGTCGACCGGCGCGTCCTGCTGCAGCATGCGCCACATCGCCTCGACGTACTCGGGGGCATAGCCCCAGTCCCGGCGAGCGTCGAGGTTGCCTAGCAGCAACTGGTCGGCCAGCCCCAGCTTGATCTTGGCCACCGTCTCGCTGATCTTGCGCGTCACGAACTCGCGCCCGCGTCGCGGCGATTCGTGATTGAACAGGATTCCCGAGACCGCGAACATCTCGAAGCTCTCGCGGTAGTTCACCGTGATGTGATGACCGTAGACCTTGGCGACGCCGTAGGGACTCCGAGGATAGAAGGGCGTCGCTTCGTTCTGGGGGGTCTCTCGCACCTTCCCGTACATTTCGGAGCTCGAAGCCTGGTAGAACCGGATCTCCGGATCGATCAAGCGAACCGCCTCGAGCATTCGCGTAACTCCGAGGCCGGTGAATTCGCCGGTCAATGACGGCTGCGACCAGGAGGTGGGGACGAACGACTGCGCCGCCAGGTTGTAGACCTCATGGGGACGGCTCTCGCGGAGCATGTTCATCAACGAGCCCTGATCCAGCAGGTCTGCCTGATGCAGTTCGATTCGTCCCTCGAGATGCTGAATGCGCTCGTTCGTCTCCGTGCTCGAGCGCCGAACCATTCCGTGGACGGCGTAGCCCTTCTCGAGCAACAGCTCGGCCAGATAGGAACCGTCCTGTCCGGTGATTCCGGTGATCAATGCCCGGCGATCACTCATCGTGTTTCCCCCTCACCCTCGGCCACAGTCGCTATTTCGCTGGGCAGCGGTTCGTCGTAGAAGAATCCGAGGTTCCTCAGGATCCGCAACGTCAGGATTCCCACAACCAGCAGAAATACAAGGCTGGCGTATCCCTCGAGTCGCGTGAACGAGACCGCGATCACGCAGAAACACGCCGTCAGAAAGTAGATCGACAGGACAGCCGGGCGATGTGAGCCGTCGTACTCGGATAGAAGTCGGTGATGCAGATGCAACTTGTCGGCTTTCATCGGGTTGCTGCGCCGCTTGAGCCGGCGCAGGATCGACAGCGCGGTATCGAGGAGCGGGACCGCCAAGGCCAACAGCGGCACGATGAAGGTGATGACGGTGACACGTTGGTAGCCCTCGAGAGCCAGAATCGACAAGCAGAACCCGATGAACAATGCGCCGGTATCGCCCACGAAGATCTTCGCGGGTGGGAAGTTGTAAGGCAGGAAACCGACCAGTGCGCCGATCAGGGCGATGCCGATGACGACGCCCGGGATGTGGCCGCCCTGCCACGCAATGACCGTCAGCGTCGTCGCGATGATCGCCGACACCCCGGTGCACAATCCGTCGAGACCATCGATCAGATTGAGCGAGTTCGTCACGGTGACGATCCACACGGTGGTCACGACCCAGGTCAGCCATTGTGGAAAGTCGTAATGGGTGTGATCCATCGGATTGGTGATGTGATCGATCTGGAACCCCGACCGGATCGCGACTGCCGCCGCCACGAGCTGGAACGCCAGCTTGACCCAGGCAGACATCCCCCAGCGATCATCGACTGCACCTACCGCCAGTACCAGCAGGCCGCCGACGAGCAGACCTTCGATGCGCAGGCCCACGTCCTCGGGCAGGTAGAACAGCGCCACCGAGATTCCGATGAAGAAACCAATGGCCACCGAGAGGCCACCCAGCAGCGGGATGTTCTCTCGATTCGAGACCTTCCGCTCGTTGGGCCGATCGATCACGCCCAAGGACAATGCCAACCTCGAGACCACGGGGGTCGCGATGACGGCAACCGCCGCGGCCGCCAGGAATGCGATCGGCATCCAGCTCAAGATTCTCTCCGTCTGACCTGGCGGCCGGACTAGCCCGGACTATTCATGAGCGCCCTACTGCGGACGCCGCTAGCGACGGATATTCGCGGCCTTCTCCCTCCTGACGCCTCGACGTACTGTCGAGTACGCCGTCGGCGTCTTCCGGTCCGAGGGCCGCGAATCTCCATCACTATCGACGT
>JAJDAP010000009.1 GCA_029261795.1 Deltaproteobacteria bacterium
GATGCGATGTCGATTGTTGTTGATTGATATTCATATATCGCTATAATCAACACTATGCGGCGTAAGTCATCCGGAATACAGCTCGAACTGCGACACTCCGGGTGGGGCGGGAAGCGGGTCGGTGCTGGGCGAAAGCCGCAGGCGGGGTCCGGCATTCCGCATCTCCGCCGAAGCGGACTGGCTTCCCGGTTTCCCTGCCACGTCACCTTGAAGGTGCGCGATGGTGTGCCTTCCCTTCGAACCGTGAAGCTCGTCCGAGAACTCGAACGATCCTGGGCAAAGGCCTGTGATCGCGGGGACTTCCGGCTCGCGCACTACTCGATCCAGGCGAATCACGTCCATCTGCTGGTGGAGGCGAAGGATGCGGACGCCCTGGGGCGTGGGATGAAGTCGCTGGGCGCGCGCCTCGCGCGTGCGGTGAATCGCGTGTTCGCGCGCTCTGGACCGGTCCTGAAGGACCGGTATCACCACGTGGTCTTGAAGTCACCGACCCAGGTGCGCAATGCACTGCGCTATGTCCTGATGAACGCCAGGCGGCACATGAAGCGGCCGTCCAGCATCGTGCGAATCGATCCTGCCTCGTCAGGTCGCCTGGTTCGGGGGTTGGAAGCGTTCCGCGCGCGATCTCGTGATCGCGGCCAGAGGAAGACCCGGAACCCGGGCCGTCGCATTCACGCACACCTGGCTCCTCAACGAAGGCTGGAAGCGGGCCGGCCCGCTCCTCGACCCCGCTGCCGCTCCGGGCTGAACCCTGCCCGCGGCCCCGCCCGGCATCCCCTCGTGCAGGCACCGCTAGTCAGGACATCCTCGACTCAAGAACCCCGCCCGCGAGAGCAGTCCGCGAGCCCTCCTCGCAGAGTCGAGAGCCACCCCACCCCTCAGGACATTCCGCGCGCCACGCGGAGGCTGGTGGCGCGGTGGCTATCGCGAGTGCAGTTCCTCTCCGAGCGCGGCTCCGAGCAGGCTCGCCGAGTACTTTCCGGTGTACAGCCACCCCCGGCGAGGAGTAGGATCGGGGCCTATACCGGCGGGTATAGAAGCTGCTCGCCGCCAGGAGGATCATCCATGGGTGCTCGGACTTCCTCGGTCGCTCTTTCGCTACTGCTGCTACTGGCTGGCGGCGCCGGTATGGGAATCACCTGCAACGGCAACGGTGTGAGCCATGAGGTGCGCGGCCACCAGCACTTTGCGAGTCCGCAGGCGAAGCCCATCGCGCTTTCGCCAGGTGGCACGGAGCTCTACGTCCTGAATACACCCGGTGGCAATCTGGACGTCCTGTCCACCGCCAGCGGCAAGCTGATGCGCAGCATCGAAGTGGGCATCGAACCCGTCGGCCTCGCTGTCAAGCCCGATGGCAGCGAAGTCTGGGTGGCCAACCACGTTTCTGACTCGGTCAGCGTGGTCGATGTCGCGGCCGCGAGCGCGACCCGATACGAAGTGGTTCGCACGATCCAGACATTGGATGCGGGCATGACCACGACCTTCGATGAGCCCGTTGGCGTGGCGTTCGCAAGCAATGCAAAGGCCTACGTCTCACTCTCGTCTCGTGACGAAATCGCCGTGGTCGATACCGCAAGCTATGCAGTGACCAAGACGTTCGTGGTACGCGGCCAGGAGCCGCGAGCGATGGTGGTGCAGGGAGGCCGCTTGTTCGTGCCGGTCTTCGAGTCCGGGAATCAGAGCGAACTCTCGACGTGCAACTCAGCGGCGCAGCTCGACGGCGTCCAGTGCACGTTCATCCTGAGCGACGCGAACTTCGCGGCCAATCCGCAACTAGCAGGCGTGGCCGCGGATATCGTCAAGGACCCGAACGTCGAAGACCGGGACCTGTTCGTCTACTCCACGACCAACGAAACTGAACTCGACGTGGTCGAAGGTGTCGGCACCCTGCTCTACGGCGTTGCCGTCGATAGCACGGGCATGGTTCACATCGCCCAGACCGACGCGCGCAACGCCGAGAACGGCAGAGCCGGAACGGCAGGCCAGGGCCTTGCAGACCTCGACAACCGGATATTCCTGAACCAGCTGAGCCAGGTCGATTGTTCGTCGCTTCCCTGTTCGGCGCCTGCCATCGTCGAGCTCGAAGTCCTGCCGCCGAGTCAACCGGCAGCCGGGACCGCACTGTCGACGCCCCACGGAATCGCTGTCAGTGGCGACGATTCGACGATCGTGGTGACGGCCTCCTCCTCCCATCGCGTCGCCACCATCGATGCGGCCAGCGGCAACGTGCTCGGAATCGTCGACGTCGGTGCGTTCCCCCGCGGCGTAGCCCTCACCTCCGACGCCCAGGGCGCAGCCGAAACCGCCTACGTCTTCAACGCTCTCGAGAACTCCGTGTCGGTGCTCGACGTTTCCGATCCGCTGAACCCGGTCGAGACCGCCGTGTGGACGTTCTCTGGCGACCCCACCGCCGATGCGATCCGACGCGGTCGCATCGCCTTCGAGGCCGCCGCTGGCTCCTCCTCTGGCACGTTCTCCTGCGGTAGTTGCCACCCCGATGGCAACACCGATCAGCTTCTCTGGGTGATCGGGGCAGAGTGCAGCTTCGCCGGCTGTGGCCAGGAGGAAGCGCGTTCGACGATGCCCGTGCGCGGGCTCCGCGACACGCTTCCGCTCCACTGGGACGGCGTGCTCGGCGATCCCTTCGGTGGTGTCAACGGTGAGGTCGGTGCAGGCGTCCAGGTCGCGGCGAACTGCACGGATGATGCCTCGTGTTTCCGTCACCTCGTCGACGCTGCGCTCGGCGGCGTGATGTGTGACACCGTCAGTTGCCCCACCAACGAAGCCGGTCTTCCCGGTGGCTTGAGCGAGCAGGAACGTGACGACATGGCCACTTTCCTGGCATCGGTCGCTTACCCGCCCGCCCGTAGTCGCGGACCCGACGACGTCGTCTCGGTGGGCGCTATCGCTGGCTTCTCGGATTTCTACGAGAACAAGGGTGGTGGCAACCCGCCGGGAGCCGGCGGTCTGGGCCCGGAAACCTGTGCCGATGCCGGCGGCGGAGGTTGCCACCCTGCGCCATTCACGGCCGGAACGAACAGCGCGTTCGTGAACGGCTTCGACGCACCGACCATGCGGGGAATGACCGACCGCTACCTGCAGTTCTCGGCCGGTATCACGAACGTCAACGAGGTGCTCTTCGATTCGCCGTTCTTCAGCGAGTTCCCGTGGGTACCCGGCGATGGATTCGACGAGTTCCTGGTGTGGTCCGCAGCCTTCGGGGCCCCGGGCAATGACGTCGGTTTCCGCGGCTTCTACAACGTCGGCGGGGCGGACATCTTCACCATGGTCGAAGAGGCCAGCACCGGGCAGGTGGGAATCTTCGGCCGCCAGGTGAGCGTCAATGCGGCCACCGCGGCAGACCCGAACACGGCGGCCCAGCTCGCGCTGATGGAAGCCGGAGATGCCAATGGAACCGTCAACTTGCGAGGCACGGGAACCCGGAACGGCAGCAGGCTGCTCGTCAGTTTCCAGACGAACGGTCGCTATCAAGGGGGCCAGGGCGTCAATCTCGATCGTGCCGGCCTGCTCGCCGAAGCCGCTGCCGGAACGCTGAACCTGACGTTCACCGCCGCCCATCGCGCCGGTGTGACGGCCGAGACCGCGCAGCCGGGCATCACGGTTCCGCCGGCCGGAGTCTTCTTTACCGACGGTCGGATGGATCTACCGGTCTTGCCGGCCGACAATCCGATGACGATCGAAGCCGTACGCGTGGAAGAGAACGCGTCGATCTTCGTCGATGGCCAGCTCGTTTCAGGCACCGTTACCTGCGTGGGGGGTAGCTTCTCTCCCGTCTGCAGCACGGATCAGATTCTGGTCGATCTCGACTCGCCCCCGACGCTGAGCGGAATGCATCTGCTCCAGGTCAGAAACGCGGCGGGTCTGATCAGCAACGAGCTTCCCGTTCTGGTTCCCTAGCATGCGCCGAACAGGTGCCCGCGAGAAGCCGCCCGCCAGCGATGGCCTCGCGCCGGATCGTCGCGAGGCGGACGCGGGCAGTCGCGAACGAATCCTCGAGGCCGCGGCGGTTCTCTTCGCCGAGCATGGTTATTCGGGAACATCGGTCGCCGCGGTCTGCCGAGAAGTGGGGTTGACCAAGCCAGCGATCTACTGGCACTTCGGAAGCAAGGAGGGGCTGCTCGCCGAGGTTCTGGAGACTTCCAGCGAACGCTTGATCGAGCGCGTGCAACGCATCACCTCCGGGCTTGCGGGTCCCGAGCGATTGAACGCCTTGACCGAAGGCTGGCGCCAGATCGTACGCGAAGACGCCCACCTGCTGCGGCTGCCCGGTGTCGCGGCAGGCGAACTCGCGGGTCGTTCGGAGCCCATCCGCGAGGCACTCGTCAAGGTCTGGCAACGCGCAGAAGAAGCGATCTGCCGCGGCTTCGAAGAGACGCTCGGTAGCGCCCTCCCCGACGCCGATCTCATCGCGCACACGGTGATCGTCTTGCTCCAGGGTGCCCTGCTGCGCCATTCCGTGGACCGCGATCCGGTGCAGCTCGATCGAAACCTGGAGGAGTTGCGTCACATCGTCGCGCTGCAGGTTCTGGCACGCCAGTCACGAGAAACGCCGCCACCCAGGCCGGCCCCTTCCCCGTACGAGACGCTTACGTCCCCGGCCAGAGGCGTGCCGATTTCCCGTTAGCACGCCGAGGCCGGCGGGCTCCTGTCAGGTGCGGATCAAGCCGAGGATCTCGTCGACGGCGCCAAACAGTTCGTCCTCGGGAATGTTGAGGGGTGGGAAGAGCCGCATCACGTTGCCGGCCGTCACGTTCAGCAGGATGCCGGCTTCGAGTGCGCGCGTCGGCAGGGCGGCGGCGCGCTCCGCGTCGGCGAGAACGAGCCCGATCAGCAGACCTTGTCCGCGCGCGCCGAGCGCGCGCTCGGGGTTCTCGTCGGCGAACGCCCGGAGCTTCGCCAGCAATCGACCACCCACTTCCGCCGCGCGTTCCGAGAGCTTCTCCTCCCGAACCACCGCCAACGTCGCGTTGGCGGCCGCACACGCGAGCGGATTGCCGGCGTAGGTGCCGCCGTGATCGCCGGGGGCAACCGTGGCCGCGACCTCCTCGGTGCACAGGAATGCCGCGATCGGGAAGCCTCCGCCGAGGCCCTTGCCCAGGGTCAGGATGTCGGGAACCACGCCTTCGTGCTCCAGCGCCATCATGCGACCGGTGCGTCCGATGCCCGTCTGGATCTCGTCGAAGATGAGCAGAGCGCCGACGGCGTGGGCGAACTCGCGCAGCTTCGCGAGATAGCCCCGGCTCGGGACGTTGACGCCGCCCTCTCCCTGCACCGGCTCGATGATCACCGCCGCGGTGTCGCGATCGATTGCCGCCTCGGCCGCCGCAATGTCATCGAAAGGCACCGTCACCTGTTCCGGCATCAACTCGCGGTAGGCGTCGCGGTGCTTGGCCTGGCCAATCACCTGGAGCGCGCCGAGGGTGCGCCCATGGAACGAGTTCGTGGTCGATACGTACTTGCGCCGGCCCGTGGCCCGGTGCGCCATCTTGAGCGCGCCCTCCACGGCCTCGGCGCCGGAACTCACGTAGAACGAGCGCGTGATCTCGGCCGGCGTCAATTCCGAAAGCGTTTCGGACAGGTCGAGTTGAGGCAGCGTGTAGAACAGATTGGTCGTCTGCATCAACGTGCCCGCCTGCTGCGAGATCGCCTCGACCAGCCGCGGGTGGCAGTGACCGATGGCCGTCACGCCCCAACCCGCAGTGAGATCGACATAGGAGCGCCCGGCGACATCGACGACGCGAGATCCCTCGCCGCGCACGAGTGCGACGGGCATGCGGTTGACGACCGGGAGGAACGTCCTGGCCTCCCGCTGCTGGATCTCTTCGAGGGTCATGGCATCTCCAAGCTGGGCGAGCCGCCGAGCTTCCGCCGTCGGAGACCCCTCGTCAAGCGCCCGCTAGACTCGTGGGCTCCGAACGCTGCAGTAGGCGGAGGCCGAACCATGAGCGATGTGATCCTGATCCAGGGCATTCAGATTCCGGCGGCGCTGGGGGTCACCGCAGCTGAAAGGCGCGTGCGCCGCCCGGTGACCCTCGATCTCGAACTCGAGACCGATCTGCGCGCGGCCGGTCGCAGCGACCGAATCCAACACACCATCCACTACAAACGCGTCTTCGAGGTGGTCGAGGACGTCGCCGCGAATCAGGAACACAAGCTCGTCGAGGCGCTCGGTCAGCGCATCGCCGACGGCGTGCTGGGCAAGTTCGCGGTCGACGCCGTGGTCGTGACCGTGCGCAAACCGAGCCCGATCGCGGGTGTATTGGAATACGCCGGAGTGCGGATTCGGCGGGAACGGGGTGAGGGTTAGGCGTTGGTTCGTGTGCAGCCGATCACGGCCGAGGAGACTCGGCCGCTGCGGCTCGCCATCCTGCGTCCCGGTCAGCCGGCGGCAGCCGCGGTCTATCCAGGAGATGCCACGCCCGGCGCGATCCACCTGGGCGCCTTCGAGGCCGAACAGCTCGTTGGGATTGCCTCGTTCTCGATCGAGCCTTGGCCGCCTGCCGAAAGCGAGCCTTGCGCAAGGCTACGAGGAATGGCGACTCGCGAAGCCTTTCGCGGCTCGGGCTGCGGCCGGGCACTCTTCGAAGCCGGGCGGAGTTGGGCGCTCGGTGTCGGGCGGGTCCGAATCTGGTGCAACGCGCGCTCGAGCGCAGCCGGGTTCTACGAGCGGCTGGGCTTCGAACGCCATGGCGAAGAGTTCGAGATCGACGGGATCGGGCCCCATTTCTCCATGAGCATTCGGATCCGCTGACGAAGCACGGCTCTGGCGTTGGTTTGCCGAGTCTATTTCCCCACGAGTCCCCTTCGACCACGCCCGTTGCTGCGGCTATCCTTCGCGCCCTCGCTCGCTGGTGAGCGCCCCCCGCTGACAAGCCCTGACTCCAAGGTGGTGCCCGCACGATGTCCGCAGCGACCGAAGACCGATCCAAGAGCTTCCAATACGAAGTGCTTGCGTACTCGTACTACCGCGACGCGGAGCTGCGCGGCTCGAATCTCATCTATCGCTTGCTCCGCATCCTGCCGGACGACGAATCCCAGATTCTGCTGTCCGAGCATCTGGCCGACGAGACCCGACACGCCTGGCTCTGGACCGAGCGCATCAAGGAACTCGGCGCCGCGCCGGTTCCGATCACGGACGGTTATCAGGTGCGCATCGGCAAGCGCGCCGGACTTCCGCGTCACCCGGTCGATCTGTTGGCACTGACCGTGGTGGTCGAGCAGCGTGCACTGAAGCGCTATGTCGAGCATCTGAAGCGCGACGACGTTCCCGAGCGCACCCAGGAAGTCCTGCGCGCCGTAAGCAAGGACGAGGGTTGGCATATCGACTGGGTTCGCAAGAAGGGTCGCGATATCGCCATCGAACAGGGAGACCCCGAACGCTTCGAGGAAGCGCTCGAGCGCTACCGGATGATCGATCGGGAGGTCTGGGCGGAACTGGAGGACCTCGAGAGCGTATGGGCGCCGGCGGTCAACTGACGAGCGAGCCGGGATTGGCAGCGACCGCCGGGTACTTCGACAAGCTGGCCGCCGGAGGGGCGCGTGCCGTCCTCGCTGCGATTCGATTGCAATCGCCGGAGCGGGCGCTGGAATCCGGCGCCGCGCTAGGCCGCGCATGGGTGCGCGCGGGGGGGCCGCGGGTGGCAGACGCACGCGTCAATCTCCGAATCGCCTTTCCCGAAGCGAGCGAGGCGAAGCGCAACGAGATCCTGCGCGCCTCGTTCGAAAACCTTGGTCGCTGCCTGGCCGAATTCGCCTTCCTTTCCCGATTGAACGACGACGAGCTGCGAGGCCGCGTCCGGATCGAAGGGCTCGACAACTACGACGGCGCGCGTGCATCGAAGCCGGGCAGTGGCGCCGTGGCCCTGACAGCGCACATCGGCAACTGGGAACTCTTCGGTGTAGCCATGGCCGCCCACGGATACCCGCTGACGATCGTCCATCGCGAGCGCCAGAACCCACTGCTGGACGAGATCGTGATGGGCCAGCGCGGCTCCGGACATGCCGAGAACATTGCCCGCGGCAACGCTGCCCGGGCCGCACTCCGGGCGCTCCGCGATGGCCGCTTCCTGGCGATGCCCTACGACCAGTCCTGTCGGCCCGGCGAGGGTGTCTTCGTCCCCTTCTTCGATCGACTCGCGATCTCGCGGGTAGCACCGGCCAGGATCGCCATGAAGACCGGCGTGCCGGTGCTGCCGTGCTTCCTGCGTCGCGAGCCCGATGGTTTCCACCATGTCTGCCGGATCCGGCCGATGCTCGAGATGGTGGAGGACAAAGCCAACCCCCTCGCTGCGCTGGTCGAGAACGTGGCGCGGATGACCCGGGCGATCGAAGACGAGATCCGGCTCGCCCCGGAGCAGTGGAGTTGGATCCATCGCCGCTGGCGGGTGCAACCCCCCGGGGAGCCACGTCCAGCCTACTCTTGAGCCCGCCGGTGCCGAACTCGCGAGGGCTTCAGCACCTCGCCGATTCGGCCGATAGCGCATCCCATGAGGGTGCCCCGCCGTTTTCTCCTGGCGACGAGTCTTGCGCTGACCTTTCAGTCGGCCTGCGCCAGCACGCCGCCACCGCCGCCGCCCGCGAAGGCCCTGGTCCCGGACGCGAAGGTCTACCACCGTGCTGAGACCGGCCGCGCCAGCCTCCTGGAGCGCGAGGTCGAACGCTTGCGGGCGGATCTCTCCGCCGCCGAGGATGCCCTGGTCGCTGCGGAGTCCGGCCTGCGTGGGAACCGCACACGCGCGGATGCGATCTCGGCCCTCGCCGAGGCGCACATCGACGTCGACCGCGCCCGAGAACGATGGCCCTGGCTCGAAACACAGCTTGCGGAAGCCGATGAGAAGCTCCTCGAAGCAGAGAGGCAGATCGAAGCCGGAAACTTCGGTGCCGCCGTCTTCTTTACCTGGCGTGCTCAACGGATCGCTGAACGAAGCAACGAGGAAGCCAGGCTGGCCGGCTCCACGCCCGGTGTTCTCAAGATCCGGAGCGCGCGAGTCAATCTCCGCGAAGGCCCGTCCACGAAGGCTTCCGTCGTCACGGTCCTGACCAACGGGATGCCCGTCTTCCCCGAGCGTACGGTCGAGGAATGGATGCTGGTACGTACTGCGAGCGGCAGGGTCGGCTGGGTGCACGCCTCGTTGGTCCGGTAGCGAACCTCTGCCACATCGGAATACGAGCGGGGGCGCCTGCGCAGAGCTTCCCTAGCAGTCCCGGCCCCCCGGCTTCGGCCCGTTGGAGATGTCAGTCGATGCCGAGGCTAGGCGTCGTCGGCTGCGGCGATGACACAATCCTTGCCGGCGGCCTTGGCCTCGTAGAGGGCTTTGTCAGCAGCGTCGAAGGTGCTGGAAGTCGTGGCCCGGTTGGCTGCGACGCCGAATGACGCGGTTACGCGTACCCAGTTGTCGACGCCGAGTACGGGAACCTCGAGGCGGGAGATCCCGATCCGCATCTTCTCCGCGAGGCCCACCGCGCCCTCGATCTCGGTCTTCGGCAGGATCATGGCAAACTCCTCGCCGCCATAACGCGAGAGATAGTCGGTCTCTCGGGTCAGCGAGTTCATCAGCTGAGCCACGTTCTCGAGCACGCGGTCGCCAGCCGCGTGGCCCAGCCGATCATTCAGCTTCTTGAAGTCGTCGATGTCGATCAGGATCAGACACATCGGGTCGCCGGTGCGCTCGGCTCGCCTGGTCTCGCGGGTAAATTGATCCTGGAAGTGTCGGTGGTTGTGCAGCTTCGTCAGGCCATCCGTGATCGAAAGCTGTTCGAGCACTTCGTTGGCACGCAGCAGTTCTTGATTCTGGGTCTCGAGTTCTTCCCGATTCACGTCCAGCCGTTCCGCCATTTCATTGAATGCACGCGCCAGCTGGGCGACTTCGTCGAAGGTTCCTTCCTCGGAGACGCGTACGTCGGCATCGCCATCGGCAAGTCGCTTGGCACCGTCGGCCAACCGCAAGATCGGCTGCATTCGCCAAGCCACGAGCCAGAGAGCGAGTCCGCTCGAGATCAGCACCAACACGATGTTCGTGATCATCGTGCGCTCGGTGGTCTCCTGTATCGGAGCAAGCGCCACGCCGTAGTCCTGGGCGACGACCAGGCTCCAATCGAACCGCCCGAGCGGACGACTCGCAACGACGTACTGGCCGCCATTTCCGTCTTCGACCAGCTCGACGTTCCCGGAATCTGCGCCATCGATCCAACCGACGGGCAGACTTCCTGCCACGACCTGCCCACGCGCGTCGATCAGTGCAACGGTCGAGCCCGAGATCTCCGGGGCCAGGATTGGCTCCTCGAGGCTGCTCCTCGACATGACTCCGACGAGAACCTGACGGCTCGTGCCCTCGTCTCCAATCATCGCGGCGACGAGTTGGCGACGGTCTTCTCCCAGCTTGTGGAGTCCGGTCACGGTCGGACGATCGATCCCGGCCAGTTCGGTGCCTAACGATTTCGAGATCTCGACGGGTTTTCCGACGCTGAGCCAGCTCTCACCAGATGGCGAGAGGACCGTCAGGGATTCGTACTGACTGAAACTGTCCAGGAGGTACGAGAGGTATCGCTCGGCCTCGTTCTTGGCGCGGCTACCCGAGCGGGCGGAACGCAAGATCGGGCTACGCGCGAACACCTCGAAATCTAGCGAGCGCTGGCGAAACCAGAGATCGAGCCGGCCATGTGCCGACTCCAGCAGCTCGGGGAAGTTCTGGTTGATCCGGTTGCGAAGGAATCCCTCGAGCGAGCCGACGCTGACCCATGAGATCGCGAGCGACGTCGCAAGCGAAGTCGCCAAAACGAGGACGCCGACCCGTAGCGCCATGCCGCGGAATCGGAGCCCACGGCCAAAACCGAGGAACATCAGGCTTTACTCCCAATGATCCCATCGGATTCCCTCGGAGCGGTCTTGATGTCACATGTCTGCAGCACGGTCGAAAGAACCGTTGCAGCGGGGCCAAGAGAATCGCCCCGCGGGGAATTGCCGACCTTCGCGTGAGGTAATCGATCGATGAATCCGCAGTGGCCTGATCGGCATCTCATGTGCCCACTGCTATATTCCGCCGTTCGATCGCGCCGCAGCCGCGCCCGGCCGCCGCGAACCCCCTGAGAAATTGCCCGGAGACGAGGATTCCTATGTCCGCGATTACCTGGAAGGATCGGCTTGCTGGCCAGATGGACCCCGACTGGGAGGCCGAAATCGACCAGTTCGAGGCCCAGGTCGAGCTACGCAAGCAAGGCAAGCTCGAGGACAAGGTCTTCGCTGAGACCCGCCTGCGCCGCGGCGTCTATGGCCAGCGCTACGACAATGGCGAGCGTTTCGACGGCTTTGCGACGCGCCAGCTTCCCTTCGCCGACGTGCCGACCAAGGGTCCCGAGACCCTCTGGGATGCCCCCGGCATGACCCGGATCAAGGTGCCCTACGGCGGCGTTTCGCCGCAGCAGCTCGAGGTGTTGTCCGATCTCGCCGAAGAATATTCCGACGAGATCCTTCACGTCACGACACGTCAGGATTACCAGCTCCATTTCGTCCACATCGAGGACACGCCGGACCTGATGCGGCGATTGGCCGCGGTCGGCATCACCACCCGCGAGGCCTGCGGAAACTCGGTTCGCAACGTTACGGCCTGCCCCCTCTCAGGCGTCTGCAAGACCGAGAGTTTCGACGTCTCGCCGTACGCCCGGGCGCTGATGGAATTCCTGCTGGGCCATCCCGATGTCCAGGACTTCGGCCGAAAGTTCAAACCGGCGTTTTCGGGCTGCGAGCAGGAGGCCTGCGGGCTGGTCCAGCTCCATGACGCCGGCTTCATCGCCAGGGTCAAGGATGGCAAGCGCGGCTTCAAGGTCGTCGTGGGTGGCGGACTCGGCGCGGTGCCGCATCAGGCGCACGTGCTCTCGGAGTTCACGGCGGTGGAAGATTTCCTCGTCGAGATCCAGGCCGTCGCCCGTGTCTTTGCGCGACTGGGTGAGAAGAAGAACCGCAACCGCGCGCGCATCAAGTTCCTGATCGCCGAACTCGGAATCGAGGAGTTCAAGCGGTTGGTCGTGGAGGAGATCAAGACGGTGCCGCCGGATCCGCGGCACACGGAATTCCTGGAGGATCTCCCGGTGACCGGGGGTGCGGCCCCGCGGCCGCCGCAGCGCCTCGACGGCGGGGCGAAGCCCCCGGGCTTCGATGTCTGGCACGAGACCAACGTTTCCAGCCAACGCCAGGAAGGTTATGCGGTCGTCACGATAAATCTTCCGCTGGGCGATCTGACATCGCGACAGGGTCGCGCGCTGGCGGATATCGCACGCGAGTATGTGGGCGACAACATCCGGACCAGCGTCGAGCAGAACATGTTGCTGCGCTTCGTATCCGAAGCGGATCTTCCCGCGCTCTACTCGGCGCTCGATGTGGTCGGTCTCGCGATTCCCGGCGCCGGTACCATCGTCGACGTTACTTCGTGCCCGGGTACAGACACCTGCAAGTTGGGGATCGCCGCGAGCCGCGGGCTCGCCGCTGAGCTGCGCACGCGTCTTGCGACGAAGTCGGCCTCGCTCGACGACGCGGTCAAGAACATGCGGATCAAGATCTCCGGCTGCTTCAACAGCTGCGGGCAGCATCACATCGCCGACATCGGGTTCTACGGCAACTCGCGTGGTATCGATGGCCGCCGGGTGCCCCACTTCCAGGTCATCCTGGGTGGTCAGTCGCGTGAGAACGCGGCGCAGTACGGCATGGCGATGGGCTCGGTTCCTAGCAAGGCGGCGCCCGAAGTCGTCGACGCATTGACGGAAGGTTATGTGCAGGGTCGCGAAAAGGGCGAGACGTTCCAGGAATGGATCGGGCGTCTGGGAAAACGCAACGTGCGCGGCATCATCCAGCCATTCATGAAGGTTCCCGCCTACGACGCGCAACCCGGCTTCTACACCGATTGGAGTGATGCCCGCGAGTTCACCATCGGAGATCTCGGCATCGGCGAGTGTGCCGGCGAGATCGTGAGCCTGTTCGGTATCGAGGTGATGAAGGCGGAGTCCCAGGTCTTCGACGCCCAGTGCTCACTGGAGGAGGGCGATTACGAAGCCGCCGAGGACCACGCCTATCGTTCGATGCTCTCGGCTGCGCGCGCCCTGGTGCGGATGGAGTACATCGATGTGACCGAGGATCCGTCGGAAATCGTCACGCAATGGAAGACCCGCTTCTTCGATACCGAACGATTCTTCGATCGCTTTGCGAAGGGCAAGTTCGGTCAATACCTGCTCGACTGGCATGCGAAGCCGGTGCCTTCCGGCGACCGCGCCAATGCAGCGCGTCGCGTCGAAGAGGCCCAGCTCTTCATAGAGGCTTCCCACGGTTGTGAGGCCCGCCTGGCGGCGGAGCAGGCGGCCCTGGAAGTTCCCGCAGGCGCTTAGGCAATATCAATGAATCCCATCCGACTCTCCGTGAAGTTTGCCGCCATCGAGGCGCCCGAACCGCTCGACGCTGCGATCCCGCTGTTCCATCGCTTCATGCAGCAAGGCCTCGTCGAGGGCCTGTTGATCGATGTGGCCGACTATCAACACGTGCCGCAGGGCCCGGGCATCCTGCTCGTGGGCCATGACATCGACTATGGTGTGGACGAGACGGGCTTCGTCGCCATCCGGAAACGCCAGGACGGTGTCTCGGCGGCGGACCAGTTCCGTGACGTTCTCCGCATGGCTCTCGGCGCACTGCAGGCGATGGAGGCAGACGCCGAGTTCAGGGCATCCTTCGATCCCGGCCAGCTCCGCGTGGCCGTGATGGATCGTTTGCACGCGCCCAATACGGACGAGGGCGCGGCCGTTGTCGAGTCGGAGCTGGCGCCGGTATTCGCCGAACTCTTCGGCACCGATGCGAAGATCACGCGAACCGATCGCGACGATGCCCGCGCACCGGTCACGCTGGAAATCGCCGTGGCAGGCATCGATGCCGAAGCCGTGCTCGCGAAATTGCCGCCCGGCTCTGTACCCCGCATTCCCTACGCCGCGCCGCAGAGCGACTGGGACATCACCGCCGAGGAACTCAAGGAACTGCGCGACTCCGGTAGCGATCTTCTGTTGATCGACGTGCGTGAGCAGAGCGAGTTCGACACCGTCAATCTCGGAGGCCAGCTCGTTCCGCTCGGGACCCTCGACCTCGAGATTCCCGAACTCGCCAAGGACGCCCATCTGGTCGTGCACTGCAAGGCCGGCGGCCGCGGTGCAGAAGCCGTGAAGCAGCTCCGCAAGGCGGGCTTCGAGAACGCGTGGAACCTGCGCGGGGGAATCCTCGCCTGGATCGATCGCATCGATTCGAGTCTCCCCCGCTACTAGGGAAGAGCGCATGGATCCCCGCCTAGCGCGCGCTTTCTCTGCCATCGACGCGGCCAACGCCGATGATCCGAACACGCTCGAGGTTCGCGGCGAGCTGAGGCCGAAGGAGCAGGCGCACGCGGAGATGGCGTGTGCCTGGGTCGAACGGCTCGTCGCCGAGCCGTCGAGCGCACTTCTCGTCGCGGCGCGTGCTCACCATGTCAGGCGTTGGGCGATTCCGCGCAATGGGTATCCCGCCGGGCGCAAGGGCTACCTGGTCTGGCGCAAGGCACTCCAGCGGCTCCATGCCGAGACCGTCGGCGCCATCCTCGAGGCACAGGACTGGCCGGCGGCGGAAGTCGCGCAGGTGAAGGATCTGGTCCGCAAGCGTCGGCTCGGCCGCGACGAGGAGGCGCAGGCTCTCGAAGACGCGCTATGTCTCGTCTTCCTGGAAACCCAACTGGGCCGCGTCGCCGAACAGCTCGCGGAAGCGCATACCGTTGATGTCCTGCGCAAGAGTCTGAAGAAGATGAGTCCCGCTGCGATCGCGCTCGCAACGGAGCTTCCCCTGGATCCCGATGGCCGGGCGCTCCTTGCGCGCGCCGTCGCGGCCACGGGCTGAGGAGAGTTCGATGGAGGTTCGCGACGGATTCGCCGAGACGGTCGGCCGCACACCGCTGATCAGACTGCGGAAGGCCTCCGAGCTGACGGGCTGCGAAATCTACGGCAAGGCGGAGTTCCTGAATCCGGGCGGTTCCGTCAAGGATCGGGCCGCGCTCTACATGATCACCGACGCCGAGGAGCGGGGCGATCTCCGGCCGGGCGGAACCATCGTCGAAGGCACGGCTGGAAATACCGGAATCGGCCTCGCCTGCGTCGCGAATGCGCGGGGCTACCGCACGGTGATCTTCATGCCTGATACGCAATCCCAGGAGAAGAAGGACATGCTCCGCCTGCTGGGCGCCGAGCTGAGAGCGGTCCCCGCGGTTCCCCTTGCCGATGACAACCACTACGTGAAGCAAGCCGAACGTTATGCGGCCGAACTTTCGAAGAGCGAGCCCAACGGCGTCCTCTACGCGAACCAATGGGACAATCTCTCCAACCGCAACGCGCATGTGCGTTCGACCGGCCCCGAGATCTGGGAGCAGACCGACGGCACGGTCGATGCCTTCACCTGCGCCATCGGAACCGGGGGCACACTGTCCGGTGTCTCAGAGTTCCTGAAATCCAAGAAGGCGGTTCGAGTGGTGGCCGCGGATCCCCTCGGCGCCTGCATGTACCACTGGATCCGCGACGGAGAGCTGAAGCGCACCGAGGGGGGTTCGATCACCGAGGGCATCGGCCAGGGCCGGGTGACCGGCAATATCGAGGGGGGCCTGTTCGACGATGCCTACGCCATCCCGGATTCCGAGGCGCTTCCCTTCGTCTTCGACCTGATGAAGGAGGAGGGGCTCTGCCTGGGCGGCTCCTCCGGGATCAACGTGGCGGGGGCGGTGCGCCTCGCGAAGGAACTCGGGCCAGGCCACACGGTGGTCACGGTCCTCTGCGATTGGGGCAATCGCTACATGGCAAAACTATGGAACCCCGCGTTCCTGAAGGAGAAGGGACTGCCTTCGCCCTCGTGGCTGGAGTAGTCTCGAGCTTCCACGCAGATGCGCCCCTCCCTTGTTGCCGGAGCCGTGGACCACGTCCGCGGCCCGTGGAGGTAGAATCCTCCCTTGATGACCGCCGAAACCGCTGAAGCCGAACGCATCGTCAAGGATGCGGTCGAAGCGGGCTGCATCGCCCGCAGCGAGGCCGAATGGCTCGCCGAACGCATCGCCGATTCTGGCGTGCGCGGCGCGATGATGGATGGCGCCGCCGAGAGCAAGCGAATGGCCTGTGGCGATACCGTCACCGTCAGCCGCAACGTGTTCATCCCGCTGACGAACCTGTGTCGTGACCGATGCACCTACTGCACCTTCGCGAAGCAGCCGGACTCGGCCGAAGCGAAGACCTACACGCTTTCCGAGGTCGCAGATCTGGTGCGGGGCGGAGACTTGACCGGTTGCATCGAGGCGCTCTTCTGCCTCGGCGACAAACCCGAGATCGCCTATCGCTCCTACAAGGAGTGGCTGGAGGGCGAGGGCTTCCGGAGCACGGCCGAGTATCTGGTCGAGGGCTGCAAGGTCGGTGTCGAGGGCGGTCTTCTCCCGCACACGAACGCGGGCATCTTGAGCGTCGCCGAGATGGAGGCCCTCAAACCGCACAACGCGTCGATGGGTCTGATGTTGGAGAGCACCAGCCCGAAACTTCGCGGCAAGGGCCAAGCCCACCAGTACGCACCGGACAAGGATCCGAAAGTGCGGCTGCGGATGCACGAAGAGGCGGGCGAGCTTCGGATTCCATTCACGACCGGAATGTTGATCGGCATCGGAGAGGATGCGATGGATCGCGTGGATACGCTCTTCGCGATCCGCGACCTCGACGAGCGGCACGGGCACATCCAGGAAGCCATCATCCAGCCGTTTCATCCGAAACCCGGAACGGGCATGCGCTGGGCGTCCGCTCTCCCGGACGAGGCGGTCGCTGGTTGGATCGCGCTGGCACGCCTGGTGCTAGGCCGGAAGATCCAGGTCCAGGCGCCGCCGAACCTGGCACCCGGCCTGCTCGAGCAGTTGCTCCACGCGGGGGTCAGCGATTGGGGAGGTGTCTCTCCGGTGACGCTCGATTTCATCAATCCCGAGGCGCCCTGGCCGACGTTGCGGGAACTGCGGGATCGCACCGAGGCCGCCGGGCAGAAGCTCGTCGAACGGCTACCGGTCTATCCCCGACATCTCGTCCAGCCGGAGTATTTCGCTGGCGAGATGAGAGAACGCGCCCTCACCTTCACGGACGACCGGGGCTACGCGCTTCCGCGCGGTGGCCTGGAGGCCTCATGATGCTCGAACGACTCTACGCAGATGTTTCGCCGGAGGTGGCCGCGATCCTCGATCGCGCCCTCGAGGGCCGCGAACTCGAGCATGCCGAGGGGCTTCGCCTGCTTGCCACTGCTGGCGCCGACTTCCAGGCATTCTGCCGCGCCGCCGATGTCGCGCGAACGCAAGACAACGGAGATGACGTCTCCTTCGTCGTCTGTCGGAACATCAACTTCACGAACGTTTGTTATGTGGGTTGCTCTTTCTGTGGATTCGCACGTCATCGGGACGAAGAGGATTCCTACGATCGAACCATCGAGCAGATCCTCGAGAAGTGCCGCGACGCGGTGGCGCGAGGGGCTACGGAAGTCTGCATCCAGGGTGGAATCGATCCGCAGAAGGACCACAAGGACTACCGGGATATTCTCGTTGGAATCAAGGCGGAGTTTCCGGATCTCCATATTCACGCGTACTCGCCGGAAGAGATCGATCACGGCCACCAGAAGAGCGGAATGCCGCTCGGCGAGTATCTGGGTTGGCTCGTCGATGCCGGCCTCGGCACGATGCCGGGTACCGCCGCCGAGATTCTCGATGACGAGGTCCGCAAGGTCCTTGCGCCCAACAAGCTGATGACCGCGCGCTGGCGCGAGATCGTCACGACGGCGCATCAGGTCGGACTGCGCTCGACGGCCACCATCATGTACGGACACATCGAGCAGCCGCGGCACATCGTCGCGCACCTCAAGCTGATCCGGGAGATCCAGAAAGAGACCGGCGGCTTTACCGAGTTCGTGCCGCTCGGTTTCATTCACGAGAAGAACGCGCTCGGTCACGTCAACATCGAGGGCCACGGTCCCTCGGCGGCCGACGATCTCAAGCTCATCGCGCTCTCGCGGCTGATGCTGCGCCCGCACATCCGGAACATCCAGATGTCCTGGGTCAAGATGGGGCCCAAGCTCGCACAGATGGCGATCCAGTCCGGCGCGAACGATATGGGCGGCACGCTCATGGAGGAATCGATCTCTCGGGAGAGCGGTGCCGACCACGGCGAGAACCTGCCCGCCGAGGAAATGCGCCGCTTGATTCGCGAGATGGGACGCACGCCGATCGAGCGCAGCACCAGCTACGAGATCCTGCGACGTTTCGATGATCCGGCGAACGATCCGCCGAGTCTCGAGCCCGGCGAGGAGCGGGATCTCGCCGGCCCGCGACGGTTTCGGAACGAGCGTGGCCTGGCCCGGGTGCCGATCCACCAGATCCAGCTCTGAAGCGCCGGTCGGCGTCTGGGGAGGTGATGCTCTTCAGGCGAGGAGAAGGTTAGTGCGCGGCCTCATCGTGGTGCTGGCGCTCGGGCTCCCGGTCGAGGCGTCGGGAGCGGATCACGCGATCGGTCTCGACGGCTGGAAGCCGCTCGAATCCCGATTCTTCCAGAACGCGAAGCGGGCCGAGTGCGCGAGCCGGGGTGCCTCGGGCGATTGGAGCGTTCGGCCCCAGGAAGGTCGTGTGGTCGCCGTCGCCCGCACGCGTCGTGTCTCTCAGGAGCCGACACTGCCGGTTCCGGGCACGGTCGAGTTCTCCGGCCGCCGCGCCGTTCTCGAACGTCCTGACGGCGTCTGGCTCGGGATCGATCGAACCGAACTCGGCGGCGGGCTCTGGTGGCTGGCGCGCTCCGGTGCACCGCCCGAGCGCGTGTCCCACGAGAACGTCCGCGACATCGTTCTCGTCGATGGACGGGTCACGGCGCTGAGCGGTCTGGCATTCATCGGTTGGGATCAGGGCGCGTTGCTCCAGCCGGAGCGAAGCGAGGACGGAAGCTGGCGCCTGACGCGGATCGTCCCGCTCGGCGCCGCACCGCAGGCCCACCACCTGGAGCCCGTGACCGGCGCGCTCTGGATCGTCACCAACCGCGCCATCGTCAAGTTCGATGGACGCGAACTCACCCGGATCCACCAGGGACGCTACCGGACCTTCGAGCCCGACTCGATCGCGCGCGACCGCGCCGGCCGGATCTTCATCGGCATGCGCCACCTCGTGGTCCGCCTGAGCCCCGCACGCAAGGGCTTCCACGAGGACTGGCTGGTGCCGCCCTGGTGTACGAACGTCGATCTCGAAACCTGCGCCTGTCGACCCGGGCGCAAGCTCGACTCGTAGGGAGGCCCTGATGGCGTACGACGAAGCCCTGGCCGAGCGGATCCGGCCGATGCTGAAGCGTCGCCGCGGCATCTCGCAGAAAAAGATGTTCGGTGGTCTCTGCATCCTCGTGAACCGCAACATGGCCTTCGGAATCATGGGAAACGAGTTGATGGTTCGGGTTGGTCCGGATGCCTACGAAGACGCGCTCGCCCAGCGTCACGCCCGCAAGATGGACTTCACCGGTCGCGCGATGAAGGGCATGGTCTACGTCGCCCCGATGGGTTTCCACACCGACGAAGCCCTGCTCGAGTGGATCGAGCGCGGCCTGAAGTTCGCTCGCCGCCAGCCAGCCAAGTAACGAGAGCGGGGACGGACTCCTCAAGTTTCAAGATTGCAAGTTTGAAAAACTTGCAATCTTGAAACTTGAGGAGTCCGTCCCCGCTCAGTCTCGGCCGAGGCGCACGACGAGTTCTTCGACCTGGTAGCGGAGCGGTGCGCGTTCGAGGATTTCGCGTTCGACCTTGTCGATGGCGTTGGAGACGGCCGGATGGTTCCGGCCCAGCTGGCGGCCGATCTCCGAGAAGCTGGCGTCGGTGTAGCGATGGCACAGGTACATGGCGAGTTGGCGCGGAACCAGTACCCCGCGGGCACGCGACTGCGAGCGCAGCATTCCTTCGTCGACCCCGAAGAAGCCGCAAACGCACTCGATCACGTCCTGGACGCTGAGCCGGCCAGTGGACGGCGCCACGATCTTGCGGAGTGCGGCATCCGTGAGTTGGCGGTCGATCCGCTTTCCGAGCAGGCTGGCGCTGGCGACGACCTGGATCAGGGCGCCTTCGAGATCGCGGACGCTGCCGCGAACTGCGTTCACCAGCAACTCCAGGCAATCCTCGGGGATCCGGATACCACCCCGCGCAGCCTTGATGCGGAGGATCTCACGTCGTAGTTCTGCATCTGGCGCGACCAGATCGGCGACCAGACCGCCGGTCATCTGCGAGACCAGCCGCCGGTCGAGCTTCGGGATCTCCCGCGGCAGCCGGTCCGCCGTCAGCACGATCCGGCCACCGGCCATCTGCAGGTGCTCCATCGTGTGGAACAACTCCAATTGGGTGGCGGCCTTGCCCTGGAGGAACTGAACGTCCTCGATCACGAGCAATCGGCACTCGTTGCGAAAGCGCCGTCGGAAGCCCGGCGTTTCCTGCTTGCGGATCGAGTGGGTGAGCTGACTGGTGAATGCCTCGGCGGAACAGTAGACGGTGCGGCCATTGCCGCGACGCCGCGCTTCGCTCACCAGCGCCCGGGCAAGGTGGCTCTTCCCGGTTCCGGTACTGCCAACCAGGTAGAGCGGATTGGCCGTCGCGTGGCGCCCCTCGGCAACTGCCAACGAGGCTTCCCGCGCCAGGGCGTTCGACGAGCCCACCACGAAAGTGTCGAAGGTGGCCGGTAGCGCGAGCTGAGCGGGCGCCCCGTCCGCGGGCGGCTGCGCGCGCTCGGGGGCGACACGCAGCGGCGCGCGGAACGGCATCGGTTCCGCTGGCACGTCGTTCGGCGGCCGCTCGCACGCCGCTACAGCCAGCGGTTTCGGCCTCGAGCCGGTTTCCTGCGGCGCCTTGGCTTCGACTCGAGACTGCGGCTTCTCCGGACCGGGCTCGCTCGAGGTTTCGCCTTCGAGATCGAGCCGCACCTGAACCTGCTGCCCGAGCGTCTCGGCGGCGAGCTGCTGGATGCGCGCAAGGAAGCGCGCCCGCACGCGCTCCTTGTGAAAGGGGTTGGGTGCGATCAGTTGGAGGTGAGGGACTCCCGATGCGGCCACACGCTCGTGGACCGATAGGGGGAGGATCCAAGCCTCGATAGCGAAGTCGGGCATCTCAGTGCGGAGGCGGCCAAGAACGCCGTCCCACACCGGGGGGGAGGGATGCATCGTCTTCCGGGACACCACGTTGGAACGCGGTTTTGGGGGATTTTGGGGGGATTACGCCCGATTCGCGCGGTTCAGCTACCTCGGGCCGGCGGAGTAGAGCATGAAGCCCCGCGCTTCGCAATCGAATCCGGCCGCGATCAGGGCGGCCAGCCTACACACGCGCGGTTCAAGGTCTTGGACCCACACGAGCGTCGGAAACCGCTGTTTGCAACGGCGAACCCTACGTGGTTTCAAGGGGTTCCGCGGCTATTGCAAGACGTTCGAGAGCGTCACTGCGTGGTGTAGAAAGGAACTTTCGGGGATTATTCGAATCGGCAAAAAACGGTGAAAGATCGCTTCTTATGAGAAAATCCTCGAAAATTTACAGATCGAAAAAGAACGCTGATTTCGCCCTTCAATGGATGGTTTCAGAGCTATCCGGCGCGGCCTGGGCGCGCGCGGCGAGATGGAAACTCAACACACCCTCCAACCTGCGCAGCCGCTCCTCGAGCGTGTCGGCTTCGAGCAGGCCCTGCTTCTCCTGCGGGGGCAGCGCGACCCCATAGGCAACGCCGTTGACGAAGGCCGCGAGATCGAGCGCGGCGAGTCGTGCAACGTCGAAGCCCTGCCCCGCCGCCGAGCCCAGCGCGATCTTCTCGAGGTGTGCGACGACCTCAGCGCGCAGTGCTTCGGCATTGGCGAGATCGCCATCCGCGTCGGCGAGTGCACGCACGCGTGCGATCCGATAGAGCCGCTCGTCGGTACGCGGCACTTCGTGCTCGAGCTGGAAACGTTCTGTGGCCCGAAGCAGGAGTTGGTAACGCCCATCGGCGAGCTGCTGGTGTTGCTCGATGAAGCCGGCACAGCCGACGCTGTAGAGGGCGGGATCTTCCGCCATGGCGGCCTCCGCATCGGGTCGGACCGCGATCATTCCGAGGATTCGTTGGCCCTCGAGCGCTGCCGCCGTCATCTGTCGGTAACGCGGCTCGAAGATGTGAAGGGGCACGTCGCAACCCGGGAACAGCACGACGTTGCCGAGTGGGAAGATCGGAATCTCGGAAGTCGACACGCCCCGAGGGTACTTGACGCTTCCTGGACCCGCCGCGAACCTCGATGAGAACCGTGCCGCCTGCAACCCAGAAGCTTGATCGGGCAACGCGCAAACGGCTCGTCGAGCGCCTGAATCGGGATGCCACGAAGCTGGCCGCGCAGTTCGGCCTGCGCTACCGCAACATCGAAGCGGAGCGCGCCGGAGTCAAATCGCGTTACGGCGCCTGCTTCGAGGACGGCACGATCAAGATTCGACTCGTGCACGCGACCACCGGCGTGCCACTGCGATACTCGAGTCTGATCGACACGCTGTGCCACGAACTCGCCCACCTGAAGTACTGGCACCATGGCCCGCGCTTCCAGGCCTACTACAAGCGCATCCTGACCCAAGCTCGTCGGGACGGAATCTATCAGCCGAGTCGCCGTCCAAAGCCGCCGCAGAAGCCGGGCACGGCGGTACCGATGACCGCCCGGCGCGCCGCTTCAGCCGCGCTTCCGGTCGCTGGCCCCGAACAGCTGTCGCTCTTCGGATCCAGGCGATGAGTCAGCCGTTGGTCGCGGTGTCGTACTCTTCGAGGGTGTTCGGTCCCTCGGTAACCACGACCTCGATGTCATCGACGGCGACGGCCTTGTCGATGATCTCCTTCAAGAGGCCGACCATGGAGAGTTCGTCGTACTCTGCCATCGCATCTTCGAGCGCACTCCCAGTGATGGTGAAGGAGACGTTGGTCTTGATCCTGACATCCATTTGCGGAGCGTCCTCAGGGGGTGCACGGGAGACATGGGTTTCTGCGGACGGGAGAAGAGCGGTTGCGCGACCAGACGTCCTCGTCTGATCGTGTAACTCCCCGTAATCACAGAAGAAATTCGGTTCGAAGGAGGCAAAGGATACCCTACGGCCCCTCAAAGGGCCAAGGAAAATCACGCCTTTCTGACGACTTAGCGCGCGCGACGAACATTGGGGCTGTTCCGCGACATCCAAGCGACCGAGAACCCTTGCAGAGGTTACGCACTTGAGCATTCGTGGCTGGATCACGAGCCGGATCCTGGATTGGCTCTCACAGCCCATGCCGCACTACGAGCGCCGCGTGTGGAACGACCCGCGTTCACTCGAGCGGCACGTTCAGAAGGCCGACATCCTGCTCGTCGACGGCGATACGCGGGTCGCGCAGATCATCCAGTACCTGAGCAAGAGCTGCTGGTCTCACGCCGCGCTCTATATCGGCGACGAACTCGTACGCCGTGGCGGGCCGGCGGCGGAAGCCGCGATCGCAGCCTATGGCGAGGAGGGGGCTCGTCATCTGATGATCGAGGCGTTGCCCGACGGTGTGGTTGCGACACCGATTACCAAGTACATCGACTTCAACATCCGGCTCGTGCGCCCGCACCGGCTTCGGCCGGAACACCAGAAACAGATTCTCGCCGACGCGATCGGTTCCCTGGGCCTCGCCTACGATGTCGAGAACATTCTCGACCTGGCGCGCTACCTGATTCCGGTCAAGATCGTGCCCGATCGCTTCCGTCGCACGGCGCTGCACTTCGGGAGTACCGAAACCACCGAAGTGATCTGCTCGAGTCTGCTCGGGCGCATCTTCCATCGCGTGCGCTTCCCGATCCTGCCGGCCATCGATCATCCCGATGGCTTCGACGCACCCAGCCCCTCGCGGCGCCCGGGAATCCTGCGCCGAATCTTCGGCTACGAGAGCGGCAGCTACACGGGCTTCTTCCGCATGCGGCATCCGAGCTTGTTGACGCCGCGTGATTTCGACCTCTCGCCATACTTCGAGGTCGTGAAGTTCAACGTGATTGCCGACGGTGGCTTCGACTATCAGAAGATCCAGTGGACCGAACTCGATGATGAGCCGGTTCCTCGAGGTGACGACCGCAGCTTGTCGGCTCGAACGTTAGAGCTCGAAGACGAGCTCTAACGTTCGAGCCAGCCGGCGTCCGGCTCACGAATCCACTCGATGCCCCGTTCGAGCACGCGAAGCCCGGCCTCATCGCTTTCGACCGCGGCGACCCGCGCTGCGCCGATCGTGCGTCGCAGCAGTTCGAGCCCGGCATACCGGGCCACGTCGCGCGCGTTCGGCTCCCCGTCGCCGACGAACGCCGATCGATAGGAAGCCCACGCGGCGCTGACAGGGGCCTGCGCCGTCGCGCCCTCACCGCGCGCGATGGCCGGAAGCGCCAGGTGTGCAAGGAGTGTCCCGCAGTCGAAGGCCGGGTCTCCCACATGGGCGATCTCTGCGTCGAGGAGTTTCGGTCCGCTAGCGCTCAACAGGATGTTGCTGGCCTGGACGTCCGCGTGGACGAGTGCGCCGGACGGCGTGAGGTACCGCGCGTAGGCCTGGGCCGCGATTTCACCAAGCGCGCCGTCCGCACGAACCTGTGCAGCGCGCCGCGCCGTTTCCTCTGGGCAGGGGAATTCCTCTTGATAGGGAAGCGCGAAGATGTGGTCGCCGTGCAGGCGTTGCATGGCATCGTTCTGGAACTCGCCGCTTAGCGCGGCATCGCCCGCGGTCGCGCTGTGGACGCGGGCGAGGAACGCGGCGAGTTCGCAGACGGGCCCTGTGACGTCGGCGATGCGCGCGAGGGCGGCATCGAGCCGCTCGGCGGCGCCAAGATCTTCCATGATCAAGACCCGGTTCTCGCGATCGAAGTGCTCGAACCTGGGACAGATGTTTCCGGTGTCGTGGGGCCAGGCGAGTTCGAACCAGCGCACCTCGAACGCCAACCGCTCGGTGGGTGCCTCGTACTCGGGAAACTTCTCGAGCGCTGCCCTGGCTTGTTTGACGATCAGCGAACGCGTTTCTCGACCGCGAATCGTGGCCCTTCTCACCCAGTTGATGTTTCCGTCCCCGGCGATCTCGACGGAGATCTCTTCCTGCTTGCTGGCCAGGCCGAGCGAGCGCAGGTAGTCGGGAAGTTGCTCATCGGAGAGATGGAGTTGCGGGCGCACGAAAAGGCACCTCATATGCAGTTTTCAGCTCAAGTGCCTGGGTAGGATGCCGAAACGTCTCTTCAAGATCCGGGCTGATTCTGGGGGGGAGAAGTTCGGAAGATGGTGCCTCGGGAGCTTCGGCTCCCGGGGCGCTTCTGCTTTGGGCCTACTGTGCCGCGGGCGTCTGGGCCACCACGTGCCAGTTGGGGCGCTGCCAGCTCGAAAGGAACGCCTCCCGGGTCGACACGACCGCGTCGCCGGAGCGTTCGTTGCCATCGATGAATGCGACGAACGCGAACTGCGCGTGCGGCTCGCCGTCTTCTTCCGCGAAGCGCCGCGCGATCTCGTTGGCGGGCAGGGCGGGCCGGCCCACGATCGAGACGAGCGGAAGCTGAAGGCCAGGCAGTTCCGGATCCGGTCGGTAGGACTTGTAGACGAGCTCGGTGCAGACGATCTCGTTGTCGGCCCGGAAGTCGAAGTTGAAATCGTAGGGCCGACCCGCATAGGAGAAGGCCCGGTCGAGCGCGCGCGCCTTGGCTGCGGCCGGTAACCGCGGCCGCAGCACGACCAATGCGTCCGAGTCCCCGGCGTGTTCGAGGCTCGTGTACAACACGCCCTCGCCGATGGCCTCGATGACGAGGGGCTCGTGCGGGTCATCGCCGAGTCGCGGTAGCGGCATCGCAGGTTGCGGCGCGTTCGCACCGAAGGCCTCGGTCCGCTGCTCGGCGGTACCGATGTAGATCGCCGCGTGGCTCCAATAGCCCGGTAGACCGACGTTCGAGAGATACCAGTCGCGCCGCGTCAACAGGATATCGCCGGGTTCCAGGTCCTGACGCAGCGCGTGAAGCTGTGCTTCGCTGATGAGGGACCTGCCCGGCCGCCATACCTTGGTGTCGCCCATGAAGTCGGCCACCCCGGTCTGCGCCGGCAGCCAGGCGCGCAGCGCGAGCTGGGCCATCACTTCGCCCGCGTTCTTGAGCGTCAGCAGCGGGCCGCGGCCGGTTCCCATCTTCCAGATCGCCTTGCGATCCTCCTCGATGCCGGCAGCGAGTTCGGACGGGGGCTCCGAAGCCGCGCCGAACGCTTCGAGGGCAGAGAAGCGCGTCGCCGCCGCGACGTTCAGGAAACGCAGCTCGAGCCGGTCATAGCTTCCGGCTTCGAGCCCGAGTTCGGGAACCGCCTCGTTCAGGACCAGATCGAAAACGGGGTCGCGTTCGACGCGACTCAAGAACTCGAGGGCGAAGCGATACTGGGCCAGGAACGCCGAGCGCAGGGTCTGGAGTTCCTTCCCCGACTTCATTCCTCCGGCAGCCCAGGCCGCTTGCCTTTCAGCCTGGAGCGTATCGAGGGTGGCAAGCCCATCGCCGAAGACGGCCCAGGTGCGCAGCACCGCCTCTCGTTGGTCGGCCCGGAGGACACGATCTGTCCGGGGCTTCACCGCGGGAAACAGGCCCGGCTCGGAATCCATGAACGCGATCACGCGAGAAAGCCCGCTCCGCAGGCGCGGGACGGGGTCGTTGCTCGCACTTCCCGGCTCGCCCGCGCAGGCAGTCCCGAAAACCATGGCCAGGCAGACCGATAGGGTGGTGAAGCGTCGGAACGAACTCGCGATCATCATGGACGCATCTTCTACTTCGGCCGCTGGCCGAGCGCAACCGGCAACCCCACGCTCGTGTCTTCGATCGACACCGTTCGGTGAACGAAGTGCCTCGCGGCGCTCTAGTCCGCTCGTTCGTCCGGCGCCCAGAGCGCCGGGAATACGTCTGGGAAGTCGGACAAGGGCTGCCCGGTCCGGGGTTCGTGGTCATAGAGCGCGACCGGGTCGGGAATCAACTGCCCGGCGCGATGCAGGTAGCGAACGTCACGACCGGCCCAGAGCGAAGCGTGGGTTCGTCGCGGATTCACCGATGCCACGTTTCCCAGCGCTGCGTGCAGCGCGTTCCCGTGGAAGAGGATGACGTCCCCGGGCGCGTAGTCCCAGCCGAGGATGTCGTAGAAATCGCGGTGCGCTTCGATATCGGGAACCGGCGGGAGACTCATGTCGCGTACACCGCTGAAGTAGTTCCAATCGTCGTAGGCGTCGGCGCCTAGCATCGGAACATCGGTTTCGGCTCGCTCGAGGGTCGCCCGCGCCTCGCCGTCGCCCTCGGGATCTCGGCCAGCGAGCGGGCGATAGGTGATGCTCCAGCGGTGCGAGCCGCAGACGACTTCGAGGCTGGCCTCACGCGGAACCGGGTCCGGCGAAATCCACGCGCGCACCAGATCCTGCCCTTCGACGTTGTAGTAGCAGGTGTCTTGATGCCATGCCGTGGGCGAGATGGTCTCGCCCTGTGGCTTGTAGAACAACTGATCCATGTAGAAGCGCGCCGGGCTGCAGAGCGCCCTACCGACGATCTCGGCGACCGGGGACGCTTCGATCAGGCGCCGCAGCGCCGGGGTGCGCGCAGCCGGAAACTGATCGACGCGAAGGTCGACGCCCGCATAGCCGGAGAGCATGTCGGGCGCTTCGATGGCGGCATCGAGACCCTCACGCGCAACATCTACCCATTCCTCGGGCAGCACACCTCGCAGCAGGACCGCGCCATCGCGGTGGAACTCCTCGATCTCCTGCGAGGTCACGGGTCTCGTCGGTCTGGCTCCCATCGCGTGAAGGTACCACCGCCGCGCGGCTCGAGCGCGGTCACGTTGTGCGATCCCGTCAAGGTACGGCTCGTGAAGCGAACGGCCTCGTTGCGCCTCAGTGAGGCCTCGAAATGCGTCCGTGCGCCGAGTCGCCCATCAGCAGATGGAAGGCCTCGCCGCTGACGTGGACCAGGCCCTCGTGGTCGCCTCCTTCGAGGTAGAGATCAGGCAGCCGCAACAGGCTGTCATCGACGAGCATCGGGATGTTGTAGGCCTCGCCAATCGGGGGCACGGCGCCAACCTCGCAGTCGGGGAACATCTCCTCCAACTCTTCCTCGCTGGAGAGTTCGAGTTGCCGGTGGAGTTGCTTCTCGATCGCGCCCAGGTTGAGCCGACACGAAGCGGGGAGCAGTGCGAGCAGGTAGCCGCGCTCGTCCTCGAGCAAGACACATTTCGCGACTCTTCCGGTCGGTAGGTGGGCCGCCCGCGCCGAGCCGACACTCGTGCTGCTGTGGAGATGTTCGACGACTTCGTAGTCGACATCTCGGGAGTTCAGATACCACTTCAAACGTGCAGTGATCGCCATGGCGTCCTCCAGGGGTCGTCCGGCGCCTACTTGCATGCCACTTCGCAACCGAAGTTCACATCGGAATTCACAAGTGCGCGTCGTTCGAGGAGGGAACTCGGGAGCGAGAGGCAGCCAGGCTCCGGGCGAACGTCTTATCTGAATCGTGCCTGGGTCGCGCAGCGAATGCAAGCGATACCTTCTCGGTATGTCGGGTGTGGACGTGCTGATCCTCGGCGGCGGAATCGTCGGGAGCAGCATCGCGTGGGCCCTTGCGGCGCGCGGTGTCAGCGGCATCCGCGTCGTCGATCTCGATCTCGCAGGTGTCTACGCCTCGAGTGAACTGAACGCCGGCGGCGCCCGGGCCACCTGGTGGCAGCCGGTAAACATCGAGAGCTGCCTGCAGACGCTCGAGTTCTTCCGCGCGAATAACGAGGAGTTCGGCTTCCGGGAGACCGGCTACCTGTGGCTCTACGACGACGAGACGCTATTCGCCCAGGCGCTTCGCAAGCGCGAGCTCCAGAACCGCTTCGGTCTCGAAGTCGAAGCGCTCGATGTCGCCGAGATACCAGAGCGCATGCCACTCATCGATCGCTCCCTGGATGAGCTGGTCGGCGCGACGTTCTCGCCCCGCGACGGCCTGCTCAACCCGAACGCGGTCCGCGGCTGGTATCGCAAGCACGCCGAAGCCCTCGGCGTCGAGTTCTGGAACCACCACTTCGTGGCCGGCGTAGAGACCGTGCGAAGCGCCGGCTCGGCGGGCCTGGTACGCCGTGTCGACGCGGTCAGCGTTCTCGAGCTCTCGCACGGGCGCGGTGGAATCGATGAGTACGCGCTACGGGATATCTTGACGACGCATAACGTGCCCCCGGAAAGCGCACCCACGGCGTGTCGCATCGAATGCGCCACCGTGGTGAACTGCCTCGGCGCCTGGTCGCCGATCTTCTCGGCCAAGGTCGGCGTGGCCGACGTCACCGAGCCTGTGCGCCGGCAGATCTCGCTCGTCGACGTGCACGCGGAAGACTGTGCCCCTGGCGTCGAACTCGACTCGCTCGGAATGATCGTCGACGCGAGCGGGCTCTACCTGCACGCCGAGGGCGCTCACATCCTCGCCGGCTATTCGACCCCGGGAGAAGTTTCCGGGTACGATTTCGGCTACGACGGCCAAGCCTTCTTCGAGAGCGAACTCTGGCCGCGCCTCGCCCACCGCGCGAGCAGCTTCGAACGCTGCGGCCACGTGCGCGGCTGGGCGGGTCTCTATGCGGTGACACCGGATTGCAGCGGCATCGCCGACCGCGTCGAAGGCTTCGCCAACCTCTTCGAAGCCCACTCGTTCACCGGGCGCGGCGTGATGCAGTCCTACGCGGTCGGTCAGTCGATGGCGTCTTTGATCGCGACCGGCCGCTACGAAGGCGTGGATCTCTCCCCGCTCAACCGCAGCCGCTTTGGTGACCGCGCGAAGTGGGTGGAGGAGGAACTCCACATCTGACATGCGGTTCGGCGTAGCGTCGAACCTGGCCCGCCAGCGGCGAAACCTCTAAACAGGATCCATGTCGATCCACGATCCCGCACCCGGGCGTTTCGTCGAGCTTCCGGGCCGTGGCCGGACGTTCATGCGCGAGCGCGCTGGGCCGGTTGGCGCGCCGACGGTGCTGCTCCTCCATGGGCTCTCGGCCACCGCCTTGCTCAATTGGTTCCCCACCTTCGAGCCCTTGTCGCGCCACTTCCGCGTCGTCGCCCTCGACCATCGCGGCCACGGCCGCGGAATCCGTGCCACCGAACGCTTCCGCCTGGCAGATTGCGCCGACGACGCCGTCGCCCTGGCCGACGTGCTCGGCATCGATCGATTCATCGCGGTCGGATATTCGATGGGTGGCCCCATTGCCTCGCTCGCCGCCCACCGTCACCCCGAACGCATCGCAGGGCTCGTCCTGTGCGCGACCGCGCGCAAATTCGCCAATCGCGGCCCCCAACGACGCGCACGGCTGTTGGCACCTCTCCTCTCCGTGGCTTCGCGCGCCGTCCCCGGAGGCATGTGGCGTGCGAGCCTGCGTGCCATGTTGATCGGGCAGATCAGCGACCCGGAACTGCGCGCCGTGATCGACGCAGACCTCGAGGGCACCCAACCCCGCGCCGTCCTCGATGCGGCTGCCGCGCTCGGCCGCTTCAGCTCCGAGGCATGGATCGGCGAACTCGGTATCCCAGCCGCCGTCGTCGTGACGGAGCAAGACACCCTCGTACCCCCGCGCCGCCAACACAGGCTCGCCGCCTCGATCCCGGGCGCGACGATCCACTCCATCGAGGGCGACCACAGTTCCTGCGTCACGAGGGCCGATTTGTTCGTTCCGGCGCTGGTCGCGGCGTGTCGGTCGGTGGTCGGGCGGGCTCCTCGGCGCTAGGCGTCGTCAAGGAGTGCTACTAACGAGAAGACAGCACGACGCAGCGGAACAAGGCACTGCCGAAGTGCCACTTTGCCGTTGTTGTGACCACTTAGCCGACGAGGGAGGAAGCGGTCCATGGGGCGGCTCGCGAAAGCCCGCTTGTTCGGGCTGCTCGTATCGTTTGGGTTGGGTGCGTCTGCACCATCGGCGGCTCTCGCCACCACGATTACGTTCACCAGGATCGTGGACCTCTACACGCTGATTCCTGGCGGGGACGAGACCTTCGCGTCCGACACCCTCCGCTCCGTGTCCGTCGACGGCACGGCCGTGGCGTTCCAGGGCGGTCACAACCCCCAGGGCATCTACAGCACCGCGGGTGGATCACTTCACGCCGTGGCGGTACAAGGCGACCCGATACCCGGTGGGTCGGGGGGCTTTCGCTGGATCGAAATGGGTAACTTCGAGGACGGGCTCATTCCGTTCTCCGGCAGCGGCTCTGGGATCCAGGAGGGGGTCTACATCGCGGACGCGGTAGCGGGCGGGTCCGCTCTGGTGGCAGACCTCGGTACTGCCATCCCTGGTGGTGCTGGGAACTTCCCAGGGTTCACATTCAGAACGGACTACTCGGCCGGCGAGGCCCTCTTCCAGTCGAGAACGAGTACGGGTATACCGGCCGGCATCTACCGCGGAGTTCTTGGCTCGCTCTCGGTCGTGATCGACCCCAACACCCCTGTCTCAGGCGGTGCCGACGGCTTCTCGTCCATCAGAGGCGGCACGATCAGCAACGGCCAGGTCGCCCTCTGGACCGATGGCGCGATCTACAGCACGAGTGACGATGGGCTGGTCGTGGTCGCGGGCCCTTCGACCGCGATCCCCGGGGGCGTCGGAAACTTCGCGGGCTTCGCCGGCCCTGTCGTGTCCGACGGCACGATCCTGTTCAGAGGAACGGGAGCGGAGAACCAGCAGGGCATCTACGTCAGTTCGGGCGGGGCTCTGAGCGTGGTCGCTGACCAGTCCATGTCGGCGCCGGGCGGAATCGGCACCTTCACGGAGTTCGCGTACGCCTACGCGATCGACGATGGCGCAGTGGTGTTCTCCGCAGCGGACAGTGCCGCCCAGTGGGCTCTCTACACGACCCATGGCGGCTCCCTCTTCCGCGTCGTCGGGGCCGGCGACACCTTGGACGGAGAGACGGTGTACTTTGTCGATCTCGGATTCGACGCGATCTCGGGAAACACCATTGGCTTCGTGGCCTATTTCAGGAACGGAAATACCGGCGTCTTCACCGCGACGATCCCTGAGCCGTCTCCGATGGGCCTGCTGGCGATCGCCCTGCTGGCACTCGGAGCGCGAGCCGCGGCGCACTCGTCCCGGTAGCGGGCGGAACTGACGGGAACCGGCGCCGCTACATCTGGCCGCTCTGGAACCGATCGAATTAGCCCGCTGCGGGCGCAAGCACCTGACATCGCTCGCGTTCCCATGGCGCCCCGAGGAGGACTCGAACCTCCGACATGCTGCTTGGAAGGCAGCAGGTCGCACGCCAACGCACCTAAGCCTCCTGAATCCGCTCCGCCCCCTCCCGCTCCACGTAGTCGCTATGGCAGTCGGCCTTCTCCCCGTCTTCCGCCCCGACCTGGCGCTTCGTCTTCCCCGCCAGCCGGTGGATCTCATCCGGTGAGAGCACGCCGCGTTGTTCGAGGATGGCCTGCTGCTCGGATGTCAGCGCTTCGCTGATCTTCGGGCTCTGCCAGGCGTAGCTTTCGTCCTTGCCCGAGACGAACTGGACGATCTCCTTGGAGATGCGGACCGCGCACCAGTCGTGGCCGCACATGGCGCAGAAGTCGGTGTCGACGTCGAGGTCTTCGTCGTGGAAGGCGCGGGCCAGGTCCGGGTCGAAGGAGAGTTCGAAGTGCTTTTCCCAGTTGAGTGCGGCGCGGGCCTTGGTGAGCTCGTCGTCGCGGTCGCGGGCTCCCGGAATGCCGAGGGCCACGTCTGCGGCGTGGGCCGCGATCTTGTAGGCCACGCAGCCCTGTTTGACGTCGTCCTTCTTCGGGAGGCCGAGGTGCTCCTTCGGCGTGACATAACAAAGCATGCTGGCGCCGTGGTAGGCGGCGGCGGTGGCGCCGATGCAGCTGGTGATGTGGTCGTAGCCCGGGAAGATGTCCGTCACCAGCGGGCCCAGCACGTAGAAGGGGGCGCCGTGGCAGAGCCGGCGTTGGAGCTTCATGTTGTATTCGATCTGATCGAAGGGGACGTGGCCGGGGCCCTCGACCATCACCTGGACGCCGTGCTGCCAGGCGGCCTCGGTCAGCTCGCCTAGCGTTTCGAGTTCGGCGAGCTGGGCCGCGTCGGTAGCGTCGGCCAGGCCGCCGGGGCGCAGGCCGTCGCCGATCGAGAAGGTCACGTCGTAGCGGCGCAGCACGTCGCAGATCTCGCCCCAGAGCGTGTACATCGGGTTCTGCTTGCCGTGGGCGATCATCCACTTCGCGAGCAGCGAGCCGCCGCGGGAGACGATGCCGATCAAGCGCTTCTCGACGTAGGGCAGGTGCTCCTGCAGCACGCCGGCATGCACGGTCATGTAGTCGACGCCCTGCTTCGCCTGGTGCTCGATGCCTTCGAGGATGGCCTGCGCGTCGAGGTCCTCGATGCGCTTGCCGAGGATCATCGAGTAGATGGGCACGGTGCCGATCGGAACCGTCGAAGCCCCGATGATGGCTTCGCGGCAGGCGTCGATATCGCCGCCGGTGGAGAGATCCATCACCGTGTCGCCGCCCCACTTCTCGGCCCACTGGAGCTTCTCGACCTCGGCGTCGGTTCCCGACGAGAGCGGCGAGGCGCCCATGTTGGCGTTGACCTTGGTCTTCGAGGCGCGACCGATCGCCATCGGATCGAGCTGGTGTTCGAGGTGCACGAGGTTCGCGGGAATCACCATGCGGCCGGCTGCAACTTCGTCGCGCACCTCGGCGGCGCTCAGGTGTTCTTCGCGCGCCGCGACCCGTTCCATCTGCGGTGTGATGATGCCGAGCCGCGCATGCTCGAGCTGCGTGATCGCAACGAAGCCTTCCGGCGCGATGGCGAAGCCCGTCTCTTCGCTACGGCTCCAGCCGGCCGGCATGAAATCCCACGCCGTCTTGGCGGAGACCGGCGGCATGCCGGGCGTATCCGGCGAGCTGAAGCTGAGCGGCCCGCCAACATCCGGGGCGTTGGCGAAGCTTCCCGGGGTCGTGCCCTCGTGGTTCGAGGACGGATCGTTGCCCAACGGCGGGTACGGATATGCGGACATCGCGACGCTCCTTGGTTCGGGAACGTCGGGGGTCCGGCCGTGACGGCGGGGCGTGGCAGCACCACTCCCCATCTAGTCGCTGACAGCCGAGCCTTCCCTACGCTCGCGCGAACGAGATCAGGTTCCAAGGGTCTTTTCTCAGGACCACACTGCCGCGCACCATGCCCGGCCGGGATCCACCCCTAGGCTCAGGGCACGAAGCTAGCGCGTTGAGAGGCAAGGGCGAGACGCTACGGCTAGCTTCCGCCGATGCCGACCCGAACCTTCTCCCTGGCCCTCGCCTTCAGCTGTGCCGTCGCCCTCGCCGGCTGCGATCGGAACGTCGAGCCCTTCACCGACGACGCCGTGGAAGAGCCCGATCTGGCTCGGATCTTCCCGGAGGGGGCCAAAGTCGAGGGCTCGCCGATCATGCCGCCGGCCGGGGAGGCAGCGACCGGAGCCGCCGCACGCGGCTCGGCACCGCCCCAGGCGCGCTCGAATTCTGGCGAGGCCGTCCGAGGTGTCCTGAGTCTGGCGCCCGAACTCGCGGGCCAGGTCCCCGACGGGGCCATCCTCTTCGTGATCGCACGAATGGGCGCCGCCGGCCCGCCCACCGCCGTGCTGCGCATTCCCGACCCGGAGTTCCCGCTCGCGTTCGCGATCGGTCCCGAGCACCGCATGATCCAGCAGATGCCCTTCACGGGTCCCTTCACGATCACGGCTCGCGTCGATGCCGACGGCAACGCGATCAGCAAGAACCCGGGTGATCTCGAGGGCGCCGCACAGGGCGCGCACTCGCCCGGAGACGAGGGCATCGAACTCGTGATCGACGAGATGCTCTGAACCCGCGTCAGCCTGCTTCGGCTGAGCGCGAGAACACGAAGCCGCGATAATCGTCGGCCACGATCTGCTCGCAGACCTCGCGGTAGACGCCGACACCGGCGGCGTAGGGCATGAACACGCGCGGCTTTCCCGGCACGTTCGCGCCCAGGTACCACGAGCCGCCCTTCGGCATCAACGTCGCGTTGGCGATCTCGCTTACGTGCGCCATCCACTGCGCCTCCGCTTCGGCTTCGGCGTCTACCTGATCGACGCCCTCTGCCTTCATGTGCGCGAGGCAATCCATGATGAAATCCACGTGCTGTTCGATGGAGACGATCATGTTGCTCAGCACCGAGGGGCTACCGGGGCCCGTGATCGTGAAGAAGTTCGGAAAGCCCGAGACCATCAGCCCGAGGTAGGTCTGCGGGCCGGCCGCCCACTTGTCACGCAGACGTTCGCCTGCGGCGCCGCGAATGTCGATGCCGAGTAGCGCCCCGGTCATGGCGTCGAAACCCGTGGCGAGGACGAGGATGTCGAACGGAACGTGCTCGGCCGAGGTCTGGATTCCGTCGGCCGTGACGTGATCGATCGGGGTCCTGGTGAGATCCACCAGCCGGACGTTGTCGCGGTTGTAGGTTTCGAAGTAGCCGGTATCGACGCAGATCCGCTTCGAGCCGATCGGGTGCGAGGTCGGGCACAGCGCCTCTGCCGTGGCCGGGTCCTTCACGATGGCCTGGATCTTCTGGTGCACGAAGTCGGCGACCCGCTGGTTGGCCTCGTCCTTCAGCATGGTGTCGGCGATTGCGGCGAGAAAGCGTGCGCCGCCGGTCGCCCAGTAGTCCTCGCAGATCTCTGTGAACTCCTCGTCCGAAAGCGCCATCACGGCTTCGGCGGCTGGCGTTCGCTCGCGCGGCTCGATTTCGGTATCGCCGAAGCCGCCGGCCAGGCCGAGCTTGTGGAAGCGTCGATGCTCCCGGTAGTTGGGTTTGAACTGACGGACGAAATCGTCCTCGAGCGGGTGGTTGTGTGCGGGCACGCTGAAGTTGGGCGTGCGCTGAAAGACGGTCAGCTGCGCGGCTTGTTTGGCGATGACCGGGATGGCCTGGATGGCCGAGGAGCCGGTGCCGATCACGCCGACGCGTTGGCCCGTGAAATCCACACCTTCGTGGGGCCACAGGCCGGTCAGGTATTGCGGCCCAGTGAACGTTTCGACGCCGGGAACGTCCGGGGCCTTCGGAACCGAGAGGCAGCCCGTCGCCATGATGCAGAGCGGCGCGCGGGCCCGGTCTCCCTGTTCCGTGGTGACGTTCCAGAGCTGGGCTTCGTCTTCGTAGTGGGCGGTTGCGACGCGCCGTTCCAGGCGGATGTCGCGCAGCAGGTCGAAACGTCCGGCGACGTGCTCGATGTAACGCAGGATCTCCGGCTGCGTCGCATAACGTTCCGTCCACTCCCATTCCTGCTCGAGGTCTGGCGAGAACGAGAAGGAGTAGGCCAGGCTCTCGGCATCGCAGCGCGCGCCGGGGTAGCGGTTCCAGTACCAGGTGCCGCCGACGCCATCGCCCGCCTCGTAGACGCGCACACGCAGGCCAGCCTCCCGCAGCCGATACAGCGCGTAGAGGCCGGCGAAACCCGCCCCGATGACGATCGCGTCGAAACGCTCGCCCTGATCCAGTTCCTGGCGAGATTCTTCGATCGTGCTCATCCTACCTCGCGGGCGGCTTCGAATCGCGCCCAGTGAGAGTGGGTCAAAGGTGTTAGTCGCGGTGCCGGGAGATCAGCCGAAGCGAAAGCGTTTTCGCGAGGCCCACAGCCGCGCCAGCCGCCCGCCACCCGTTGCCTTGTCGGACTGGCCGCCGTTCAACCCGAGTTCGATGACCTGGACCGTGATGTTGTCCCGGCCCCCGTGCGCCATCGCGGCATCGACCAGCTGGGTCGCCGCTTCGTCGACGTCCTCGACCTCCAGGATCTGGGCGATCTCATCGTCCGGGACCTCGGAGCTCAGCCCATCCGAGCAGAGCAGGAGTCGATCGCCAGGATCTGTTGCCAGCGACCGAAGCTCGACCTCGAGGGGCTGATCCAGCCCTAGTGCCCGTTCGACCATGTTCCGATAGGGATGCATCTCCGCGTCCTCCGCGGAAAGCGTTCCCTCGCGAACGAACCGGCCGACGAGCGAATGGTCGTCGGTGAGCTGCTCCAGCTGGCTGGGCCGGCCGTGGCGCAGCCGATATGCGCGGCTGTCGCCCACGTGGGCGACGGTGCAGGCTCCATCGAGGCCCAGATGGATCGCGACGACCGTGGTTCCCATCCCATGGAGTTCGGGGTTCGAAGCGGCGCGCTCGAGGATGCTCCGGTTGGCGGCTTCGATCGCGGAACAAAGCTGCTTCTCCGGCTCTTCCGTCGAAGCGCTGCACCACTCGCCGATGGAATCCGCTGCGAGCTGGCTGGCGATGTTTCCGCCGGCGTGACCGCCCATTCCGTCGCATACCACGAAGACATGCCCTCCGTCTTCGAGCGCGAGCTCCAACCAGGCATCCTCGTTGCGTTTTCGAACGAGTCCCTGATTGCTGCAGCTGGTGTATTCGATCCTGGGGGCCATCAAGCTGCGAGTGTAGCTCCGTCGCTGGTCTGGCATCTGGTCCGGGCTCAACGACCGGCGATCGTATCCACCGCGTCTTTCGGTCCGGCCAGGACGAGTCGATCGCCGGCGGCAACGACGTCGTGCGGGCCGGGGACGCGGATGGTGCGGCCACCGTCTTCGGAAGGCGTACGCAGAAGCAGCACCTGGACGCCATGTTGGGCGCGAAGATCGAGTTGGGCGAGGGTCTTGTCGACGAATTCGCGCGGTGCAATGACCTCCTGCACCACGAAGCCGCCGCCGAGATCGACCTGGTGCACCCGGTCGACGACGGCAACGGTCGAGCCGATGCCGCCGGCGAGATCGCGGCGCATCACTTCGCGGCTGTAGGCGGCGATGACGTCGCGTTGGAGGATGGAGCCGATCAGCTTGCGGGGATCCTCGGGGTCGACGACGGGAACTTCTTCGACATGGTGGTTCGAGAAGAGTTGCATGGCGAGGGCCAGATCGTCCTCGGGGGTGACGCGAGCCCGCGGCGCTTCGACCAGGTCTCCTGCGACGATCACACCGCGCAGGGCATCCTGCTCCATGATGACCCGGCGAAGCTCCGAGAAGTGGATCGCGCCCAACAATTCCCCGGCTTCGTTCACCACGAACAGCTCGTTGTGGCCACCCTCCACGACCTGGGTCAGCACCTCATCGAGACGCGCTGAAGCGAGCACGACGCCCGGGTCCTCGTCGACGATCTCTCGTACGAACATGCTCTTCAACACGTTCGGGTCGTCGTCCTTCTTGAGGTCGATCCCGCGGCGCGTGAGCTTCATCGTGTAGATCGAATCGCGCGAGAGCAGCATCGCGAGGGTGCTGGAAACGACGGCGGCCGCCATCACCGGCGGAATCACGTCGATTTCCTGGGTGAGTTCGAAGATGATGATGATGGCCGAGAGCGGCGCGTGGGTGGTTGCGGCGACGACGGCGCCCATGCTCACGAGGGCGTAGAGCCCGGAATCCGACGAGAAGTTCGGGAACCACTCGTTCATGATCTTGCCGAAGAAGCCGCCGGTCATCGCGCCGAGGAAGAGGGAGGGCGCGAAGATCCCGCCGCTGCCACCGGAACCGATCGTGATCGAGGTTGCCAGCAGCTTCATTCCGAGCAGCAGGCCTAGCATCGTGATGGAGAGCTGGCCGGTGAGCGCGTCTCCGATCGTGCTGTAGCCCACGCCCAGGATGTGCGGAAACTGGAGCGCGATCCCGCCGATCAGGAGGCCACCGAGGCTGGCTTTCGACCATTCGGGGATCGGGATCTTCCCGAAGGCATCTTCGGTCCGGTAGAGAAACTTGACGAAGATCGTGCCGACGATCCCCGCGGCCAGACCCACGACCATGAACGGGAGGAGTTCGAGCGGCCCACCCACTTCGTACTCGGGCACCGAGAAGGCCGGGGTGTTGCCTAGGAAGTAGCGGGAGACCACCGTTGCGACGACGGCGGAGATGACGATCGGCGAGAACTGGGTGACCGCGAAATCGCCCACCACCACTTCGACAGCGAACAGCGCGCCCGCGATCGGTGCGTTGAAGGTCGCCGCGATCCCGGCGGCTGCACCGCAGCCGACGATGGTGCGAAGCTGCCGCGTCGGGACTTTCAGCCATTGCCCGAGCACACTTCCGATCGCGGAACCGATCTGGACGATCGGGCCCTCTCTGCCGACGCTGCCGCCGGTGCCGATCGAGATCGCCGATGCCAGTGTCTTCACAGCGACGACCCGTGGCCGCATCACGCCGCCGCGTACTGCGATCGCTTCGATCACTTCAGGGACGCCGTGGCCCTTGGCTTCGCGCGCGAGGAACCAGACCAGCGGGCCTACGATCAAGCCGCCGATCGCGGGAATCAGCACCACCCGCCATGCATCGAGGTGGCCCGCGACCTCGCGCGGATCCCCTGCCTCCGCCAGCATGCCCTCTTCGAATACGGCGACGACGCCATCGGCGCCTTCGAAGAAGAGCGCCTGGAAGATGCGGATCAGCAACCGGAAGACGACGGCCCCGAAGGCGCCGGCAAGACCACAAATGATGGCCACGCCGATCATGAAGAGGTGTCCGCCACGGCGCCAGCCGACGATATTCCGAAGATTGCCATCCATTCGAGCAGGCATGGTAGGGGAAGGCGTTCGAGCGCGGGCTAGTCTCGGTCGAATGAGTGAGCCGAAACCCTGGAATGAGATCGGACGTGAGCGCCTTCAGGATTGCCGGGTGTTCGATGTCAGTCGCAGCTTTACGCAATCGCCGCGGGATGGTCGCGTACACGCCTTCTATCGCATAGACGCAGCAGACTGGGTCAACGTGGTGCCGCTGACTGCGCAAGGCGAGATCGTGATGGTGCGCCAATTTCGCCACGGCTTGCGGCGCAACACACTCGAAATTCCCGGCGGCATCGTCGACCCGGGCGAGGAGCCGGGGGCCGCCGCTCTCCGCGAGCTTCGCGAAGAGAGCGGCTACCGCGCGGCTTCAGCGCGGTTGCTGGGCAGCACCAACCCGAACCCGGCGTTGTTCGGGAACCGGGTCCACACCTTCCTGGCAGAAGGTTGCGTTCCCGAGGGCGCAATCCAGAACAGCGCCACCGAAGAGACCCAGCTAGAACTCGTGCCTCAGCACGAGATCCCCGCCCGGATGCAATCCGGCGAGATCGACCACGCCCTCGTAATCGCCGCCTTCCACTGGTGGCAGCTCGACTGAGCGGGGACGGACTCCACCAGTTTCCAGGTTTAATGTTTGGAAG
>JAJDAP010000010.1 GCA_029261795.1 Deltaproteobacteria bacterium
CAGCAACACCACATCATCGAGGACATCGAAATCTCGCCACTCCGGCCTGCTGGTACGGAAGACCGTGATCAGACCCTCTCGGGCATACTCGAGCCTCAACGCACCACCGGCGTTCACGGCGAGGTCGTACTGACCATCCGCTCGCGAGAGGGTCTGCCCGAACTCGGGATGGTCGACGACCGTGACCGCCACGCTCTCGAGCGGGAAGCCACTCCCATCGAGGACCCGGCCTCGGATCACGCCCGCGCGCGGCGCCAGGATCGTTCCCGGCAGCACACCCGTCTGCACGGGGTTCACTCCGGAGTACAAGAATGCCGTCGCAGCCGCGACCGTCGACGGCACCGCCGAGTCGACGGGATCCAACTCGGGCAACTCAGGGGCCGGCGGCGGCGGGTTCACGACCTGAACGACGGTAATCTGGTCGATCGCGGTCTCCGTGCCCAGTGTTGCCGTCGCCGTAATGCCGTTGGAGCCGGAGTTCAGTGGCACGGTCGCGCTCCAGCTCATCCCGGTGAGGGTGGCTGCGACGCCCTCCACGTCGACCGCGGTCGCACTCTGGTTCACGGTGCCAGTGACGGCGATCGAAGGAAGGGTGGTGGTCGTTCCGTGCGAGGTCGTGAACGCAACGCTGAGCGCCGCCACCGACCCCGTCAGGTTGAAGTTCGCCTGGACGATGCCGCAGTCCGTGGGTGAGTTCGGGTCGCAGAGCGTGCCCACGTTGGCGCCCGAAATGTCGATGGTGATGCCGCCAGAGGTATCGAGCAGCACGAACGCGGAGACGCCGTTGGCTCCGTCGAACGCATGATCCGGAACGACGCTGACGTTCCCCGAGCCGTCCGTCACGCCAAGCGTGGATGTGAACTCCCCGGACATGGTCTGAAAGCCGAATAGCGTCGTGATCGCCGGGCCGTCGCTCTCGTAGCCGAGCGCGAAGAAGTGAAGCTGCTGAACGTCGTTCCAGCTATCCGTTCCGAAATCGACCACGGCGGTGCCGGAGAGCGAGTAGGCCATCGAGAGAATCTGGCCGGTCGTATCGTCGAGGACGATAGTGCCCGTGATCTGGACGGACTGCTGGAGGCAGTTGTTCGCGCTGTTGATCTGGCAAGCGGTCGTGTCGCCGTTCAGATCCGAGAGCTGGAAACTCGTGAACGAGCCGAGAGAGACCTCGTAAGTGACTGGAACGGCGTTCACTCTGTTCGGGGAGAGGACACCCCCGACGGCGATCAGACCCAGGATGACGAAGAGTGCGCGACGCATAGAGAGACCCCCAAGAGAGCGACGGGAGTCTCATATCACAGAACGTCGAACGACCGCGCCCCTCATTTGGGTCGGTTGGTACAGGTTTCTGCGTCCGACCCGCACTATTGTTAAGCATCGAAGCGGGGGCTCAGGCGCTCGCCGAGTGCGCCGGAAGCCCAAGTGAGTAACCTCGGAAAAGCCGGGGAGTGACCCCATCACGGCGAAGAGTGCATATCCTCCTGCCATTGCGTGGTGGCAAAGGGAGCCTTTCGCACATCGGCTCCAGTGACCGCTCTGCGGTCACGTCATCATTGCCGCTTTGAGCGGCTCACAACTAAGGCCCCCGGCTTTGGCGGGGGGATATTTATTTACTCGGCGAGCTTGGCCGCCGAGCGCTGTGACTTCTCGAGATCGAACTCGACCGGGATGCGGATCCAGCCATAGAGTGCGGGGAGCTGGCCCGCTTCCAAGGCACCGCGTTCGGCGGCCGCATCGAGCAGGCGGTGCCCCGAGGTCTCGACGACGGTCACCGTGCGGGCGAGACCGTCGTTTCCCACCTGGAACTGGATGCGGGTCGTGCCTTCCATTCCCTGTTCTCTCGCGCGGCCCGGGTAGTGGACGGCGGCCTGGACGCGGCGTCGGATCTCGTCGAGTCGCTCCTGCGGGCTCGGCCCGAGCGGCATCGCATCGATTTCGAATGGCGCAGGCTCGCCCGCGTTCGCCGGCGCGAAGCCGGCGAACGCGAGGAGCGCGCAGAGTGTGATCGCTCGGATCATCGTTCGATGGTAAACCGGAACGCCAGCGTGTAGTGGCGATCCGGTGCGGGAAAAGAACCGACGAATTTGCTGAAGGTGCTGAAGCCCGCGAACTCGCTGTAGACGCGATCGGTGAGGTTGTGTCCGGTGGCATCCAGCTGGAATCGCATGCCTTCCATGATCTCCGTGCCCCAGCCGATCCGTGCGTCGTAGCGGGCGTACTTGCCGAGGCTGCCGAGATCACCGCCCAACGAGTTGGCGACGAACCGGGAGCCGACGTAGTTGGCGTTGATCCCGGCCTCGAAGCCGAGGGGCAGAGTCGCCTCCAGGCCGATCGTGCCGCGATGCTTCGGCGTGATCGGAATCCGTTCCCCGTCGCCGAAGGTATCCTGGTTGCGAATCTCGACGTCATCGTAGGTGTAGGAACCGTATGCTGTGAGCCATTCGCGGAGCTGGATCCGCCCGGAGAGTTCCAGGCCACGGTGCCGCACCCGGTCGACGTTCTCGTTTTCGCCGAAGCTCGAGCGGTCCGGGTCGAACACGAAGTAGATTTCGTCGCTCACGATCGAGTGGTAGATCGACAGATTCAGTTCGAGACGTTCGTCGCGCCACTTTCCGCCGATCTCGTAGCTCTTCGACTTCTCGGGCCGGAGGCCCGGTGAGAAGCCGAAGCTGCCGAAGGTCTCGAAGAGGTTCGGAAAGCGGATTCCCCGCGAGAACGAGGCGTAGGCGGATCCCTTCTCGTGAAGGCGCCAGCTGACCGAGGCTCTCGGCGACCACGCGGTCTGCCGAACCGACTCGTCGAACACCGAGGTCGCACCGAACGCGGGCACCGAGCGGGAGAAGCCTTCGAGCCGTGAACGATCGCGACGGGCACCGAGCGACAGCAGCACGTCGTCGCGCACCCAGATCTCGGCCTGCAGGAAGCCGGCCGCGGTCTTGCGGCGCGCCGACGACTCGCCGCTGTCGAGGCTGGCCGGAAACGGCGGGAAGAAGGTCGTGCTGAGACTGGTGCCGTCGATGTCGTCCTGGGCCACGGTCACCCCGGCCACCAGATGGATCGGTCGCCCGGCGATCTCGCCATCCCAGTCGGCCTGGGCGTCGAGGCCCAGCGTGTCGACCTCGCTCTCACTCTCGAACTCGAAACTGCCGCCGACGAAGGTCCCGGTCAGGAGCCCTGAAGATTTGCTCTGTCGGTGGTGGGGTCGGATCGTGATGCGGAGGTCCTCGCGCACATCCCATTCGACGCTGGCCGAAAGGAACCGCTGCCGACGATTGGCGCGATCCGCGCCGCCGGTCTGGGGCAGCCGGCGATTGGTCACCCGTTGCAGATCGAGTGCGCCGGGTCGTTCGCTGCGCCGTGACGAGATGCCGCCGCGCAGGTCGAACCTGAGGTCCTTGCCCAGGTCGACACCGAAGCTCGCCTCGGTCGTCTCGCTTCGATAGTCGGCGCGATCGCGGAAGGAGTCGGATTCGGCGGTCTCGTGGAAGGCGCTCGCCCGGACCGGACCGCTACGGCCTGAAGCGTGGGCCGAGATGCCATCGCTCGAATAGCTCCCCGCGTGGCCGCTGATGCCGCCGCGCAATCCGTCCTTGCCCTCGGCGCCTCGGGTATGGATGTGGATCACGCCGCCGACGGCGCCACTCCCCCAGGCTGCGCTCACCGGACCGCGCACGATCTCGATGCTCTCGGCATTCTCGAGTGGCAGGAATGACCAATCCGGGCAGCCGGTATCCGGCTCGTTCACCGGGCGGCCGTCCACCAGCACGAGCGTGCTGCAGCCGTTGCCGCCACCGTTGTTGAAGCCACGCGCTTCGACGGTGGTGCCCTCGGCGTGGCCCGTGGTGTTGGTGACGAAGATGCCGGCTTCGCGGCGCAGCAGGTCGGCGATCGACCGGCTGCCGCTGCTCTCGATCTGTTCGCGATCGATGACGGTCACGTTGCCGGCCACGTCGAGCACGCTGCGCGCCGTGCGCGTCGAGGTGACGGTAACGGGATCGGCCTCGATGATCGGGATCTCCGAGGTCTCATCCGCGAACGTCGCGAATGGAATCGAGAGCAAGGCCATGAACGGAAGAGCGAATGACCGTAAGCGACCGAATCTGTTTCGGTCGCAGAGGTGTGCGAGAAGCATCGAGTGTCTCCTGGCACCCTCCGCGGGGATGAGGAGCGACTCGCAGGCCGGAACATCCGGCGTGGCTTCGCATCCGCACCACTCTCTTGCCGCGAAGAGTAGTTGCTGGTTTCCCGCCGCCCGGGTAGGTCTCCTGGCTTACGGGTCTCCGCGGCTTCCCGCGTGCGTCGAGACGACTTCCTTCCCAGGTCCTCAGCTTCCGCCTCAGACCCAGTGGATCAACATCGCCTCGGCTCCCCGATCACAGTGGCGCGACCGCGGCCGATTCTCACGGCTCTTCCCTCCGAGGCCACTCCATCTTGCGAGCGGCTCCCGAACGACGCCGGCAAGGGTGTCACCCCTGGCGGCGTTCCGCAAGCCGAGGCAGAGCCGGACGCGAAGCCCCGGGTGCGGTGCTAATCGAGCATCCCGCGAAGCGCCGCTTGCAGGCGCTCGACGCTCTCGGTTCGGGCGTTCTCGCCCATCAATCCTACCCGCCAGACGTTGCCAGCGAGCTTTCCGAGGCCACCACCGACTTCGATGCCGTGCTCGTCGAGGAGCCGTCGCCGGATCGTGGCTTCGCCCGCATCGATGACCGAGGCGGGGAGGCGCAGCGTCGTTAGTTGCGGGAGACGGATGCCCGCCGCGACCAGGGGTTCGAAGCCCAGTGCTCCGAGCCGCTCGATCAGCGCCGCCGAAGCCTGGCGGTGGCGTGCCTCCCGGGCGGTCATGCCTTCTTCGTCGACGATACGGAGGCCTTCAGCCAGAGCGAAGATCGCCGAGATCGGCGCGGTGTGATGGTAGACGCGTTCCTCGCCGTAGTAGCCAGCCAGCAACGAGACATCCATGTACCAACTCTGCACCGGCGTCTTGCGCGCGCGGACGTGTTCTACTGCGCGCGCGCTGAACGAGATCGGCGAGAGCCCCGGCGGGCAGGAGAGGCACTTCTGGGTGCCGCTGTACGCGGCATCGATACCCCATTCGTCGAGCGTCACCGGGATGCCCGCGAGCGATGTGACGCAGTCGAGGACCACGAAGGCGCCACTGTCTCGCGCGGCGCTGGCGATCTCGGCTACCGGTTGGCAGACGCCGGTCGAAGTTTCCGCATGGACGAAGGCGACCACGCGTGGCGCGACGCGCCCGATCGCCTCCTCCATCTCTTCGTGCGGAAGTGCCGTTCCCCATTCCGCCTCCACCCGCGTGACCCGGGCGCCGATTCGCGTCGCCACGGCACACATGCGTTCGCCGAAGACGCCATTCACGCCGATCACGATCTCGTCACCGCGCTCGAGCAGGTTCGCGAGGCAGCTCTCCATACCGGCGCTGCCAGTCGCCGAGAGGGGCAGGGTCAGCTCGTTCTGGGTGCCGTACAGCACGCGCAGCCGGTCCTGGACTTCGTTCATGATCTCGAGAAAGGCCGGGTCCAGATGGCCCAGCAAGGGCTGGCTCATGGCTTCGAGCACACGCGGATGAGCGTTGGAGGGGCCGGGTCCGAGCAGCAAGCGGGGTGTCGTCGACATGGCCCGATGGTACCTTTGGCGCTGCGCACCGCACCGCCGCGCGTTCTCTCCCCGGCGCGGCCGGCCCAGTGCTTGCGGTGGAACGTAGGGACGGAGGCACTCCCGTGAGGAGCGGCATCATCGTGGTGGTGGCATTGGCGCTGGCGGGTTGCGCCGCGTGGTTGTGGATGAATGGTGACGATTCGCGTCGCGTTCAAGGAGACGGCCGCGAGAGCCACGGCGAGGTCTCGCCGGAAGATCGAGAGCGCCTACGCGAGATCCTGAAAGAGGAGGATTCGCGTTGAGCCCGGCGCGCGATCGACTCGAAGCCGAGCGAGATGAGCTCGCCAGACTCGCACCCTGGGCACAGGCCAGCGCCGAAAGCCGCGGTCGCATTCATGCCGAGGCCGAGCACGCCTATCGAACCGCATTTGCGCGAGATCGTGATCGCGTCGTCCACAGTCGTGCGTTCCGTCGCCTCCAGTACAAGACCCAGGTGTTCGTTCCGCACGAAGGCGATCACTATCGCAATCGCCTGACGCACACGCTCGAGGGAAGCCAGATCGCGCGCACCCTCGCGCGAACCTTGCGGCTCAACGAGAACCTGGCCGAAGCGATCGTGCTCGCACACGATCTCGGCCACACCCCTTTCGGTCACGCCGGTGAGAAGGTGCTCGACGCTGTGATGCGTGAGGAGGGTGGCTTCGATCACAACCGCCAGACGCTCCGCATCGTCGATTGGCTGGAGGATCGCTACCCGGAATTTCGCGGTCTCAACCTGACCTGGGAAGCGCGCGAGGGAATTCTCAAGCACGGCTGCCGCTGGACCCATCCTGTCGCAGTTCCCGAGATCGGCGAACAACCCAGCCTCGAAGCCCAGGTCGCCGATCTGTCCGACGAGATCGCCTACCTGAATCACGACCTCGACGACGGCATCCGCTCGGGCCTGCTCGACCCCACGCTACTGTCGAGCTGTTCCCTCTGGGCCGAGACCGAGCAGAGCGTGGCCGCACGTTTGGATCGCGACGTCGACGCCTCGATCCTGCAGGCCCAGGTGATCGTGGGGTTGATCAACCGGTTGGTGACCGACCTGATCGAGGCGACTGGCCGTGCTCTGGATGAGGCTCGGCCCAAGAGCGTCGAGCAGGTTCGCGCGACGAAAGGGCGGCTTGTTCGTTACTCCAAGGAAACCGGCAACTTGAAGCGCCAGTTGAAGGAATTCCTTTATACCCACCTCTATCAGCACCCCCAGGTTGCCGCGGTGAGCGAGGAGGCGGCCAACAAGCTGGCCGGGCTGTACCGGGCGTATTCCAAGGCGCCGGAGCGGCTGCCTTCCCACGTGGTGGCGCGTTTCGGTGAGGAGGGCGAAGCTCGCGCGATTGCGGATTACATCGCCGGGATGACCGATCGATTCGCCCTGGCCGAGCACGAGAAGCTGCTGGAAAGCTGATGACCCTCCGAGGAGCCGAGCCCGACCGCGACGAAGATCGGGCCTGCGGTGTTCGGCGGATGGCGCTCGGCGCTGCCGGGCCCTCACAAGGGTCGGTTCGGTGAGCTTCGTGGTCGGTGCCGGGTCGACGAATCGGTGGCAAGAATCGGCGCAGGAGGATTCAGACGTGCCCAGCACCATCACCACACCCGCATCGCCAAAGGGAGCGTACGCGTGAGCCTGGCCGACGCTCTCGAAGCGGCCGCCAGCGCCAACGAGGACCTCGCCGACGAGATCCGACCGGCCAACGGCGACGCCTATCAACTGCTCGATTCCCTCGACGACGCCGGTGCGGCCCGTCTCCTCGGCTGGTTGCTTGCCGAGGCTCCCGAAGCCGCTGGCGAACTCGCCGAGGCCTGGATGGATGAAGAAGAGGGCGTTCGGATCCTGCTCGCGGTTTCGGATGAAGGCTTGCCGAAGCCGGGCCGCAAGGTGTTGCGTCGCGCCCTGCATCGCCTGCGATCAAGCGGTGTCGCGCTGCCCGAGAGGGCACCCACAGTGACCGTAGCGAGGATCGGTGGCGTGGAAGATCGCATCGAAGGGGCCTGGCTCTCGCCCCTCGATCCGATGGGCGCGCGTTTCGCCTATCAACTCGAGCCCCACCCCCAAGGTGGCGCCCGCTTGTTCGAGATCGTCGTGGACGATGCTCGCGGCATCGTCGGCTTCGATGTCTACAGCGCCAGCCGTAGCCGGGTACGCGCGTTCCTGCGCGATCTCACGAAGCGCGAAGCGTTTCCGGCCATCGAGGTGCCCCTCGACGTGGCGCGCGCGGTCGTGGCGCGGGCGGCGGCCGTCCACCCGACCGGTCAACCCTTTCCCAAGGGCTTCACGGATTGGCGAACGCGGGTGGCCGAGGCACCTGAAGGCACCGCCTTCCCGGGGGAGGAGGTCGCGTCGGCTCTGGCCGTCGGCGATGCCACGCCAGAGGACGCTGCCAAGCTCGTGGAAGCGGGCCGCATCGGGCCCTGGCCCGCCGACCAGGAGGTGCTCGTCGAATTGGTCGAGCGCCTCCGCACGGCCGCCGACAGCCCGTTGATCGTCTCGGGCTCGACCAAACAGGAGCAGCTCCAGGAGATCGTGGCTGCGGCGGCCGATGAAGTGTTCGATGAGAAAGCACGCCAGGTTGCCGTGATCCGCCTGCAGGATTCGGCCTGGAGCTTCTGGAAGCGCGACGATGACGGCGCCGCGCGGGCCTGCCTGGCGGCGGCCCAGGTCTTCGCCGGAAGCGGCGAACTTCGGGACGATCCCGTAGCCCGTTTGCTTCTCGAACTACCGCTCCGTCCGGCCCTCGAAGCCGCTGAGGCCGGACCCGTCCCCGATGAGGCGGCGGAGGCCGCCGATTCCCCGATCGTGACCCCGTGACCGGGCCGACGTGGGTGTTCCAGGCGGAACAGCCCGTTTTCCTTGAGGAACACCCGGCGGGCCGCTAGGTACGTTGGACCTTTCGAACATCCAGTCCGGTGCGGCCCCATCAGCGAGGGCCCCGGGGCGCTGAGGAGATTTCCATGGTGATGAGACGCCGATTCGGCCGACGACGCCGCACCGAAGAGGGCGGGCGCTCGATCGACGAGTCCTGGCTCGGCCGCGCTGCGCAGGCCCTTCCCGTAGAGACGCTGGCCCGAGTGCCCGACACCGAGGTGCCCGGCTCGTTGGCCCTGGTCGCTACGGGCAGCGATGCCGAGGCTGGAAACTGGCTGGTCGCGATCAGTCCCACGTCGGCGATCGACGCCGTGATCGGCGCGATCGTGGCGCACAGCCGCCACGAGGGCGAGCTCTCCAACGTGGCGGCCGCCTCGCCCCATTGGGATGCGGCCTCTCACCGCTTGCTCGCTTCCGTGATGGGCTTCGGCCGTCCGATCCAACCGGTCGTTCTCGCCGGCGAGGCAGCGTCGGTTGCCGAGGTCGCCCCGCTCGCGGTCACGCCGATGCGACTCGCCGACCAACTCGGCGATCCTGCCGCCCGCTCGGCCTTCCAGGCCGCGGTCCAGGCCTTGGCAGCGTTGGCGGCCAAGCATGATGGGGGCCTGCGCACGCGCGGAGCGAGCCTCGAACTCGTGATCTCGGGCGCGCCGATGGCGGAACTTCGCGTCGACGCCGATCGGGCCATCCTCGAAACCCTGCTGCCGAGTCGGAACGCGAGCACGCTGGTCGACGTGCGCCTCGGCGAAGTGATCGATCGACTCGAGGGGCAGGTCCGTAAGCGCGCGAATGATCGAAAGGTTCGCGATGGCGAAGAAGGCCTGCGCGGACGTCTCGCAGCCGGCCTGGCGGCCCACAGCGGTGTGCACTCGCTGCGGTTGTGGCCCGCCTCCGGCGCTGGCAGCGAAGCCGTGGACGCCGTGGGTGTCGGTGCCGATGGCGTACCGGTCCTGCTCGGTGGCCGCGAAAAGGTCGGTCTCGTGGCACTGGCCGAGATCCTCCGCGGCGCCCAGGCGATCGGGCCGCTTCTGGCGGCATTGACCGAGGCGGCTCCGCCGCCGATTCGCTTGAGCGTGCGTCCGCGCATCCAACTCGCCGGCCTCGAGGTGGCACCCGCGGTCCGGGCGGCCCTCCAGCATCTCACCGTCCCGGTGCAACTGTTCGAAGCACGCGCGGGAGATGGCCCCTTCAGCGCCGTCGATCTGGGAGCGCCGGCACCGGCCGCCGCCTCCGCACCGGTGGCGCGTCCGGCAGCGCCGGCACAGGAGGAGCGGCGCCCGGCGCCGGCCGAGCGCGCCGAGTCGGCACCCGATCGAGGCCGGGCGTCCTCTCCGGAGCGAGAGGCGTCGAGCGAGGCAGCGGTCGAGCAGGCCAATGGCGATGAGGAGCGTCCGCGCCGACGTCGGCGCCGTCGCGGCGGGAATCGAAATCGCGAGGCTGGCGAAGCCGACGAAACGCCCGAGGGCGGCGCCGCAGCGGCCTCCGCAGCGGCCGAAACCGAAGCGCCGGCACGGCCAGCCTTCGAAGAGATGTCGATGTTCGATCTCGACGACGGCGATGAGCCGGATCCGGGTCCGCGTCGTCGGCGCCGTCGCCGCGGCGGCCAGGCCGACGAAGAGGAGACCGTCAGCGACGCAAGTGAGAGCGAGAGTTCGGATCGCGAGGAGCGGGCTCGGCGCAAGGGTCGTGGCGGCCGCGGGCGGCGTCCCGATCACGATGCGTCGGACGCAGCGGATTCAGCCTCCGAAGATGAGGACGACGCCGATGAGCTGCTCGAGCTCTCGCCGGACGCACCGGATCTCGAGCTCACCGAGCTTCCGAGTTACGAAGAAGAGGAGGGCGACGAGCCCGAGAGCGAAGCCGACCGCATCCGTCTCGAGCGCGAGCGGCGACGTCGGGCGCGTGTGAGTTCGGCGCCGGCCATCACCGTTTCCGAATCGGGAGAGCGAGCGGCAAGCTCCACCGAGCAGGAAGATCGCGCCCTGCCGAAGGGCCGAGCCGCGATCCTGGCGCATGCCGATCGCGAGTCGATCACGGCGGCGGTGCTGCTGGCCCGCGAGATCCGTCAGATCGAGGGCATCTGGGTCTATCCCCAGGAAGACCTGATGACCTTCTTCCGGGGCGTGGCCACGGACCTGCGCGAGAACACACCGATCTACGTGATCGGTTTCGCCGCGAAACCCGCGCGCGATGCGCTTCAAGCCGCCTCGCTCTACCGGGGCCGGCTCGTCTGGTTCGATCACCATGACTGGCCGCCGGAAGATCTCGGAGAGCTGAAGAGCCTTCTCGGTGAGAGTTATGCGCAGGTGCGTCCGGGTGGGCACAGCTCGCTGCCGAACGTGCTGGTCCAGTGCACGCGTCGCAGCCGCTTCTCGGACAAGCTCGTGGACCTGGTGACCGGACGCTTCACCCAGCACGATTTCCAGCGCTGGGGGCGCGTCTGGTGGTGGCGGCTCGGTGAACTCACGACCAAGACCGGCGAGCACCGGGGCAACCTCGAGATGCTTCTGGCGGGCCGACCCTCGGACCTGGCGAAGGAGGCGGCGCGTTCGGTGGCGCCGCCGTCGCCGCCGGAACTCGAATGGGTTTCCGGTCGGGACTTCCGGCTGGTGCACTTCGGCGGAATGGCCATGGTTGCAGGCGACGTTCCGGAAGGGCTCGATCTCCACATGGCCATGCGCATCGCCCGCGAGCGCTACGGCGTGGCGCTTTCGTTCGCCCGTATGGAGAACGACGACGTCTTCATCCTCGGGGCCGACGACGTGACCGGCAAACGTGCCGTCGACGTGGGGGGCATGGTCGAACATCTCGCCGAGAAGTTCGGTTGGATCGACGCCTTGCCCGATGAGGACCACGTGGCGCGTCTGCGTGCACGAGGCGCCGACGTCAATCCGGATCGGGTCGAGGAGCTGATCGCCGAGATCGGGATGGGGCGGACCATCCTCGAGGGCTAGCTCGTGGAACTGAACCTCGTCGAGATCTTCTCGTCGATCCAGGGCGAGGGGCCCGACGTCGGGCGACGGACGCTATTCGTGCGCCTCGGCGGCTGCGACCTTCGTTGCAACTGGTGCGATACCCCGCACACCTGGCTGCCGGCGAAACGTGCGCGGCTGGAGCGTACGGCGGGCCAGGGCGATTTCGAGGAGGCCGCGAACCCGTTCACGGTGGAACGCGCGCTCTCGGCCAGCGCGCCGCTGCTCGCCGCGGTGCCCCACGAGTTCGTGAGTCTCACTGGCGGGGAACCGCTGCTCCAGCCCGAGGCCTGTGCGGCGCTGGCTGCAGAATTTCGCGCGCTGGGTTCGGAGATCCATCTCGAAACCCATGGTCTCCACGCGACGGCATTGCGCCAGGTGCTCCCGCACATCGACATCGTTTCGATGGACTGGAAGCTCGCGAGCGACGTGCGTCGAGAAAGCGAGCCGAAGGGCGCAGTCGCGGAGCCGTTCGATGTCGGCCACGCAGCGTTCCTCGAGGTTGCCAGAGAGGCGCCCCGCTGTGTCGTCAAGCTCGTGGTGACACTGCGCACCACCGATGCCGAGGTGGATGCCGCGCGGGACGCCGTGGCGAAGCTCCATCCCGACGCGAGCGTCGTGCTGCAGCCGGTGACCCCTTTCGCACGGGTCACCGAGCGTCCGAGCGCGGAGCGCATGCTCGCGCTCCACGCCCGGTTGCGCGAATCGCTCGACGACGTTCGCGTGATCCCCCAGACGCATCCGGTCTGGGGTGTGCGCTAGTTGCGCGGAGGCGGGCATGGAACGCTTGAGGGGCGAGCGGATCAGTCTCCGGCCAGCCGAGGAGGCAGACATCGGGCGCCTGGTGGCGATCCGCTCGACGCCCGAGGTGCTAGCGCGATGGCGCGGCCTCGACCTCGAAGCGGACTGCCGGGCAGCCATCGCGTCCGAGAATCTCCACTTTCTGGCGATCGAAGACCCGACCGGAACGGTCCTCGGCGCGATCCAATGGGAAGCCGAGGAGGATCCCGACTATCTCCACGCGGGGCTCGACATCTTCCTCGACCCGGCCGTTCACGGGCAGGGTATCGGGACGGAGGTGGTGCGGCTGCTGGCCCGCTACCTGTTCGAGGTCGAGGGCCACCACCGGCTGACCATCGACCCCGCCGCAAACAACACGGCCGCGATTCGATGCTATTCGAAAGCAGGGTTCCGCGAAGTCGGGCGGATGCGGCAATACGAGCGCGGCCCCGACGGAACCTGGTCCGACGGGTTGTTCATGGAGCTCCTGGCTTCAGATCTCGGCGGGTAGAACCGGACGGCAGGGCGGGCGCTGCGCCGGCGGGACGACGCGAACGCTGTTTCCGATATGTGATGTCGGTGCCTCTCGAGCGGAGTTGGGTCCCGGAGGGCTCTTGAGGGGATGGTTCGCATAGATGTTAGTCATTCGGGTCCTGGTCGATGGCGCGAGCGGGCGTGGGGCGAGTCGAACGATGTTTCGAGGATGTGATGTCGATCGGGCGTGGGATGAAGTCGCTGGGCGGGCGCCTCGCGCGTGCGGTGAATCGCGTGTTCGCGCGCTCTGGACCGGTCCTGAAGGACCGGTATCACCACGTGGTCTTGAAGTCACCGACCCAGGTGCGCAATGCACTTCGGTATGTCCTGATGAACGCCAGGCGGCACATGAAGCGCCCGTCCAGCATCGTGCGAATCGATCCGGCCTCTTCCGGTCGCTGGTTCGGGGGCTGGAAGCGCTCTGCGCGCGACCTCGTGATCGCGGCACGAGGAACGCCCGGCACGAGGGCCGTCGCGTTTACGCACACCTGGCTCCTCAACGAGGGCTGGAAGAGAGCCGGTCCTCTCCTGGACCCCGCTGCCGCTCCGGGCTGAACCGTCCCCGGGGCCCCGCCCGGCATCCCCTCGTGCAGCCACCGCTAGTCCGCACGTCCTCGACCCAAGAAGCCCGCTCGCAGGAGCGACCTGCGAGCCCTCCTCGTAGAGTCGAGAGCCACCCCACCCCTCAGGACATTCCGCCAGCCAGGCGAAGGCTGGAGACAGGGAGGGTGCCCCCAGGCGCCGTCCTGGGCTGAGCAAACTGCGTGGAAACGACCGGAGGCTTTTCGCTCGGGCGGGCGCTGGCAAACGTCCCGAAGGCTCGAGGCGAAGCCCCGGGAGTTCACTGTTTTCCGCTCACGGTCGTTGTGAGGTGGTCTGTGCAGCGGCTCCCTAGGGCCGCTTCGCTCCGAAACGCCCCTGGAGGGCTGGCAGGATCCGCGCAAGGTGATTCATTTCATCGGAGCAATGTCGGAGCAGGTCGAGGGCGCTGCCGTCGGAAACCAGGTGCGGCCGAACCATCCGGCTGTTGAGGATTGCGTTGAGTGGTCGTCGCAGGCCGGGAACCTGCGCTTCGACCTGGCCGAGCCAGAAGCGGCTGAGCATCTCGCTACCAGTAGCGGTCGTTCTGACGAGATGGAGGAGGTACCCCCCGTCGACGCGCTGGCGGCGGAGGGCGGTTCGCGCGCAGATCGCGGTTCCGAGGGC
>JAJDAP010000011.1 GCA_029261795.1 Deltaproteobacteria bacterium
GTGTTGAAGACACCGACCCAGGTGCGCAACGCACTGCGGTATGTGCTGATGAATGCCAGACGGCACATGAAACGCGCGCCCAGCAGCGTGCGAATTGATCCCGCCTCATCTGGGAGGTGGTTCGGGGGCTGGAAGCAGTCCGCGCGCGATCTCGTGGTCGCGGCAAGAGGAAGACCCGGAACCCGGGCCGTCGCATTCACCCACACCTGGCTCCTCAACGAGGGCTGGAGGCGAGCCGGTCCTCTCTTGGACCCCGCTGCCGCTCCAGGCTGAACCGTCCTCGCGGCCCCGACCGGCGTCCTCGCGTCCTGGCACCGCTAGTCCGCACGTCCTCGATCCAAGAAGCCCGCCCGCAAGAGCGATCTACGAGCCCTCCTCGTAGAGTCGAGAGCCACCCCACCCCTCAAGACCTTCTCCGCCCCGCGCAGGCTGTCGACAGGTAGACTCTTTCTCGACCCTCGCCTAGCGAATCGCCCCGGCTTCGCGAAGTGCGCGAATCTCGTCCGGCGAAAGTGCGAGTTCCGCGATGAGAACCTCTTCGTTGTGTTCCCCGAGCAGGGGCGCGGGTTCGAGCGATACCGAACTGGCCGACATGCGCGGTGCCCACCCCAGGAGCCTGACCTTTCCGTGTTCGGGGTGGTCCAACGTATGTACGAATCCGCGCTCGTTCAAGTGGGGATCATCGTGCAGATCCCGGGTATCGAGGACCGCCGAGCAGGGCACACCGGCCTCGCCGAGCTGGGCCATCATTTCATGCTTGGTGCGTTGACGAGTCCAGGCGGCGACTTCTTCGAACAATGCCGCACCGTTCTCTGCCCGAGCCAGACCGCTCCCGAAACGTGGATCCGAGATCAGGTCCGATCGACCGATGGCAAGGCACAGGGCGTCCCAGTGTCGCTCGGTGACGCAGATCAGGTACGCCCAATCGTTCGGACCGAAGGGCTTGCACGGATAGAGATCCGTCGGTGGGCCGAGCCCGTTTCCCGTCCGCGGTATCGGCGCGGCACCCCAGTCGGCCTGGAACGAGATACGCGTCCGCATGAAGTAGGTCATGGCCTCCTGCATTGACACTTCAATGTGTTGGCCTTCGCCTGTACGGAGCTTCTGGATGTACGCCGCCAGGATCGCCATTCCGAGCTGCATCCCGGTCCCGGAGTCGCCGGTCGTCGGCCCCGGACACAGCGGCGGTCCGTCGGGATAGCCCGTCACCGAAAAGGCTCCGGCCGCCGCCTGAGCGATCATGTCGTAGCTCTTGTACGCGGCATAGGGGCCACTCAGTCCGAAGCCCTTCACCTGCGCGTAGATCAGGTTCGAGTGCACAGCCTTCAAGCGCTCGTAGGTCAGGTCCAGCCGCTCGACAACGCCGGGGCCATAGTTCTCGACGAACACGTCGAAGCGAGGCAACAAGCGGAGTAGCAGGGCATGCCCGTCGGGCTTGGTCAGGTCGAGGGTGAGGCTCTTCTTGTTGGCGTTCCAGTTGCAGAAGTACGGCGAGTACGACGTTCCGGTTGCAACGCCCCGACCCGGGTCGCCAATGCTGGGCGACTCGATCTTGACGACGTCGGCACCCATCCAGGCAAGCGACTGCGTGCACGAGGGCCCGGCCTCGTACTGGGTCATGTCGAGGATTCGAAGTCCATCCAGTGCGGCCATGTCATCCCTCCAGCTGGAACGGTACCCCAGAGCTGTCGACGAACGGGAGCCTCGGCCCCACGCCCCATCAGGATGACCGCGGTAGCATCGCGAGATGGAGAATCCCGATCGAGCCCCGCTCCGCGTCGTTCAATGGTCCACCGGGAACGCTGGCCAACCGGCCCTGCGCGGCATCCTGCGGCATCCGGAGCTCGAACTCGTCGGTGTGCATGCGCACTCGGCTGCCAAGATCGGGCGCGATGCCGCCGACCTCTGCGGTTGGGACGGCGACGCGACGGGAATCCTGGCCAGCGACGATGTGGAGGCGTTGCTCGCTCTCGCGCCGGACTGCGTTTGCTATGCGGCCCAAGGAGAAACGCGGCCGATGGAGACCGTGGAAGAGCTGTGCCGGATCCTCAAAGCGGGCATCAACGTGGTGAACACTTCGATCGTGTCATTGGTGTATCCACCGTTTGCCAGTCGCAAACTCGTGGAGCCCCTCGAAGCCGCCTGTCTCGAAGGGAAGACGACCCTTTACACCTCCGGCTTCGACCCGGGCTGGTCAGGCGACGTGATCCCGCTGGCGTTGGCCGCGTGTTGCGAACGGCTCGACGCCCTGCGCGTCTATGAACTGATGGACTACTCCACCTACGAAGATCCCGGCTTCACCGGCGTCTTCTTCGGGTTCGGAAAACCCATGGACTACACGGCTCCACTGCTGAAGCCCGGCGTGATCAAGGGCGGCTGGGGTTCGATGGTGCTGCTTGCCGCCGATGCCCTCGGCGTCGAACTAGACGAGATCCGGGAATCTTCCGAGCGCGCCCCGGCGCCGGACAGCTTCGATACCTCGATGGGCCGGATCGAGGCCGGCACCTGCGCCGGCGTACGGTTCGCGGTCGAGGGAATCGTGGATGGCAAACCGATGATCGTGGCCGGCCATGCCAACCGCCTGCGCGACGATATCGGACCAGATTGGGAGCAGCTCTCGGGCGACAAGAGCTCCGGCTACCGCATCGAGATCGAGGGCTCGCCGAGCTTCACCTGCGAGATCGAACCGGTCGGTGAGGATGGCGACCATAACACCGCGGGAATTCTCGGGACGGCGATGCGTGTCGTGAATGCCATCCCGACCGTCTGCACCGCCCCACCCGGTGTCGTTTCGACCCTGGACCTGCCGATCTTCACGGCCCGCGCCGGCTCTGCTCGTTAGTCGGAGTCAGAGAATTCCCGGAAGCGTCGGCGTTGGTTGGCGTTTCCGATCAGCACCAGCTCGGCGCCCGCCCGCAGCTCGGTCGTACCCGCCGGGTTCGAGATCAAGTTGCCGTTCTCACGGATGGCGACCACGGCGAGTCCGGTCTCGCCGCCAATGCCGCTATCCGAAAGCAGGGCGCCGGCCAATCGCGCCGGCACGGGCTCGAAGAAGACGTCGTTGTCCTCGCCCATCACGACCAGGTCGTTGCCGAGGACGAACGAGAGCAGTGTCTGAACGGCCACGAACTCATGGCTCAGTGCGAAATCTGCCCCGGCGCGGTGGATCGCTTCGAGGTTCCAGTCATTCGTGATCCGGCTGACGATCCGCGCTCCGGGATTGAGCTTCCGGCAGTAGATCGCCAGGAAGATGTTCGTGGCATCGTCGTTCGTGGTGAGCACCACCGACGTCGCTTCATCGATGCCGGCGGCCTTCACCGTTTCGAGGTTCGCGGCATCGCCCACGATGACCTCGCAACCGAGCGCCTCGAGTTCGGCGCGGAGGCTGTCGTCGCGCTCCAGAATCGTGACACTGGCCTCGCGCTCCCTCAGCGCGGCTGCCACGGCGCGCCCCACAGTGCCGCCGCCGATCACGAGGACCGGTGCGTCGAGGTCGTGATAGATCACGAACAGCGCGTCGAGTTCGGTGATCTGCTCTTCGGTTCCGACCACGACGGGAACGCAGTGCTCGGTAAGCACCGTGTCCGGGCCCGTCGGAATCAAACGGCCCCGCTTCCAGATCGCGACGATATTGAGCCCGGTGACTGCCCGCAGATGGGAGTCGCGAATCGTTCGGCCGACGAGGGCGGTTCCGCTCACCGGAAACTCGGCGATGACCAGGTCTTCGAACTGGCCGACGCGATGCGCGGTCTGGGTGCCTACCGCAACCCGCGTCGCCAATTGCTCGCCGAGGCGTTGCTTCAACAAGAAGACCCGCGTTGCCCCACTCAGCTCGAGCACGTCGACGGAATCGACGTGCGCGGCGAGGGCCGCGATCGGAACGTCCGGCGCCACTTCACGGACCGTGAGCGTGATGTTGCTATTGGCGGCGTCGCCCAGGTTCGCGACGACGATGCGCGCGCTGGCGGCGCGAGCGGCTTGGTAGGTGCTGTCGTGATCCCTCGCGCCAGTGACGACGTGAATGCCGTCGCCGTGCAGGCGCGCCGCGACCGAGGGATCCGGTTCGATCACCACGTAGGGAATCTCGAGCCGCGTCAGCCGCTTGATCAGCCCATCGATCATCGCGTTGTACTCGCAGAGGATCACGTGACCGGCGAGTCCGGGCGCAACCGCCCGCGGCGCGCGCAGCCGGACCTGGGCCTCCAACCACGGCGCGTAGAAGAAGCGGATGAACGTGAAGGGCGCCACGATCAACAGCATCACGATTCCGTAGACGAGCACGACGATGGTGAAGAGGCGGCCGATATCCGTGTGGAACGTGATGTCCCCGAAGCCGAGCGTGCTCATCACGGTGAGCGTCCAGTAGAGACCGGTCAGCCAGGAATGCTCGGTTTGCCCCTCGTGCACCATGATGGCGTGGAACAGCACCGTGAAGAGCGCGATGCTCGCCAGCAGGATTGCGCCGAACTTGGCCAGCGCGCGCAGGTTCTGGCGCGTCTCGCTCTCATCGAGCAGGTACATGAGCTGGGAGGGCAGGAACTTCACGCTCGATGAGAGTAGCCACCAGTCCTGCCACATGGCCGAGATTTGACCGTGCCGGACGGCGATCGACCTGCGATCCTGTACCGCCGTCCGCCCAAGAGGTCCCCCACCATGCCGAGCCCGATCAAGCGCCTGTTGATCGCCAACCGTGGCGAGATCGCCATCCGCATCCACCGCGCCTGTGCGGAACTGGGCATCAAGACCGTGGCGATTCACTCCCACGAAGACCGCTATGCGCTGCATCGCTTCAAGGCAGACGAGGCCTATGTGCTGGGCGATGGCGGCAACCCGGTCGGCGCCTATCTAGACATCGATCGGATCCTCGAAGTGGCGCGACAGACCGGCGTCGACGCCGTGCACCCGGGCTACGGCTTCCTTTCGGAAAACGCCGACTTCGCCGCAGCGATCGAGGACGCGGGGATCTCCTTCGTGGGTCCCCGGGCCGACGTGCTCATCAAGCTCGGCGACAAGGTCCGCGCACGTGCCGAAGCCGTCGCCGCCGGGCTTCCCGTGATCCCGGGCACGGAGCCGCTGGCGAGTGTCGAAGCGGCCCGCAGCGCCGCCGACGAGATCGGCTATCCGGTGATGGTCAAGGCATCCGGCGGCGGCGGCGGCCGAGGCCTTCGCGTCGTTGCGGGGCCGGATGATCTGGCGGAGGCCTACGATTCCGCCCGCCGAGAAGCCGGCAGCGCCTTCGGCAACGACGAGGTCTTCGTCGAGAAGCTCCTGCTTCGGCCGAAACATATCGAAGTGCAGGTGCTCGCCGACGGAGAAGGGAACGCGGTCCATCTGTTCGAACGCGATTGCTCGATACAGCGCCGACACCAGAAGGTGTTGGAGCTGGCGCCAGCGCCCGGACTCGACCCGGAAGTGCGGGATCGGCTATGCAACGCGGCCGCTCGGTTTGCGAGTTCCGTGGGCTACCGAAATGCCGGAACCGTCGAGTTCCTGATGACCGGGGATGACTGGTACTTCATCGAGATGAATCCGCGGATCCAGGTCGAGCACACGGTCACCGAGGAAGTGACGGGCGTGGATCTGGTGGCGAGTCAGATCCAGATCGCTGGGGGTGCGAGCCTCGAAGATCTCGGCCTCCGACAGGAATCGATCTCGACCCGCGGCGTTGCCATCCAATGCCGGGTCACGACGGAAAACCCGGAGAACCGATTCTTGCCGGACTACGGTCGGCTGATCTCCTATCGCTCGCCGGGTGGCCTGGGCGTGCGGCTCGATGCCGGTAGCGCCTTCGCCGGCGCGCTCATTACGCCCTACTACGACTCGTTGCTGGTCAAGCTCACGACGCGAGGGCAGAACCTCGCAGAAGCTTCGACCCGGGCGCTCCGCGCGCTCGGCGAGTTTCGCGCCCGCGGCGTCGAAACCAATGTGCCCTTCCTTCGGAAAGTGCTCGAGCACCCGACCTTCCTGGCCGGCGAATGTACGACCGGATTCATCGATGAATCCCCAGAACTCCTCGAGTTCTCGGCGGAACGCCGCGGTGGAACGCGGTTGCTCCAGTACCTGGCGGACGTGAGCGTCAACGGGCGGGCCGGCGTCGCCGCCGAGTCGGTCACGCCAGGCCAGCACGAACCCTTCGTTCCGGCCTGGGATCCGAACCAGGCCCCTCCGGCGGGCACTAAACAGCGCTTCGACGAACTCGGCGCCGAGAAGTTCGTGCAGTGGATGGGCCAACAGGATCAACTCTTCATCACCGACACCACGTTCCGCGACGCACACCAAAGCTTGTTGGCTACGCGACTCCGGACCCACGACATGCTCGCCGTGGCTCCCGCAGTCGCGCGCCATGCGGCCGGCCTCTTCTCGATGGAGATGTGGGGTGGCGCCACCTTCGATGTGGCGATGCGCTTCCTCGACGAGGACCCGTGGGATCGGCTCATCAAGCTGCGCCAGGCAATTCCCAATGTTCTGTTCCAGATGCTGCTACGCGGCGCAAATGCCGTGGGATACACCACCTATCCCGACAATGTCGTTTCCGGTTTCGTGAAGGAAGCCGCGGCGCGTGGAATCGACGTGTTCCGGATCTTCGACTCGCTGAACTGGCCCGACCAGATGCAGGTCGCGATCGATGCCGTTCGAGAAGCAGGCGCCATTGCCGAGGTAGCGATCTGCTACACCGGCGACATCCTCGAACCGGGGCGTGAGCGTTATGCGCTCGACTACTATGTGAAGCTGGCTCAGGAGCTGGTCGATCGCGGCGCCCATCTGATCGCGATCAAGGACATGGCGGGGCTCTTGAAGCCCTACGCTGCCGGCCGCCTGGTCGAGGTCCTGAAACAGGAACTCGACGTCCCGATCCACCTCCACAGCCATGACACCGCGGGTATCCAGGCGGCAGCCTACCTTCGCGCCGCGGAAGCCGGTGTGGACGCGGTCGACTGCGCGTTCGGTCCGCTCTCCGGTTCGACCAGCCAACCGAACCTCCAGAGCGTCGTGGCCATGATCGAGCAATCGGATCGAAGCACGGGGCTCGACCTCGCAACGCTGCTTCCCTTCGATAGCTACTGGGAGGCCGTGCGAGCCCAGTACGGGCCCTTCGACAACGGACCGCGCACCGGTAGCGCCGAGGTCTATGAACATGAGATCCCGGGAGGCCAGTATACGAACCTGCGCGCCCAGGCCGTCGCGCTCGGGCTCGGCGACCGTTGGCGCGAGGCCACGCGCATGTATGCCGAGGTCAACAAGATGTTTGGCGACATCGTCAAGGTGACGCCTTCGTCGAAGGTCGTTGGCGACATGGCGTTGTACATGCTCTCGAACGGCCTCACCCCCGCTGAGGTCGTAGAACGCGGGCGTGACCTTTCGTTTCCGGAGAGCGTCATCGGGTACTTCGAGGGCAAGATCGGGCAGCCGTCCTACGGTTTCCCGGAGCCGCTGCGAAGCCTGGTGCTGAAGGATCGGCCCGGACTCTCGGGGCGACCCGGCGAAGGCCTGGCAGCGGCCGACTTTGCCGCAACACGCTCCGAACTCGAAGAAAAGATCGGACGGACCGCGGACGCGACCGAGGTTCTCGCCTACCTGCTCTATCCCAAGGTCTTCCTGGATTTCAAGGCGACCTCGGATGCGCACGGTGATGTCTCCGTTCTCCCGACGCCCGCGTTCTTGCGGGGCATGACGCCTGGCGAAGAGATTCACGTCAACACCCAGCCGGGCCAGACCCTGATCATCCGACTCGTTGCGATCGGCGAGCCCGACCCGGAAGGGAAGCGTGCCGTCTTCTTCGACCTGAACGGCCAACCGTTGCATATCCACGTGCACGACCGACACCTGGGCATCGCCATCAAGGAACACATCAAGGCCGACCCCGAAGACCCGCGTCAGATCGCCTCGCCGTTGCCGGGCATCGTGGTCTCGCACGCCCACCTCGAGGGCGCGACCATCGTCGCCGGCGAGCGGTTGTGCGTGATCGAGGCGATGAAGATGGAGACCAACGTGGCATCCACGCTCGACGGCAAGATCGCCAAGCTTCACGTGAGCGAAGGAACCCGCGTGGAAGCCGGCGACCTGTTGATCACGATCGAACCGGCCTAGCTCTCGGACTCCGGCTTCATCCGATCCGCGAACGGAGGCACCATCTCCATCTGGTCCAGCTCCCAGTAGGTTCGCAGGAAAATCACCTTCCCGGCGTCGTTGACGCGGTAGATGAAGACACCGAACAGCTTCGAGACGGCCCCGTTCTCGAACTGGGTCATCAGCGTTCCGACGTTGGCGCATTCGTTTCCTGCCACGATCGAATGCTGGAGACTGAAGACGGGTCGGCCGTACGCGATGTTCCGATCCCAGAATTTCTCGATGGCGGCCTTGCCGCGATGTCCCTGACCATCCGGGTCGAGCATCGACTTTCCGACCGGGTCTTCCACCACCGCGTCGTCTGCGAAGTTGTCGAGCCAGGCGCCCTTGTCTCCGCGCAGCACGGCGTCTGCGGAGCGCCAGGCGGCCAGGCGCGCGGGGTGGGTCGAGTCTGCGTTCGCGATTTCGGACATGGCACCGGGGTAGCACACGGCTCCGCCAGCTGCGATTCGCGGACCTCCCCGCGCCTAACGCTTCTCGCGCTGGCGACGACCCAGAAAGCGGTGTGTCGGAACGGACCGGATCGGATACACCTGAACCGGACGCCACGAAGAACCAACGCCACGAGCGGCAAGGCGCCGCACACCAGCCATTCCAGCTTCCATTGCGCATGCCACCCCACGCCATCCACGGGACGGTCTGCGACCGAGCCTGGGAGGTCGACGATACGGGGCAGCTGCGAACCGAACTCGGACCGGATTGGCCGTTTCGCGGTGAAGCGCGTCAATCGTTCCAGCTCGAGGCCGATCGCTTGACGATGAAGTTGTCAGTTCATGCCGATCATGCGGCCTTCCCCGCCTCGATTGGCTGGCATCCGTGGTTCCGCAGGCGCCTCGACATCGGGAACCCGGCCGAGCTTCACCTCGACGCGCAGCAGATGTATCTCCGCGGTGAGGATGGGATCCCGACCGGCGAGAGAACCCGCCCTTCGCCCGGCCCGTGGGACGATTGTTTTACCGGGCTACGCCATCCGCCCGAAATCCACTGGCCCGGGGCGCTTCGCCTGCGGCTCGAAGCCAGCGTCGATCATTGGGTCGTCTACGACGAACCTACCGATGCACTTTGTGTCGAACCCCAGAGTGGTCCGCCGGATGCGGTTCGTCTTGCGCCGCGAGTCGTGACACCGGGGCGCCCGCTCTCGGCGGAGTTCACCTTGCATTGGACGGCGTCGGAGGATTGATCCTCACGGTCTATCATCTGGCCCCCTGCACGAGTTTCGAGAGGAGTGCCAGCCATGACCGCCCGCTACGAGGGTGAGGCTTTCAAGGAACGCTTCGGCCCGTGGGCCGTTGTCGCCGGTGGCTCAGACGGGATCGGCGCGGCCTTCGCACGGGAACTCGCTGGCCGTGGCGTGAACGTGGCCGCCATCGCGCGTCGCAAGGAACCCCTTGCGGCCCTGTGCCGTGGGCTCCGGACCGACTACGGCGTCGAAGCGCGCGGGATCCAGGCGGACCTGACCGGGGACGACCTCCTGCGCGAGGTTGGCGCAGCGACCGACGACCTCGATGTGGGCTTGTTCGTCTACAACGCTGGCGCGAGTTCGAGATCGGAGGAGTTTCTCCAAGCCGGACCCGAATATGCCCTTTCCATGATGAACCTGAACTGCCGCGGCCCCATCGTCCTCTCGCATCACTTCGGCCAGCGCCTGACGAAGCGCGGACGGGGGGGCCTGCTGTTCATGTCTTCGCTCGCTTGCCTTGCCGGCTGTCACTACCAGGCGATCTACTCGGCGACGAAATCCTTCGACACGATCCTGGCGGAAGGTTTGTGGCACGAGCTGACACCGATGGGTGTCGACGTCCTAGGAGTCCTGGCAGGCGCGACGAGAACCGAATCCGTGCTGCACACGAGTGACAATTTCAAGGACGCGATGGACCCAGCAGAAGTCGCAAGCGGCGCTCTCGACCACCTGGGATGCGGGCCCAACTGGGTCCCGGGGGAGACCAATCAAGCGGTCGCCCGCGGCACCTGGCCCGTGCCCCGGGTCGCTCTCATCAACGGAATGAGCCAGGCCACCGCCGCGTTGTTCGATCTCGAGCACAAGGCCGTCGAAGGCCAGGAATTCCACGAATAACATCACTCGCTGCCTTTCTTTGCAACCTGCAACGAGAACCACAAGGACCGAAGATGCCCGCCTACCCGAGAGAAGAACTGGAAGAGATGGTCGACCGCTGGGTTGCCGCCAATGACGAGGCCGGCCGCAGCGGCGATTGGTCGAAGATGTCGGCGTTCTTTACCGAGGACGCGGTCTACAGCTGGAACACCGGCGCGAATTGGGAGTTCGTCGCGCGCGGCCGCCAGCAGATTCACGAATGGGCCTTCGACAGTGAGATGTCCGGCCTCGAACACTGGACCTACCCGTACATCCGTCGGCTCATCGACGATCAGAAAGGCGAGTTCATCGGTATCTGGCGCCAGGTCGCGCCCGTTGAAGACCCCGACGGCGCCCCGTACGAGATCGCGGGGACCGGCGGCTCGTGGTTCCGCTACGGCGGCGATTTCAAATGGGCCTGGCAGCGCGACTTCTTCGATCACGCCAACGCCGGCGCCGTGTTCGGCAAGATGGCCCAGAATGGTCAGTTGACCGAGCGCATGCTCGAGCGCATGAAGAAGGGCTCGAAGATGCCGGGCTGGACCCGCCGCAGCGAGTTCGACTGGATCTCCACCCTCGTCGACCCCGAGGCCTAGCCATGAACGCGATCGCCACGGTCAGTGGCGCCAAGCCGATTGCAGGCCACTACGAGGAGTTCCTCGCCAACCCTTCGCGCTTCATGTTTCGCGCCTGGCAGGAATGCGGCGAGCTTTCGAATTTCGATCTGGCGGGCGCGCCACACACCTTGATGGTGGGCGCTGATGCCCACGAAGCGGTCTTCCGTGCGCCGGACGAGAAGCTCTCGGCATCAGTGCCCTACCAGTACATGGTGCCCGTCTTCGGCGAGGGGATTCAGTACGGCGCACCACTCGAGATCGAACGCCAACAGGTCCGCTTCCAGGCGAACGCCCTGGTACCGGAAAAGATGCGTGGTTATGCCGAAGTGATCGCGAAGGAGGTCGAAGCCTTCATTGCCGATTGGGGCGACGAAGGCGAGCGCGACTTCTACGAAACCTTCAAGGGGCTCGTGCTGAACACCTCGACCCATTGCTTGATGGGCCGAGAATTCCGCGAGCACCTGACCGATGAGTTCGGTCGGCTCTTCGGGGATCTCGAACACGCGATCTCTCCGCAAGCGGTGGTGGATGCGCATTCGGGGTCCGACGTGTTCGCACGTCGCGACGAGGCGCGGGCGCAACTACAGGAGATGCTGATGGAGACGGTGATGCAGCGTCGCGCCAGCGGTGCCGCACAACCGGACATGCTTCAGACGTTCCTAGACGCCCGTTACAAGGATGGCGCGCCACTCGCCGACGAACTGATCCCGGGCATGATCGTGTGGATCATGTTTGCGGGTTTCCACACCAGCTCGAACACGGCGAGCTGGACCAGCGTCGAGCTGGCGCGCAACGCAGAACATCAGCCCGCCATCGCCGCGGAAATCGACGCGATCTACGCCGGAGGCGGCGACCTCTCCTTTGCCGGCTTGCGCGAGATTCCGCTGCTCGAAGGCTTCATCTTCGAGACGCTTCGCTTGCACCCGCCGCTCGTCACCCTGGCGCGCCAGGTGATGGAGCCCTTCGAATACAAGGGGCACCGCTTCGAGGTGGGACACACCCTGATGATCTCGCCCTATGTCTCGCACCGCGTTCCCGAACATTTCCCGGAGCCGGAGCGTTTCGATCCGCGACGCCCGGCGCCGGATCACGTATTCGCCTCGATCCCGTTCGGTGGCGGCAAGCGGAAATGCGTCGGCAACGCGTTCGCGCTGCTCCAGGTGAAATCCATCTTCGTCGCCCTGCTCCGGCGCTACCGGCTCGAGTTGGTCGATCCACCCGAGACCTACCAGGACGTGATGCCCTCGTTGATCCTGCGCCCGAGCGATCCGTGCCGGCTGCGCTATCGGCGAAGAACGACGTGAGCGACATGCGGATCCAGGTCGACCGCCAGCTCTGCCAGGGGCACGGCGTCTGTGCCCTGGAAGCGCCCGAGGTATTCGAGGTGGGCGAATCCGAAGACGGCACCTACGCGGAAGTGCAACTGCTGACCGAAACGCCCGACGAAGCGCTTCGTTCCAAGGTCGAGGCTGCCGTCCGTTTCTGCCCCAACCGGGTGCTTTCGATCGAAGACTGAGTCGCCCCGATCGAGACGCTAAGTTTCCGGCCCCATGAAGAACGACCAGAACAAGTCAGGTATGAGCAATCCGCGGGTCGCCGTAATAGGAGCCGGCATGTCCGGCATCCTCGCGGGCATCCGCCTCCGCGAAGCTGGGATCGATGACTTCGTCATCTACGAGAAGGCCCACGATCTCGGTGGCACCTGGCGCGACAACACCTACCCGGGTCTCGCCTGCGACGTGCCCTCCCACGTCTACTCCTACTCGTTCGCTCCGAACCCGGAGTGGAGCCGACGCTTCTCACCCGGCCCCGAGATCCACCGCTACCTGACCAGGACGGCCGAAGAGCACGGCATCCGCGAACGCATCGTCTTCGACCGCGAGGCCACGGCTTGCAGCTACCAGGACGGACGCTGGCAGCTCGAGTTCGCCGACGGCAGCCGCGACAGCGTCGATTTCGTGATCACGGCGGTGGGCGTGCTCCACCATCCGAACATGCCCGAGATCGAGGGCGCCGCCTCATTCGAAGGGGCACTGTTTCATAGTGCCCGCTGGGACCATTCGGTTCCGATCGAGGGAAGACGGGTGGGCGTCATCGGCACCGGCTCGACGGCCGTCCAGATCGTCAGCGCCATCACCGAGAAGGTGGAAACGCTGACGTTGTTCCAGCGCACCGCCCAGTGGATCATGCCCGGCCAGAATCCGGCCTACTCGGAGGACGAGAAGCAGCGCTACCGGGAAGACCCCGCAGCCATCGACCACCTGCGAACCGAACTCGACCTTTCCTTCACCAGGCAGTTCTCCGACGCCTTGATCGGGTCGGAATCGCCCGGCATGAAGCGCATCGAGGAGATGACCCGCCAACACCTGGAAGCCAAGGTCCTCGATCCGGAGCTCCGCGACCGGCTGCGTCCCGACTACCGCGCCGCCTGCAAACGTCTCGTCGTCGCCGATGGCTTCTACGAGGCCATTCAGCAACCGAACGCAGCGCTGGTGACCGAAGAGATCGAGTGCATCGAACCGGCCGGTGTCCGGACCCGCGATGGCGTGCTCCACGAACTCGACGTGCTCGTCTTCGCCACCGGATTTCGCGCCCACGATTTCATGCGACCGATGCGGATCACGGGCCGCGCCGGCAAGACCCTCGACGAAGCCTGGGACCCGACGCCGCGCGCCTATCGTTCAGTCTCGATGCCGGACTTCCCGAACTTCTTCATGATCGTCGGTCCCCACAGCCCGGTGGGGAACTTCTCGCTGATCGAGATCTCCGAGATCCAGGTCGGCTACATCCTGAAGTTGATCGAGCGGGTGCGCGAAAGTGGCTCCGGCGAAATCTGCGCCAGACCGGAAGCCACGGATCGCTTCAACGCTTCGATCCGCGAAGCCATGAAGGGCACGATCTGGGTAACCGGTTGCAACAGCTGGTACCTCGATGCCAACGGCATCCCGGCCACCTGGCCCTTTACCGTGCAGACCTTCCGCGACGAAATGGCGGAGCCGGACTGGGCGGACTTCGAGACGATTCCTGCCGCCTGACGCGCTGATTCCGGAGACGCTACCTGGGACGCTCCGCCAACACGCAGTGCGTCCCCTGATAGATCGTGGCCATGCATTTGTTGCAGTGGACGCAGAGCGAATCCCTGGCCTCGCCGGCGGCCATGCGATTCACGAGGTCGGGCTCGCGCAGGAGCGCGCGGCCCATCGCCACGAACTCGAAACCTTCCTCCATCGCCTGATCGATCGTCTCGCGTCGGCTGATACCTCCGAGCAGGATCAGTGGCATCGAGAGGGCCGCGCGGAACTGGCGGGCGAAGCGTAGGAAATACGCCTCCTCGAACGGGTACGTCTTGAAGAGGAAGCGGCCGAACAGCTTCAGGCCGAGCCCGACCGCGGACGGCATGGTGTTCGCCAGATCCTCGATCGGCGCGTCGCCGCGGAACAGATACATCGCGTTCTCGAGCGAACTGCCGCCGGTGAGTTCGAGCGCATCCAGTGCCCCGTCCGCTTCGAGCATGCGACCGACTTCGACACTCTCGTCGAGCCAGAAGCCGCCGGGCACACCGTCGGACATGTTGAGCTTCGCGATCACGGCCAACTCGGGACCCACCGCCTCGCGCACGCGCTTGGCGATCTCGCGGGGGAAGCGCGCGCGGTTCTCGAGCGAACCGCCCCAGGCATCGGTTCGCTTGTTGAGCTTCGGCGAGAGGAATTCGCTCGGCAGGTAGCCATGGCCCAGGTGGATCTCGACCGCGTCGAAGCCCGCCTGCTTCACGCGACGGGCGCCGTCGGCGAAGTCCTGGGTGATGCGCTCGATCTCATCGCTCGTCAGGCCGCGGGTACGCTTCATCGCGAGTTTGCTGAAGATCGGAGAGGGGGAGACGCCCGAGTGCCCGGTGGCGGTCGCCACCGCCCCCGCGTGGCCAATCTGCGCCGAAACCGCGGCACCTTCCGCGTGTACCACGTCCGCCAGGCGACTGAGGCCCGGTATCGCGTCCTCGGTGAGGATCATCTCGTTCGGCGTCCCGCAGCCCTCGGGCGAGACCGCGCAGTAGGCGACCGTCGTCATGCCGACACCGCCGACGGCCATCCCGCGGTGGAACTCGACGAGCGCATCGCTCACCAGGTGGGTAGCGGTCATCCCCTCGAAGGTGGCGGCCTTCACGATCCGATTGCGGAGTTCGAGAGGTCCGAGGCGGGCAGGCGCGAAGGGGTCCGGGTTCATGGCTCCATCGTCGCGCACGCAAGGCCCCGGGCCAAGTCTCCTCAGAACAACCGCTAACGCACCCGCTGCGGGTAGGGCGGCGGCCGTTTTCCGTTCTCGTCGTAGAGATCGAACTCTTCGGCGAGGTCCTCGACCCATTGAATGCTGCCGCTGCGCTTCATCAGGTCATCAGCGCCTAGCAAAGCAATTGCCGCACTTCCGACGAAGAACGTGCTCTGGGATTGCGAATGATCCATGCCCTGCCTCTCGGCCGCATCCTGGATGAACTCGGTGGCGACGGCGCCCGGGTATAGCACGCAGGCCGCTATGCCCTTCGGTTCGAGCTCGATCGCCATGTCGGCGGTCAACCGGTCGAGGCCGGCCTTCCCGGCGCCATAGGAAGACGAAAAATGGTAGCTCTGGCCGCCAGGGGAACTGACGTTCAGGATCGCTCCACCGGCACCGCCAGCGAATAGCAACGGGACTGCGTGCCAGCTCGACACATAGTGGGCGCGGAGGCCGATACCGACCTGGTCATCCCAGATCTGGATCGGGTGGTCCCAGAAGCCGCCGCCCCAGGCCGGCGGATCCGGAATCTTGTAGACGTTGTTGACGAGCAGATCGATCTTGCCGGCTTCCTTGCCGATGCGTTCGAAGAGCGCGGCGATCTGGGCGTCGTCTCCGTGATCACACTGGATCGCGCGTCCCTCGCCGCCGGCCTCACTCACCAACCGGGCGGTGGTGTCGATCGTGCGCTCACCGTCTCCGGTGGTGCGCCCCGTCACGTAGACGGTGCAGCCCTCGCGACCGAGCGCGAGGGCGATGCCCTTGCCGATGCCGCGGCTCGCGCCGGTGACGACCGCGATTTTTCCAGCAAGCGAACCCATGGCTTTCTCCGTTTCTCTTGGAGCAAACGACTCTACCGAAGAGATCCGCCTCAGGGCCGAACGATCTCGAAACTCGGATCGAAGTCATCGAACAACCCCCCGAAGCGGGCGAGCGTGAGCGGGTTGCCCGAGAACGCGATGCGGCCCTCCGCCAGCAGTGTCGGCAGGCCATCGCCACCGGAAACCATGCCGATGAAGTCGGAACGGCTCAGTTCGAGCGTCAGGTCCGGGTCGGGATGCCGCTTGCCTTCGCGGTAGTGCAGCACGCCGTTCTCGACTTCGAGGACCCAACGTTCGCCACGATCGGTGAAGGCGATCTCGAGCACGAGCGGCGTCTCGCCGGCGTCCGGTCCGTTGACGCGGACCGACATGAAATCGAAGAGCATCTCCGAAGTCATCCCCGAGACGACATCCGAGCTGGCGGTTTGGATCGAGGACTGCGGCGTCACGCCCTCGCGAAGTTCGTGGGCGGCGGTCAGATAGAAATTCCGCCAGGGCCCGGATTCCGCCTGGTAGCCGAGTTGCTCGAGCGCATCGGCCTGGAGCCAGCGCCCGCGATCGTTCTCGGGCTCCGCGAAGACCAGGTGATTCATCACCTCCGCGACCCAGCGGTAGTCGCCTGCGGCAAAAGCCGCGCGCCCCTTTCCGATCACGGCTTCGGCACCCCCCATCCACTCCACATAACGTCGGGCACTCTCGACCGGCGGAAGCGGATCGAGGTTCGCCGGGTTTCCGTCGAACCAGCCGAGGTAGTACTGGTAGGTCGCCTTCGAGTTGTGGCGGAGCGTCCCGTAGTAGTCACGATTGAACCACTCCTGGTCGAGGCTCTCGGGAAGCTCGATCTCCTCGGCGATCTCGCGCGGCGTCAACCCCTTGTTGGCGAGCCGCAACGTCTGATCGTGGATGTAGCGATACAGGTCGCGCTGCTTGGCGAGATAGTCGAGGGCCGGCTCGCGGCCCCAGCGCGGCCAGTGATGGCTACCGAAGACCACCTCGAGATCCGCACCGAACAAGTCGATGGCCTCGTCGAGCCAGCGCGCCCAGTCCTTGCCATTGCGAACCTGAGCGCCGCGCAAGGTGTAGAGATTGTGCAGCACGCCGTTCGCCTCCTCGGCAGCACAGAACGCCTTCCACTTCGGCAGGTAGAACATCATCTCCGCCGGCGCCTCGGCGTTCGGCGTGTACTGGAAGATCATCTCGATCCCGTCGATCTCGAAACGCGTTCCCGTGGTTCCGATGATGTCCGTCGGCGCGATCATCGAAACACGTCCGAGCGAGGTCGCCTTGCCGAGACCCGCATCGACGCGACTCTGCGGTCCGGGCTCGATCAGGCGGCCGAACATGTAGCCTGCGCGACGCGACATGACGTTTCCCGCCAACACGTTCTCGCTCACCGCGTGGTGCGTGAACCCCTCGGGAGCGAGGATCCGGACAGAACCGTCGGCAACGGCCTCGGGGGTCGTCACGCCCCGAACACCACCGAAGTGATCGACGTGGCTATGCGAGTAGATCACGGCCTTCACCGGCCGCTCGCCAAGCTCGCGATTCACCAGCGCGAGTGCCGCCCGGGCAGACTCGACCGTGATCAGCGGATCGATCACGATCCAACCGGAATCGCCGCGCAGGAACGTGATGTTGGAGAGGTCGTAGCCGCGCACCTGATAGATGCCGTCGACGACCTCGAAGAGACCGTGCAGACCGTTCAGCTTGGCCTGTCGCCACAAGCTGGGGTTCACCGTGTCGGGTGCATCGCCGCCGACGAACGCGTAATCCCCCATGTCCCAGGCCGTGCTGCCGTCTTCGGCTTCTATCACCAGGGGCTCGGGAGCCGCCAGCCGTCCGCGATTGGCAAGTTCGAAATCGGTTCGATCCCCGAACGGAAGCCGTTCCAGCACTTCGGCGTTCGTGTCGCGCGTGAACGTGGTGGCCGGCTTCGGGTCCGGCGAGAGCCCGCCAGGTTCGATTGGCGGCGGAGCCGCGTCACAGGCCGACAGGAAGGCGGCGGCGCCAACCAGGAAGAAGGGAAGTAGTCGACGAGACACGGGACCTCCTTGGCGCGTGTGGCGCCGGGCGATTCGGAAGGAGCTGGAACCAAGCGTTAGTCGCGCACGCCTCGCTTGCCCGCCTCGCGAACCACGTTTGCCGGTTGACCATGAAACGGTCCGGCGCTTCCGCCCGTCGTCTGGCCAGCATCCACCACGAGCGTATGCCCGGTGACATAGCGGGCTTCGTCGCTTGCGAGGTAGAGGATCGCGGCGGCGATGTCCTCGGGCAAGCCCGCGATCCCGAGTGGGGACATGCGTTGAATCTCCTTGATGGTCTTATCGGTGGCATCCGGGTCTCCGGCGACGACATCGCTGGTCATCGCCGTCACCGTGTTCCCGGGTGCCACCGCGTTCACGCGCACGCCGTACTGCGAGAATTCACTGGCGGCAGATTTCGCCAGCCCGACGACACCGTGTTTGGCCATCGTGTAGACGTGCGGTCCGAGTCCGCCGATTACCCCGGCCGTGCTCGCCAGCGAAACGATGGAACCCATCCGCCGCGGAACCATCACCCGGCCCGCATGCTTCGTACCCAGGAACACGGCACGCGACAAGACCGCCATGGTGGCATCGAACGCCTCGGCGGAGGTCTCCATGATCGATCCAACGGCGCCGACGATCCCGGCATTGTTCACCATCACATCGAGCTGCCCGAAACCGGCAACGGCATCGTCGACGGCTGCCGCGATATCCGCCTCGTTGGTGACGTCGCATCGCACGAAGCGAGCCGCATCACCCAGCGACTTGGCGACCTCCTGGGCCTTATCGGCCTGTAGATCGGCGATGACGACCCTGGCGCCCTCTTCTACGAATCGACGTGCCGTACCTTCGCCGATTCCGCTGGCCGCACCCGTCACCAGCGCCACCTTGCCGTCCAACCGCGCCATGCCCTGCTCCTCTTGTGGTCCGCGATTCTAGAACGCATCGCGGAAATGCCCGAATTCGATGCTTCAGCTTCCCGCGATCATCGAGCGAAGCACCTCGTCGCGGGTGGTCTCGCTGGTGAGACCCTCCGAAACGACGCGACCCCGCCGCATCACCACGACGCGATCCGCCAGCTCGAACACGTCGTGGAGATCGTGACTCACGACGAGAATCGCGAGGCCCTCGTCGCGCAATCGACCGATCGCCGAGGCCACAGCGGCGGTCTCCGCCGGGCCCAGCGCCGCAGTCGGCTCATCCAACACGAGGACGCGCGCGTCGAACAGGAGCGCCCGGGCAAACGCCACGGCCTGGCGTTGACCGCCGGAGAGGACCCGCACGGGGCTGCGCAGCTGCACGAGTTCGGGATTCACGCGGGCGAGAACCGCTGACCCGTCCCGTTCCATCGCATCTTCGTCGAGGCGCCAGAACCACGAAACGATCTCGCGCCCAAGGTAGAGGTTCGCAACCACATCGAGGGGTTCGGCGAGGGCGAGGTCTTGATAGAGGGTCTCGATCCCGGCCGCGCGCGCGTCGCGCGGATGCCCGAGCGTAACCTGCGCGCCATCGACCAGGATCTGACCGGAATCGATCGGCTCCGCGCCGGACAGCGCTCGGACGAGCGTCGACTTGCCCGCACCATTGTGCCCGAGCAACCCCACGACCTCGCCAGCCCGCAATTCGAAGCTGACGGCCTCCAACGCCTTTACACCACCGAACGCCTTGCTGGCGTTCCGGATTTCGACGCGCGGAGGAACACCACTCATAGGCCTCGCCCCCCACGGCTCTGCTGATCGAGCCAGACCGCAAGGATCAGCACGGCACCCACCGTCACCTGGCGTATCGCACTCGAGACCCCGAGCAGGACCATGCCGTTCTCGAGGCTCTGCATCAAGAGTGCGCCTAGCAATGCACCCGCGACGCTTCCGACACCACCAGCCAGCGAAGTGCCACCGATCACGGCAGCCGCGATGGCAGAAAGCTCCGCCAGCGTTCCCATCGAGTTGGTTCCCGCCCCGAGACGCGCCGTCGTCACGATGCCCCCGATGGCGGCGAGCCCGCCCATCCAGGCAAAGACGCCGAGCCGGACGCGCTGGAGCCGAACCCCTGCGCGCTCGGTAGCCTCCGCACTCGCCCCAAGCGCGAAGACGTGACGCCCGAAGCGGGTCGCATGCGCGAGGAATGCGGTTCCTGCGGCGACGGCCAGGGCGATCAGGACCGGCGCCGGGATTCCCCGCCCCAGCTCGGAGCCTGGCCGCGGAGCCGCATTCATGACGGCCACGAAGCCTACGATTCCCGCAACTTGCAGAATTCCCGTTGCGGCATCCCTTGCCCGTGACGGCGGCGCGACACCGTGCGCTCGACTGCGACGACGCGCGCGAACGCGAGCCCCGACCACCAACGCGATACCGGCGAGACCGAGGGACCAGCTCGCGCCAGGACCCAACGAACCTCGCAGGCCACCGCCCAGCAGCTGATATTCGTCGGCCAGCGGTGCGACGGTCTGTCCGTCGGTGACCAGGAAGGCCAGGCCCCGAAAGATGAGGAGCCCTGCCAGCGTCACTACGAACGCGGGCACACCGCGCCAGGCCACCCACCAGCCCTGGAACGCGCCAATGGCGATGCCGACCAAGAGCGCGGCCAGCGCAGCCAGCGGCCATGGCCAGCCGACCCCGAGCGGTGGCTCGGCCTGAAGCCACGCCGCGATCATTCCGGTGGCACCGAGCACCGACCCCACCGACAGATCGATCTGGCCGCTCGCGATGACCATCACCATGCCGCTGGCCAGGATCGCCACGACACTGGTCTGGACCGCGAGGTTGTAGAGATTGCGGGGCGTCCCGAAGATACCGTCGCTCGCGACGTGGAGGATCACACCTAACATAGAAATCGCCAGGAGCAGTCCGACGAGGCGCACCCGATCGGGTTCGATCGGCTTCACCGTGGAGCGTTCACTGCTGGGTGTACTCGAGACACACCGGCGGCGGATTCGCCTCGGTTCCGCGGCAGACGGTCTCCTTCGGCACCCAACCGGCGTCGACCACGCGTCCGAGCTGCTCGCGCGTCACCGGGAGCGGCTCGAGCAAGATGGCATCCACGGCGAGCCCGCGCGGGCCCTTGTCCCAACGAACCGCACCTTCGAGCGAGGCAGGCGCCTTGCCCTCCCGGAGCGCCAGCGCCACGCGGGCCGCGCGCCGCCCGAGGGCACGGGCGTCCTTCCAGACGCTGACGGCCTGCGTGCCGCGCGCGACGCGCGCCAGGGCAGCGTGGTCGCCGTCCTGTCCAGAGACCGGAACACCCTGGATCCCGGCACCCGCCAAGGCAGCCGCGACCCCGCCAGCCATCCCGTCGTTCGAGCAGACGACAGCATCGATGCGCCCCTGGTTCGCCGTCAGCAGCTGCTCCATGATGCGCTGGGCGAGTTCTGGCAACCAACCGTCCACGTACTGCTCGCCGACGTTCTCGATCTCGCCGGCCGCGATGGCCGGCCCGAGCACATCGAGCTGCCCTTGATGAACGAATTCGCTATTCGGGTCCTGGGCCGAGCCCTTGATGAAGACATAGCGTCCGCGCGGGACCAGTTCCTGGATCGCGCGCGCCTGGAGTCGTCCCACCTCGCGATTGTCGAAGGAGAGATAGAAGACACCGGGTTGCTCGATCAAGCGGTCGTAGGCGATCACGGGCACGCCGGCAGCGCGGGCCAGCATCACGGCGGGCACCAACGCATCCGCGTCCTGGGCGACCACGATCAGGACCTCGGCGCCTCGCGTGAGCAGGCTCTCGATGTCGGCAATCTGCTTCTCGCTCGAACTCTGGGCATCCGCCGAGAGGTAGCGAGCACCGCCAGCCTCGAGGGCTTCACGCAGCGCGGCCTCGTCGGTCTTCCAGCGCTCCTCCTGGAAGTTCGACCAACTGACGCCCACGATCGGCTCCGCGTCAGCGTCAGGGGCGATGACAAGGAGAGCGATCACGACGAGCAGGCGGGCGTTCGAATGGTGCACGGCCGGCTAGTGTGGCCTTGCGGACCCGCGATCTCAACTTCCACGGATCCGGTATGCTTCGGGCTCGCCCGCGGAGAACAAACCCCGTCAACTCCAATCGAACACGACTGCTCGTCGTGATCGGTCTCGTCTCTCTCGTAGGCGTCGGCTGGTACGTCGGATTCTTCGAACGGTTCGGTGCCGAAACCGTCGAGGGATGGATTCGTGACGCCGGCCCCTGGGGCCCGGTATTCTACGTCGGCTTGTTCACGCTGCTCGAATCGTTCGGCGTCCCTGGCATCGTGTTCGTCGTGCCTGGCGGCCTGGTGTGGAACTGGCCCACCCTCTTCCTGCTGACCTGGGCTGGGGCAACCGGCGCTGCCGTGACCGGCTTCTGGTTCGCGCGCACCCTGGGACGAGATTGGGTCGAGCGTCGGCTCTCCGACCGTGCACGCATGTACGACGATGAGCTTGCGGCCAACGGGCTCCGCACGGTCATCACGATCCGCCTGCTGTTTTTCATCGCACCCTGGGCGCACTGGCTGCTTGGGCTATCCCGTGTCGGTTTCCGGGACTATCTGCTCGGCACGATCGTCGGCCTGGCACCGATGATGGCGCTCTTCACCTGGTTCGGCGGCAACATCGTCGCCTGGATCGAGGAGCGTCCACTGTTGGCGACGCTCGGCGTCCTGGTTGCCATCGCGGTCATCACCTTCGCGGCGCGGCGCTTCAACGCTTCGGTCGAGGCCCGAGCGAACCCGAGCTAGGCATGCCGGGGTGGCGACGGTGGCCACGCCCGATGCACACTCGCGTCATGCCCTTTACCCAGCTACGCGGACTTCGCTTCTACTACGAGCGGGAAGGCAGCGGCACCCGGCTGCTCTACTTCAATGGCTCCGGTGGTGACCTGCGCAAGAAACCGGGCCCGATGATCTCTCCACTCGCAGGCGAGTTCGAAGTGCTCTGCCACGATCAGCGCGGACTCGGCCAGACGGATCGACCCGACCTCGCCTACACCATGGCCGACTACGCGGAAGACGCCGCGGCACTCCTCGACGACCAGGGCTGGGAGCGCTGCCACGTGATGGGCGTCTCCTTCGGCGGAATGGTGGCGCAGGAGTTCGCGCTCCGATTCCCCGAGCGCGTAGTCAGACTCGTGCTCATCTGCACGTCGAGCGGCGGCGCCGGGAAGCCCTCCTACCCCCTACACACACTCGGGGATCTCCCGGCGGAAGAGCGCGGGACCCGCGCGCTCGAACTCGCAGACATGCGAATGGACGCCGCCTGGCGCGCAGCGAATCCCGACAAGCTGGAGACCGTGCTTGCCGTCATGGCCGGCAACGATCCTGGCGCCGGCGAACCCGGCCGCGAGATCGGTGCGCGCCGGCAACTCGAGGCGCGCCGGGACCACGATACCTACGAGCGGCTGCCCGCGATCAGCGCCCCGACGTTCTGCTGCGGCGGGCGCTACGACGGCATCGCCCCGCCCGCGAACATGGAGGCCATCGCAGCCCAGATCCCGAACGCCCGGCTCGAGTTCTTCGAGGGCGGCCACCTCTTCTTGATGCAGGACCCGAAGGCATTCCAGCGGATCGGCGAATTCCTGGCTTGAACCGATCCCCGGCGGGCCCCGTAACACGCCCGAAACCGAACGGAGGCCTCGTCGCATCTTGAGCAACGACACCCACAGCAAGCTGATCGGCTACGGCTTGTGGATCTTCGGATTTACCGGCGCGCACCGCTTCTACTACGGCAGGCCGATCTCGGGCACCGTGTGGTTCTGCACCTTGGGACTGCTCGGTATCGGCTGGCTGATCGACTTCTTCCTGATCCCGTCGATGGACCGGGAAGCGGATCTGCGTTTCAGCGACGGACCGGTGGACTACTCGGTGGCGTGGCTGCTGCAGACCTTCGCCGGGATCTTTGGCTTGCACCGCATGTACATCGGCAAGTGGCTCTCGGGGCTGCTCTACCTGGTAACAGGAGGCCTGCTCGGCATCGGTTGGCTCTACGATTTCTGGACGCTCAACGACCAGATCACCGTCATCAACGCCCGCGCCTAACGTCGATCCAAGATCTCCGCAACGCGCTCCACCTCGGCGATCTCGGCGGTGGCCGGCACCAGGAACATCTCCTCGCAGCCTGCTGCCTCGAGATGGTCGATCGCCTCCCGAACGGCGTCCGGAGAACTCCGCGTCATCTGGCTGGCCATCGCTCGGGCCGGCCCTTCTCCGAAGATCGAGAGATAGTCGTAGACGTACTCCCGGAGCTTCACTTCGGAATCCTGTTTCGCCAGCGAGTACCAGAAGCCGCCGATCCGACGCGGTGCCCGGCTCCGCTTGGCGTCGGTCCATGCCGTGTCGGCCATCCCGAGCAGGCGCTCGATCTCGGCCTGCTCTCCGTTGCCACTCCACACGTAGACCCCGTCCGCCCAACGCGCCGCCCGGGTCATGGCCTTCGGTCCCATCACGCCGGCGTGGATCGGCGGTCCGCCAGCCTTGAGCGGTTTCGGTCCGACCGGATCGGCGCCCTCGAACGGCGGCTCGCCGCGCCAGATCCGTCGCATCTCGGCCACCTGATCGTCCATGCGCGAATGGCGGCGTTCGAACGATGCGCCCACCGCGCGATAATCGGCCTCGCGGCCGCCGACGCCCACGGTGACCTCCACTCGTCCGCCGGAGAGGACGTCCAGCGTCGCGATCTCCTTGGCAGCGCGAACCGCGTCGTGCATCGGCAGCACGTAGAGGGAAGGCACGATGCGAACGCGCTCGGTCACGGCGGCGGCGGCGGCTAGCACCCCGCGCATATCAACGGTCGGGCCGGTGATCCGCTCTCCGCAGGAGAGGCTCTCGAAGGGGCCGGCGTCGATGGCTCGCGCCCAGCCGAGAAGGTCGTCCCGGCCGAGCCCTTCTTTCATGTAGGGAAGACAGATTCCGTAGTCCATCGGGGCAGACTAGCGGAGGTTTGCCCTCGACAGGGGTCGCTCAGACCGTCGGCTCGACCGGATGCCGAACGAAGCGATAGAGCGACGAGTCGAACAACTCCGGCGGATCGTACGGTACTCCCTGCACATAACGACTCACCTGCTTCAACCCGAACAAGTCCGCGTGGTCGATGACGAACGTCGTAAGGAGCATGAGCCCGAAGCCGAGCAGCGAGACGACCAGCAGCAGCGGCCCCGCCCAGCCGAACAGCATCAACAGCGCCAGGTCGATGACAACGGCCTGGGCCACCCCGACGGTGGGGCCGCGGTCCACCGTCGAGGCCAGGAACCCGTTCTCGACGAAAGCTACCAGCCAGACCAGGCTGGCCAGCGCCGCCGCGTAAGCGGCAAATCCGTAGGCCCGTGCGATGCTGCGATTCATGCTGCCTCCGCCCTTTTGCTCGACTTCAGCCTCGCTCTGCCGGGGTCCAGAGTCCTTCCCGCCGCCGTACGGATTCCTTACCGAATTCGCGACCCGATTTCCCGAGGGGAGACCTGTCCGCGAGGTTTCTCCGGGGCGGCCGGTGGATCTCCGGCCGTTATCCTCCCGCCCCCAATGTCCCAGGAAACCCTGACCACCACCTCCAACGGCGAACCGAGCTATCCCGGTGCCGTCGCACCGGAGCGCCAGCGCGCGATCGAATCCTGCGGCCTGCGGCTTCAACTCTACGAGTGGGGAGACTCGAAAGCGCCCCCTCTCGTGCTGACCCACGGCTTCTATGACCATGCCCGGGCCTTCGACCGCCTGGCACCATTGCTGGCCGAGCAGTACCGGGTCATCGCCTGGGATGCCCGTGGCCACGGCGATTCGGATTGGGCGGACGCCTATACCTGGCCTGTCGACGTCATCGATCAGGTCAACGTATTGCGCGATATCGGCCCGGCGCACCTCGTCGGACACAGCCGTGGCGGTGGGCTCGCCTCCGACGCCGCCGGCCTCTGTCCCGAGGCGGTTCGCCGGCTGGTGCTGATCGACGGTTTCGGCCCGCCACCCCGCGGTGTGGTCGTCGAGGGCAGTCGCCCCTTCCCGAATCGAGCGCCGGGCGAGGCCCTGGCCGGGATCTTCGACTGGCGGCGTACGGCCAGCAGAATGTCGGGCTTCCGGCCGCGATCGAACCTCGAGGAACTAGCAGCGAGCCGCCAAGCGCAGAATCCGCGTCTCTCGATCGAGTGGATGCGCTACTTCGCATTCCATGGTGCCCGTCAGGTCGAAGGCGGTTGGGCCTGGAAGGTCGACCCCCTGGCCGGCGCGGGTTTCGGACCTTTCTCGCCAGATTGGGTCGACCACACCCTGCAGCGGCTGGAGATGCCCGTGCTCGCGGTCGAGCCCGGCGAACATGATGTGTGGGCGTTGCCAGAGCCGCACCGAACCGAGCGCCTGGCGAACGTTAGGCGGCTGGAGCGGGTGGTGATCGCCGATGCCGGCCATTTCATCGCCATCGAGCAACCCGAAGCGACCGCCCGGGCAATCCTCTCCTTTCTCGGAGAAGCGGAATGATCCGGCTGCGCAGCGGACGCATCGAGATCGTGCTCCACACCCTCGCAGAGGGAAGCGGCCCGACACTGCTCGGACTTCACGCGCTGGCGAGCGATCACCGAGACTTCTCGGCGTTGGCGGAGGCCTGGCCGGGCCCGGTCCACGCCCTCGACCTCGGCGGCCACGGCGCTTCCGATCGGCTCAAGGGGCGCGCGTACTCGGCGGAGGATTGGGCCGGCGATGCGGACGTCGCGCTTCGCGAGGTCGGTTCGGCCTACCTTGTCGGTTGCGGCGTCGGTGCCTTTTCCGCTCTGCTGCTCGCGGGGGCGCGACCGGACTCGGTACCGGGGACCCTTCTCCTACCGGGCCGCGGCCTCACTGCGAATGGCGAGCACCCGGACGCCACCCGAGCCGATGCGGACCGCGCGTTCCTGCAGGAGTGCCTCGTGGCGGCGGCCCAGCCCGATTCGGGCGCCTTCGATCCGCTCGCCCTCGAGACCCGTGCTCACCATCGCCCACGCGACTATTCGCGCGGCTTTGCCGAAGCCGCGAACCCCCTGCTGTTGGCCGAGGACGGAACGGAACGCCCGCCCTGGTGGGACGAACTCCGGGCGCTGCCGGGAAGCACCGCCGTCTCCGGGGAAGCGGCATCCGCCCTGGCAGAACTTGCCCTCCTGGCCACGGCCTAGCATCCCTTTGAAGCTAGGCCTCTTCGGCGGCCCATTCGTCGCGCATTTCGCGCTTCAGGATCTTTCCGGCGGCGTTACGAGGCAACTGCTCTGCGCTGAAGCGAATGCGACTCGGGATCTTGAAGTTCGCCAGTCGTTCACCGACGTGGGACTTCAGGGCCTCCTCATCGAGCACGTGTCCGTCCTTCAGGTAGATCGCGCAGGCCACTTCTTCGCCGAGGCGTTCATGGGGCAGGCCGAAGACGGCGGCCTCGTAGATGGCGGGGTGTTCGTAGATCGCGGCCTCCACCTCGGCGCAGTAGACGTTCTCGCCGCCGCGCAGCACCATGTCCTTGGCGCGATCCACCACGAAGATGAAGCCCTCTTCATCGATGCGGCCGATGTCGCCGCTGCGCAGCCAACCGTCGGAGATCGTCTCGGCGGTGGCTTCGGGTTTGTTCCAGTAACCACGGATCAGGTTCGGCCCGCGGAACCAGATTTCGCCGACTTCGTTGGTGCCGAGCACCTTGCCATCCGGATCGGTCACGCGCAGCTCCAGGGTCGGCACGCAGCGGCCTGAACTCGTGGGCTTCTGCACGTAGTCGTCGCCGGCGTTCTGCGGGCCGTAGGCGTTCGTCTCGGTCATTCCATAGCCGATGCCCGGCCGACCGTTCTTGAAGCTCGAGTCGACGCGCTTCACCAGCTCCGGCGGAGCGGGTGCGCCGCCGCCCCCGACCGAGACCAGGCTCGTGGTGTCGCGGGCCTCGAAGTCGGGCGATTCCAGCAAGTCCCAGGACATGGTCGGGACGCCGACGAAGTTGGTGACACGCTCTCGCTCGATCAGTTCGAGGGCACGCTCGGCGTTCCACTTGTACATCATCACCAGCTTCGCGCCGGAAACGAAACACGACATCATCACCGCCACACAGCCGGTGACGTGGAAGAGCGGCACGGTCAGGATGAAGCAGTTCGGATGCTCCTGCGCTTCTCGCTCTTTCGGGAAGCGCAGGTCGTTGATCGCGGCACGGCAACCGAACGAGACGAGGGCCGAGAGCACGGCTCGGTTGGTGGAAACGGCGCCCTTCGGGAAACCGGTGGTACCGGACGTGTAGAGGATCGTGGCATCGTCGTCGGGCGCGATCTCGACGGCCGGCATCGGCTGGCCCAACTCGATCACGTCCTCGAGGCGATCCGCACCGTCGGGCAACGCGGCGTCGCCGGCGCGTACCGCAATGGCACGCACGCCCTGGGCTGCCATGGCAGCTGCGGAGCGTTCGATGCGCTGGCGGTCGGCGATCATCACCTTCGCGCCGGAATCGTCGAGGCCGTAGGCCATTTCGTCAGGCGTCCACCAGGCGTTCATGGAGACGGCGATTCCGCCGATCGAAGTGATCGCGACGAAACCCGTGATCCACTCGGGAAAGTTGCGCATGGCGATTGCGACGGTGTCACCCTTCGTCACGCCATAGCGCTCGACGAGCAGTGCACCGAGGGCGTCCGCGTGCTCCATCGTCCGTGTGAAACTCCATTCCTCGTCCTCGTAGACCATGAAGACAGCGTCGCCCTTGGCGCGCGCACCCTCGAAGAGTGCGCGCATGGACGGCGGCGTATTCTTGAAGACCTTGAGCGTCTGGCCCTGAACGTCGGCCTCGCCGATCTCGTAGATGGTGCCGGGCCCCGTCAGCTCCAGGGTGGCTTTCTCGTAACTCATCGTCATGGCGCGCTTCTCCTGGGCCGGGGTCGAGCCGGCGAGCAGGGGATCCTAGCGTCGGGTCGGGGCTCGCGCGTCAGTCCTTCGCAGCGAATTCTCGAACGGCCGCGGCCACGGCCTCGGGTGCGTCCGTCGGCACCATGTGGCTCGCGCCGTCGATCACGGAGTGACGCGCCCGGGGCATCTGGCGCTCGATCCGATCGAGGCCAGCCTGGAAGGGCGCCGCCGAGGACGCGCCGCGAAGGACATGGACGGCGCAGCCGATCCTTGCCAGCGTTCTCGGCCCGAGAAACTCCCCCCCGGCCCCAGATCCGATGCGGGCCTCGACGAAGAGCGCCGCGTGATTGCCGAGCAGGATGTCCTGCCAGGCCTTGGGATACTCGTCGAATGCGTTGCGAGCGGTCCCCCGGTACTGGCTGACCCAGCGATAGAAGATTGCCGCCGCAGCCTCGCCATCGCCTCGCAGACGCTTGGACTCCCAACGGACGAGCGCGCCAATCGTCTCGAGGCGCGGCACTCGCAGCAGCAATGAGGGCTCGCAGACGACCACGCTGGCCACGCGGTCTGGATGCGCCGCCGCCAGCATCAGGGCGATATTCGCTCCCGCGCTCCAGCCGAGAACGTGCGCACGACCGCCCAGCGGACCTTCGATCAGGGCCAGCGCATCCTCGACGTGGGTCTGGAGACGCTGGACCGGCGGATGCTTCGAGCGCGAGAACCCGCGGCGGTCGTAGCCGAGCACGCGGTGCGTCGGCAAAAGCGCTTGCGCCACCGGGTCGAGGATGCCCGCGAACGCGCCGGCACCGTGGATCAAGAGCACCGGCGGACCATCGCCGCTGAGCTCGATATGCAGACCGCCGATGTCTGGGCGTACCTGAGTCATGGAAGCCTCTGATGCGGATCATGCCGTGCGCCGTCCCCTCAGCTTGCCACACCCCATGCCCGCGCGTCCCACGATAGAATGGCTGCCCCTTCTCCGAGGTCGTGATGCGAATCCAGCGCCTACTCCTGCTTCCCGCCCTGCTCGTTGCATGCAGCGACACGCCCCCGCTCTACGAGGGCATGCCCGACCACGTGCGGGCGCGACATGTTGCCCTCGAGGGCGCGGCCAACTTTCGCGATCTCGGCGGTTATGCCAGCGAGGACGGCCGCACGGTGAAGTGGAAGACCTTCTATCGCTCGGACAAGCTCGCGGACCTGACCGACAGCGACCTCGGCACGCTGGCCGAACTCGGGCTGAAGCTCGTCTGCGATTTCCGCGGCCCGGGGGAATGGCAGGAAGAGCCGGATCGGCTGCCCACCGACCCGGCGCCGGAAGTGGCCCACCTCGAGATCTGGGACCCGAGCTTCAGCTCGGAGGGCTTCCGCGAGGCCATGTCGGACTCCGACACGGAGATCGACCTGGCCAATCTTCTGGTCGAAGGAAACCGCCTGTTCGCCGGGAAGTTCTCGGATCGTTATGCGGCGATGTTCGAACGCATCACGAGGCCGGAGAATCTTCCCGCCGTCGTGCACTGCACCGCAGGCAAGGACCGCGCAGGCTTCGCTTCGGCCCTGATCCTGCGCACCCTCGGCGTCCCGATGGAGACCGTGTACGACGATTTCCTACTCACCAATCACTACACCGCCGAGCGCATCGAGCAGCAGGTCTTCATGATTCGGCTGTTCTCGATGTTCCGGGTGTCGGCAGCCGATCTGCGCGCCGTGATGGGCGTCGAGCGTCGCTACCTGGAAGCCGCTTTCGACGAGATCGAAACGAACTACGGCGATTTCGACAGCTACCGGCGCGAAGCCTTGAAGCTCAGCGACGCCGACCTCGCCAACTTCCGCGCCCTGGGCCTCGAATAGCGGGGACGGACTCCTCAAGTTTCAAAGTTGCAAGTTTCCCTGTGGGGAAACTTGCAACTTTGAAACTTGAGGAGTCCGTCCCCGCTCCTACTGCGATTCGGTGCGGGCGCGGTCGCGGCGGGTGCGGATGTTGTCTTCGAGGGGGCTGTCGGCCGGTACGAAGTCGATCGGGTCAGTGCCCTCGGTGTCCACCTTGTGGGTCCCGTTCCATTCGGATCCGACGCCTTCGCCACTCACGATGCGATACATGCGGCTCGCGGATTCATCGACGGTCCAGGTCCACTCGCAGGCACTGTTTGCGTAGTGGGCCGAGATGGCGCGGCGGAAGCCGTCGGTCCGATTGCGGCCGCTACCGTGGAGAATGATCGGGTGGAAGAACACCGTGTCGCCGGGCTCCATCTCGAGGTGCAGGCGCTCGTCGATCCGATCGCCCAGGTCCTTCGCGCCGAAGTAGCCGCCGTTTAGATGATCCCAGTCAGGGTTCTCGTGAGCCATCAGCTCGCCCCGGTGGCTGCCGGGCACGACGACGAGGCAACCGTTCTCCTTGGTCACCCGGGTCATCGCCGTCCATGAGGCCACGATCCGGTCGGCCGGCCGGAACGGGAAGTAGAGCAGGTCCTGATGCAGTGGGTGCCGACCATCCACGTTCGGTGGCTTGTTGATCAGCATGTTATGGATGGTCATGACGCCGTCGCCGATGATCCGCTCGACGCAGGCGAGAATGGTGGGATGCTGGCAATAGCGATCCAGCACGGGATCGAGTTCGAAATCCTGGAGCTTCTGGATGCGCTCGAGCGGGCTCTCCGGATCGATCGCGCCCTTCGCCACCATGACGTCCTTCATGACGAGCATGCGGTCGTCGATCTCGACATTGCCGAGCACGATGTCCTCGAAGCGCTGATCCCAGACGTCCAGATCGGCCTGCCCGAGCAGCCCGGGGGCGACGACGAAACCATCGCGCCAATAACGCTCGACCTGCTCGTCGCTGAGGGGACGATCGCCCATGAGGTTCTCCCTTCGGTCCAGGCGCCGCCGCCCGCCATCCCGGTTCCCGGCCATTTTCGCGCGGGATCAGGCAGCCGTCCAGCGGCGAGAGCCGACGCCGTACCGTAGGCTCCGCGCGTTCCGACCGATGCAAGGAGTGCAGCCATGCGCAGCTTCGAGAACCGCGTCGCCGTCGTGACCGGCGCCGCCTCCGGCATCGGGCGCGCGTTGGCGTTGGATCTCGCCGGACGGGGTGCCCATCTGGCGATCTCGGACATCGACGAAACCGGCCTCGAGGAAACCCGCGCCAAGGCCGAGGCCAGCGGCACCAGGGTGACGGCCGAACGGCTCGACGTCGCCGACCGGGACGCCTTCCAGGCCCACGCCGAGCAGGTCATGCGCGACCACGGCAAGGTGAACCTGGTGATCAACAACGCCGGGGTCGCGGTCGGCGCGACGATCTCGGAACTCTCCCACGAAGATCTGCGCTGGCTGATGGGCATCAACTATTGGGGCGTCGTTCACGGCACCCAGCTCTTCCTGCCGCACCTGAAGGCCTCCGGCGACGGCCACGTGGTGAACATCTCGAGCGTCTTCGGCATGATCGCGGTCCCGGGACAAGCCGCCTACCACTCGGCCAAGTTCGCGGTGCGGGGTTTCACGGAGTGCCTGCGCCAGGAGCTCGAAATCGAGGCCAGCGGCGTCTCCGCGACCTCCGTCCACCCCGGCGGGATCCGAACCAACATCGCCCGCAACGCGCGGTTGTCCGGCGAGCTACCCGGAAACGCTAGTCGAGACGAACTGAACGAACAGTTCGAGCGCGCCGCTCGCACGACCCCCGAGCGTGCCGCCGAGATCATTCTGCGCGGGGTCGAAAAGAACAAGCGTCGCGTCCTGATCGGACCCGAAGCGTACGTGATCGATTGGGTGCAGCGCCTGTTCCCGACCGGATATCAGAGACTTCTCGTCTGGGCCGCAAAGCGTGGCCAGAACGTTCCGAGCTAGAGGGGCCCACATGTTGCAGCGTTTCCGTTTCCTCATCGTCGCATGGGTCGCGATCTCGCTTACCGGCTGCTTCGAGGCGCCGCTCGAGGGTCCCAACCATGGTGTCGAGGGTCCCCCGTGGATCCGCGAAGGTGCACGTGCAACGATCGCGACCTTCGAGATCCAACGTCGCGTGGTCCTGATCGGAGATACTGGGCTCTACCTCGAAGACGATCCGGTGCTTCGTTCGCTGGCACATTGGACCAACGGAGAAACGCCCAGTTACGTGGTGTTCCTCGGCGACAACGTCTACGACGAAGGCATCCAGGACGACGATCGGGAGCGGGGCGAGTTGATCCTGCGTCAGCAGATCGAAGCGACGAAGGCGCACCAGGTGTTCGTACCGGGCAACCACGACTGGGGGCTGTCGCCCGAGGGTCAGAACCCGAGCGCCATCACGAATCAGCAGGAGTTCGCGCTCAGCTTCGCCAACGTCGATTTCGAGCCCAGGGACGGCTGCATGGGGCCGGCCGCGGTCGAGCTGCCGAGCGGGCCTGGCGAGAAGGCACTCGTGCTGGTTCTGATGGACCCGACGAAGTGGCTCTATCCGGTGCTGAAGACCGCCTGTCCCCGGCAAGAGAGCAAGGCGGGATTCCTTGCCGAACTCTCGAGCCTGCTGGCGAAACACGCGGACGATTGGGTGATCGCGGGCGCCCACTACCCGGTCGACACCGGCGGCCCCCACGGCGGACTCTCCTACGGTGGCATCGCAGACATCATCGTCTCTTTCTATGCCTGGCGATACGGCGGCCTTGGCAACAACTACGAACCGGACTACGCCGACTGGCTCGCCAGTACCACACCGGTCCTCGCCCAACATCCACCACTCGTCTACGCCGCGGGCCATGATCACAGCCTGCAGATCCTCGATGGCAAGGACTTCTCGGGTATTCAGGTCGTCAGTGGCGCTGGAGCCGTCGAGCGGGTCTCCACGGTGACCCACCTGCCGGAATCGGTCTTCGCCCACGCCGCACCCGGGTTCATCGTGCTCGATGTCGGCGTTCGCGAGGGGGAAGACGTCGCGGTGTTGCGTGTCGTCGAGTCGAGCGAGTCCGCGATCTTCGAGCTGGAGATCACGCCTCGCTAGCGCTCGACTAACGTTCGAGTTCCTTGGCGAGTTCGGGCCACGCCTCCGGCCGAAGTGCGCCGTGGAGGAAGAGACGCTTCAGCTCGCGAGCGAAGCGCTCGCTCTGGGCTCTCGCTTCCTCTTCGGTCTCCGAGCGGTTGCGGGCCATCAGCGACCAGACCAACGCCGAGGTCATCCCGATCACGCCGAGCATCTCGGCGTCGATTCCGTCCTGGCTGCGCGCGCTAGCGGCCAGTCGCTCGAGCGCCTTCACGTAGTCCCCCCAGCCGCGGGCCGCGGTCTCGTCGTGGTCGGACAGCATGCGAAACATCCACATGCGCGCGATGTCCGGGTGGTCCCGGAAGTAGTGGACGAAGAAATCGATCTGCTCACCGACCTGTCGGGGCTCGCTGAAGATGCGCCGGACTTCGCGGCCGAACTCGGTTCGCACGGCATCGATCAGATCTTCGCGGGAGCGGAAATGCTGGTAGGCGGTGCTGCGATTGAGGCCGGCGCGCTGGGCAACGGCCACGACCGTCAGCGCCTCCATGCCTCGCTCGGCCACCAGTTCCCGAGCCGCCTGGAGGAGGGTCGCGCGGCTCTCCTTGGCATCCGCTCGGCGCGGGCGATCGGCCTCGGCTGTGATTTTCATGCGGTAGCTCCAGATAAATCCAACACTATTGTTGCATTTAGTGCACCGAAGCGCCTATGTTGAGTTCCATGCAAGCCTCCCCCAAGGCCGCGGCCCCGGCGGATGCCGTCCGCGTCGAGCGCGAGGGCGGGATCGTCACGATCACGCTGGATCGGCCCGAGAAGCGCAACGCCCTGACGCCAGAGCAGTTCTCGGAACTGGGAGACCGGATCGACGAGATCGCGGCAACCCCGGAAGATCGCGTGCTGGTCCTGACCGGAGCGGGATCGGCTTTCTGCTCCGGCGCGGATCTGACTGCCGGAGGCAGCGACCTCGCGCAGATGTTGGAGCAGCCGGCCGCCCGCGCCGAGTGGCTCCGCCGGACCACGACGGCCGCCGCCTCGCTGCACCGGATCGAGAAGCCCACGATCGCGGCGGTGAACGGCGTCGCAGCCGGCGGTGGCTGCAACCTGGCCCTCGGTTGCGACATCGTCTTCGCCGGAGCCTCCGCTCGCTTCGCCGAGATCTTCGTGAACCGTGGCCTTGCGCTCGATTATGCCGGGACCTGGTTGCTGCCGCGATTGATAGGCCTCCAGCGCGCCAAGGATCTGGCCTTCCGCGGGGATCTGGTCGACGCACAGGAAGCGCGCGCGCTCGGTCTGGTCCTCGAGGTCGTCGCGGATGGGGACCTCGCCGCACGCGTCGCCGACTACGCGCGAGGCCGCGCGAAGAAACCACCGGTCGCCCTCGGCCTCATCAAGAACGGACTGAACCGCGCGATGAGCTGGGATTTCGAGACCGCCCTCGAATACGAAGTAGAAGCCCAGGCGCGCTGCCTCGGCACGGAGGACTTCCGTGAGGCCATGATCGCGTGGGGGCAGAAGCGAGACGGAAACTACCAAGGTCGTTAGGCGAGGAGGACATCCATGACGCTTCCGAAAACGAGCCTCGCGATGGTGCAGACCGCGCCGCGCACGCTGGAACCGATGGATCTACCGCTACCCGAGATCGATGACGATTCCGGCCTGGTGCGCATCGAAGCCTGCGGAATCTGCGGAAGCGACTACGAGCAGTACGAAGGTGTTCTACGCACGCCCATGCCGGCCGTGCCCGGGCACGAGCCACTCGGCATCGTCGCCAAGATCGGCGACCGCGCGGCGCAGCGTTGGGGCGTGGACGTCGGCGACCGCATCGCGGTCGAAACCATGCTCTCCTGCCGCCACTGCCGCCCCTGCCTCGGCGGTTCCTATCACCTCTGCGATTCGCGCCGCATCTATTCCTACATTCCGCTCTCGGAGGCACCCGGCTTGTGGGGTTCCTACGCGCAGTACATGTACCTCGATCCCAACTGCGTCGTACACAAGGTGGACTCGAGCCTCGATCCCTCGACGGCCGTGATGTTCAACCCGCTCGGTGCCGGCTTCCGCTGGGCCGTGGAGATGCCCGGCACCGGCCCCGGCGATACGGTCGTGATCCAGGGCCCGGGCCAGCGCGGCCTGGCAAGTGTGCTGGCTTGCCGGGAAGTAGGCGTCGCCAAGATCATCGTCACCGGCCTCGCTGCCGATGCCGAGAAGCTCGCGATCGCGCGAGAATTCGGCGCCCACGCCACCATCGACGTCGAGAACGAAGATCCGCGCGCTCGTATCCAGGAGCTGACCGACGGTCGCGGTGCCGATGTCGTGGTCGATGTCTCGTCCTACGCCACCGAGCCCGTCGCCCAATCGATCGACTTCGTGCGCATGGGCGGCACCGTCGTGCTGGCGGGCGTGAAGGGCTTCAAGCCCATCCCCGGCTTCATCTCCGACAAGGTCGTGATGAAGGAAGTGACGATCAAGGGCGCGATCGGCGTGACCAGCACGGGCTACGCAAACGCGATCCGGCTGCTCGAATCGCGGAAGTATCCGGTCGAGCGGATGCACACCCATGACTTCGATCTTCGCGAGGCCGAACTCGCGATTCGCACCCTTGCCCGCCAGGTCGAAGGGGACGAATCGATCCATTCCTGCCTGATCCCCGAACAATAAGGACGACCAGACCATGGACGCGATTCGAAGCTGGGTCGAAGAATCTCCCTACAGCCATTTCCTGGGTGTTCGCCTCGAGCACCTGGATGAAACGAGCGCGCGTTTGCGACTGCCCTACCAGGACGAGAACTCCAACCCCGGCAAGGCACTGCACGGCGGCTGCGCGGCTTCGTTAGGCACGATCGGTAGCCAGGCCATCGCCCGCGCCGCGCTCGGAGCCGGGTCCGGCGCCTTCCACACGGCGCAGATGCAGGTGAGCTACCTCGCTGCCGCGATCGGCGAAGACGTCATCGCCGAAGCCGAACTGTTACGACGGGGCAAGGAACTCTGCTTCGTCAGCGTTGGGGTGAAGACCGAAGAAGGCAAGCCCATCGCGCGCATCACCACCACGGTGCGGGGCCGGATGGGCGCCGAGCCCAGCGAGGCCACCACCACGACCGGTGACCACGGCGAGTCGGATCCGGGCCCGATGGGGCCCCACATCGGAAGGGTTCCTTTCATCGGCCATCGCGGGATTGCGGTCGAGCACATGACCGGCGGAACGTCACGCCTGATCATGCCGTTCGCAGGCGACAACGCAGACCTCGCTGGCGGCGTCCACGAGGGGGCGGTACTCGCCCTGCTGGATACGGCAGGTGCCATGGGTTCCTGGGCCGAGTCCGGACCCGGTCCCTACAAAGCCTCGACCGCATCGATGCAGCTCCAGAACCTGGCCCCCGCGCCGAAGGCCGACCTCGTTGCCTACGGCCGCTGCGTGCGGCGTGACAACGAGATCTTCTTCACCGACGTCGAGGTCGCGAGCGCAGGTGATGGATCCGTCGTCGCACGCGGTACCGTGCTCTACCGGATCGTCACCTAGCCTCTGATTCCCCCATTTCAAGGAGAACCCCATGCCTCTCGATCCCGAAGCCGTCGGCCTCAAGGGCGAGCCCAAGCGCCGCTCCTGGGATTCCAAGGATGCCCTGCTCTACGCGATCGGCGTGGGTGCTGGAGTCGATGAGCTCGCCTTCACCACCGAGAACACCAAGGACACGCCGCAGCGCGTGCTGCCGACCATGGCCGTGATCCTCGGCGGCGGCGGCGTTCCCTTCGACAAGATCGGCACCTTCAACCCCGCGCTGATGCTCCACGGTGGCCAGACCATCGAATTGCTAAGCGAGATCCCGCCGGAAGGCGAGATCGAGAGCACCGGCTCGATCGGTGCGATCTGGGACAAGGGCAAGGCCGCCTCGGCCGAACTCGTTTCCGAATCGGTCGATCTCGCCACGGGAAAATTGCTATTCCGCACCAAGATGACGGCGTTCTTCCGCGGCGCCGGCGATTTCGGCGGCGAGCGGGGGCCCTCCCCGACCTGGGAACTGCCGAGTCGCGCCGCGGACCACGAAACCAGCTACGCCACCCGCATGGACCAACCGCTGATCTATCGGCTCTCGGGCGATCGGAACCCGCTCCATTCGGATCCGTCCTTCGCCCAGATGGGTGGCTTCGAGCGACCGATCCTTCACGGCCTATGCAGCTACGGCTTCACCGGCCGGGCACTGCTGCACAACCTGTGCGGGAGCGATCCGGCTCGTTTCAAGTTCATGGACGCCCGCTTCTCGAAGCCGGTCATGCCCGGCGACGAGCTGACCGTTTCGATGTGGGTCGACGGCAAGGTTGCCCAGTTCCAGACCAAGAACCAGGACGGTGATGTCGTCATCGACCAGGGCGTCATGAAGTTCGCCTAGCATGTCCACCGCGATGCTGGACGTCGGCGGCCACCGGCTCCGCCTCGACGTCACAGGTGAGGGATCGCCCACCTTCCTGTGTCTTCATGGTCTGGTCGACCGCATCGAGATCTGGAACGAGCTCCAGGGCCCGCTCGCTTCTCGCGGGCGGGTCGCGCGGCTCGACCAGCGCGGCCACGGCGAATCCGAGGCTCCGCCCGGCCCCTATCGCCGGGAGGACCTCGCCCGCGACGTCGGCGCCGTGGTCGATGAACTCGGCGATCCGAACACGATCCTGGTGGGCCACTCGATGGGCGGGATCGTTTCGATGGCGACGGCCCTCGCGACGCCGGAACGCGTCGCGGGCCTGATCCTGATCGGGACAGCGAGCCAGTGCAACGAGAAGACCGCGGCCTGGTACGAGCGGATCGCCCTCGCCGGCGAGCACGAAGGCAATCAGGGACTCGCCCGAGCGATCTACGGCGAGAGGAGCCGCAAGAAGATCATGGGCGATGCCCGGGGAATCTCCGAGGTGACACGCGTGCTGAAGAGCCTCTACGACGACCCCCTCACTCCGAAGCTGAAGGCGATCGCGTGCCCGGTCCTGTTGATCGTGGGCGACAAGGATCCGATGGGCGCCAAGGCCTCGTCTATCCTGGCTTCGCATTTCTCGGACGCCGAGCTGGTGACGGTTCCGGATTGCGGTCACTGGGTCCACGTCGAGGAACCCGATGCCGTGCTGGCGGCGATCGATCGCTATTTGCCCAGAGTTTTCGCGAAGGAGAAGACATGACCGGACCGCGCATCCCCCTGCTCCCGATCGACGAGGCCAAGAAGGCCGCGGCCGAGATGGAGGTGCCCGAGGCGATTGGCGAACTGAACGTCTTCCGCGTCCTGCTCCGGCATCCCAAGCTCGCAAAACGCGTCAACGACCTGTTGATGACGTTGCTATTCGCCGGAGACCTCGACGCACGCCTGCGCGAACTCATCATCATGCGGATCGGTTGGGTGACGGGATCGGTCTACGAGTGGACGCAGCACTGGCGAATCGCGTTGCAGCTCGGGGTGTCAGAGTCCGACGTGCTGGCCGTACGCGACTGGCGCGCACACGATCACTGGTCGGAAGTCGACCGAGCGATCCTGACTGCCACCGATGAGACCCTGTCGGATGGCGCGGTTTCCGCCGACACCTGGGCGCGTTGCGCGCGGCTGCTCCCGAGCGAGACCGAACAGCTCGAGCTGCTCGGCGCGATCGGCTGTTGGCGCATGATCTCCCAGCTGCTCAGAAGCCTCGAAGTACCGCTCGAAGAGGGCGTGGCGCCGTGGCCCCCCGACGGCCTCGTCCCGAACGCCTAACCGAGCGCCTGGTCGAGGTCGGCGAGCAGGTCGGCGACATTCTCGATACCGATCGAGAGCCGCAGAAGATTCTCGGGCACGGCAGTGTCGGCGCCTTCGACGGCCGCTCGCTGCTCCACCAGGCTCTCGACGCCCCCGAGCGAAGTGGCGTCGGTAAAGACGCGGAGTCGTGCCGCCACCGCGCGTGCATCCTCGGCGCCGCCCCCGACCCGAAACGACACGATCGGCCCGAAGCCCAGCTCCATCTGCCGCTGCGCAATGTCGTGTCCTGGATGGCTCGCGAGTCCGGCGTAGTAGACGTCGGACACGCGCGGATCCGCGGCCAGCACTTCCGCAACCTGCTGCGCGTTCTCGGCCGCCTTCGCGACGCGCAGGTAGAGCGTGCGCATTCCGCGCAACAGCAGCCAGGCCTCGAAGGGCCCGAGGATCGCGCCGCGATAGGCGCGTTCGTGGCGCACCTGTGCCCAGATCCCGCCTTCCGCGTCGGCCGTGATCAGCGCGCCCGCGACGACGTCGGCATGTCCGTTCAGCTGCTTCGTCGCCGAATGCATCACGAAGTCTGCGCCGTGCTCGATCGGTCGCGTGTTGACCGGCGTCGCCAGTGTCGAATCCACCGCGAGCTTCGCACCTGCGGCGTGGGCGATTGCGGCGGCGGCCCGAATGTCCGTGACTTCACCCATCGGGTTCGCGGGCGTTTCGACCCAGACGAGCGCGGTGCCGTTGCGAACGACGGCCTGCATCGCGTCGAGATCGCCAGCATCGACGAAGTCGACCCGGAGCCGGGCCTTCTCGTTCAGTTCGACGAGCCAGAGGCGGAACGTCCAGTACATCGAGGCTGGAGCCACCACGTGGGCGGCATCGGGCAACGCCTCCATGAGTGTGGTCGCCGCGGCCATGCCCGAAGCGAAGAGCAACGCCGCAGCACCTCCTTCGAGCCGGCACAACAACTCCTCGGCCGGGTCCCAGGTCGGATTCTGATCGCGCGTGTAGCTGTGACCGCCGGGGTAGCTGCCGTCGGGCGCTCGCTGATAGGTGGCCGAGGGATAGATCGGCGGCGTCAGCCCGCGCATGGTCGGATCGGGCCGACCGAGGGCCTGTGCCGCCAGGGTCTCGCGCTTCACGGGAGGTTCGTCGTCGCTCACGGGGCGAGCCTAGCGCGACCCGCCGGCCCCCATCGCCTGGAGCACGTTCGCGCGTCCACCCAGGCTGTGCGCGATGCCCGACAAGAAGGAGAAGACACGGCCGACCAGAACGAAATCCGTCGGCACGTCCACCACCGGGTCTTCGCGGATCGCGTCGAAGAGTTCGTCGGTCATCTCTTCGGTGAACTCACCCTCGAACGCCCCGGTGTCGCTCCGCGAGATCATGCGGCGCGCGATCAGCAGGAAGGTCTCGTCGTTGCCGGTCTTCGACTGGAAGCCGAGTTCCTTGAACGCGCGCAACATCGAGCCTTCGTTGAAGGTCATCATCGAGAACATCAGCTCGAACAGGCCGAGACCGAAGCCTTCGGGCAGCTCCTTCGAAAGGCCGAAATCGAGCACGATGAGCCGACCATCGGGGGTGACCATCAGATTGCCCGGGTGTGGGTCGGCCTGGAAGAAGCCCTGGGCCAGGATCATCTGGACGTAGACGCTCATGAGATCCTGCACGACGTCGGCCGGGTCGAGGCCGGCGGCCTTGATCTCGTCGACCTCGGTGATCTTGATGCCTTCGACCATCTCCATGACGAGAAGCCGTCCGGTGGAGAACTCGGTCACCACGTCGGGGATCCAGACGCGCGGATTGTCGGCGAACATTTCGCGGACGCGCATACCACTGACAGCTTCGCGGCGGAAATCGATCTCGAAGCCGAGGTGGGTGGTGAGTTCCTTGACCAGGGGAAGCAGGGCCAGGGGCTGCGGCTCGAAGCGCTCGTAGACGCGAACGCCGCGCTCCATGTTGCGCAGATCCGTTGCGACGATGTCCTCGATATCCGGGTACTGGACCTTCACCGCAACCTGCTCGCCGTTATGCAGCCGCGCCGCATGCACCTGGGCGAGCGATGCCGCTGCAATTGGCGTTTCCGCGAACTCGCTGAACACCGCACCGATAGGCTTGCCCAGTTCGCGCTCCACCGCAGCCTTCACTTCGGGCCAGGGCTTCGGTGGGACGGCGTCGTGGCACTCCTTGAGGCGTTCGATGAACGCGGGCGGAAAGACGTCGGCCCGCGTCGCGATCGCCTGGCACATCTTGATCATCACGCCGCGCATCGAGAGCGCGGCCTTCAGGATCGCATTGGCGGCGCGATCGTGTACCGGCAGAAAATCCTCGTCGGAAAGCTCCGGCCGGCGCAACAGCTTCTGCTTCCAGACCGGGGTCTTGTAGAGCAGGTACAGGTAGACACCGAGCCATGTCACCGTACCCGTGCGGCGCACACGGGTGATCGGATGCATGAGGCTAGGCGGCCTCGGAGCTGGGCTCGAAGCCGGTGGTCGCCGGCGGCGTCCAAACGCTCTCGAGCGAATCGAACTCCTCGAGGAGTGCGGCCGGATCGGCGGCCGCCTCCATCGCCTCGGCCAGCGAGCCCCGCAGGTCCTCGCGCTGATCGCGCGGCCTCGAGCGCGTCATCTCGTGCAGCATGTTGTGGAGCATCCCGTCGACTACGGTCTTGCCAGCGATGGTCTTGCCATCGACGGTGCGCAGCGTTCGAGCGCGAAGCTCCGAGAGGCCCGTCCGCAGGTACTCGACATGCGGTTTCTCGTCAGCGCGAATGTGCCGGACCATGGTGCCGGCAGCTTCCGGCGCCGCCGAAACCTCGGCATCGGAGAGAACCTGCTCGCCCCAATCGAAGGTTCCTTCGGCGAAGACTTCGACCACACAGACGCGTGCCATCATCTGGATCATGCGCTCGAGCGTCTGGTCGAGCTGCGGGAACGGGCGCTCGACCTTGCGGCGCTGGCCCGGGCCGCCGCCGCCCATCATGCGCAGGAGTACGTCACCGGGGATCTTCGGATTTTCGAGGGCGACGTCGCGAGCGGCCTCCCACATCTGCTTGTGTCCGCCCTCATCGCGATAGCCCGACTCGTCGCGCGCGTGGGCTTCGAAGAGCCCCTTGTCGAGATGCGCCAGCGACGTGCCTTCGACGGGTTCGACGACGAGTTCGTGAAGTGCCGGAACCTTCACGTCGCGAATGATCGCGCCGAAGCCTTCCACGATGGAGATGATCGTCAATGTGCGCACGATCGGGTCGCGGACGCCGTGGCGCAGCAACAGCTTCGCCTGATCGACGTTGGGATACTGTGGCGGCATCAGCGCCTTCGGGATCTCGACCAGGCTCTGGCCTTCGCTGCGAAGCTGCGACTGCCACGCCTCGATGGCGGGCCCGCGGTGCAACATGCGCGGCGAACGATAACCGCCGTCATCCTCGAAACCGCCGTGGCAACGAACACCGCCGGCAATCAGGGGCGCTTCGTAACTGCCGCTCTCGAGCAGCTCCGCAGAGGTAAACGTGACGCGCTCGGGCGCGGTCGCAGGGGCAACGCTCATGGGTCGGTCCTCAGCTTTGAGACGGGCGGCGCGGGGCCCACAAACTAGCGCACTGGCGGGGACGGACTCCTCACATTTCAAGTTTGCAAGTTTCAAACTTGCAATCTTGAAAGGTGAGGAGTCCGTCCCCGCTCCTATTCTGCGGGAGGGCCCTCGAGG
>JAJDAP010000012.1 GCA_029261795.1 Deltaproteobacteria bacterium
CTTGAAGAGTTCGGGGGCGACGTCCATGCAGACGGCGTTGGCTTCGCACAGATCGAAGTCGACCTTGACCTTCATCGGATCCTCCTGAGGGGCGATCAATCTACCACGTCGAGCGCGACTTGGAAGCGGCCCGGCGCAACCTCCCGCACTCGCCCCCGACCGACCAACCGGTCGATGTGCATGCCCATGCTGCGCCGCTCGACCGGGGGAGCGAACAGTACGGCGTCTCCGGGGCGGTATACGAAGCGATGGTCCGCGACCTCCGCAAGGCTCCGGGGCTCCGACAGGAAGGCCAGCAGGCGCTCCTCGCGGTCGTCGATGACTGCGGCGTAGCGACCCAGCCGCGAGAGGAAGGTCTCCCGGTCGACCACGCCAATGTGGTGGAAGGTGGCGTAGTGGCGCGCCTCGAGGTGGCGCACCTTCTCGAGGCTGCGCTCGAAATCCTCGAGGTCGGACCAGGCGTCACCGTAGTACGGGCCGAAGCTCGAGAGATCGATGTCGCCCAGGTAGAGCACGTCGTCGGGCATCACGTGCAGGGCGCAGTGACCGCGGGTGTGCCCGGGCGTGTGGATCACCCGGATCGTGACCCCGCCGCCCAGGTCGAAGACGTCGCCGTCGCGGTAGCTCTCGACGTCGTCGCGCGGCGTGACGTGGAACTGCTTCTGGATCACCTCGCGAAACCCCGCGTCGATGGCCTGGTCGTCGAAGGAGTAGATCGCCATGAAGGCGTCGAGGCTGGCGAGGCCCGGGGCGTCGGCCTCGTGCAGGTGCCAGGGCACATCCGGGAACAGGAAGTTCCCCGCGACGTGATCCTCGTGGCAGTGCGAGTTGATCACGAGGTCCACGGGCGGCAGACCGCCGGCCTCTTGGCGCGGGATCACCGCCAGCGACGGGTCGATGATCGCCGTGCGCTCGCTTCCGCGAACGAGCAGTGAATTGCCATGCGGATACTTGCCCTGCTTCTCGCCGAAGAGAACCGTGGTGCTCCCGATCTCCCGATCGATCAACTCGCTGTCGCCATCAGTCGCCATCTCGCTAGGGTAGGTCAACCCCGAGGAGCAGCACATGACCGCACGCCGAGGCCGCGGCTACTGGCTCGCCAAGAGCGAACCATTCAAGTACTCATGGGAGCAGTTCGTCGCCGACGGCTCCACCTACTGGGACGGCGTCCGCAACTACACCGCCCGCAACAACCTCCAGGCCATGAAGAAGGGCGACCTCGTGCTCTACTACCACTCGAACGAGGGGAAGGAGGTCGTCGGCGTCGCGCGTGTGACGAAGGAGGCCTACCCCGACCCGACGACGGATGACGATCGCTGGGTGGTGGTGGATCTGAAACCGGTGAAGCCGCTGAAGGTGTTCGTGACGCTGGCGCAGATCAAGGGGGATCCGGCGTTAGCGGAGATGGCGTTGGTGAAGCAATCGCGGTTGTCGGTGGGGCCGGTGGAGGAGGGGGCGTTCGAGCATATTTTGGAGTTGGGGGGGACGAGGGTTCGCTAGGGGTTGCTCTGTTTCCCTGGTTCGACAAGGAGCGAGTAGAAAAAAAGGACTGTGATTCGCGCCCTTGGTCCAGCTCGAACCACGGGCCATGAGGACGAGCCGCCTTACACTCCTATCCCGCAGAATTCCAACTAAGCGGCGTCCGTTCAGTTCACCGGTCGATTGCAGCACTGCCGACTCGGCGAAGCGAGAGGGCCTCCATTTCGTCCGCCAGAACTAGACGGCGACGGTGTACTATTGCGTCGGCCCGCTGTGGGTCGAATAGCAGTTAGGCGGATCGCGCATCGAACGTCTGTATCATTATTGCTCGACAGCCGCGTTCGTCTCGATTGTGCAATCGAGTTCCATTTGGCTGTCATCACTTTCTCTGGCGAACGACACTCGCGAAGGGAAGCTTCTCGCAGAGGCCGTCTCAACGGCTGCCCTCGCTCGTGGTGCGAGCGATCAGCAGGTCGCGTCACTCCGACTTCTCCTAGAGACCTACTCAGAACTCGCGGAAGGCCTCGCGTTCTGCTTGTCCCGAAACGGTGACTTGCTGAGCCAGTGGAGAGGGTATGCGGACAACGGGAGCGGCGTTTCGATCGGCTTCTCGGTGCGCCAGCTTGGCACACTCGCGAAATCAACAGGGAGTGGGTTTCATCCGGTCGACTACGATCCCGAGTCACACGCCAGGGTCGTTGAGCCGATCCTGGACCAGCTTGCCGAGCCTTTGGCTGCGGGCGCCCTAGAACCCATGCTTGGAAGTGGAGCAGCAACGCTGCTCGGCGATGAAGCAGCATCAGAGTATCGCGAGAAGCAACGCCGGGCTAACGAGAGTCTGCGTGATGCGATCATGCCGACAGTCCGGTACCTCTATGAGCTCAAGTCGCCCGCGTTCAGAGAAGAAGAGGAGGTACGGCTGATCTCCTTGCTGAGTAGGGGCGCTGACTTCGTGCCGAACTACAGAGCGGTGGGATCGAAGCTGGTAGCATTTCGCGTGTTGAGCCTCCGCGACGTGGAGGAGCCGTGCATTCGTGAGGTCGTACTCGGACCAAGGCACCCAACACCCGAACACGTGGTGAAATCCTTCCTGGAGACACACGAGATCGATGCTGGAGTTCGCCGGTCGGGAGCCGGATACCGCTAGGAGCCGTCTATCATGCGATCAGGATCGAGCAGAACGAGTTTCCGGGAAAGTAGGGCGATGGCCCGTGGCCGATTCTCGATCCGGTGGATCTCGGCGTCGGGGGCTTCGGCCCAGCCGAGGGTGGCCTTCGAGACATCGACGTCGACGCTAGGTCACATGGTAGACTCCTTGGAGCGACGGGCTCGGGCTCTCCCACGAGGGCCAGGTGATCGCTTGAGCTTCGCTGCCGCTGTGGATTGCGGACCCTGGCTTGTTAACGGTCTCGCAAGGACCCAGGCGCTTTCGGTCTCGTCACTCCGGGTTGAAGAAAGAGTGGTGAGTGCGCGATTCCGCTCATCGGTCGCGTCATTCAACCGTGGACGGCAACAAAAAAGATCGCTTCGGCGTGGGGCGTATCTAGCCGGGTGCGGAGCCTCCTCCAGAAGCACGGGCATGCCGTGTAACTAGGCGCTGCAATCGCGTAGTCCAGGTGGGGCTCTGGTAGTGTTCGGGGGTTCCGGCATTCAGGCGGGATGGGTGTTGTGCCTACCTGCAGCTGAGCGCCAAGTCCGTTGGGCGGCAGGAATGGCCCTCGTCTACAAGTCAAACCCCAAGCACAAGCCAGGTTCATTTGGTGAGGGCCCGCCGCGCTGGTTTCCGGATCGGGATTCCGAATGCCCGGAGGATCTCAGCACAGCGGAGGCGCAGCAGCTACTTGAGCACTCAGTTGAGGGGGCCGACGAGTCCCATGCGAATCGGCGCGCGAGGTATGCGATCGACTCAACTGGCCGAATTTTCAAGGGTTATTGCGAATCCGCTGATGAAGGAGCGGAGCATTGGCACGGCTACCTAGTGTCCTGCGCCGGAAGTTCGTTTACAGAACCTGGCGATGGAGGCGAGGATTTCGTCGGCGGTTTTGGTCCACACGAGGGGTTTGGGATTCTCGTTGTTGACCTCGATGTAGAGCTTGATGGCTTCATTGAGCCTCTT
>JAJDAP010000013.1 GCA_029261795.1 Deltaproteobacteria bacterium
GTTCTTGGTGATCTCTCCTTGGTTCTGTGAGGGAGCGCTGGCGAGGGGAACCGCAGTCGTATCTCCGGCCTCTTTGCGGGACGTTCTTGCCCCGGGCCATGATGGAAAGTCGGGCAGGAGAGCCAATCGCTGACAGCGGCCTCGGCCGGCACAGGCTTGTTATCGGCTTCTTCCCACGCCGGCCTTCACCAGCGCGCATCAAGTGTTTGTTGGGCGGTCGTCTTGATTCAGGCCATGGAGACGTAGTCCTGGTCTTTCGACCACACGGCCCAGGCGATTCGGGCAAGCTTATTGGCCACCGCGACGGCGGCCTTGTTGTGGCCGATCGCCTGTTCGCGGGCAAGTCCCCAGCGGCGGAGCGCATCCGGTTCGGGCTCTGCCTTCGCGTGATGCAACACGGAACGCGCGCCGTGGATCAGAAGCGTCCGGATGTAGGGGTCGCCCCGCTTGGTGATGCGGCCGAGGCGACGGGTGTGTCCGGTCGAACGCTCGCGCGGGGTCAGGCCGAAGAAGTTCGCTAGGTGTCGGCCCGACGGGAACCGGTGCGGATCGCCGATGGCGGCGACAAGGGCCGTAGCTGTAAGCAGCCCGATGCCCGGTACCGTGCGCAGCCGGCGAAGTGCCGCGCTCTTCTTCGAGATCCCAGTGAGATCCTTCTCCAGCTGCCGAGTACTTCGTTCGATCGTCTCGATCTCATCGCAAGCGGCGGCGAAGCTCGTTCGGAGCGATTCGGGGAGCGGACTCCCATCGTTTACGAGAAGTGTACGAACGTAAGGGACGACCCGAGAGGCGCCGGTGGGAATCGTGAGGCCGAGTTCGCGTAGCAGGCCTCGCAGGGTGTTGATTCTGGCCGTGCGCGTCGCCATCCAGCCGGAGCGAAGCCGGTGAAGGCCCGCGAGGGCCTGCTGCTCGACGCTCTTCACGGGCACTGCGCGGATGTCCTCGTTCCGGTCCGCCTCGAGCAGGCCCTTTGCGTCGGCTCGGTCGGTCTTGTTGCCGACGACGTAGGGCCGAACCTCGCGCGGCGGCAGCAGACGCGTAACGTGCCCCAGCGCCTCCGCTTCGCGAGCCCAGTGGTGCGCCGTGCCGCACGCCTCCATCAGGATCGTTGCCGCGGGCTGCTCCTCCAGGAAGCGTGCGAACTGTGATCGCGTCAACCGATGGCGTGACTCGACCACGCCTGGTTCATTCGAGATCGCGACCTCGAAGACAGACTTCGCTAGGTCGACAGCAATTGTTGTATCCTGCATCCGTGGACTCCTCCTCTCCGGGGCATTCCGGAGTCAAGGCAACATTGGCACTTCGATGCCGCGCATGTTGCGGGGGGAGTCCATCCCATCATTTCAGCTGACACGTTTTAGGAGAAGTCAACTCCCCATGGTCATGAGTGGATCATGTTGGTTCATGTGAGACTCCGTGATTTCCGCCGTGTGGTCCGGTTCTGTCCAGTCGCTTTGCCGAGCTCGTTGGCTATTAGGGGGCGGGAGTTCCAGCCGTGACCCTCGAAGACCTCGGAAACCTCGGTGATTTCATCGGCGGGCTGGCAGTCATCGCCACACTGGTCTACTTGGCGGTGCAAATCCGTCAGAACACCAGAATGTTGCGCTCTGCTGGGGAGCAGACGACTCGTTCGGACTCCACAGCCACGATCACCCTGGCCGCGCAAACTCCCGAGAACGCAGCCGTGTTTCACAAGGGTTTCTCCAATCCCGGAGCCTTGTCGCCCGAGGAGCGAACGCAGTTCGGTCTCTTCATGGCGGCAGCCTTCTACCACTTTCAACAGGGCTACACGGCATACCGAGGCGGCACTCAGTCTCAGGACACCTGGAAATCGCAGGTGCTAGCCCTGCAACTCTACGCCGCCAGCCCGGGTGTAAGGGATTGGTGGCGCCGTCAGGGCAATGGGCTCTTCGACTCCGAATCTGAATTCTGGCGCCTTGCAGACTCGGAGGTACGAAAGCACGACGAGTCCGCTGCCTCCTGAGGAAACACCCGCGGGGCAGAGCGAATGGGTGTTTCCTGCCCGACGTTTCGCGGGTGCCAGCCGGGTGTGGAGCTAACAAGCATTCCGGATCCGCATCGTCTCCTCGCTTTCCGTGCCCGCCATCCTCGGGTTCCCGTCGCGCTCCTGCAGGGCATACTGATCGATCCAGCGCTGCATGCTCGGGCGTAAACGTCCTCTTGACTCTTGCCATGATCACCTCATTCGGGCAGTTTTCCCTGAGTTAGGCGTCCGCTTTCCTGGGAAACCGCCGATGTGCTCACGCTCTGCCGATAGGGGGCGTGGTAGAATCACGGGCATCCGAGGCGTTGACGTGGCTGTTCGGCAGGTCGCCGCATGCCGCTGAACGCCGGTCAGTTGTACGGCAAGTAGCCGATGTCACATGGAATCCCGGAGTCGGACTGGAAGGTGTTCCGCGAGCTTCGCGTGGTTGCACTCGAGCGTCTGTGCGAGCGAATTCTCGACGAGGCCGCCGCTGTCATTTCGAACTCTAGCCGCACGCATCACGAGAGATTCGGAGAACTCTTCGGCCTCATTCGCGACCGCAATCACGACATAGCGCGTGGCTTCGACGGCGCAAAGCGATCCGCGATGCTCGCGCAACTCTCAGTCATTCATGGCCTCGGCCTACTTGAACCAAACGAAATGGCGCGGTTCTCTGCGGAGACGCGCGAGACGGTCGAGTCCCTCGCGAGCCTCAGGTGATGGTTCCGCGCCGCTGCCCAACGGATCGGCGTCAACCGGCTGGCAACCGCGCTGACCGGACCGGTCCGCCGCTGGTTCTTCGCCGCGCGGAGCTTGTTCGTGATTGGCGCCGGCTTCCGCACCTGGCTTCTACTGGACCGGCCGGTACTCGAGAGTCCGACGCCCGTCTCAGGGCCGGTACTACTTCTATGTATCGCGGGCTTCTTGTTCCCCGATCGTCGCTTGCACGGCGTACGCTCGGTGGTCCTCCTGGCGCTCATCCTGATCGGCGTCGGCTACTACCGCCTCATTGCGGGAGCGTAGGTGGGCCAGCGTCCACTACGGCGCTTCAGCCGCCGGGTCCGACGGAAGCGAGCGCTCAGACCGCCAGCGCGCCGATCAGGATGTCGACTTCCGCGCCGTCTCGGGCCAACTTTTCCACGCGGCTGCGGATGTCGGCATCTGCGCGCATGAGATCCTTCACTGGGACGCCCGCCTCGACGGCGGCCTTCACGCCCTGCACCGATTCGTAGTCGACGTTGGATGCGAGGAACTTGCGAGTGAAGAAACTCTCGTCCGTCCATTCCGCGCTGTTCATCGCCGGGTCGGCGAGAGGCGTTAGGCCGAGGGCGCCACGCGCCTCGCCGAGCGGCTGCGGGAGGAGTTCCTCCCACGGGACCGACTCGAACGGGAGGTGCCGCCGTGCAGCGTCGCCGCGCGCCCACGCCTCGCGCAGGTAGCCATGCCAGGCATCTTGCCCGACGCTCGGGCGCATCAAGCGCGGCGCGAGGCCGAAGGGGCTCCAGAATGTCGCGCGCCAGGAGAGGGCCAGGTTGTAGCCGCCGGAGAAGTAGATGTTGAGACCCTCGCCCGCGAGGTCGGCGCCATAGCCACTCACCACGTGCATCAGGTCATGGGTCTGCATCCAGCGCTCGAAGGCCCAGCGCAGCTCCTCGTCCATCGGGACGGAGTCGAACCAGTCGTCCTTGTAGATCAAGCCCGAGAGCATGTAGCCGGGGATCGTTTCCGGGTGGTCCATGAATGTGTGGAAAGCGCGGCCGAGGGAGCCCTCGGGCATCGCGGCGAGCCCCTGCATATCGTTCAGCGTCGCGCACAGGTCCGGGCGCTCGCCGAGCAAACGGCGGCCTATCGGGTGCTCGCGCATGGCGAGGCGTCGCTCGTGCACCACGCGCCCGCCCATGTGGAGCGCCATGCGAGAGGCACGCGCGGCGCCGCGTTCACTGACCGGCCCTGACAACCAGATCAAGGCGTCACGAGCGGCCGCCCACAGGTTCCGCTCCGGGTAGCTCGAGGCGGCTTCCATGCTAGATCTCCCTACGCGTGGCCCGGCCGAAGATACACCAGCTCGGGTCAGGCACTGATGTTGGGGAGTCGAGTCAACGTTGGCTGCCGGTCGCCTCAGTATCCGGCCGCCACATCCACTTCGTGGACAAGTGGCTCCCCAGCGCGAAACCGCCCCAGGTTCTCCACGAAGGGATCGATCAATCCTTCGAGTGCCCCGGGCCCGCTCCAGGAGATGTGCGCCGAGAGCCGCACCCGTGGATGCGTGTATAGCCAGTGCGCTTCAGGGAGGGGCTCGGGGTCGACGGTGTCGAGCGATGCGCAGGCAACCCGGCCGCCGTCGAGGGCGCGGCGGAGGGCTTCCTGGTCGACTAGCGAGCCGCGGGCGACGTTGACGAGGTGAAGGCCCGGTCGGGCATGGGCGAGGAAGGCATCCCCAACGAGGTGGTGCGTTTCAGCCGTCGCAGGGGCTGCGATGACGAGGTGGTCGGCAGCTTCGAGGAGTGCCTGATGAGAGGTGGTCATCTCGACCGCCTCGATCGGGCTCGGCGCCGCGCTCCTGCGGTGGGCGCGCACGCGCATGCCGAAGCCCAGTGCGTGGCGAGCGACGGCCTGGCCGATGCCGCCGAAGCCCAGGATGGCCAGGCGGCGACCGTGCAAGCCACCTAACGTCGCCCAGTTCCAACGCTCGGGGGCCTCGGAGATCCATCGAACCGGAAGCTGCTTCTCGAAGCTCAGCAGCATGGCCATCACCCATTCGGAGATCGGGATGGCGCTGGCGCCGCGCGAACAGGTGAGGCGGGCCTGGCCCAGCGTTTCGAAGGGAAAGCGGTTCACGCCGGTACCGAAGGTGTGGACCCATTCGATGCCGCGGGCCATCACTTCGGCGGTGTTCGGGGCGCCCCAGGTCTGGGTGAGCAGGACCTGTCCGTGTGCATCGTCGGGGAGCGGGCCGGTTTCGGGGATCTGGATCAGCTCGATTTCGGGGTGTGCGCGGCGAACCGGTTCGAGCAGGCCGAGGCCGATGTGGCTGAGGACGCGCAGCGCGCTCACGAGAGTACGCCCGATTGGATCTGTTCGACGAGGAGCGCGCGTTGGACCTGGCCCGTGGTCGCGGTGCGCGGGAGCGCCGGCGAGTGCACCAGGCGGCGCGGTTTCTTGAAGCCGGCGAGCCGGCCTTCGCAGGCAGCCTGAAGCGCCTCGAGGGTGACCTCGGCGTCCGCCTCCGCAACGACGACGGCGGTAACCACTTCACCCCACTCCGGGTCGGGGAGACCGATGACGGCGAGTTCCTTCACGCCCGAAGTCCCGGCCAACACGGCTTCCACTTCCGACGGTGCCACGCTTTCTCCTCCGGTTCGGATGATCTCCTTCTTGCGTCCGATGATCGAGAGGAAGCCGTCGGCATCGAGCGCGCCCAGATCGCCGGTGTGGAACCAGCCGTCCTTCAGTACTTCGGCCGTCGCCGCTTCGTTGTCGAAGTAGCCGTCGCACAGGTAGGGCGATCGGACGCAGATCTCGCCGTCTTCGTTGATGCGAAGGTCGCTGGCCGGTGAGGCGGGCCCGACGCTGCCGGGCTTCGAGAGGACGAAGGCGTCGGGAAGGCTCGCCGCCGAGCCGACCTCGGTGCTGCCGTAGTAGATGCGCGTTCGTGTTCCCGGGAACCGTGCCTTCAAAGCCCGGACCAGCTCGATCGGAACCGCCGAGGTGCCGGTATCGAGTTCCTTCAGGCTCGAGAGGTCGTAGGCTTTGTCGCCGACCTCGTCGAGATGCGCGAGCACGCGCGACCAGACCAGGGGGATTCCATAGAAGCGATTCGCGCCGATCCGCTCGACGGCGGAGAGCAACGCCTCCGGGGTGGCTGCCGGCACGAACGCGATCGCGCCACGCGTTTGCCAGGCGGCCAGGCCTAACGAGTACGGCGCCATGTGGAAGAGCGGAAACATGCAGACGGTCCGCTCCGGCTCGTCGCGAAACGGGCCCTGGAAGCTCCTCAACCAACTCGCCCGGTGCGAGAGCAGGACGCCCTTTGGCCGCCCGGTGCTTCCGCTCGTGAAGAACAGGACATGGGGATCGGATTCACGGAGGGCGGGTTCTTCGCTGCGATCGACCGGCGCCGAGCGGGCGGCCGCTTCGAGATCGATGCGACCGCCGCCCTGGAGGCCTCCCAGCCGCTCGACGCCTAGCTTCCCCGCGATCTGTGTCAGGGCTTCGAGATTGGCGGCGTCGCCAAACAAGGCCGCCGGGCGAGCCAAACCGCAGACATCGGCGGCTTCGTCCACCGAGAGTCGAGCGTTCACCGGCGCAAAGACCGCACCCATGCGCGCGCAGGCAACGAACAGCGGCAGCACCTCGAGGCAGGTATCCGCCCAGACCACGACCCGATCCCCGAAGCCCAACCCTTCGGACCGGAGCGCGTGGACCAGGCGATCGGCGCGCAGATCCAGCTCGGCGTGGGAGAGGGTGGCTTCCTCGAGCCAGGCGGCGGGCTCGTCGCCCAGGAGTTCGGCGTTGCGTCGGAAGATCTCGCCGAGCAGGAGGCCGGCCGCCGGCGGGTTCGGGCTCGAAGAGGCAGGGGTTGTCGTCACGTGGCCGGAAGAATATCATTCCTTTCGTGAAGAACCACGTTCTCAATATCGAGAATGCAAAATCCTCCACGGAATCGGCGGATTCCGCGGCCTCCCGGGCGGTTGGCCGGACCCTCGAGCGACGCCGGGCGACCTACGCGGACGAGGTCCAGCGGCTCCTCGATGCGGCGTTCTCGCTGATTCGCGATCAAGGCGAACTCGAGCCACGGGTCGCCCAGATCGTGCGCGCCGCCGGGCTCTCGAACCAGGCCTTCTACCGCCACTTCCGTTCCAAGCACGAACTGCTGGTCGCCGTCCTCGACGAAGGCGTTCGAACCCTGGCGGATTACCTCGGCCATCGGATGGCCGGCAAGAGCGCCGAGGAACAGGTGCGCGAGTGGATCCGGGGCATGTGCGCCCAGGCGCTCGACCTCGCCTCCGCCGAAGCGACGCGCCCCTTCGTCGTCGCGCGCGGAAGGCTGGCCGAGGCCTACCCCCACGAGGTCGCGCGTTCCGAAGGCCAGGCCACGGCCCTGGTACGCGACGCCATCGAAGCGGGGCGCGCGGAAGGCGTCTTCCCGAACGCGGACCCGGAGCCCGACGCCGAGAGTCTCTACCACCTGACGATGGGGTGGCTGCAAGCGCGCCTCCTCACGCCGGAAGGTGACAGCGAAATGGCTGCCGGCGCTGATGCAAGACGGCTCGAAGCACTCGCCATTGCCGGCCTGAAGCGACCGGGGAACTAACATGGAACGCGAGATCCTCCTCACCGGAATCGGCGGCCAGGGCGTGCAACTCGCAGCTCAGGTCCTCGCCCGTGCGGCGACGGACGAAGGCCGTCACGTGATGACGCTTGGCACCTACGGCGGCACCATGCGCGGCGGCAACACGGATTCCTCGATCGTCATCGGCGACGCGCCGATCTCGACACCGCCGATCGTTTCGCGCGCCTGGGCTGGCCTCGGGATGCATCCGCGCTATTGGCCCGACCTTGCAGCGAAATTGCGGCCGGACGGAATCGCGGCCGTGAACGGTGAACTCTTCGAGGCACCCGTCGAAGCCGCCGCGGCGCTCCGCGTCGAAACGGGGGCCCTCGCCAGCGAGGCGAAGGCCCCGCTCGCAGGCTCCCTCGTCCTGGCAGGCGCCTTCGCCGCCGCCACTCGTCTCGTCCGCCTCGCATCGCTCATTGCGGCCATGGAGGACGCGCTTCCCAGCTACCGTCGGCAACACGCCGAAGGCAATGCCCGCGCCCTGCGAGCAGGCTGGGATTCCGTTGCTGAACCCCTTTGCGAGGCCTGGCCCGACGAGGGCGCGTCATGATCGAGAGCCGCGGAACCGTCGTCATTGCGGCCGAGCGCTGCAAGGGATGCGAACTCTGCATCCCCGCCTGTCCGCCGAAGGTGCTTCGGATGTCAGGCGAACGAAACGCGATCGGCGCGGAGGTGCCCGAACTCCTGGCCGGTTGCACCGGCTGTGGCGCCTGCCTGCTGGTGTGTCCCGATTTCTGCTTCGAGATCTATCGCTTCGAAACCCCGCAAACCCACCCCGGTGCTGGAGCCGCCTCATGACCCGCCGATTGATGGAAGGCTCCGAGGCCATGGCCGAGGCCGCGATCGCGGCGGGCTGTCGCTTCTTCGCCGGCTACCCGATGACTCCTTTCACCGAGCTGCTCGAGAACTTCGCGGCAAAGCTGCCGACTGCCGGTGGCACCTGCATCAACGCCGAGAGCGAACTCGAAGCCGTCGGCATGGCCTGGGGCGCCTGCGCTACCGGCGCCCGCGCCGCCACCGGGAGCACCGGCCAGGGCCTCTCGTTGATGCAGGAGTCGCTGTCCGAAATCACCCGCGCGGAGCTACCGCTCGTGGTCTTCAACATGGCGCGTGGTCAGAGCGACTACTACCAGGCGACGCGCGGGGGTGGCCACGGCGACTATCGCCACCTGGTACTCGCACCCATCGACGTGAACGAAGCGATCCACCACGTGCAGCTCGCCTTCCATCTGGCCGACCACTGGCGCAACCCGGTACTGATCTACGGCGACTACTTGCTAGGCCACACCGCTGAGGCCGTGGACGTGGTTCGCGAAGGCTTCGACCCGCTCCCCGAAAAAGATTGGGCGGTCGACGGATCGCGCGGCGGCGGCGGCGACCCGCGCAACCTGAACCCCATCGGAATGGTGCCTGGCATCAAGGGCATCGATCCCGATTCTTTCTGGAAGCGGCTCCAGGCCAAGCACGATGCCATGGAGGCCGCCGAGAAGCGCTTCGATCAGGAGCATCTCGAAGACGCGGAACTCCTCGTGGTCGCCTTCGGCAGCATGGCGCGCTTCGCAAGGCACGTGGTGCGCGAGCTGCGCGCCGAGGGCGTGCGGGTCGGCTACTTCCGTCCGATCACGCTGTGGCCGTTCCCGAGTGAGGCCCTCGCCCAGGCGGCCGCCGGCGTGCGCAAGGTGGCTGTCCTCGAACAGAACGCCGGCCAGATGATCGACGACGTGCGGCTCTCGGTGCTGGGCGCTGCGCCGGTCGCCCCGATCGGGGGCATCTCCTCGGATTCGGCCGGCTTCGGCGTTGGCCCGCTACTCGACATCGAAACGATTCGCGGCCGCGTCGAGAACGCGCTCGATGGGTCGGGAGCACGTGCATGAGCGACATCATCCGCACCGATCGTCCGCCCGAGGCCGCTGCGCGCAAGACCGGCGAGTTCATGCCGACGCTCCAGCTCTCGACGGATCACGATCTCTGTCCCGGCTGCGGCGAGCCGCTGGCGCTGCGAACCGTGCTCGAATCGATCGTCGATCTCGGCATGAGCCAGCAATGCGTCGGCGTGATCGGCATCGGCTGCTACACGGCGCTGACCTCGATCATGGATGTCGATCTGATCCAGGCGCTTCACGGCCGTGCGCCTAGCGTCGCGACCGGATCGAAGCGCATGCGACCGGAAACCCTCATCTTCACCCTCCAGGGCGACGGCGATATGGCGAACGAGGGGCTGCAGGAAGTCATCCACACTGCAGCGCGCGGCGAGAGCGTGACCTGCATCCTGCTCAACAACGGCGTCTTCGGCGAGACGGGAGGCCACATGACGGCGACCACGGTGATCGGACAACGCACCAAGAACTCGCTCGATGGCCGCGATGCCGCCTACCACGGCCATCCAATCGACATGATCGGCCTGCTTGCCCCGCTCGGCGGGACCGCCTACGCCGCTAGGGGCTCGGTCCACGATGCGGCCGGCGTCGCCAAGACCAGGCGCATGGTGCGCCGCGCCTTCGAAGCCCAGCTCCGCGGCGACGGCTTCTCGATCGTCGAGATCCTCACGATGTGCCCGACCGGGTGGTTCATCCCGACCGAAGAAGGACCCGACTACCTCGACACCGTGATGGGCGAGATCCACGTCACCGGTGAATGGAAGCGCGACGGCCAGTTGCTGCAGCAGGCGGCGGACCCGCCGGAAGCCGACTAGCTGGAGACCGCAGCCCGGCCATCGAACAACGCGGCCGACGTCCACATCTTCCAGGTGATGCCGCCCCAGACCAATCCGGAAACGATGGAGGCGACCAGACTGCCGGGCATCCCCGGGCCGTAGAGCCAGGGGAAGACGACGAAGGCGATAGTCACCTGGGCGAGGTACACGCTGGCCCAGGGGTGCATCCACTTCTTCATGCCATGGAAGCCCACGGCGCCGAACCCGTAGACGATCCAATGCGGGACGGCCGCGATCTTGGCTGCGGTGCCGTGGAAACGCACGCCAAACCAGACCTCTTCGTCGATTTCGGCTGCCTTCACGAAGATGTCCCAGGGCAGGTAGATGACCGTCATGTAGGTGCAGAAAAGCAGCATCAGGTTCATCCACCAGGGCCGCCGCTTCCACTGCGCTTGGAGCCAATCCATTTTCTTCCTTTGCTAGGCGCGGTTCCCGAGGTGAGAAACGGCGTCGTCGATCGTCTTTGCGAGCTTGCTAACGATGAGCTCGAGCTCGTCTTCGGAAACCGAGAGCGGCGGGCCGAGGCAGATCACGTCCTGGGCGGCACCGGCGCCGCCGGGATAGAAGAACGCACCGTTGGCGAGGCCTGCGGCCACCACGATCGCGGTCAGCTTGTCCGCGGCGGCGAAGGGTTCGAGCGTTTCGCGATCGCGCACCAGTTCGATCGCCTGGAGCAGGCCGCGGCCGCGGATCTCGGCCACGTGCGGATGTGCGCCCAGCGCGTCGAGCAATCGATCGCGGAGCTGTCCGCCCATCTTGGCCGCGCGTTCTACGAGCCCTTCTCGCTGGGCGATCTCGAGCACCTTGTCCGCAGCGGCGCAGGCCGCCGGGTGTGCCGCGAAGGTGTAGAACATCACGTCATCGCCGGCGGCGGCAATCGGTTCGACCAGGGCGTTGGTGGCGTAGACGCCCCCGATCGGCGCATAACCTCCGGCGAGTCCCTTGCCGCCGACCAGCAGATCCGGCACGACGTCCCAGTGATCCACCGCGAACTTGGCGCCGGTTCGACCGAAGCCGCACATCACCTCGTCGGCGATCAGCAGGACACCGTGACGGCGTGCGATCTCGGCGACCCGCGGTAGGTAGCCATCGGGCGGGCACAGGGCCCCGGCGGTCGATCCGCCGACCGGTTCCAGGATGACGGCGGCCACGGTCTCGGGCCCCGCGGCCAGGATGGCTGCTTCGAAGCTGTCCGCGCACGCGAGCGTGCACCCGGCCTCGCCCGCGCATAGCTCGCACCGCAACGGATAACAGGCCTGCGCTTTCGGCGGGTCGTCGAGGTAGGGCCCGAACGCCTTCTTTCGTTTGTCGTGCCCTCCGACGTCGAGGCCCGAGAGCGTGGTGCCGTGATAGGAAAGCTCGCGGCCGATCACCTGGAAGCGCTCGGGCTCGCCCTTCGAAACGAAATGCTGGCGAGCGATGCGGATCGCCAGATCGATCGATTCCGAACCACCGCTCGCGAAGATGCAGCGCTCGATGCCGGGCGGAAGCCAGTGGTCCTGGAGACGCTCCACCAGAGCGACACGCTCCGGTGTCGCGAACGGGGGCACTAGATAGGTATTCCGGGACATCGCAGCAGCCACGGCCTCGACCACCTCGGCCCGCCCATGGCCGATGTTGGCCACGATGGCGCCGCCGGCGGCGTCGAGAATGCGCCGGCCGTCCGACGTGATCAGGTACGCGCCTTCCGTGCGCTCGAACACGAGCCCGGCGCCCATGCCCGGCAGGAAGGAATAGCGGTGGGTATCCATCCCTCCCATTTTGCGCCGGTTTGGTCGAGAAGGACAGGGGCCGGCTCCGTGCGCTGGCAAGAAGGGAAAGCCATGAACGATGTCACCCGACTGGCGGTCTTGCTGGCCTGCACGATCCTGCTGGCCTGTGGCGCCGGGGAGCCGGAGACGCCAGAGGGCCAGGTGCGAGCGCGGCTCGCCGAGATGGAGCAGGCCGCCGAGGCCGGCGACGTCGGCCTGTTCAAGGAGTTGATCTCCGAGCGCTACCAGGACGCCCTCGGCCACGACAAGAAGCAGCTCTCGTCCTACGTGACCTTCCACGTGCTGCGCAACCAACGCGGCCGCGAAGTCATCCTGCGGCTTCGCGACATCGAGATCGTCGACCCCGAGCGCGCCGCCGTCGTGGCCCACATCGGCCTGGCCGGCTCCGGCGCCACCTCGGCACTACGCGGAAGTGTGTATACCCTCGATCTCGACCTCGAACGCGAGGAAGACGAAAGCTGGCGGATCACCTGGGCTCAATGGGAACCGGCCGCTCCAGCGGAGTTGCTCTAGCGCAGCCGAAATCTGGACACTTCGGCACGCATCGTGCCCGAAGCAGAGCGCGACATATCAACCTACCTCCACCTTCCGCGTCGCTGGGCGGCGGGGTGGTGAAGGGGAAATAAGGCGGAGCAGGAAACGCGCCGGGAAGGCCAGAACGAACAAGCTCCGACACGTAGCGGGATGGCGGGATGTAGCTGGCGAGCCATTCCCCGCAACCACCCCGCCGCCCAGCGACGCGGATCCCCCCCCTAACTGTTCAACGCAGCGCAGGTCTCCTGGAACCAGGTCAGCGTCGAGCATTCGTCCTGGGCGATCGTGCGTAGCAGCGTCTGGGTCTCGGGGTCGGCATCGAGGCGATCGGCGAGATCGTGGATCGGCTTCAGCGCGGCTTCCGGGTCGGGGAAGCGCTGGGCGAACTCGAGCATCTTCTGCGCATCATTCTTGGTCGGGTCGGAAGATTGCTTCATGGCCTCGTCGTAGGCTTCCTGGGGAACTTCGGCGCTGCAAGTTCCGCCGAGTTCCTTGACGCGCGCTTCGAGCAGGCGAGCGTGGAAACCTTCGCGCTGCTGCACGGTGCGCAGTCCGCCCTTCACGCACGCGAGGTCGGAGACTTCGATCCAGGCACCGAGGGACGCTTCGCCAAGTGCCTCGCCGGCGCGGAAACCATCGAGGAAGCCGAGCACTTCCTCGCGGCCGGCTGCTGCCGTGGGCGCCCCGCCCGTGCCAACCAGCGTGTCGACCTGGCTCCGTAGCGTCTGGATTTCTCCGCAGACGGCTTCCAGGGTCTTTTCGATGCGATCGAGTGAGGCTTGCTTGTCGGACATGGAGGTCTCCTCTGGGGTGGGGCCCTGACGATAGCTCGGATGGGCCCGGCGCCAGGATCGGCCCTAGACGTCGCCGATTTCGCCTACGAGGCCTTGATGCTGATGGTCCAGGCCACGGGCCAGAGGAAAGGCCACCCGCCGGCGCCGGACCCGACCTTCCAGCTCGTGCTCGAGAACAGCGAGATCGACCCGGCCGATTTCTCGCCGGCATGAAGGAGGCCCGCGAAGAAGGCATCACCTTCGATCAGGCCCCGGGCACCGTTCACGCCTTCAAGGACCTGATGATGCCGGCGCCGGAGAACTCGACCTGGCCGAGGCCTAGCATCGGTCGCTCGGCGAGACTAGCGCTCGACCACCTCATAGCCGGCGCCCTGGAACCAGGCCCGTGCATCCTCCCAGGCGATCAGCTGGTCGAGATCCACCGCCCCGGCGACCGGCAGCGAACCGGTCCGCGCCAGGCGATGGGCCAACCAGAGAGCCGGCGCCGCGGGTACGTCGAGGCCGCCCGAGCTCGCGACGATCTCGACGCGGGCGAGTTCCTCGCCTTCGATATCGCGCGCGATCTGGACGAGGACGCCCCGCTGGCTCCCGACGAGGGAGACGGCGCGCGCCACGGGAACCATCAACGCCGCGAGGGCGGGGATGAAGCGGCGTGGCAGCCAGCCGATCACGGGCGCGAAGAACGCGAGGGCCAGACTGATCCAGGCGCGATCGAAGCCCATGTAGAACCGGAACGGCACGCGACGCTGACCGATCCGGATGCCGCCCGCAGGGAAAGCCGTCGGGTAGCGGCCGCCCCGGATTCGGCGGCCGGCACTGGTTTCGACTCGTTCGGTTCGCAGGTACCAGCGCCCCGAGGGCCCGGGCCGACCGAGCGGTAGTGCGAGCCCGGTCAACAGCGCGCGGCTCCCGGGGCTCTTCGAGGCCATTGCCAGGAACGCGTCGACCGACACCACATCGTGTCGATTGCGCCAAGCCGTCGCGAGGAGCTGGGTCAGGCCGGGGACCGTCGAGCAACCGGAAGCCACCGCCACACCGCGCTTCCGCGCTTCGAACACCTTGGCCACGTTGCGAGCCCGGGCCACGAACTCGGGGATCTCGGCGAGGTCTGCGTAGTGGCACTGGTTCTGGACACAGACCTTCACGATCGGCATCGGATCGTGGTCGTAGGGTCCGACGCAGTTGACCATGAGATCGGCACCGCGTGCGAGTTCGGCCAGGCCGGCCTCGTCGCCGACATCGACGGCGCGTACCGGGAAATCCGGGTGGCCGCGGCCCGAGCGATTGGCGCCGATCACTTGTGCGTCCGGGATCCAACGCCCGAGCAGACGCGCGACCCGGCCGCCCATCTCGCCGGTTGCGCCGAGGATCGCGACGCGGGTCATGGCGTCTCTGGCTCGAAAGACGGGCAGGCATCGAGGCTGTGACAGCCGATCAAGGCATGTGCACTGTGATAGGCGAGGTAGTGCTCGAGCACGCGCTCACGGGTGGAGCCGAAGGGCTTCGCTTCGAACAAGCCCTCGAGGACGGCCTTCACCGTGGTCGCCCAGGGCGAGGGAGGGATGGTGTCGTAGGTAAGCGTGGCCGCGAGTAGCACGACACGTTGGTTCGGCCAGTAGCCGGGCGCCGTCAATGCCTCGGCGTAGGGATTGCCGGACTCGCTCCGCATCGCCGGGATCGACGCATCGCCCAACGTCCAGGCGGTGTCCGGAATCGGCAGCAGATCGCGGGGTTGATTGAAGGAGACGCAGCACGCCACGAAGAATACGGCTGCTGCAGCAGAACGCAGGAACGGCCCAGGCGGTGCCACGAGCAGCGCTGCGACGCCGGTACCGGCGGCGTGGAGCAGGGCCACCGCCAACAGGAAGGTCGGATACACGAAGATCGGCAGACCCGAGAGCGCCAGCAGCCACTCGCCGACCGAGGCGACGTGCCCCGAGAACACCATGATCGGAAAGTAGGCGACGCGCCACGAAAAGAGCATCGCCAACACCAGCAGCCAACGTTCCCGCGAGGTCCGCGCCAGCAGGGAAGCCGCTGCCAGGCCGAGCGCGGCGCCGCCGAGCGAGGCGAGGTGGAGCGAGGCCCACAGCACCGTCTGTTCGAGCGGCGCCATGCGATCGATCACGCCGCCTAGCAAGATCAGGCCGACGAGCAGCGGGGCCGAGCCGAGCAGGAATCTGGCGATCATCGGTCGGCTGCCCCCAGAGGCGCGAGCGCCGGGCGCGTTACCAGACGTTCTTGCTGCGAAGCTCCGGCGCCACCCCATCGAGGCGCTTCGAGAGCTCGGGCAGATGACAGGTGGGAACGGCAGGGAAGAGATGATGCTCCACGTGATAGAACATGTTGTAGCTGACGAAGCTCTTCACGTCGTTGCGCAGCGTGCGCGCGATGAAATGCGAACGATCACAATCGTGGTGCACGGTCCACACCGCAAAGAAGGCCGAGAAGCACTGGCCCGTGGTCATCGCGATGACGTGGTATCGCAACCAGGCCTCGTCGAAGACGCCGAAGGCCAGCACCAGCATCGCCGCGATCGCGATCAGTTCGAAGACGATGAAGCGCTTGATGTGCGGTCGCGCCATGGTGAGCGCGGCGTGGTGGAGACGGATCGGAAACTGCGGTCCGGTGATCAGGGCCTTCCAGCCGGGCATCCGCGCACTCATCGCTTCGACGTCTTCTTCGTCCATGCAGTGACGGTGGTGACGCAGGTGGTTCCACTGCACCGCGTGCATCGCGCTCATCATCAGCGGCGAAAGAATGAACATCAGCACTTCGTGGGAACCCGGCGAAACGCCGACCGCGTAGTGGAAGGCGTTGTGGACCTGGCGCAGACCGCACAGGAAGAACATGAAGGAGCTGGCCAGCGCAGGCACGATCCAGGCGATGTGCGACGCGAAAGCGAAGTGTGCGAACACGAAGGACGCGATCAGCCAGGGCAGGTAGATCGCCACCTCGTAGACGACTTCCAGCGGACCGAGATCGCAGAGGTCCCGCCATTGAACGTTTTCCAGGCGGGGGTCCCCCAGGATTTCGAGCGCCATGCCATCTCCTCAGCTTCATCGGGTACGCGATGCCGACGAATCCGGGGCCGGCGCGGGGGGATTCAAGCACTCGGGCGCCGGAGCCGCCAGGGTTGACGCGCTGCCGTCGGTTCGCGGCTACTCGGTCGCTGCGGCTGCGGCTGCGGCTGCCGCTGCGGCTGCCGCTTCCGCCGCCGCCTGCATGGCCCGGATCTGGCGCATGAAATCCCGCGACAACCAGCGCTCGGGCCGGACATGGACGATGACGTTCGGATCGTTCGCGCGAAGCTCCTGGCGCGAAGCGACGTAGTTTCGCGCCACTTCTTCCCCCAGATAGCGCCCGGCGATCTCCACCTCGGCCTCCTGCGTCGAGGCCAGGATCTGCGTCACCGGACCTTCCACGCTCACGTAGGCCTGGGGCATCGCCTCCTTCTGCACCAGGAACGAAACCCGGGTTCCCGGGGCCAACAACCGGCCCTTGCGCGAGCTGGCCGGGGTGGAGAAGCGGATCTCGCCGCCGGGCGCATAGGCGTAGTAGAGGGGTGCCGTCAGCGGGCCGCGTTCGGGGTCGTTGATCGAAACCACACCGATATGAACGTCTGCGAGGAATACCTCGCACTCGTCGCGGGTCATCACCAGGGAAACCGCCATCGAGGCTCCTTCTCGTTTCGGGCTCGGGCGAAGCTAGCCCGTCAGCGCACCAGCCGGCCCGTCACCAACGGTAGATCTAGCGGGTGGACCAGCCCCGGTGCGGCAGCGATGACATCGGGCAGCGCATTCACGATGCGACCCGCCGCCGTGGCGTTGCCACCGTCGGCAGAGTTCGTGCCGCCATCGGTGGCGTTGATCGTGACCGTGATCTCCGGACGGCCGCTCAGGATCACGCGGTGGCAGCCATCGGTTCCCGGCGGCGACTGCGGCCAATCCGGCGCGCAGTCATCATCGATCCGGGTCACGTGCTCGATGACGAGTCGCGCCTCGCCCCCGACCATGCCGCGCACCTCGAACCGGAACGCACCCTGGCTGCCGGCCTCGAAGCTTCCCATCCCCGGCACCTCGATGGTTCGCTCGAGCGGCCGGCGCTCGACGTGCTCGACGATCTCGTCGAGCGTCACCGAGAGCCCGTCGGCCAACACCCGGAGCATCGGGCCCCAGACCGAGGTCGGTATCTTCGGCAACAACATCGGCGGCGTCTGCGCCATCGGAGTGCCCATCCCGACGAGCGTCCGCACCGCGTCCGGCGCGTGATAGCTCGCGTAGTTGAAGATCTCCTGGGCGCGCAGCTGCTCCGTGGCACCGCCGACACCGCTCAACACGAGCGGCAACAGATCCATCGCCCAGCCGGGGTCGATGCCCGAGGCAAAGATCGAACTGCCGCCGGCCTGGCAGGCGCCGTCGATCCGGGCGCGCAACGCCGCGGGGACGCTAGGCGGGTGGTAGAGCGGGTACACCGAGGGTGTAACGAGGTTGGCACCGCTGCGCAGACAGCCCTCGATATCGACGAGCGCGTCCTCCGGTCGGAAGTCTGCCGAGGCGGCATAGACCACGGCGGCCGGTCCGCTGGCGAGAACCGACGCCGCGTCGTCCGTTGCGGCGACACCGATCGGACCGATTCCGGCCAGGCTCCCGGCATCACGGCCGACCTTCTCCGGATTCGAAACCACGACGGCTACGAGTTCGAGATCCGGCCGGGCGACCACGGCGCGAAGCGCCGCCTTGCCGACGTTCCCCGTCCCCCAGACCACGACGCGATGCGTTTCCATATCCTCGGCTCCCAGGTTCGATAATTTCACGGTCCGCTGGCTTCACAGTTCGAACAGGAACCGCAGACCTAGCAAGCAGCCTGAAACGAGCAGGAGCCCGGCCTCGATGCAACGGTCGCTCCACGCTCCCACCGCCCGGTCTCGCCAGAGGATCGCTCCAGCGGCAAGGCCGACGGGAAGCGCCAGCCAGGGCACCCAGAACAACGCGTTCGTCCAGAACGGCAGGCCGACGACCAGCAGCATCGGTTGCTCCGAGGCCGTCCAGACCACCGCCCCCAGGAGGCCCAGCCAGAAGCCGAGAACCAGCAGTGCCGTGCCTAGCGCCCAGCTACGAGAGGCGGGACGCTCGAGCACGCCAGCGTCGCCGCGCCAACGTCGCAGGCGCGCTCCCAGTGGAAGCAGCAGCAGCCCGAGGCCGAGTCCTCCGACGCCGGCCGCCAGCGGCGCGATCACTGTCGGGTCCCTGTCGAGCATCAGGCCGCGTACCAACCGCCAGGTGCCGGGAGAACTCCTCCAGCGCGTCACGAAGCTCAGTGGCTCCATGCGAGCGATGCAGCCGTCGTCCGGCACGACGCTGGGATGGTCTACGAAGGCCTCGGCGATTTCACGCGGGCAGGCATCCGTGCGATAGGCGCCATGGCCCACCGGGAACTCGAAGTGGTGCGAATCCGGCAGGGTGCGCGAAGTCCGCTCGCCCCAGTCCGGGGGCGTGATCGGATCGAAGCGCCCGCCGAAGGTGACGGTCGGAACATCGACGCGCACCGGGCGCACTTCCGCCGCGCTCGCGTGCTGGTCCGACCACTCGGCGCAGATTTCGTAGTCTGCATCGAAATAGCTGTGGACCCGGTGGATCAACGGATCCGCTTCGCCATAGCGGGCCTGGCGCTTCTTGTCCTGGAACGGCGCGCGCTCATAACACTCGACGATCAGGTTGGTGGCGCGCGACAGCGACAAGGCGCGGAGCGTCATCAGGTTGGCCAGGTTCTGGACGACGGTCCGACTGCGAGCTTCGAGGCGGTCCAGCAGCAACGGTAGCGTCGAGTACATGCGCGAGTCGTAGAGCATCTGGTGAATCAAGATCGCCGTGTCCTGGGCGTTGTTCACCAACAAGCCATCGGGGAGGACGTTCGTATCCTCGACCCGGGAGCGCACGGGGTTCGTCTCGAGTCGCACCAGCATCTGGCGGATCCGCATGCGAAGGTCCGCGAAGCGGTCGTCGCAAGCCACGTCGTCCTCGCACTCGCTGAAGAACGCGTCGAGGGATCGCGAGAAAACCGGCGTCGTCGAATCCCAGGCCGGCGCCCACGGCGGATAGGTCGAGTCGAGGACCACGCTGCGCAATCCCTCCCCGTTCGTAAGACGCATCACGGCGAGCGCCAGCCGCGTTCCGTACGAGACGCCCAACAAATTCCATTCTTCGATTCCAAGGACGAGTCTCAGATCTTCCACGTCGAGGGCACCGGTCGTGCTGTTCCAGGCCCCGAGGTCGATTCCTTGCGCGAGCAATTCATCGCGACAGGCCAGCGCAACGGTTTTGCGATCGGCGATCTCGGTTCCCGGTGCGTGATCGGCGGCCATGACTCGGAAGTCCTGGACGCCCATGCCGGGGCACAGGGAAGGCTCGGAGAGCCCGGCACCTCGCTGATCGAGCAGGATGATCTCGCGCTCATCGCGGAGCCCGCTCGCGAACCAGAAAGCGGCAGAGGTAACCGCCCGCCCGCCTGGCCCACCGTGCAGGTAGAGGACGGGATCCGGGAGCGGCTCGTCGGAACGCGCAGGGAGGATGGCGACGGCCAGGCGCAACAAGCGCGGTTCCGCCACGTCCCTTCGTTCGGGCACGATCAAGTAGCCGCAGCGAACGCCTTCCCTGCCGAGTTCAGCAGCGGCGTCGACCCAGCATCGGCCCGGCTCGAAGCGCGGCAGCGAGGCGGCTTCCGCCGCTTCGGCCTCGCCTTCCTCTGCCGCGGCAGGAATGGCGAGCAGCAGCGCGACCAGCACCAGGCCGAGTGCCTTCAAGACGAGCGCACCGTTCGAAAGAACTTCCGCATGTCGGCGGCCAGCAGCTCCGGCTGCTCGAGCGCGGCGAAGTGGCCGCCTACGTCGAACCGTTCGTAGTGCGTCACGTTGTAGTGCCGCTCCGCCCACTCTCTCGGCGCGTTGTAGAGCTCCTTGGGAAAGCTCGCGCAACCCGTCGGAACTTCGACGCGTCCCTGGGTGAATCCGGCCCGGCCGCTCTTGCGCATTTCGTAGTAGAGGCGGGTGGAGGAGCGGATGGTCCCGGTAACCCAGTAGACCATGATGTTGGTGAGCAGTTCGTCCTTCGTGAACACGCTCTCGATGTCGCCGTGGGTGTCGCCCCAGGCGCGAAACTTCTCCACGATCCATCCCGCCAGGCCGCTCGGCGAATCCGTCAGGCCGTAGGCGAGCGTCTGGGGTTTGGTCCCCTGGATCGCTTGGTAGCCGGTCCCCTCTGCCTGGAAATCGTTGGCGTAGGCCAGACGCTCCTGCTCGACCGGGTCGAGTTCGACGCCCTTCTCTGGCGGCAGCGCCATGATCATGTTGAGGTGGATTCCCCGGCAGTGCTCGGGATCGAGCCGGCCGATCTGGACGGTGACAATGGCGCCCCAGTCTCCGCCCTGGGCCACATAACGTTCGTAGCCAAGGCGCTCCATCAGGACGATCTCGGCTTCGGCGATGCGTTGCGGATCCCAACCGCGATCCTTGGTAGGCCCACTGAAGCCGTACCCGGGCATGGATGGCGCCACCACGTGGAAGGCGTCCGCTGCACGGCCACCGTGAGCCTCGGGATCCGTCAGCATCGGCAGGATCTTCTGGAACTCGACGATGGAACCGGGCCAGCCGTGGGTGATGACGAGCGGCAGCGCGTCCTCATGCTTCGACCTTGCATGGATGAAGTGGAGATTCTGCCCGTCGATCTCCGTGGTGAACTGGGGCCAGGCGTTGAGCGCCGCCTCCTGCTTGCGCCAGTCATAGCCGTCCTGCCAGTAGGCGCAGAGCGCTTGCAGGTAGCCGAGGTCGGTACCGTAGTCCCACCCCGCGTCCTCGATCTGATCGGGCCAGCGGGTTCGCGCCAAGCGCTCCTTTAGGTCATCGAGCACCGATTGCGGCACGGCGATCTCGAAGGGACGGATGGAAGCGGTCATCGGTTGCTCCTGGGGAGTTGGCGAGTCTAGCGGCGCCAGAAGGAACCTTGGAGCAGCGCCAGGACCGCGAACAGTTCGAGGCGACCCATCCACATCAGCAACACGAGGACGAGCTTCTGCCAGCTGGCGAAGGCCGCGAAGTTTCCGTTCGGCCCGACTTCGCCGAGGCCGGGGCCGACGTTCGACAGCGCGGCGATGGCTGCCGAAGCCGCGGTTTCGAGCGAGTGCTCCCCGATCGTGAGCAGCACCGTCCCGAGCCCCCAACAGATCGCGAAGGCGATACCGAAACTGAGGACCGCCCGAGCCGCATCGTTCGGGATCGCCTTGCCGCCGGCGGTTACCGCGATGACGTGGTTCGGCGCGAATAACAAGCGAACGTCGCGTGAGAGCGCATTCCAGCCGATCATCAGCCGGATGACCTTGGCGCCTCCCGCCGTCGATCCGGCGCAGCCACCGGCCACCATCAGCCCGATCAGACAGGCTTCGGCCAGGGCCGGCCAATGCGCGAAATCGGCCGTCGCGAACCCCGTGGTCGACGCGATCGAGACCACCTGGAAGGCGGTATCGAGCAGGTCAGTCGGAATCCGGGCCGCGTCGAAGCGATCGATGAAGATCGCGACCGAAGCGACGCCCAGCAGCACGAGATAGGTGCGTAACTCTGCGTCTCGCAGCGGGCGCGGGGAACGATCGCGGAGCGCTGCGAAGTACAACGTGAAGTTCAGTGATGCCAACACCATGAAGATGAGCACGACCACCTGCACCCCGCGTCCGAAGTGGCCGAGGGAATCGGTGTAGGGCGAGAAGCCACCCGTGGAGACCGTTGCGAAGGTGTGGGTCAGCGCGTCGTAGAGGGAGAGCCCACTCAAGAGCAGAGCGAGAACCAGCGCCAGCGAGAGCGCGCCGTAGATTCGCGCCAGCGCCAGCGCTGTTTCGCGGACGCGCGGATGCAGCACTTCCGAACGTGGCCCGGGAACTTCCAACTGGAACAGGAAACGCGCACCCGGCCCGAACTCGGCGAGTAGCGCCACGAACAGCACGATGATGCCGATGCCGCCGAGCCACTGGGTGAGACTCCGCCAGAACAGGATGCCGCTCCCCAAAGCCTCGATATCCGGCAGGATCGAAGCGCCCGTCGTCGTGAAGCCGGAGGCGGATTCGAACAACGCGTCGACCGGCCCGGCGATGGCTCCGCTCACCAGGTAGGGGATGGCTCCGGCGATCGATGCCAGCAGCCAGGACGAGACCACGATCAAGACGCCGTCGCGGCGAAACAATTCGGCGTCAGCGTGACCGAAGCGCCGGAACAGCAGGCCCGCTCCGGCCGTCGTCGCAGCGCCCACCAGCAGGCCCGTCGTGCCTGCGTTCTCGCCGGCGGGAACCGTCACGAACAGCGGAACCAGTTCGGCCGCCGCGAGCACCAGCAGCAGCTGGCCAAGGATGAACAGGATGCCGCGAACGTTCATGCGGCGCCTAGATCCGATCCGGTCCCGGGAACACGAGGTGCACGGTCGAGAGTTCCGATTGGTGCACGAACAGGATCACGTCGTCGCCGGCGACGAGCTGATCGTTCCCGCGCGGCACGGTCGCGATGCCATCGCGCAGGATCGCGGCAACGATCAGGCCTCGCGGCACGCTGATCTCCGCCAGCGTGGCCCCGGCGGCGGGGCTCTCGGGAAAGACACTGCGTTGAACGAAGCGCGCGGTCCCGCCTTCGATCGACATGATGCTGCGCTGGAAGCCGTTGTCGATGTACTCGGTGATCTGGGCGGCAGCCACCATACGCGGCGAGACCACGTCGAGCAGGCCGACCTTGCGCCACAACGTCGAGGTGTCACTGCGATCGACCAGCGCGATGATGCGCCGCGCGCCGTGCTCCTGGGCCAGCAGACACGCCATCAAGTTGGTCTCATCGTGTCCGGTCAGGGCAACGAAGTAGGAAGCTCCGCCGATCCCCTCCTCGACCAGGATGGATGGATCGGTGACGTCTCCGTGGATCACCTGGTAACCCGGATGGTCGGCGGCCAGTTCCTCGGCGCGCTTCCGGTTGTGCTCGATGATCTTCAGCTGACTAACATGTGGCGCGAGGCGCTTGGCGACTTCTCGCGCCGTGGAACCGCCGCCCGCGATCACCACCGTCCCGATGTGGGTTGCGTGACCGCTGATGTGGCGCTCGAGTTCGTCGATGGACTCTGCCGGGGCGAAGATCAACGCATCATCACCGGGTCGCGCGCGATCATCGCCTGTCGGTACGAGCAGACGCTCGTTAGAAATGAACGCCAGCACCAGACCGTTTCCGGGAAGCTTCACATCGGCGAGCTTCTGCCGCTGGAGGATCGACCCCGGGTCGACGTGGGTCTTGCGCACCTGCAGGCGACCCTGGGCGAGATACTCGATATCGATCGTGTTGTAGCCGAGCACCATGTTCACGATGCGCGTCGTCGTGAGCAGTTGGGTCGAGAGCATCAGGTCGGCGCTGAAGGTCTCTTCGTAGATCCGACCGTGCTCGGTGATGTCCTCGGCCGTCGATACCCGGACCACGGTGCGCTGGGCGCCGACGCGCTTGGCCAGCAATGACGCCGCCAGGTTCGCCTCGTCCGAGGAACTCGCTGCAACGAAAAGATCGCAGCCCGCGACGCCGGCCGCCTCGAGGGCTGGCAACTGGCTGCCGTTGCCGTGGACGAACGCGACCTCCAGCTGTTCCTCGGCGACGACACGCTTCCCCTCATCGACGTCGATGAGGGTCACCGAGTGCCCTTCGAGCGAAAGCGTCTGGGCGAGGTAGCGACCGACCTCGCCGGCTCCCATCACGACGTAGCGTCTGGCTTCCATGCGATGCGGAAGGTCCGGCATCCCACGCGAAATGTCGAGCGCGCCTAGCCGAGCGCCTCGATCACCTCGGCCGGCGCCTGCACCAACTCGATCAAGACCCCCTCGCCGCCGATCGGAGACGCCTCGTTCCCTTTCGGGTGAATGAAGGTCACATCGAAACCGGCCGCGCCTTTTCGAATCCCGCCCGGGGTGAAGCGCACGCCGGCTTTCTCCAGCCAGGCAACGGCGGCCGTCAGGTCGTCGATCCAGAGCCCCACGTGGTTGAGCGCCGGATCGTTCACCTTCGGCTTCTTCTCCGGATCGATCGGCTGCATCAGGTCGACTTCCACCTCGAACGCGCCCTTGCCCGCCGCCGTGATGTCCTCGTCGACGTTCTCGGTCTCACTGCGGTAGGTGCTCTTGTAGGTCAGCCCAAGGGTGTCGACCCAGAGCTTGCGCAGCGGCCCCTTGTCGAGGCCACCGACCGCGATCTGTTGCAGACCGAGAACACGGAACGGACGAGCGGACATGGGCATCTCCGAAGCAGGGATCGGGCAGTCTACCGGACTGACGCAGCCGTTCACGGGATCGCTCCCGCCCCCTCTGCCAACAACGATGAGGCACCTGATTCGTCAGGAACTATTGTAGGTCGATGGAAGTTGACTCACGCTGGGTGTACGGTGACGCGCTCTTTCCAGGGTCTCGCGATCGCGAACATCCCCAGTCCGCCTCGCCACACGCACCGGGGCAGCGAGGCGCGGTGAGCGAGCACGTTCGTGCTCGAAGGGGTTGCACCGGACATGACTGAACCCATCGCCGAGGTACTGAGGCTTCTCGAGGATCCCGGCACCTTTGCGACCCGCTTGAACGCTCCCGTTGATGGCCTCGCCATCGAAGTCACGGGCGTCGGTCGGGTGCGTCTGCCGATCGCGGTCTCCACTGCGGAGAAGCTTCGGAAGGTGGCGCGGCCGGCTCCCTTTGGACGTCGGGATCAGACGCTGCACGACTCCACCGTGCGCAACACCTGGGAGATCGCGAAGAGCCGTTTGAAGATTCCCGCGCTCCCATGGAAGCGTGTGCTCGCGGCGCACCTCCGGGCGATCCAGCACGAGCTCGGCCTTCCCGACGACTGTCAACTCAAGCCGGTGCTGGACAAGATGCTCGTGTACGAGCGGGGCCAGTTCTTCAAGGCCCACCAGGATTCGGAGAAGAGCGACCAGATGGTCGCCTCGCTGGTGGTGGTACTGCCTTCGGAGTATTCGGGTGGTTCTCTGGCGGTGGAGCACCACGGCGACAAGAAGCTTTTTCACCGCGTGAAGAGCCAGTCGAAAGGTCTATCGCTGCTTGCGTTCTATGCAGACTGTCACCACGAAGTCCGCCCCGTGAAGAGCGGGTTTCGGGTTGCGCTCACCTACCAACTCGTGCTGGAGGGTCCAGCGCGAGTGCGGCCAGCCAAGGTTCAGGCGGACACGGTCGACAGATTGAGCAAGGCGATTCGAGCGCACTTTGCTGTCCCCGTTGCCAGCGGTTACTCGCGCTCCGACCGACGCCCGCCGGAGCGCCTCGTGTACCTGCTCGATCACGAGTACACCCAACGGAGCCTGTCGTGGAGCCATCTGAAGAGAGGCGACCGGCTACGGGTTGGAGCGCTGCAGGCCGCAGCCGAGCGCCTCGGCTGCGAGTGCTACATGGCCCTCGCCGACGTCCACGAGGTCTGGGGTTGCGTGGAAGGCTACTCACGCGGGAGGTTCGGTGGGCGCTCCTGGGAGCCGCTCGAGGATACGTCCGGCGAGGCGGACGACTACGAGCTCATCGATCTGCACGACAGCACGGTCGTGCTGCACCAATGGCTGGACGCCTCGGGCAACGCCGCTGGCGGGCTTCGCGGAGTCGTCGGTGACGAGGAACTCTGCTTCACCAAGCCCTCGGTCGAGGTGGATCCGTTCAAAAGCGAGTATGAGGGGTATCAAGGCAACTATGGCAACACGGTAGACCGTTGGTATCACCGTGCGGCCCTGGTGATGTGGCCACGAGAGAACAGCTTCGTTCTACGTGCCCAAGCTTCACCTCGCTGGGCCGTCGAGGAGCTGGGCGCCCTACCACTCGCCGCCACTGCCGAGTTCGAGGCGAAGGTCCGTCGGATGCTGCCGAGCTGGGCCGAGCATGCCGGCCATGAAGAAGATGCCACTTTCCCCGCCAAGCTGATGAAGGTGGCGGCGCGCATCGAAGATGCTGCGCTGGCTCGTGGCTTCATCGCGCCGGTGGGCGCACATCGCTTGGGACAGCGGCCGACCCGGCTGGCTCTGATCGCCCTGATCGAAAAGCACGGCATCGGCTGGGGCAAGGAACTTTTCACCCAGTGGACGGAGGTGCGCCATTGGCAGGGCCCCCCCGATTGGATCCCGCTCTTGTCGAGAATCTGTGGGGACCTGGTTGCCAGCGACCACGATTACTGCCAAGCCGTGGCGAAGTGGCTGCTCGAACGGGAGACCAAGGCGGTTTGCGAGCGGAGCGCCGAAGCACTGAAGTCTCAACAGGCGTGGCTTGATCTCGACAGTTTCTTGGACGAAGCCACAGGCATCGCGCACGTGCTCAGGGCGGCCGTCGCGAGCGGGGACGACGCGCCGGTCGAGCACGTCTCAACCTTCCTCACCGGAGGTAGGCCACGGCTTCCACTCATCTTCCAGGTCCAGGTACTCCAGCAGTGCTGTGCGATGGGGCCGCGGGCACTACACGCGACGCTGGCCCGCTCGAAGCTGTGCCAGCGGGTCATCGAAGAACTCGAGGAGATCGTCGGCGCGCCGCCGCGCGGGCGGGCCGACTGGTCCATCGAGCATCCCCTGCGCTGCGGTTGCAAAGACTGTGAGGTGCTCTCGCGCTTTCTGAATTCGAGCGACCAGGCTGAGCGGGATTGGGCGCTCAACAAGCAACGCCGCCGCCACATTCACGGCGTTCTCGATTCGAACAATTTGCCTGTCCGCCACGCGACGCTTCGGCGAGGAAGCCCATTCGTGTTGTGCCTGCGCAAGGACCAGAGCCTGTTCTCTCGCGAGGACGACCATCGGCGCAGGTTGAAGTCAATGCTGGTCAGGTTCGAGGCGCTGGCGCGCGCCGAGCCGCTTGATTGATCGCTCGTGAGCCGACGATTTCGGCGTCCCGGCCAGCGGGGACGATCGAAGTCGACCAGGGGAGTTTCAATCCGCGCCCCCGCACGGGGAGCGATGCGTTGAGGAAGTTGCGAGAGGCCGCCGGCCTGAATCAGCGCGAGTTCGCCGCTGAGAGCGGTGTCACCAAAGGTCGAGAGCGGAGACGGCGATTTCAGCGTCTCGCCGTGGTTATTGATCCAGGACAAGTACCGGGCCGAGATTGCACGGCTCGGGTACAGCATTGAGACGCTCGTGCGTGGGAGGCGCGCCGC
>JAJDAP010000014.1 GCA_029261795.1 Deltaproteobacteria bacterium
TGGATCGCTTCGAGGCTGAGGGCCGCACAACACTCTTGATCGAGGTCGAAGCCGAGGAGGCGAGTGGGTCTGGCGCGGGACGATGAGCGACGAGAGCGAAGGCGAGGTCGCGCAGCGTCGGCACGTGCTCGTGATCGCCTATCACCTCCCGCCGGCGGGTGGTGTTCCGGTTCGTCGCGCCTTGCGCGTGCTGCGTCATCTCCCATCCAACGGTTGGCGCTGCTCCGTCGTGACGGCGGAATCGCCGTACGATCCCTATCACCCATCGGATCCGTCGGGCGTTGCCGCAATGCCGCCGATCGCGCATCTGCTCCGCACGCCCACACGGTCGGGGATCGAAGCGGCGTTGGCCTGGCTCTGGCGGCTCCGCTCGCGAGCGGCAGCTGATCGAGGTCAGCCCGCCGTCGCCGGAGATGAAGTGTCGGGCGGCCAGCTGCGACGCTTGCTGCAGGACTACGGGTTGTTCCCCGACCCGAAGCGCTTCTGGGCAAGTTCGGCTTTCGCCCCTGCCTGCGATCTGGCGCGGCGGGACCCGGTCGATCTGGTCTGGGCGACCGGGTTTCCCTGGTCGAGCTTTCGTCTGGCCCGGGATGTGGCTCGGGCCATCGATCGCCCCTATGCCCTCGACTATCGAGACGCCTGGACCGCCAATCCGCGTCGGGTCTGGGACAGCGCCAAGCAGCGGTCGCTGGAGGCGGCACTCTTCGCCGACGCCTCACTGGTGACTGCGGCGACCGACTGGATCCGCGATGACCTGCGGGCGCGTTTCACCGGGGACACGCCCGTCGAGACCATGACGAACGCCTACGACCCCGCCGAACGCCCCGCCTGCGACGCTGGCTTGTCCGATCCGCAGCGTTGTGTCCTCACCTATACGGGAACGTTCAATGACGGCTGGCCGCCGGCGCCGGGAGACCAGAGTCCCTGGTGGCTCTTCGAGGCCATCGAGAAACTGCCAATGGCGGTACGCCAGCGGCTCCGGGTGCGGTTGGTGGGTCGCGTCCCCGCGGTCGTGGCCCGCACTGTAGCGGCGCGTGGAATCTCCGACGTGGTCGAGGTCGTGCCGTTCGTTCCCCATGCTCGATCGTTGCAGTATCAACGGGCATCCGATCACCTGATCCTGATCGTCGGCGATGCACCCGGGAGCGCGGGGATCCTGACGGGTAAGCTCGTCGAGTACGCGGGCGCAGGTCGGCCCGTGCTCGCGCTCGTGCCGGAGGGCGAGGCCAGCCGGATGGTGCGCCGCCATGGGCTGGGGCGCGTGGTGGCGCCCCGCGACGTCTCTGCCATCCAGGCCGAATTGATCAGGCTAGTCGAGACCTGGAGTTCGGATGGCCGTCCGGGTGAGGTTCCGTTGCCGGATGCCTTGAGTGTCAGCGCGCAGGTCGGTGCGCTCGGGGGCTGGTTGGAGCGAGCCGTTCAGGATCGACGAGCGTAGAAGTCCAAGAGCGCCTGTTGCTCGCTGCTCCAACTGTAGCGGTCTCGGGTCGCGGCGTTTCCGGCCGCGCCCATCCGCTCGGCTCGCTGAGGATCCGCGAGCAGCGATTCCAACGCCTGGCGGAGTTCCTGCAAATCCGAAGGATCGACCAGGAGGCCGCAGTCCGATGGGCCGACGATCTCGCGCCACATCGGGAAGTCGGAACAGACGACGGGCAACCCCGCGGCCATGTACTCGAACAACTTGATCGGCAGAGCTTCGAGGAACGCAGGCTCGGGCCGCAGCAGCAGGAGCCCGACCCGCGATTCGGCGAGGGCGCCGACGACCTCTTCATGAGGGCGGAATCCCCGATAATCGACGCGTGGCCAGGCAGGATGCGCTCTGGCCCGGGCCTCGGATTCCGCGGAGTCGAACTGGCCGAAGAGGATGAGGGTTGCATCCGGGATCGCGTCGAGGGCGTCTAGCATCGGCGCGAGGCCCCGGGCCTCGCTCAGCCCGCCGGCATAGACGAACTGGCGGCGCCTCTCGGCCTGGGGCATCGCGCAGGCGTTCCTTTCCCGGAAGCGTTCGAGACGCGGATAGTTCCGTACCGTCACGGTTCGTTCGGATGGAAAGCTCCGTGCGATCGACGGTGTTGCACAGACGAATCCGTCCAACGTCCGGCGGGCCAAGGCCTCCAGCAGCGAGAACGCGGCTGCGCGGCCCCGAGCGCTGAGCGGCCGGTCTCGGAACAGCAACATCGCTTCGCGGCTGGTCTCCTCGTGCACGTCGTAGAAGACCGTGGTGCCGAGCCACCGCAAGGCGACGCCGACGGGAATGAGCGACGGGTCGTGGAAGTGCACGAGCTTCGCATCAACGTTTCGGGCGGCCCGGAAGGCCAACCACCAACCGTGGAACAATCGACCCATCGCGGTGGGCCAACGTCGCTCCGGTAGCGCGTGGAGGGTGATACCGCCGGAACGGCCGTTCCCGGCGCCGGGTGCGATGAGATGCACGTCATAACCCGCTTCGGCGAGCGAGACGCACTCTTTCTGGAAGATGCGCGTGTCGAGTGCTGCGTGATGCGTCGTGAGGTGCACGACGCTCATCCATGGATCTTCCGGTAGATGTCGAGCAGCCGGGACTCCTCGATCTCCCAATGAAAGCGATCGCGCGCCAAGGCATGCGCACGGAACCGGAACTCGTCGAGTCGCGACGGAGCAGCGACAAGAGCCTCCAGGACTCCCGCCAGTGAGTCCGCGTCCCCGGGTTCGAACAGCGCACCGAGGTCATGTTCGTCGGTCAGGCTGCGTATTTCCGGGAGGTCCGAGCTGACCGTGGCGAGGCCGGCCATCAGGTACTCGAAGAACTTGTTCGGAAGCGACAGTTCGGTGTTGAGGCAAGCCGCCGGAAACGGCGAGAGACCGATATCGGATCGCGCCGCCAGCCCGACCAATTCATCGACCCGGGCGGCCGGAGCGAAGTGGAGGTTGGTGAGGTGTCCCGCGCTGGCACGGCGGCGCAGCTCGGGCTCGAGGGGCCCCAGGCCGCGAAACACGAAGCGTAGCCGAGGCAGCTTGGCGGCAGCCTCGATCACCGTCTCGAGGCCGCGGTCGTTGAAGTACGCCCCGTGATAGAGCACTTCTCTCGGGGAACCCTTGTGCTCGAGGACGCTCGCTTCGGGTAGCAGCTTCAGCGAGGGGACATTGTGGATCACATCGAACGGCTCGCAGCCGTAGGTCGTCTCGAAGTGACGGGCGAGAGAACCACAGACAGTGAATCGGGCGTCGGTGTGTTGGACGAGCTGCGCTTCGAGGCCGGTGAAGAAGCCATGCCAAAGCGCGGAGCGTCGGTGGCTCGGGAACTGTTCCGGGAAGATCTCGTGAGCGTCGTAGACGAGTGGGATTCGAAGCGACCGCGAAACGAGGAAACCGGCGAGCAGCGTGTCGAGGTCGTTCGCGTGAACCAGGTCCGGCGCCAGCGAGAGCGCCGCGTCTCGTAGGGAACGTGCGACGGACACGATCGAGCGAGCCTCTGCGAGTTCGCGGAGCGGGTCCGGCTGGCGCGCGGTCAGTTCGTCCGTGGGGCGTCCTGCGCGTCGTTCGAGCTCGCGTCGCAATCGCGGCCCGACCCTGTGCGCGATCCATTGGGCGATGTTGATATCCGGTGCGCCGAGGACGGCTGGTTCGGCTTCTTCGACGATCTGCGCCGCCTCGGGGCATTCGTCGCGCAGTGCCTGGATCTCGCGGAGCGGTGTCAAGCGTCGCGAACGGGCGATCCTCCGGATCGTGAAGCCATCGAGATCTTGCGAGGTCGGGTCGCCACGATCGCCCGGTGAGATCACGGTGACGGCATGTCCGTGTGCACTCAGGCTCCCCGCGATCCGTCGGACACGCGGATCCGAGCGCGTATCGGCAAGGTTGAGCATGGCGATCTTCACGGTGCGGATCCCCGAACGGCGGGTGACGGGTCCAATCGATCGACGAACGCTCGAAACCACAACTCGAGCGTCGCGATTCGCCAGATCATCCAAGCATGATCGCGGCCAGACTGGTGCTCGCGCCAGATTCGCTCGAGTTGGCCGGGGTCGATGATCTCGCGTTCAGCGAGTTCCTTCGAGGCGAGCAGCTGCTGGAAGCGCGCGGCTATTTCGGGCTGTCGCAGCCAGCGAGCGAACGGCGTCGGGTAGCCCATCTTGCTTCGCCTCCACGCGACCTCGGCGGGCAGGCGCTTCTCTGCCGCGCAACGAAGCGCCCATTTGGTCCAGGTTCCGCGGATCTTGGCAGCGGCGGGAAGTCGGAAGGCGAGCTCGACGAGTCGATGGTCGAGGAGCGGAACTCTTGCTTCCAGCGAGTAGGCCATGGAGTTTCGATCTTCGTAGTGGAGGAGGGCGGGAAGGCTCGTGACCAGCACGTCCCTCGCGAGTACAGCGTCGAGCTGGGAGCCGCGGCCAATCGGGTCGGCGAGCGTCGATTCACTCGACATCGGGTCCGGCATGGCGCCGTGCAGGATACGCTCTGATTGTACGCGTGCCGGCCTGCGGACCCCGACGGCCTGCGCCGCCCGCTTGATCCTCGCGCCAGCAAGCCGACCGGGAAGTCCGGCGACGTGGGCGAGCCCCCAGTGTTGGTGGACGCCGGCCAGGGTCTTCAGCGCCGTCCACCAATGGCCGCCGGACACGAGATCGGCGAGATGTGGCGTGAAGTACGGGATGTAGCCCGCCAGCAGTTCATCGCCGCCCTGACCGTCGAGGATCACGGTCACATTCTCGGCGGCGCGGCGCATCACGTGGTACTGGGTGTACAGCCCCGGGCCCGCCGAGGGCTGGTCCTGGTGCCAGGTGATCTCGCGGAGTTCATCGAGGAGCTCGGCGCCTGGCGTCGGTCGCACGCCGTGATTCCGGGAATGGGTGGACCGGCTGACCGCGTCGACGAACCGGCTCTCGTCGGCGTGCGGATCGGGGTAGAGGCCCGAGTAGGTGCGAATCGGCTCCGGGTGAAGTTCGCCCGCGATGGCGACCAGGGTGCTGGAGTCGATGCCCCCGGACAGGCAGGTTCCGACCGGGACATCCGAACGCAGTCGCAGGCGCACAGCGTCCTGGAGGAGCGTGTCGAATTCCTCGACGGTTCCGTTCGTCTCTTCCGGACGCGGCAACTCCCAGTAGCGCCAAGTCCGGAAGCGACCGGATGCGATGTTCCAGGATCCGTTGTGTCCCGGTGGAAGCACCTGGATCCCGTCGAAGAAGGTCGCGTCCGAGTCGCACAGCTGCCCAGACGGCAGGAAGCGGGCGATCGTCTCCCGGTTCTCGCGGCGTCGCTCGGGGAATGCCGTGACGAGCGCCTTTGCCTCCGACGCGAAGGCAAATTGTTTGGGGCCCTCGAGCCAGCAGAGCGGTTTGATCCCGAGCCTGTCCCGCGAGAGGAACACGCTCTGGTTGGAGCGGTCATGGATCGCGAAGGCCCACATTCCGACCAGGCGGTCCAGGCAGTCGGGACCCCAGGCCGCGAACGCCTGAAGCAGGACCTCGGTATCGGTTTCCGTGCGGAAATCGTGGCCAAGGCCGCGCAGCTCGTTCCGGAGCTCGACGTAGTTGTAGATCTCGCCGTTGAACACGATGGCGAGCCGACCGTCCGCGCTACACATCGGCTGGTGGCCCGCACTCGACAGATCGATGATCGAGAGCCGCCGGTGTCCGAGCGCGACGGCGCCATCGGAGAAGACCCCGCCATCATCGGGTCCGCGGTGGAGCTGCGCCGCGTTCATCGCCTCAACGAGATCGACGGCGGCGGGTCGCGCCGAATCCCGCCAAACCACTCCGGAGATCGCACACATCGAGCACCGCTCCCTAGCGAAGGCCAGAATCGTCGAAGGAGACCGAAAATCGATCCGCCCAGAGTACGAGGTTGATGCCTCGCCAGAACCTGAAATCGAACCCGCCGTGACCGCGACGCACCGCTTCCCAATCGGCATGGAGCGCCTGGGGATTCAGTCCACGAATGCGCGAAACGCCGTCGCCTAGCAAAGTAGAGTCGACGATGGGCTGAAGCGCCTCCAGCCACACTTGTTCGGGCGGGGTGAACCCGATCTTGTCTCGCCGGTCGAGAATCGGGTCCGGGACCATACCGCGCATGGCATCGCGGAAGACCGCCTTGGTTCGAGCCCGATCATCGATGAGCAGGGATTCGGGAAGCGTGAGGAGTCGTTCGATGAGCGGCCGATGCAGGAACGGAACACGGCTCTCGATCGAGAAGGCCATCGAGTTGCGGTCTTCGAAACGCAGCAGCATCGGAAGGCTCGTTTCCGAGAAGGCTTGGCGCAGTCGGTCGCGGAGCCGCTCGCGGCTGCGCGGCTCCCGCCTGCTGGTGAGCGACACGCCGGCCTTCTCGAACCAACCGGATTCGATCCATGACGGCGCGAGCGGCTCGCCGCCGATGCGGCGGGCGGGAGCTTCGAGCCAGCCCGGGACCATCATGTTCGCAAGTCGGGGAATCAACCAACGCGGGCCGACACCGGGATTCGCGCAGGAACTTCTGAGGAACCGGACGGCGCGGCCAAGGCTGCCGCTTCCGACCAGACTCGCAGCGCGGGCAGGGATGTAGGGGAGGTAGCCGGCCAGCAGTTCGTCCGCGCCCTGACCACTCAACAGCACCGGGATCTCGTGCTGGCGCGCGAGCTGGCAGACCCGATGCTGAGCGTAGATGCTCGTGCTCCCGAAGGGCTGTTCCTGGGTATCGATCAATCGACCCATGTCGCGTGCGAGTTCGGCCGACCCGGGCTTGGTCGTCTCCAATCGGGCGCCGGCGTTTTCTGCCGCGATTTTCATCCAGCGGCTCTCATCCAGGGAGTGCTGTTCTGCCACGAAGCCAAACGCGCGGGTCGGCGACTTCTCCGATGCATCACGCGTCATGGCCGCCAGCACCGCAGAGGAGTCGATGCCGCCGCTGAGCGCCACGCCTACCGGCACGTCACTCAGCAGGTGGGCGTCGATGCTCTCGCAGAACAAGGTGCGAACCTGCTCGGCGGCTTCGGTGGCATCGATGCGGTCGGCAGGCCCGGTCGGAGGCTCCCAGTACCGCGTTAGCTCGGTCTTGCCCGAGGTCAGATCGAGCCTCAGCGAATGGGCCGGCGGGAGCTGGCGGATTCCGTCGAAGAACGTGGTATCTCCGTCATCGGTGACACCGAAGCGGAGAAAATCGAAAGCCCGTTGCGGATGGCAGCGGCGCTCCATCCCCGTGAGTTCGAGCAGGCTCCGGATTTCCGATGCGAAGCCGAAGCGACCCTGGTGCTCGGTGAAATAGAGGGGTTTGATGCCAGGGCGGTCACGCGAGAGCAGCAGCGTCTTCTCCGCCACCGACCAGCATGCGAAGGCCCACATGCCTTCGAGCTTGTCGGTCGCGGCGGGCCCCCACTCGACGAGCGCGGCGAGTAGGGTCTCCGCATCACATCGGGTCGTGAACGAATGGCCCAATGCCTCGAGTTCGGCTCGGAGATCCCAGTGGTTGTAGATCTCGCCATTGAACACGATCCAATGCGAGCCGCTCAACGTCCGCATCGGCTGGTGTCCGGCGGGCGATGGGTCGAGGATGGCAAGGCGGCGGAAGCCGAAAGCCAGGTCGTAGGCGGCGTCTCCGCGGGTCGGAAGCCGGGGGAGATCGAGGCTTCCGACGCTATCGGGGCCAGCGAAGGGCATCGCGTCATCCACTTCCATGCGCGCTAGCATATAGCCCTCGTCGTCAGGCCCGCGATGGCGAAGCGCATGGGTCGCGCGATCGATCGCGGGCAGGGATACAGCGCCTTGATAGGCCACTGATCCGACGAAACCGCACACCCGGATGCCCCCTAGGAATCCAGTAGGTGGCGATGCTTCTCGATGCATGCCTCGATCCGCGGTAACTCGCCTCGCGTCCATTCGACCGTGCGCTTCAATCCGGCTTCCAGGGCGATCGCCGCTTCGAAGCCGAGTTCGCGCTTGGCCTTGCCCGGGCTCCCGAAGCGGTGGATCGAACGATCCCATTCCCGAGCCGGGCGTCGTTCGACGGGCGTGGGATTCTCGGCGAGCCGATTGATTCGCTCGGCGAGTTCGAGGATCGAAGTCTCCTGGCCAGTGGCCAGATTGAAGACCTCGCCGGCTTGGCCGTCCAGCGCGCACGAGAGGAGTCCGCTCACCACATCATCGACGAAGATGAAGTCTCGCGAAGCATGGCCGTCATTCTCGAGGAGCAGCGCTTCGCCGTGCAGGGCGCGGTAGATGAAGGTAGGGACGACGTTTCGCCATACCGTGGCCGGCGTTCCTCGCCAGCGTCCGGCGCCTAGTACCTCGCCCGGTCCGTAGACGTTCTGGAAGCGAGCGCGAACCACCGGGATGCCATGTTGGCGGTAGTAGTACGAGGAGTAGAACTCTCCCACGATCTTCGAGATCGAGTAGGGGCTGTCGTGGTCGATGTGGACCAGGTCGCTCTCTTCGGTCGCAGCTGCCGGTCCATCCGTCTTCTCCGCCACGGCGCAGCCGGCGGCAGCGTAGACGACCTTCTCGAGTGACCGCAGGCCCCGGAGGCGCTCGTAGAGCTTGAGCGTGGTCAGCGTGTTGTTCTCGTGGTCGGCGAGCGGGTCGTGGATCGAACTCTGGTTGCCGTGATAACACGCCAGATGGAACACGAAGCGCGCGTCGTCCGGGAGCGCTGTCAGGATCGCATCGTCCGTGATCGAGCCTTCGACGAAATCGAGCTTCGGGTCGATCGGCAGGTTCTCGAACTCCGACGACAAGAGGTTGTCGACCACCGTCACCGAGGCGCCGTGTTCCAACAGGACGCGCACCAATCTCGACCCGACGAAGCCCGCGCCTCCGACCACGATCGTGCGCTCGCCCTGGAGATCGCCCAGCGCGAATCGCTGCTGCACCCGCTTACTCGCTCTGAAGCTTGAGGTGCGTGTAGGTCTCGGTGATGCCGAACTTCTGGTAGTAGTCGACGGCGGCAGCGACGCCGTCGGCAAGGGACGTCCTCGGGCTCCAGGAGAAGTCTCGCTGCGTCGTCTTCGGATCCAGCAGAATCGTGAAGGCGTCGTCCTCGCCGCGTTCGCGGACTTCTACCGGCTTCTCGAGGGTGATCGAGAGGGCGTCGAGCGTCGTCTCGAAGAGTTCCTGGATCGAGAAATCGGTGCCCGTCGAAATATGGTAGGCGCCAGTTTCTCCCGCGCCCTCGACCGCCTTCTCGACCACATCGATCAGATCCTGGACGAAGATGAAATCCCGTCGGCTATCCGCGACGAAGCAGGGCAGCGCATTGGTCAGGCGATGGAAGAATGTCGGCAACGGCCCGCTGATGTTGCGGGGACCGTAGGCGTTCGCCAGGCGGAAGGTCAGGAACGGGATCCCGCTCATCGCGATGTACTGTTCGGCTGCCGTCTTGCTGATTGCATAGCTGTTAGGTGCCGGCTGGATCGGGTGGGCCAGCGTGATCGGCTGCTCCACCGGATGAAGCCCGTAGCAAAGGGAGGTCTGGAAGTAGATGAGCCGGTTTACCTCGGCCGCGAGACTCGCTCGGACCACATTCACGGTTCCAAGCACGTTGGTCTCGGAGTCCTCTTCCCAGGCGTTGGGATCCTTGTAGGAGGCGGCCGCGTGCACGACGATGTCAGGCCGGAACTGCTGGAACTGTTCGTTGACGAACGATGCGTCAGCGATCGTCCCCTCGGCGATACTGAGCTTCGGTCGGGCATCGAGGTTGCTGCGCCGCCCGGTCGCGAAGTTGTCCAGGACCAGGACTTCGCCGCCGCGCTCTAGCAGCCGATCGGCCAAATGCGAGCCGATGAACCCGGCACCACCCGTTATGAGGGTTCTCAAACCCATCTCCCCCTCGGCAAGTCCACCAAACCAGCGCACCTTAGCGGAGCGGATTCCGGGAGTCCAACGGCCGAAACAGCTTGTTGTTGCAGGCAGTTCGCCGAATGGGTATGACCCAACAATTCCAGACCCGGTCAGCGGGATGCAAACTTCTTTGCACTGGAATGGGTCTTCCCGGAGGGTCGGGTGCGGTACGAGAACAGCGCCTACTGGAAATCGCTCCATCGCGAATTCGAGGGAGGACTTCGTGCCGTCGGCCACCCGCATCTCGGCGAGCGCCTGAACGAGCTCAAGTACGCGAGCGAGGCGGAGACGTTCATCGAAGTCGTGGCACGGGTACTGGAGAGCTTCGCGCCGGGATCCGAACTCCGCGTCCTCGATCTCGGCACTGGGGTCGGATTCTGGGCGCGACTGCTCGACAGCATGATGCGGGAGGCCGGGTTCTCCGTTCGAATGACCGTGCTCGATATCTCGGCCGAGGCGCTCGAAACGGTGGGGAAGGCGCTGCCAGAGGCCGAGCGCATGCAGGCGGATCTCAAACAGATCGACCTTGACGCGAGAGCGGGCGAGTTCGATCTCGTGTTCGCGGGCTACTGTCTCCATCATCTCGACCGGCTCGACGACTTTTCGCACGGGCTCCAGTTTGCAGCGCGGTCCGTTGCAGCCGGCGGTCGATTGCTGGTGATGGATCCGATGCTCACGATGCCGTTCTCCGAACTCGATGTACTCGACTTCGGTCGCTATGCCGGCAACGGGATGGCCCGGCATCTCTGTGTCTGGGAGGACGTCCTCGATCGCGAGCAGCTGCAGCTCGAAGAACGCCGCCCCGCAGTCTCATTCCTGCTGAACGGATGCATCGAGGCGAATGGGCGTTTCGCCTATGCGTTCGCGTCGATGCTCTGGGCGCGGGCTTGTCAGTGGGTGTACCGCTCCGATGCGCGTACGAGTCGTCTCGCCGGTCTGTTGACTGCCGCCGACGGGAGGCTGAAGCGCGCAGGTCAGGGCCTCAGTTCGTCGCTGTGTCTGTTCCGTCGGATTTGATCGAGCGCTTCATTCATCTCTGGATGCACGCCGCGGACCGCGCTTGCTGGTCGTGGCTGGCAATCCGTGCGAGGTGGAGGCCCCGTCTCTCGGCGCTCATCCCCGATTGGGTGCGCCGGCTGCGACGATCCCGCATGGCACACCGAGGCGGCACCCCGTCGTGAAGAGGACCCGGCGGCGTGTGCTCATCGTGACGGGTTGGTATCCGTCCCCGGAGACCGGTTACAGCGGCATCTTCGTTCGGGATCAAGCACAGGTCATCGCTCGCCAGCATGATGTCGCGGTGCTGGCGGTATCGATGCTGCCGGTGGGCCTGCGTTCCGGCACGCTCTGGCGACGAGTCGAGGGCATGGCCGTGACCGATGACGGACCCGTTCGCGTGATCCGCTGTCGGCAGCGGGTCCTCTGGGAGGATTTCGCCGGAATCGGTTCATCGTTAGGCGTCCGCATGGCGCGCTGGTTCGCGCCCGACGTCGAACGAGAGTGGGGTCGCCCGGATCTGATTCACGCGCACGTGTCGGCGCCGGCGGGCTGGATCGCGAGCGCTCTCGGAGACCGGTTCGATGCGCCGGTCGTGCTGACCGAACACACGGGTCCGTTCGACGTGCTGCTCCGCTCGCCCGTGACCCGCCGGCGAACCGAAATCGCGCTCCGGAGTTCAGCGCGTGTGCTGGGTGTGAGCGATGCGTTGCGGCGACAGATTCTCGCGCGATTCCCCGGCTTGGATGTCTCCGTTCTCGGAAACGTCGTACGAACCGATCTGTTCGTGCCACCGGCCTCACCGAATCCGAGCTCGCGGATCCGCATGTTCACCTTGGCCAGCCTGGTACGCGAGAAGGGCATCTTTGCCTTGCTGGAAGCGATCGAACGGCTGCCCGCGGCGATCCGTGGGCGCATCGACCTCCGGATCGGCGGCAGCGGGCCCGCCCGAGAAGGACTGGAGGCGTACGCGCGCAGGCCTGCGCTGGCCGATCGCTGTGCCTTTCTCGGAGGTCTCGAGCGGGAGGCGGCGATTCGGGAGATGCAGGCCTGCGACCTGTTCGTCCTGGCGAGCGAAGCCGAGACGTTTGGCATCGTGCTCGGCGAGGCGATGGCTTGCGGCAAGCCCATCATTGCCACGCGATGCGGTGGCCCCCAGGAGTTCGTGACCGACGAGGTCGGGTGCCTGATCGAACCCAGTGATCCCGACGCGCTATCGCGCGCGATCGAATCGTTCGTGTCCGCGCCAGAGGAGAAGTTCTCGGCTTCGCGAGCCCGGGAGATCATCGAGGCGCGATTCGGCCCCGACGCCTTCCTCGCTAACCTCACGTCGGTCTATGACTCACTGTTCGCTTCAGCGCCCAATGTCGCGTCTTCGACGCTTCGAACGAACTCGCGGTAGTGGTAGCGGCCCGGGCGGACGACTTCCTCGTAGGCGGCTTCGACGAGCTCCAATCGACGTCGTTCGTCGGCGACTTCCGAGAGCACGGCGTCGATGTTGCTGAAGTCGGGCTCCAAGGGCAGATAGTGGCGATCCGCTTCGAGGATCCCATTGTACTCGCCGCGAACCAGGATCTGCCCGGTACGCGTGGCGCAGGCCTCGAGGTGTCGCGGCGAGATCGCGCGCAGTCCGAAACTTCCATCCAAGCCGGGGAAGCAGGCCGCTTCTACTTCTTCGAAACTCGCCTCGGGATGCGCTGCACCGTAGGCGAGCGTCCGCGCATGGATGGTTCCATCGCGGTCGAGAATACTGGTCCCGCCTTCGGCGCCGAGCGTGTAGCGAGAATCGCTCAAGAACGCATACCAGCTGTCCCCGAGGATCGTGTCCTCGTTTCGGGTAGAAATGTCGAGCTTCAGCTGCCAGCGCGGCCCGTATTCGAGGAAGAGGTCGGCGATCTCTTGCTTCTTGTAGCCGAACCGGCCGAACCACGGGTAGGGACGTCCGGCGGTTCGGTAGCCGATGTCGATGCTCCGGGCGCCATCCGCCGGCCGCGGTCGGTCAAGAATGCTGTCGTCCAGGTAGCCGGTGAGGACCCGCTCGATGCGGACCCGAGAGCGATCGACGCCTTCGTAGATCGTGGGCCATTCGGATGGTGGTGCCACGGAGAAGACCACGTCAAGCTGTAGGGCGCTGACGAATTCGCTCAACAGATCAGTCGAGATGAACTCATCCTGAGGGAGCGCGCAACGCATGACATCCCAGGTGGAGAGTTCCTGGACCCGGTCGAGGATCCTGCGGAAACCGTCGCGGTTCCAGCGGTTGCACATCAGCAACGTATCGAACACGATGAGATCCCAACGCACCTGCCGCAGGTACCCGGGGAGGCGGCGTGCCGCGACATTCAGGTAGTAGGTTCGGTGCCGCGAGTGCCGCTCGAAGCAATACAGGTGGTTCCAGGTGGTGGCCCGCAGCTCTGGGACCTCGCACGCGTAGATCACGAGGATGTTTCGGGTTCTCGACATGTGAGGGCCGAGAGTAGTTCCCGCCATGCTCAATCCCAACCCACACGCGGGACTCCTTCGCGGCGAACGCAAAGCAGGCCGATAGATGCAGTCTGATGCGCTCCGAAAGCTGGGGCAGCAAAGCCTGATCTACGGGGTCGGGGGGCTGATAAACCGGTTCATCGGGTTCTTGTTGCTACCGGTGTTCACGCACTACCTGTCGCCAGCGGACTACGGTGTCATGGCGATCCTCAACCTGGTCGCATTCGTGTTCACGTCGGTGCTGACCCTGGGCGTGGGTGCCTCCATGGGCCCGTGTTACCTCGAGCGCGACGACCCCGAGGTGCGAGATCGAACTTTCTGGGCCTCGATGGTCTACCTGTTGCCCGGCGTCTTGGTTCTGCTGGGGATCGCAAAATGGGGTGGACCGATCGTCAGCCAGTGGGCCTTCGCATCGACCGAGTACCACGAGCTGGTCAGCCTGGTGAGCCTCAGCGTCGCACTCTCGGTTCTCGCGACCCCGCTCACGTTGGCACTCCAGTTCGACCAGCGCGCCCGGGCCTTCGTCGTGCTCGCCGTCGCAACTACTCTGGCTTCGATGAGCATCACGATCTTCATGGTCGTCTGGCTCGAGCGCGGGTTGCGCGGCATGGTCGAAGCCGGTGTGGCCGGGAGTCTGTTGACGCTCCTGGCCTACGGTGCGGTCAGCCTACGGGGCCGCCAGCTGACCTTCCACGCAGGGACCCTCCGCGAACTCGCGCGGCTCGGACTTCCGCTGGTTCCATCGTTCGCCTTCCTCTTCGTGATGCAGGACGGCAACAAGTACCTGCTCCAGTGGTTCTCGGGCCTCGACGAGCTGGGAATCTACAGTCTGGGCTTCAGTCTGGGGCTCGTGATGAACTTGTTCGTCTCCGCCTTCCAGAGAGCCTGGCTCCCGTTCTTCATGGAATACCGGGAGCGATGGGACGAAGCCGAGGACCTGTTCGGCCAGGTCCTGACCTACATGGTGCTAGGTCTCGGCGCACTCAACCTGCTGGCATTCGCCTGGGCCCGGCCGGTGGTGCTGGTCATGGCGGATGCCAAGTTCAGCGAGTCCTGGCAGATCGTCGGGTTTTCTGCGGCTGCGCAGGTTCTCGCGGGGGTTTTCTATGTGATGCTCCCCGGGATGTATTTCTCGAAGGAGGTCCGCTACGTGAGCGTCATCCAGGCGTTCTCGGCCAGCGTCTCCGTCGTCGTCAACCTCGTGGGGATCCGGATGTTCGGCGTTATCGGGGCGGCGTTCGGTCTGGTCGCCGGCTTCGCCGTGATGGCGATCTCGACCCATCTATGGAACCGTGCGCGCAAGGAGCGCTATCCGCAGATCCACTACGAGTGGTCTCGGCTGCGCACTTTCGGGCTTCTCTATCTCGGGATCGCGTCTGCGAGCTGGTTGCCCACCGGCGCGGGAGTGGCCGGCGCGATCCTGTTGGCGATCGCGCTCACGGCGGCGACGCTAGGCGGCGTCGTGGCATTGCTCCAGCAGGAGGAGCGCGACTGGTTACGCTCTCTGCCGTCGGGCGTCCGGGGGGCCGCGAAGTGAACGATTCGATTTATCGCGTCGAGCCGATTCGGTGGGAGGGCAACATCCCCGTGTTCTCGGCCGGAACCCGGTACACGGAGAACTACGAGCAGATCTCCGGAGACCATCTATCGGCACTGCGAGATTCCGGTGAGAATCCATTCATCCCTGAAGACATCTGGAAGCAGATGGAAGACTCGACCGCGGATCTGGTGACGCGTCACTCAGGGCCCGGTGACAAGGTGCTCGATGTCGGCGTGGGCCTGGGTCGGCTGCTGAGCCGGTTCCCTGACCGGGAGCGCTATGGGATCGACATCAGCTTCGGCTATCTGGAGAAAGCACAGGCCGAGGGCATCGATGTGGCCTACGCGCTCGTTGACGAGATGCCCTACGAGTCCGACGTCTTCGACGTGGTCGTGTGCACCGACGTGCTGGAGCACGTCCTCGATCTCAACTCGGCCGTGCGACAAATCCTGAGAGTGCTGAAGCCCGGGGGCCGTCTGATCGTCCGCGTGCCATTCAACGAGGACCTCGGCGGTTATCTCGATGGGCCGTACGAGTTCATCCACCTGCGGAACTTCGACGAGGCAGGGCTGCGCTTGTTATTCGAGCGGGTCTTTGGCTGCGTCCACCTCGAAACGCAGTTCGGGGGCTGGATCCGCTCGGAAGGAACCTGCCGGTTCACCGTTCCGAAGCTCCGGTTCCATCGCTGGATCGACCCCTGGATCTCGGTGCTGGCACGCTTCGACGCCGATCGAGCGGTCAGGCTCGTCCGGCGGCTCTACCGGCCGCTCGAGATCAACGTCGTGGTCGTCCGCGGCGACTGAACCCGGCGAGACTCAGCGGATCACGCTCGAGGAGCGAACAGCCCCGTCGCGCATGATCCATGCGTGGAATTCGTTCCGTGCCGGGGAGTGCCAGATCAGGTCAGTCTGTCCGTCACCATCGATGTCCAGCGCATTGTGAAGCACCGCGTCCGCGACGGGCGGGGCAGGCAGGCTGGCGTCGGACCAGATGGTGTGGTCGCGCATCTCCCAGAGGCCGGGGCCCGAGGACAAGGTCCACAAAATGTCTTCGGTGCCGTCGCCGGTGGCGTCGCCCGTTCCCAGGAATACGAAGTCCGAGGTCATGTAGGGCAGGAGTTCCTGGCGCGCATAGCGGCCGCCACCGATGACCCAAACGGCGTTTCCGCTCACTTGGGTATTGTTCCAGATGATGTCGGCGATGCCGTCGTTTCCGACGTCGCCGATGCCCACGATCTGCCAACCCGCCGAAGAGCTGGGAAGCCAGTTCTGCACGTGATAATTCCCGGCCTGGAGCAGCCAGGTGACGGTGCCACCGGAGCCTGCGTTGTGCCAGACGATGTCGCCATCGCCATCGCCGTCGAGATCGCCACTGCCAACGGGTCGCCAACCGGGCGACGCGGTCGGCAGCTCGATCTCGCGATCAATACGGGCGTTGCGGACGGTCCAGACAACAGTCCGCGAGGATGAAGTCGCATGCCAGAGCAGGTCGGCGAAGCCGTCGCCGTTGAAGTCGTCGATGGCGACGATCTCCCACGCCGCATTTCGCGAGCCGAGCTTCACCGAGGCGCGAATGCTGGCGCCGTCCATGAGCCAGAGGCTCACCTCGCCGGTTGCGGGATCGTGAAAGGCGAGGTCATGCCGACCGTCTCCATCGAAATCGTATCGGCCCGACGCGGCTCCGGTTCCGCCAGCGGGTGGGGGTGCGGGCACAGGTGAGGGAGTACCGCCGCCTCCCGTGGGCGAAGCGAATTGCAGGGTCTCGGACGCGACCGACCACGGTCCGACGCGGCCGCCGGCGTCGAAAGCTGCGACGCGGATCCTGATGGAGTCGCCTGCGGATCCATGAACGACGACCTGGGATCCGATCGCAGGTTGAATTGCGGAGAAAGCCCCGCCGTTGAGCGATCGCTCGACTGCATAGCCCGCGACCGGGCCGGAAGCGGGTGACCAGGCCAGAGTCGCCGAGTTCGAGCTTACGACGACGCCATTGGCCGCGGTGCTGCCCATAAGCAGGAGACCGCCCAGGAGGAGTGCGGCGGCGCCACTCCCTCCTGTTTCACGCGTCCTGCCTGTCCATCGCCATCGCTCGATCATGCTCACCCCAGTGCGTCGGCCGAATGCCGCTCGCAATCCATCCACGAGCAGACGTTTCGGCCTTGGGGCGTGGTTGCGCTGTGATGCCTGTCACCGCGCCGGCATTGCCAGGCGAATGCCATTCATTTCGTGCGGTTCCAATCCGAGGTTGCGCACGCGTGAGGGACGTCCACGCGTGGCGTGCTGGCTCAGGGGCCGGCTGCATCTCCCGGTCGGGTCACGCCGCGGCCGACTGCGATTCGCTCTCCGTTGCCGTCGATCGAGCGCTGGGCCGCGTGCAGGAGCTGGAGCACGTACACCCCGGAGTGGCCATCGGTGCGGGGCGCGCGTCGCCCTTCGATGCAATCCAGGAAGTGGCGGCACTCTTCGCGGAGCGGCTCTTCCTCGCCGTAGTCGATCGCCACCCCGTCGTGCTTGACCGGGATCGGTTGTCCTTGCTGCCAATCGACCTCGAGGTTCCACATCAGCATCTGCTTGGCTACGTCATCGAAACTGACCATACGCTTCGAGCCGATCACGACCAGCTTTTGTTCCTTGAACGGGTGAAGCCACGAAACGAAGACGTGGGCACGGACGCTACCCTCGAATAACAACTGCGTGTTCGTGATGTCCGCGACGCCTGGCGAAATGTAGCCGCCCCCGGTCGCGACGATTTGGCCACGTTCCTTCACCTGGTCCTGGAGAGGGCGAACGATGCGCATGACGGCCTCGTTCTTGTCTGCCGGGGTTCCGAGTACCAGGTCAAGGGGCTCGACCTCCTCGCGGACGAAGGCGTCCATCCAATCGAGCTCTCGCTGAAACTCGGGCTCGGTCTCGAAATCCCATGCCATGCCGCATCCTCCTGGAAGGCCGGCAAGGTACCACGGGCGGGAAGGGCGCGGGGTCTAGAGGCGTCGCTGCCCGCTGCGCCGTCGGCGCATGCGACCGTGAAGTTGCTTGCGCCGCGCCTTCAGGTAGTCGTCGCGGGAAACGCCCTTGTGCTTCTTCAGTTCCGCCTGGCGATAGTGGCAGAAGTCTTCATAGGCATCGATCTCGTGGCGTGTTTCGCGAACGACCAGTTCGGCCAGGATCGCGTCGTCGAGGAATCCGAGGCCGGGAACCGAATCCGGAATCACGTCCAGCGGTTCGGCAAAGTACGCGAGCGCCTGCAGGATGCGCTTGCGGTCCGAGCCGGCCAGGCCGAATTGTTCGTCGCCTAGCATGTCGACGAGGGTGCCGAGGCGGCGGATGCGGTCCCGCATGAAGACGGGCGTACTGTCGACATCGGCCTGCACCAGCAGGCGCCGCGCCTCTGCAGCGATCTCGGCCTCGTCCCGACCCGCCGAGGCGGCGCGGGCTTCCGCCATCCGTTTGCGGAGATACGAGAGATCTCGGTCAGAGAGCTCGAAGGTGATTCGCATCGGCACGGCGGAATTCCTGCGCCCCTCAGTTGCGCCGCGCGTTGATGGCCTGGATCCAGGCCCCGCTCGATTTGGAGGTCTTCTTGTCGCGCGCCGATCGCTCGAACGACGTGCGCGCTGCCTGAAATTTCTCGGCCTGGAACTGGCTGATGCCGAGGAGCAGGTACGCCTCGCCCACCGCGTCGATCCCGCCCTTCTTGATTCCCTTGGCGATGGACTCCTCAGCCAGCTTCCAGCGTTCTCCATCGATGTGGAGCTGGCCCAGGCGAACGTAGAGTTTTCCGTCATCCGCAGCGGAGGCTGCACGTCCGAGCGGATCGAGGGCACGATCGTACTCGCGCGACATGGCCCAGGCATTGGCCAGAAGCTCCCAGTTCTTCTCGTTCTTGACGACGGTCCCGTCAGCGATCCCCTTGTCGAGCAACACGGCCGCCTTGTAGGGCACCTCGTTGAACAGGTAGAGCTGGCTCAAGCGCTCCAGTTCCTTCGAGTCCTCGAGGTAACCCTCCATCTGTGCCAACTCCATCGCAATGAGTGCACGACGCGGCTGGTCGAGCTGCCCGTAGACCGCGGTTAGCTGCTTGAGGTAAGTCTCCTTGGGAGAGATGCGCGCCAGTGCCTCGAGCAATTTGGCAGCCCCCTTGTAGTCTTCGAGCGCGAGATTGAGCTGGGAACCGAGGCGCAGCCACGCTTCCCGAGGCTTGTTCGGGTCCATCTTCGCGAGGCCCTGTTTCGCCCATTTCCACGCGTTGCGGTACTCGGCCTTCTCCGCTTTCTCGTTGCTGGAATTGCTCGCCTTCTGGGCGTAGGCGTTCGCCATGAGCATGTAGGCGCTGGCGGGCGGATTGTTCGCCTTGTTGAACCAATCCAACAGGATCTTGATTCCCTGGTCGTACTTCTCCTGCAGCATGTAGAGCTGGCCCAGATTGAACTGCGTGTTGAGCTGGGCGGAATCCGGAAGCGCCTCGAGTGCCAGAGCCTTCTCGAACGCCTTGATCGACTTACCGTACTGCTCCTTCGTCGAGTAGAGGTAACCGAAGGTCTGGTGGGCCAGGGCCAGCTCGTGACTGTTCGCCTTCTTGAGCGCCAGGATGGCGTTCAGCTGCTTCTCTGCGACCGCGAAGTTCGGCGGTTCGGCCTGAAGCGCATCGTTCGCGTCGGTCAACATGGTGTAGACGCGTTTGCCGACGGCCTCGACCTTCTTGGTCTTCGGCGCCTCGCGGGGCGGGTCCTTCGCAACGGCGGGGGCCGCCATGAAGGCGAGGGCGAATGCGAGAACGATTGCACGATGGATCATCGGATCTCCTCCTGCTCGGTAGGATCAAAGCTGAAGACGAGGGGGACGTTGTCGGTACGGACCGCTTCACCGTCGACGGTCTGCGGAAGGAAGCGGCAGCGGCCGGCCGCTCGCAGCGCTGCGCGGTCGAACATGCGCGGCGGCTCGGACGAGACGACTCGCGCATTTTCTACGGCGCCGGCCCGGTTTACATCGAAGGCGACCTGGACCTGGCCGCCAATGCCGCGCGCGGCGGGGCCGGTGGGATAGGCAGGGCTGGGGCAGAACATGCGGATCGTCGGGCGGTCGCCGGTCTTGCCGGGAAGGCCTGGATTTCCTGCGGGAATCGGCTCGACCCGCGTGACCGGTTTCACCGTCACCAGGGACACGGTCTCGATCACTCGTGAGGGCGGCGGCGCAGGCGGCTCCGCAGTCTGACGCGCGGGCGGACGCACCTTCGTCTCTGGCTCGGTGTCCTCCGGGACGAACACCAAGTCGATCGGCGGCGCGCGGTGGTGGTCGATGACGATCAGCTCTTGAACGGCAGAGAGTGCATGCATGAGATAGAAGAGACCGAATGTGACGAACACCGCGAGCGCTGCGGCTCCGGGTCGTCGCACGAGCGAACCTCGCGAAGTGAGACGGGCCATGACTGTCCTTCGTTGCCAGCGCATTTCGGCCGGCAATGGATCGGGCGGTAGGGCGGTGCCCGCCAGTTCCTCCTTAAGCGTCTTCGTCGACACCGTCGAAGGAGATCACGATCTGCACCCCGTGCTGTATCACGGGCTGACCGTCGACCACCTTCGGCCGGTACTTGAACTTCTTGACCGCGCGCATGGCAGATTTGTCGAAGGTGCGCGGCGGCTCGGAATCCACGACCCGGATATTCTCGGTCGTTCCCAGTGTCGTGACCGTGAACTCGAGCAGCACCCAACCCTTGAGATTGAGCTGTGCTGCACGGCGCGGGTATTCCGGTGCGATGCGCACCAACGGCACCGCGTCCATGTCCGAGAGCGCGGCTCCGAGCGCGGGGCCGCCGCCCATGTCCGCGGAGGGGATGCCGATGACCGGGCCGCCGGCATCGCCGAGATCTGGGCGGTTGGCCGACATGTTCACTTTGGGCGTCGGCGGCGGCTTGTTCTGCTCGACCTTTTCGGGAAGCTTCCGATCCTTGCGATTCGCACTCGAGTCTTCCTTCACGCGAACGAAGTCGATGTTTGCGCTCTGGATGTTCGTCTCCTTGAACTGGACGTTCAAGAAAGCGAGATAGTGCATGATCCAGAACAGGCCGAACGTGATGACGACGGCGAGGCCGGCGGAGCCGAGGCGCCGGCCCATCAGTTCACGGGCCTTGCGGCGATGGCGATGTTGTCGACGCCCGCAAGCTTGGTGCCATCCATCACCCTCACGAAGACTCCGTTCTCGCTCTTCTCATCCGCCTGGATCACAACCGAACTCTGGGGGTTTTCTGCCAGCAGTCGCTGCACGTTGGCGGTGACGGAGCGGATGTCGACGACGCGACGGTTGATCCAGACCTGATTGTTCTTGTCGATCGCAATCAGGATGTTGGCCCGTTCCTTCTGTTCCGCGGTCTGGGCGTTCGGTTTCGTGACGTCGATGCCGGCTTCCTTGACGAAGGAGGCTGTCACGATGAAGAAGATGAGCAGGATGAACACAACGTCCATCATCGGCGTGATGTTGATCTCGCCCTCATCGGTTTCGATCTTGCGATGTCGTCTCGCCATGGGCGCTTCCTCGGGTGTTGAGCTGTGGAGCTAGTGCTGGGTGAGCTCGTCGGCGAGCTCTTCTGTTTCTGTCTTGGCTTTGTTCTGGAGGTACGCGCTGAAGTACAGGCCCGAGAGCGCTGCCACCATTCCCGCCATCGTCGGGATCGTGGCCTTCGAGACGCCGGCGGCCATCATACGTGCGTTCGAGTTGCCCTGGGTCGCCATCGTGTCGAACACGGTGACCATGCCCGCGACCGTGCCCAGCAGGCCGATCAACGTGCAAAGGCCCACGCATGCCTGCAGAACGGTGAGGCCCGAGGTGAGGCCGGAGCTGACTTCCGAGATCAACATCCGCCGGATCTGATGGGCGTGCCAGGAGCGTGTCTCGCTCCGTGCATCCCAGATCGCCTTGACCCGCGCCAATTCCTCTCTGTGGATCGTGAACAGGTACCAGGCCTTTTCGAGGATCAGCGTCCACATGATCAGGGCGACGACGGCGAGGACGTAGAGCACGTCCCCGCCCTTGTCGATGAACGAGAGTACGTCGTACCACATCTGCATGTCAGGAAGCGGCCTCGGCTCGGCGTGCCACGATCCCGGCGCTGCGCTCTTCGATCACTTCCGCGATCGACTTGGCACGGCTCTGGACCAGGCTGTGGAGCAGGGTCAGCGGAATCGCCACGATCAGACCGAGCATCGTGGTGACCAGGGCCTTCGAGATACCACTGGCCATCAGCTTCGGATCGCCGGTACCGAACAGCGTGATCAACTGGAAGGTCTCGATCATACCGACGACGGTTCCGAGCAGGCCTAGCAACGGCGCGATGGCCGAGAAGACCTTGATCGTGGAGAGGAAGGTCTCGAGTGCCGACACCTCCCGTAGGATCGCCTCGTCGAGCTTCAGCTCGAGCGTCTCCACGTCCGATTCCGGATTGTCCTGGTAGATCTTCATGACCCGACCGAGCGGGTTGCTCTCGTCGGCGTCATCGCTCTTGGCCTGGGCGTTCACCTTGGCGTTCGTGGTGAACAACACGAAGAGGCGGATCAAGGCCATGATCGTGCCCAGGATGCCGATGCCGATGATGATGTACCCGACGCCGCCGCCTTGTTCGACGGTCTCTCGGGTGTCCGGCTGCTGCGTCAGCAAGGCGAGCAAGGCTCCCTTGGACGGGTCGAGCGGGGCTTCCACGAAGCTCCCGGCGCCCGTGCCCTCGAAGTTCTCCGCCGCGTTCGTGAACTCGGTCAGGGGTTGCTTCAGGATGCGTCGCAGCGCTCGGCTCTCTCCGTCGTAGGCGAGGAACTCGCCATCGCTCACGGCGGTGAAGACACCGATTCGCGAGACTGTCTGCTCGACGTGGGTTCCGTCGGGCTGGGTCACGTTCGCCTGGAAGGTCACGGCCTTGCCGGACTCGGTGATTTCCTGCTGGAGCGTGTACCAGAGGTCTTCGAGTTCGCCGATCGCGGGAAGGTCGCGGCTGCCCGCGAGCTTCTCGAGGCCCGCTTCGCGGCCCGGGAACTGCGCGCTGACCATCGAGTTCTCGATGATGCCCCGCGTTTCGCCGGCAACCTGTCGGACGACGCCGAACAATTCGCCGAGGGAACCGAGACGCTCGGTCAGCTGATCCTCGAGCTGGGCGAGGTCGCGCTCTTGCTGCTGGAACGAAGCTTCGAGGGTTTCGCTTCGCTTCTCCTGGCGCCGACGCTCCGCGCGTTGGTTGTTGAGCAGGGTCTGCTGCTCACCCTTCTTGGCATTGAACTCGGCTTCGCGCTTCTTGTTGAGCGCGGCGTCGGCCTGACGGCCAGCGCGCACTTCCTTGAGCAACGCGTCCAGGTCCTTGTCCTGGGCCAGGGTCGCGGCCGGGGTGAGGATCAAGGCCGTCGCAAGGACGGCAAGCACTTTGTGGAACCCGCTCATTTCGCGTCCTCCGAACCCTGGAAGGGCAACAACAGCAGGTCGGGCGGCGATTGCTTGCGCGCCACCTTGAGGGCCTTCTTGATCGGGGTGGCGTAGCTCGTATCGAGTATCTGCCAGGCGCCCGCACTGCGATCCCACGCGGCCGACTCCAGACCGTCGCGCGTCTGGTAGTAGAGGGCCGAGCGTCCGATTCGCAGGAAGTCGACGTCACGATCCTGGCCGTTCTGCGAGATCGAATCTTGATAGGCCTCGATCGTGTGACCGAAGTTGTTCTCGATCGTGTAGGCCTCGATGATCAAGCGGTACTTCTCCGCGACCGTGACATCAGAACGGTTCAGCAGATCGCGCAACTTCGCGACGCGCTTCTCGCGCTCACCGAGGAGGAAGGGCACGTCCGCTGCGATGACACGGTCGAGCATGTCGACCATGCGCTGCATCAGTGGGAAGATCTCTCGCTCGATCTCGGTGACACCGTCGATCTCGGTCTGGAGCTTGGTCAGCTCGTTCTTCTGCGAGGTCACCAGCTTCTGCAGCTGCTCATTGTACACACGGAGCGAGTCCACCTGACTCGTCTCACTGCGGTACTGCTGGAGCAGGTCCTGCGTCTGGTCAGCGATCTTGTCGATCCTTTGCTGAGAAGTCTTGGCAGCAGCGTGAGTCGCTCCGCGGACCTGGAAGATCTGGTCAAGCGCGTCAGCGGCTGCACCAGTTCCTCCCAGGATGAGGCCCGTCGCAGCTACTCCAGCTACGAGGGACACGGGGGTCCAGAGGCGCATGAATGAGATCTCCCTTTGATCGGCACAGAACGGATTGATTCGAGGCAGTGTACCTCGGGATCCTTGTAAATCTCGGTAAAATGAACAGGCGCGGGTGGTTCGACGCGCTTCAGCACTGCGCCGCCATTCACCGACGCAGTGCGTCGCCTTGGTCGTGGCTGGCTGAACGAGCGTTCCATCTGCGAGCCCCATCGAGAGGACGTCGGGCGTTGCGAAGTGTGTCGCCCCGACTCGCGATTGCGGGTGAGGCAGATCGCGGTACATGGAACGCTTCCCGCACTTGAGTTCGACGATGCGTCAACCCCCCGGGGCCAGCGTTTCTACCGTCAGTGCTCGGTCGGACGCCGTGTCCGAATCGCCGCGCTGACGTTGGTCAGCCCAACCGCCCGGCGTCACGGCGTCGACGCGAACACGCCGCGATGCGAATCGCCACGTGCCGTCGGTACAGCGGTACTCGTCGCGGTAGCTGCCCCAATGATCGAGCCCGTTCTCGGTCAACACGGCGAAGTAGCAGCGACCGCGGGCCGCGTACGGACCCGACACGTCGATCTGGTGCGTGGCCGTCATGTGGCGCAGGACGCGTACGCCGCCTCCGACGGCCGCCTCGAAGAAGCCGCGAATCGCTGCGTGTCCAGCGTAGTGCCGGTCGGGGACGAGTTCGAGCACGGCGTCTTCGGCGAACAGTGCCAGCATCGGATCGAAACGGGCCCGATCCCCATACTGATTATACCTCGCGACGAGGTCCCGGATCGCTTCGCGCGCGGCGAGTTCCCATGTTTCCATCCGGGAAGCCTACCTTGGCCCACAGCCACGACGCTGGCCGGGAGGCGAATCGATGATCTACGACATGGTGCACGTCAACGTGAACTGTACCGATCTGGTGCGTTCGCTGGCTTTCTATCGGACGATCGGGTTTCGCGTCATGCACGTGTTCGGTGACGGGATCGACCGGCTCGATCCCGATGCCGACCCGATGCCGGGCCGGAACGAGCCGGGCACCGGCCACACACGCGGCGTCGTCATGACGCTCGGGGATCACCCACGCTGCTTCACCAAGCTCGAGTTGCTCGAGCACGTGTCGCCGCGCACGGAGCCGGAGCCGCCACGCGAGCACCACCAGGTGGGCATCAGCCGCATTGCGCTGCGCTGCAAGGACATCGAGGGCGAGGTGGCTCGGCTTCGTGAGGCCGGCATCAGCTTCGAGACGGAGACGCGCTCGACGGATTCCGTTGGCAACGCTCGCTATGCGTTCTTCCGAGACCCCGACGGCGTGATCCTCGAGCTGATCGAACTCTAGCTGTCTAGTTGCTAGGCCGGCGCTGGCGGATTTCATAGAAGCCGCCGCGCAACTTGCCGAAGAGTTCCGATACCTGGGGATGGGAGACGGGCTTTCCTGAATCGTCTGCGAGCAGGTTCTGCTCGGAGACGTAGGCGACATAGGTGGTCTCGGCGTTCTCGGCGAGCAGGTGGTAGTACGGCTGGTCCTTCGCCGGCCGCTTGTCCGCTGGGATGGATAGCCACCAATCCTCGCTGTTCGCGAAGACCGGATCCACGTCGAAGATCACGCCGCGAAACGGATGGAAGCGGTGCCGCACGACCTGGCCGAGGGCGAACCTGGCCTCGCGTTCTGTCTGCTTCACGATGGCTTCCTCGAGCACGCTGTTGAAAGAAATGGTCGTCGGAACGGTCGGTCACCGGTCCTCCGGGCGGCCGGCCAGTATGCCATGCGCCCGCGGATTGGATACACCCCCGGACATGTCGAAGCACCGTCACGAGACGAACGCGAACCCCGTAGACCGGGGCGCTGCCGTGGGCCTGGTCGTCAATCCGATGTCCGGCCGCGATGTACGGCGGCTGGTGGGTCGCGCTCAATCCGAGACACCCGAGAGCAAGCGCAATCAGTTGCAACGGGCCGTGATCGGAGCGGCCGCGGCGGGTGCCGGCCGCTTCTGCTGGGTCCGTGACCTGTTCCGGGTGACCGAGCGCGCCATCGAGTACGTGCGGGTCGGCGCCGAGTTCGATTGCCTCGATACCGGTCCGCTCAAGACTTCGCCCGATGACACCGTCCGCGCGGTGCACGCCATGCGCGACGCGGGCTGCAAGGTCCTGCTCGTGCTGGGCGGCGACGGCACCAACCGGATCGTCGCCGGCGCCTGGCCCGACGCCGTGCTGTTGCCGGTATCGACCGGGACCAACAACGTCTTCCCGGAGCACGTCGAGCCGACACTGGCCGGCGCCGCGGCCGGGCTGGTGGCGTCGGGGCGCGTCCCGCTCGACGAGGTTGCGCCGCGAGTAAAGCTGGTTCGTGTCCGCTACGAGGACGGCGAGGAGCGGCTGGGCGTGATCGATGCCGTGCTCGTCCATGACGATCATCCGGGCAGCCTGCTGCCGTTCAACGCCTCGAAGATCCGTCGCGTCGTGCTTTCGCGGGCGGAGCCGACCTCGGTCGGGATGTCGCCGATCGGGGGGCTTCTCGAGCCTTGCGGGCGCGAGGACGATTTCGGCGTCGTGGTCCGTTGCGTCGGGCCCGGAGAAGGGGGCCGGCCGCTGCTCGTGCCGATCTCACCCGGGATCTACCGGACGGCCCACATCCAGGGCTGCGAGCGGATCAAGCTGGACGAACCCGTCACCTTCGAGGGCCCCGGACTGGTGGAGTTCGACGGTGATCGCGAGCGGGTGTTGGCGGAGGGAGAGACGGCCGAGCTGCGCGTGGTACGAGATGGGCCGCGCGTGATCGATGTCGCGCGCACGCTCCAATACGCGGCACAGCACGGGCTCTATGTGGACCGCCCGCATTGGCACGACGAGGGCGACATGATCGACGGAATGCCCGGATGTTGCTGACCGGGGCAGGCAGGCTGGCCGTGTTCGCGGTGCTGGGTGCCTGTCTGTCGGCCGCTTGCGACGCTGGCGAAGGGCCGACGCGGCCGGCGCCCGAAGTCGTCGCGGAACCCGAGCAGAGGCCGTCGCCGCCGGCCGTCGGAAACATCGTGATGATCGTGATCGATACGCTCCGGGCCGACGCCGTCGGAGCCTTCGAGGGTGTCGATCGCGGAACACCCGTTCTGGATCAGCTCGCCCGCGAAGGCGTCTTCTTCGAACAAGCGACAGCCACGTCGTCCTACACCCGGGAGTCGGTGCTCAGCTTGTTTACCGGTGAGCTGGCTGGATCCGTCGGCAAGGCCGGCTGGGACGCTTCGCCTGCCGGAGACATGCAGACCCTGCCACTCCGGATGCGGCGTCGCGGACGCTACACGGCGATGGTCAGTGCGAGCTTCATGCTCGATACCCCGGGTTTCCGCCGTGGCTTCGACCGGGTTCGATTCATCGGCGGCTCGCAGAGCGCGAGCCAGCAGAGTCCGGAAGTCTCACAGGCCGCGCTGGCTTCGGTCAGTGCGGAGCCCACTCGGCCCTTCTTTCTGTACGTGCACTATCTCGACCCCCACGGCCCCTACGATCCTCCTGCGGGATCGGTCCCCGAATTCGACCGGTTCCGGCGCGTCGAGATCTACAACAACGCCCGCGAGAACATCGAGGCACTCAAGGAGGGCGGCTTTGGACCCGGCGAGCAGCGCTTCGAGGACTATCGCACACGTTATGCGGCAGAACTAAGCCACGTCGATTCGTCGATCGGGACGCTGCTCGATGGTCTGCGCAGCGCCGGCCAGCTCGAGAACGCACTCATCGTGGTCACGTCCGATCATGGCGAGGAATTCCTCGAGCATGGTTACGTCGAGCACGCCTGGACCCTCTACGAGGAGTCGATCCGCGTTCCCCTGATCGTCCACGCACCGGCTTGGCTCGAACCGGGCCGGGTCGAGGATCGCGTCTCAGGAGTTGACATCGTCCCCACGCTCGAGGTCCTGCTGGGAGGCGATCCGCCGCCGGGGATCGGCGAACCGCTGTTCGAGTGGGCGCCCAGCGGTTGGTCTCCCCGGGATCGAGAGGGCCCTGTCTTCTTCGAGCTTGGCGTACAGACCCGGTTGCTCCTGCGCGGGGTTGCCAAGGACGGCTGGAAGTATCTTGCTGCGCGCCGCTGGCTGACCCCAGAAGAGAGGGCTGCGGCCGTGGCTCGCAAGGAGGTGGGGCTTCTGCCGGAAGGTCACGATTGGATCGACCCTTGGGGACCGATCGTGCGCGAGGAACTGTTCGATCTCGCCCGTGATCCGGACGAACGCGAACCCAGTGATGTGCAGGGTGAACGATTGCAAGCGCTTCGCTCGCTGATCCAATCGCAACGCCCCGAGTCGAGCGAAGAGCCGGGCCCGGCGACGCCCCTGTCCGACGAGCAGCGGCGACAACTCGAGGCGCTCGGCTACCTCTAGCGACGTTCAGGCGAGGCCGGCGACGTCGATCCCATAGAGTTCGGCGACGTTGCCGGACAGGATGCCGCGCTTCTGTTCCTCGCTCAGGTGCTTGGTGTGCTCTGCGAGCACCTCCTGGCTCCAGGGCCAGGTGCTATCGCTATGCGGGAAGTCGTTGGCCCACATCAGGCGTTTCCAGTTCATCAGGTCTGCCACCTTGAAGGCCACCCAGTCGTCCTGGAAGGTCGTGTAGATGTGCTCGGCGAAGTACTCGGACGGGAGCTTCGAGAGTTCCTTGCCCGGGTCGATCCAATGGCGGTGGCGTTTGTAGCCGTGGTCCATCCGGTACATGTAGTGCGGCACCCAGCCGGCGTCGGCTTCGACGCAGACGACCTTGAGTTCCGGGTTCCGCTCGAAGACGCCGCCGTAGACGAGCGTTCCCATGATGTCCTGGCAACCGCGCACGATGTTGAGAAAGCCGTTCAGCCGCGGCCCTCGGGCATGCTGGGCGAACGCGTAGTTGCGGTCGGTCAGGATGTGGAAGGAAAGGGGCAGGCCGAGTTCGACGGCCTTGTCCCAGAACGGGTCGTAGATCGGCGAGTCGTAATCTTCCTCGGCCGGGTCGCCGGGCATCATCACGCCGCGCAAGCCGAGCGCCTTGATCTGCTCGAGTTCCTCGATGCCGTCCTTGACCGAGCGCATCGAAACCTGACCGGCGCCTAGCAGGCGGGTGGGGTGGGCGTCGCAGTAGCCCTGGAGCCAGCGGTTGTAGGCGGCGAAGCAGGCCTTCTTGTAGTCGAAGTCCGAGTGGTTGCAGAGCACCATGCCCACGGTCGGGTAGATGACTTCGGCGGCCACGCCGTCGCGCTCCTGCTCGGCCATGCGAGCCTCGGGATCCCAGCCGCCGCGATGCATGTCCTCGTAACGCACGCCGATCTGGGTGATCTCCTCCGGTTTCTTGCCCGCCGCCGCGATCAGGCCCATGGGGATGGGTTTGGGCAGGCCGTCGACGAAGAAGGCGTCGCCGAGCTTCTCGACGAAACGCATCTGGGGCGCCTTGTCCTTCCATTTCGCATCGATGAAATCGACATAGGTGTTCGCGGGTTCGGCAACGTGGCTGTCCGCAGAAATGATCGGATAGTCGGCGACCGTCACAGGCATCTCCTCAGGCGCAGGCGAGCGCCGCAACTCAGTGTACCTTGCATCCTTCGCCGTGCAGATCTCGCCCACCTTGGCGAGCGGAGGAACGCAGCGTGAAGTTCGGAATCATGTTCGCCAACGTCGGCCCGTTCGGGGCGCCGGATGGCCTGACCCACCTGGCCCAGACCGCCGAGAACGTCGGCTTCGAGTCCCTCTGGACCGTCGAACACGTGGTCGTGCCGAAGGGCTACGAGAGTGAGTACCCGTACAGCGCCAATGGAAAGATGCCGGGGCCGGAAGAGTCGCCGATTCCCGATCCGTTGGTGTGGCTGAGCTACGCCGCCGCGGTCACCGAGAAGATCAACCTTGGAACCGGCGTACTGATCCTTCCCCAGCGACACCCGTTCTATGTGGCCAAGGAAGTGGCGACGCTCGATGTTCTCTCGAAAGGCCGGGTGCAGCTAGGCGTTGGCATCGGCTGGCTCGAAGAGGAATTCACGGGCCTCGGCGTGCCGTTCAAGGAACGCGTCGGACGCACCGAGGAATCGATCGAGGCGCTGCGCTCGCTCTGGAGCGACGGTGCCTCCGAAGTGCACGGCAAGTACTACGACTGGGACCCCGTCGAGTCCAACCCGAAACCCGTTCGGGGCAAGGTGCCGATCCACGTAGGCGGCCATGTGGCCGGTGCTGCACGTCGCGCGGCCCGGTTCGGAGACGGTTTCTTCCCGGTGCGACCCGACACGCTGGATGCGAACCTAAAGGTCCTGCGCGACGAGTGCGACAAGATCGGCCGTGATCCAGGCGAGATCGAGATCTCGACCGGCGCCAACATGACCGTCGACGACGTGAAGGCGCTCGAAGACAAGGGCATCTCGCGCGTCGTTACCGGGCCGCCGGGATTCACGCCGGAAGACGTGACCAAGGGGCTCGAGGCGCTGGCGGACAACGTACTCTCCAAGTTCTGAGGTCTGCGCCATGGGCAAGCTCGAAGGCAAGGTGGCAATCGTGACCGGTGCTGCCCGGGGCACCGGCGAGGCGACGGCGCGTCTCTTCGTGGAAGAGGGCGCCCGCGTGCTGCTCGTCGACGTCCTCGACGAGCAGGGCGAGAAGGTCGCGGCCGAGCTCGGAAGCACCGCGGCCTATCATCGTCTCGACGTTCGCAAGCCCGAGGCTTGGGCAGCCGGGCTCGCGGCTGCGGAGCAGGCCTTCGGCGCCGTCACCGTCCTGGTGAACAACGCCGCCATTCTCGAGGTCGCAAGCTTCGAGGAACACAGCCACGAGCGCATCCAGGAGGTGCTCGATGTGAACCTGGTCGGGCCCTTCCTCGGCATGCAGGCGGTGATTCCGGGGATGGACGAGGCCGGTGGCGGTTCGATCGTCAACGTCGGCTCGATCGACTCGCTCGAGGGCGAGGTCGGCATCGCCGCCTACGGTGCAAGCAAGTGGGGCCTGCGAGGGCTCACCAAGTGCGCGGCGCTGGAACTCGGTCGCCGCGCGATCCGGGTGAATCTGGTTGCGGCCGCGCCGGGCTCGTCGGAGATGTCCGCTCCCTTCTTTGCCCAGACGACCAAACGCTTGCAGGAGCGCATTGCGGCGGGCGAAGAGATCGATCTCGCCGGACCGCCAGTGCAACCGATGGGTCGAGGGGCCGGCAGCGTGCGCCACGTGGCCCAGATGGTGGCCTTCCTCGCCTCCGAGGAGAGTGCCTACTGCAACGGCGGCGACTACGCCGTCGATGGCGGCTTCACTGCCGGCCACATCTTCCCCGGGAGTCCCGGCAGCTACTAGTGCCAGAAAGTGCCGGAACTCCCGGACGCGGCGCAGGCGGGACACGGAGCAGACGACCCTGATCGATACCCTCCTCCATCCGACCCGGTCAGCGCGCTACCCCTGGGGCAATTGGCACTTCGAACGCAACAACCGACAGCTCTGGACCAGCTACCGAACCGGGAACCGCTTTGGTCCATTGGACCGCCTTCGTCGCGCGCTGGCGCCGCTCCGCAGCTGCTCGGCGGGACAGTCGTAGCATGGGCTCAGGCTTCTCGGGGTTTTCTCTGCCGATGGCGGCGCTCGCACTGTCGATCGCGATCGCTTTCGTTCTCCTGCTTGACCTCACCCTGCGGCGCGGCTGGCCCAGCACGCTTCCGCTGGCGGCCGCCACGCTCCTGCTCGCTTGGTCATCTACTGGACTCGACCGCCGACTGCAGGGTTTCCATTCACTGATGCATGCGGCGATCGCGTTCCGCGCGCGAGTCTCCGATGGGGTTCCGACCGATCCGTTCTTCGCTGGAGAACCGCTCTTCTATCCGTGGTTTCCCCATTGGGTGATCGGGCACGCAGGGGCGTTCGTCCACGTCGACCCACCCACATTGTTCGTGACGTTGAACATGGCTGCGTTCGTGATCGCCGTTGCGTATCCTGTAGCCATCGCCCGAGAGCTCGGCGCCTCTCGCGAGGCGTCGATGTTCACCGGCTTCTCGATCGCAGTTGGAGCGAGCGTCTTCAGCATGGGTCCGGTCGGGGACGCGCTAGCCGGGTTCGTGCCCGCTTGGTTCGAGCCTCGCCTGCTGCCGATGTCGAAGTTTGGAAACGTGAACGCAAATGGCTTCGGATTGGCTGCACTCGTGGTCACTATTGGGCTGTGGGCGCGAATCGATCGTCGCGGACCCAGCGCGGCGCGACTTTCGGCGCTCGCAGTCATCACGCTTCTCCACGCCCTGACGTATCCGCTGACGTTCGCACTCACCGCCGCAGCGGCGGGAGCGACGTGCATCTGGGGCGGATTTCGTGGCGGCGCGGCAGGCTTCCGCCAGCGCGCCTTCCCGACCTGTGCGATGGCGGCCGGTGCGTTTTTGGCCTTGCCTTATCTCTTGTCAATCCAGCTCGGGAAGTCCCCGCTGGCTGGGATCTCGATCCCGGGTGCTCGCGCAGTGGTGGACGAGTTGGGGATCGCGCTGAGCTTCCTCGTGCCGATTACGGTCCTGGTCGCGGGGACACGCCGGCAGCTTCCGGTCGCCGTGACACCAGGTTCGAGTACAGGCGATCTCCTCGCGGCGTTGGCAGGGCTCGGCGTCGCCGCGTTCCTGGCGACCGGGCTCGCTCTCCACAGCGAGTATAAATTCCTCACGGTCGCAGGAATAGCGCTCGCGTTCTGGGCCGGTCCGGGCTTCGCCAGGATTTGGCGCCGATTCTCGATCGGCCCATTGGTCTTGCTGGTCATCTGGGCGTTGCCAGCGGCGAGCTTTATAGTGGCGGTGCCGACCTTGTCGTTCGGCCGGCCCGGCGCCGTTGTACCGGCCGGTGCGTGGCTTGATCCTTCCGATCCTGACGAGGCCGGCCTCGTGGCCTGGGTGCGCACCTCCACAGCGGCAGACTCGGTCTTCGTCGATATCGAGATGTCGATCCCGTCCTACACGGGGCGCGCGCTTTTCGTTGCCCCAGAGCCGTCCGATGGGATGGGCTACTGGATCCGGCCGGCGGCATTCGTCGTCGAGGTGTTCGGACAGCCGATCGAGCGCTTCAATGAACGTCGCCTGATCGCGACAGGGTTGCTTCGCCGCGGCGGGCCCCGCGTCGGGGCCGTCGCCGACTTCGCGAAAGTCGTCGGCGAGGCGCCAGCATACGTCGTCGTGCGCGGCCCTGGCCGCCCTGCATTCGAGAGCCACGATCGCTTCGTGCGGGTGTGGTCAGGGCAGGAGCGCGCAGTCTTCCGGTTGACGGAGGCGCGAGGGCTTTGAAGCGCTGGGTGACGCTTGCCAATACGGAACAGGACCTCCTAGTGCCAGAAAGTCCCGGAACTCCCGGACGCGCGCGATGCCTACCAGGCCGCGATCCGTTGCCGGAAGCCGCGCAAGCGTGGTCCGAGTTCTTGCCCGTTCCGGTCGAGATAGCCCGCGACCAGGATCACGAGGATGCCTAGCAGGGCGAGGCTACCGAAGCGCGTGTACGCGTAGAGCATCACCGCGTATCGGACGTGGAAGGCGAGGGCGAAGACCACGCCGGCCAGGCCTGCGAGGAAGAGTGGACGTCTTTCGTTCAGGTAGCCCAGACAGACCGCACCGATCGAGACCGCGAAACACGCCGCCGAGGTGAGGACGTCCGGGCTCTGGATCAAATCCAGGCTCAAGCCGCCTAGCAAGGACACGCCCGCGATCATCCTGAACTCTTCACCCCAGCGCGCGGTCCCGCCAACCAGTGAGAACGTGGTGGCGCCGAGGGCGAAGATCAGTGCGGCGAAGGGCAACCCGTAGGTGGCGGCCATTCCGAGCGACATCGCTGTGCCCGCTGCGAACCCGGACGCCACGCTGAGGGAGCCCAGGCTCAGGAAGCGCGTCATCGCCTGCAGGCCTTCCCCGAGGCGCGAGAGCTGCGAGAGAGCCAGGAGGGCGATCGCGAAGGCCCCGGAGACACCGGCGAACCAGGCCGCCGAGAGGTCGTAGTGCAGGGCGCTGCGGATCATCATCAGCACCGGCGGCGCCATCAGCATGGTGCGCACGAAGCCGCCTTCGAGGGTGCGGAGCGCCGCGTCGCGGGAGAAGGCCCGCCATTCCGCCGCGATCAGACCCAGGAAGAACGTGCCCGCGACCAGGGTCACGACCTCGGGATCGCGTGTCGGCAACAGCAAGAACGCGTTGCCGAGCAGGTAGGCCAGCCCCATCGGCCAGGCTTGGGAGCGCGCCAGGGTGAGGAACGCGAAGCCGACCACGGGGATTGCGACCGCGGCCGTGACCCCGAGCGCCAACACGGCAGCAGAATGGCTCCCGGCCACCCAGGTGGCGTAGCTCGGAAGCTGGGCGAGGACGCCCTCCGAACCGAAGCGCGAGAGCAGCAAGCCGCCAAGGATGCAGGAGAGAACGGGGATGAATGCCGCCGCAACCGCAAGAAAGGTTCGTGCCGATTTCGTGTCGCGAAGCCGGGTGCCGCAGAAGACGCCGATCCCGGCGACCAGGGCGGGGTGCGCGAGCAGCGTGAAGTAACGCAACAGGTCGCCGCCTTCTTCCCAGCGTTGCACCAGGAATGTGGAGGCGGAGGCCAGCAGGGCGACCGCACCGATCAGCCGCAGGATGCGGGTGAGTGGGGCGATTCCGCGCGGCTCGGGCGCTGCCGCGTTCGACGCGGTGCTCGAGGGTCCGGTCGGCGGATCGAGCCGCGGCTCGATCTCGCTCTCGTCAGCGAAGCTCGTGGGCCATTCACTCATTGGGTCACCTCGGGCGCGGCACCGAGCAGGCTGTCCAGTTCGGCGCGAAGTGCGGCGTCCTCCTCTTCCCGGGAAAACGCATGCTCGAAGGCGTCGGGATCGTCATCGCGACCGAAACCCACCTCGCGCTCGGAGATCTGCACCTCCCAGCGATCGAAGAGGTCTTCGATCGGACCGGGGCCGACCTCGCTCACGTCGAGGCCCGAGAGCGCCACCGCCCGCGACTCCCGAGCCGCCAGCACATGCTTGTGCTCTTCCAGGTGGGAGAGCCGCTCCTGGATGCGATTCACGTCGGCGGCCAGCTCGGTCTCGAGCCGTTCGTGCTCGACACGCCGGGCCTCGAGCACCCGAGCCCGCCGCCCGGCCTCGCGGGCGCGGCGCAGGCATTCGATCGCGGCCGCCTCGTCTTCGCTGGCTTTGCGCTGGGCCCGCTCACGCCAACTGGTCTCGGCTTCCTGGGCCTCTTCGATGCGGGCGCGAAGCTGCTTGCCGTCGGCGCGAACCCGGCGGAGTTGCACGCGGGCGCGGGCGGCGGCACCACGCACCTCCTGGATGGCGCTACGCGCCAACGCCTCATGGTTCTCGATGCGGCTCACCATCCCGTCGATGCGGGTGGCCAGCGTGTGGGTCCAGAGTCGGATGTTCTGCATGGGTCGCTCTCCTCGATGACACGGTTGGGGTGTGCGAGGAGCTGAGTGCAGCGCTCATGCCAGGTGGGGCCCAGGACCGAAAAAGTCTCTTGATTTCAGGTAGTTGAGAATGAACGATGCAAGTCGAATCGAGTACCTGTCGGGGTTCTCGGAGTCCATGCGCTGTACAGCGCCCGGACACTCCAGGTACAGCTTCAGACCCGTTCGCGGTCCGTCTGGGTGCGGCTCTCGGTGAGCATGAACGTTCCTGAGGCTCGGCACACGACGCGTTGCTCGGAATCCGTCAGGGTTGATTCTACGAAGGCGGTGTTTCGCGTCATCGTCAGGACACGGGCCTCGGCGCGCAGGCTGCCGTGCTGGACCGGTCGGAAATAGTTGATCTTGGCTTCGAGGGTGGCGCAGCCGCGGCCCTCCGGGAGCTTCGAGATCACCGCGCGGCCCATGGCGGTATCGAGCATGGTGAAGAAGACCCCACCGTGGACGCGATCGGCCGTGCTCATGTGGAGGTCTTCGAGCGCGCATTCCATGATGCAGACGCCGCCCTCGAAGGAGACCGTGCGGATTCCGATGCGTTCGGTGAAGTCACCCATGGCTACGGATCTAGCGGTTGCGTCGGGTGCGGCGCAAGCGGCTATCGTCGTCGCGATGCGGATCCTCGCGGTGGCATGGCTGTTGGCGGTCCTTCTCGGCGCGAGCGCGAACGCTGATGAAGCGGCGCTCTCGTTCGTGTGGCGTGGCCAGGTACGCGAGTTGCCGAAGGAAACCCTCCGTGCGGCCTGCGCGTTGGCCGTCGTCGAAGTCGACGACCCCTACTACCGGACGCGCAAGCGCTTCCGCGCCTGTCCCCTGCAGCGCGTACTCGAACTCGGCTTCGGCGACCCGCAAGTCGTGGCTGGCCAGGACCTGCTGCTACGCGCCATCGATGGCTACACGCGTTCGGTCGCCGGCGACCAGTTGTTGCTGGCGGGCGCCCATCTGGCCTTCGAAGATGTCGACCACGAGGCCGGCGGTTTCTTCCCGATCGATCGACGCCAGCTGGATCCGGCCCCGTTCTACCTGATCTGGGAAGGCGAAGGGCGCAGCGATACCTCGGCCTGGCCCTGGCCCTATCAATTGCGCGCCATCGAGATCGCACCCTTCGAAGCGCGCTTTCCCCACACGGTGCCCGAAGGCGCGTCTGCGGAATCAGCCGAGGCCCGTGGCTATGCGCTGTTTCGTCGGGAGTGTTTCTCCTGTCATGCGATCAACGGCGAGGGCGGCATGGTCGGGCCGGACCTGAACGTTCCCCAGAGCATCACGGCCTATCGAGACGTCGAGCAGATCCGCGCGTTCGTGCGAGATCCGGCCACGTTCCGATACACGACCATGCCATCCCACGAACACCTGAGCGAAGCCGATCTCGACGATCTGATCGCGTACCTCCGGCGCATGGGCCAACTCCAACACGATCCCGGAGGGCCTGCTCATTAATTCTTCAACGACCGTGGGCCTGCTCCATCCCGGCGAGATGGGGGCCAGTGTCGGTGCTGCGGCGCGTGCCGCCGGGGCGCGCGTGCTGTGGTGCCCTGAGGGCCGCAGCGCGGCAACGCGCGGCCGGGCCGAGGCCGCCGGGCTCGAGGCACGCCCCACGCTCCAGGCGCTCTGCGATGAGAGCGAAGTGATCGTCTCGGTCTGTCCGCCCGCGAGCGCTGCGGCCCTGGCGGTCGCAGTCGCCGAAACGGGCTTCGAAGGCAGCTTCGTCGACGCCAACGCGATCGCGCCCCGTACCGTGCGCGAACTGGCCGAATGCTTCGATCCGGCCCGGGTCGGCTTCGTGGATGGCGGCCTGATCGGACCGCCGGCCTGGCGCGCGGGGACGACCCGGCTGCATCTCTCGGGCGACGGCGCCGAGGCGATCGCCGCCGGGTTCGACGCTCCCCACTGGAGGCACACGTCGTTGGCGGCGGCATCGGTGCCGCATCGGCCTTGAAGATGGTGTTCGCTGCCCAGACCAAGGGGCATTCGGCGCTATTGGTTGCCACCCTGGCGACCGCGGCCGCTCACGGGGTCGAAGAAGCGCTGCTCGCGGAATGGGAGAAGACCCAGCCGGCCCTCGTCGCGCGCGCCTCCGCGATGGCGCCGATGCTCGCGGAGAAGGCCTGGCGTTTCGAGGGCGAGATGCTCGAGATCGCCGAGACCTTCGACGCCGCCGGCTTGCCCGCCGGCTTCCACGAAGCTGCTGCCGAACTCTACGGCCGGCTGGCCGAGTTCAAGGACGCTGAATCTCCGGCGTTGGCCCTGCTGCTTGCGCGGCTGCGCAAAGCGAGGAGTTGATGCAACCTCTCCAGTCCACCTGCCACGGGATCTCCAGCGATGATTGATTTCCATCCGGGCGCCACGCCCAAAGCGGCTGCCGTTCGATTCCTCGGTCCCAGGGTTTCCCGGTGAAGCGTGCGCTGGTCCTCGGTGGTGGCGGGGTGGTCGGCGTCGCGTGGGAAACGGCGATCGTCACGGGTCTCCTGGAGAAGGGCGTCGATCTGCGGGAGGCGGACCTGATCGTGGGAACCTCGGCCGGCAGCATGGTCGGCAGCAGGCTGGCCGGCGGCCAGGACCTGCGTGCGCCGCTCGGCAAGCCGCTCACGGCGGTACCGATCCCGGCCGAAGGTCCGGACCTCCCGAAGCTGCGCGACATCTTCGGAAGATGGTCGAGCGTCGATACGGTAACCCCTGAATTCTGCAGAGAGATTGGATCACTCTCTCTGGCCGCCAAGACGGCGACCGAGGCCGAGTGGATCGCCAGCACGGGTGGCAGCCTCGGGGTCGAGGACTGGCCGGCGACGGCGTTGCGGATCTCGGCGGTCAACGCTCGCAGTGGCGAGCGCGTGCTCTGGTCCGGGGCCTCCGGCGAAGCGCTGGCACCAGCGGTGGCTTCCTCGTGTGCCGTCCCGGGCATGTTCCCGCCGATCACGATCGGGGCCGAGCGTTATGTCGATGGCGGTGTCTGGAGCGGTACGAATGCAGACGCCGCACTCGAGATCGCACCCGAGCTCGTGGTCGTGATCGCGCCGATCACCGAAGGCACCGCAAGTTTCGGCGCGCTGGCCGATCGCAGTCTGCTGGCCGAGGTGGCGGCCTGCGAAAGTGCCGGCGCCAATGTGGTCGTCGTCGTTCCCGGCGTCGCCGAGAAAGCCGCCTTCGGTCCGGACCTGATGTCGCCGGCCGCGGCGACGGAAGCTGCAGCCGCCGGTCTTTCGCGCGGTCACGAACTGGCAAAGGCGGCGCTCGCCGTCTGGAATGTCGGATGAGCCTCGAGGTCCGACCCCTGGCCGGTGCCCTGGGTGCCGAGGTCGTCGGCGTAGACCTGCGTAAGCTCGATCCCGGGGACGAGGCAGCGCTCCAGGCCGCGTTCCTCGAGTACCACGTGTTGGCGATTCGCGATCAGGCGCTGACGCGCGGCGAGCAACTCGCCTTCGCGCGCAGCTTCGGCGAGCCCGAGGTTCACCCGATCGTCGACGGGACGTCCGCCCATCCCGATGTGATTCGCGTGCACAAGCCCGCCGGAGAGTCCGCCAGTTTCGGCGTGGGTTGGCACACGGACAACTCGTTCTTCGAGGCGCCCAGCGGGGCCACCGTCTTGTATGGCGAGGTCATTCCCACGAGCGGCGGGGACACTCTCTACGCCAACATGGAGGAGGTCTGGGCCACGCTCTCGGAACCGCTCCGCTCACGGCTCGGTGCCATGCGCGCCGTGCACAGCGCGAGCCGCGCCTACGACCCGGCACTGGTGGGGAGCGAGAAGTACGAGGGCACGGCCTCGCTGACCTATCGCTATTCCGAGGCGGTGACTGCCGAGGTCGTGCATCCGATCGCGCGGCAGCATCCGGAAACCGGCCGCACCAGTCTCTACGTGAACCCGATGTTCACCCAGCGTATCGAGGGCCTTTCGCAGGCAGAGAGCGATGCCATCCTCGGCTTCTTGTTCAGCCATGCCGCCGAGCCGGATCACACCTGTCGCGTTCGCTGGCAGCCCGGCACCGTCACGCTCTGGGACAACCGTTGTGTCTGGCACTACGCCATGGACGACTACCGCGACCACGAACGCCTGATGTATCGCGTGACGCTGGCGGGCGAGGTTCCGATTCCGGCATGACGCTGCGGCTGCTGGTCTTCGATGCCTATGACAGCCAGGGTCGGGAGGCACTCCACGGAGCCGGATGTACCGAAGCCGGTGAACTGTACGCCCGCCTGCTGCGCGGCCTGCGCCCAGATGCCACGGTCGAGATCCGATTTCCAGCGGATGGTGAGCCGGACCTCGGCGAAGGCCTTGGCGGCTATGACGGGATCTGCTGGACCGGCTCGAGCCTGACGATCCACCAGGAAGGGGACGTGCGCGTGCGCCGACAGATCGCGCTGTGCGGTGCCGCCTTCGAGCGCGGGGTTCCCCAGTTCGGCAGCTGCTTCGCCGCCCAGCTCGCGGCGACGACGGCGGGCGGTCGCTGTGCGCCGAGCCCCAGGGGCCGCGAGTTCGGTGTCTCATCCGACATCGTCCAGAATCCAGCCGGCGCCGCGCATCCGATGTTCGAGGGGAAGGCGCAGCGCTTCGATGCGTTGACCAGCCACGAGGACGAGATCGTCGCGTTGCCTCGCGGCGCCACGGTCCTGGCGTCCAACGCCTGGAGCGAGGCCCAGGCCCTCGATGTCCGCCACGGCGCCGGTTCGTTCTGGGCGGTCCAGTACCACCCGGAGTACGACCTGCGCGAGATCGCGCGGCTGTGTCCCCTGCGTGCGGAGCAACTGATCGCCCAGGGCCAGTTCGCGGACCCCGGTGACGCGCGCGCCTGGGCCGCCGAGATGGAACGTGCCCACGCGACCCCGGACGAGCCGACTCCGGGCCGCCCGGACGAACGGCCCGAACTGGCCAACTGGCTCCGCTACCAGGTGGAGGCCTAGCGAACCGGGGGCCTGGTCCCGATGGATCGTGGCTCAGGGAAGCGGCGTGATCGGATCGAGGCTGATGCCGTGGCTCGTCAGCATCAGCAGGGTTCCGTTGCCGCTACGGGCGATGGCGACGCTGCTTGTCGTCTGCCCGCCGATCGTCTCGATCTCGTTGAGGTCGACGAAAGCGCCGTCGCCGTTGCGATCGTGGATCAGCACGAGGTCGCCGTTGGTTGCGGCGATGGCGATGTTGCCGCTGGCGTCGACGTCGCAACCGTCGTCTGCGGTGATGCCGAAGCTCAGGTCCTCTCCCGGACCGGTCAGGTCGCCATTGCCGTCGAGGTCGCGTCGTAGGTGGAGATCGGAATCGTTTCCGTGCACGACGACCAGTCGGCCGTTCGCATCGAAGTCGGCGCCCACGCAGTCGACGCTACCGGTGGTCAGATCGGTGGCGATTTCGAGCACGCCGTTTCCATCGCGATCCCACAGCAGGCGCAACGCCCCAGCGAGCGAGGGGTCGTGGCTGAGGTAGGCCAGGCCTCCGACGGGATCCCAGGCGAGGTCCGAGCGCTCGCCCGGCAGGCTTCCGCGGGTCTCGGCGACGACGAGTTCGTTCGCTCCGAGCAGGTCGCCATTTCCGTCGCGGTCGTGGAAGACGATGGCTTCGACGCTTCCCTTGTGCTCGCGGACGTAGCCGCCGAGGAAGCCATCCGCGGCGTCGAACGCGATTTCGAGGCCCTCACCCTTTCCGACGTTCCTCTCGAGTGTGTCGATCAGGATCCGGTCGCCGAAGTCGAAGAAGCCGTCGTCGTCCAGATCCGGGAGGAGTTCGACACGGTTGGCGAAGAGGGCGTTTCGCAGACTCAGCATGTAGAGCCGGCCGGCGCTGTTCCAGTTGATGTCCGCGTTGAACTCGGGGTACCGCGACAACGAGCCGAGCGCGAGCTGGCCGTCGTCCATGGTGTCGATTCGATAGGTCACCCGCGAACCCGCCACGAGCTGGTCCATGCCGCGGGTTTCGAGCGACAGGAAGCTCGAGCCGACCGAGGAGCCAGGTAGCGCCGACGGCTTCGCCATCGCCGGGGAGAGCGAAGTGACCGTGAGGCTGTTCGAGACCTCGCCATTCAGGTTCTTGACGATCAACGGATGTCCGCCGAGCAGTAGCGGGGGCACCCCGATTTGGAACGTCGAGGCCGTGACGCTGGCGATCGGCGTCGGGTTCCCCGATAGCGTCGCGCTGAGGCCCGCGCGGAATCCCTTTCCCGTAACGAGCAGGGTCGTCGGGAAGCCGGTCAGAGCATTGCCCGACAGCGTAATCAGCTTGGGTGTTGCGAGGTTGATGTCCGTGCCGTCGGAGAACTCCGTAGCGTCGATGGTTCCGTCGTCATCGTTGTCGCTATCGATCCAGTTCGGGGTTCCGTCGCCATCGGTATCCTGAAGTCCCTCGCGAGGGTCCTTGTTAGGCGGTCCCCCATCGACATTCAGGTGCTCCCAGATCGAGTCGATGATCGCGGCGTCGACACCACCCGGCGTCGCAATGTCTCCGGCCGTGTCGGCGAAGCGCGATCGGTTGGTTTCGAGGGCGCGCATGGCGAAGGGCACCGAGGCGAGCCGAATTCGCGGCCGCGGCCCTGGCTCTCCGACGACGGTGATCTCGGCGAATCGGTCGCCGCCAACGCCGGGGAAGTTGATCGCTACCGCGGCGACCACGAGCGCGGTGAGCGGCGCTTCTGGATCCGACTCGGGCGCACCGAAGGGCCCGACGCGGAGGTTGAAGTCACCGTCGACGCCCAGCGGGACCGCGGCGTACACCTGCTTGTAGAGCAGCTTGCCGGTGAACCCACTACTCCAGATCCGGTACTCGAGATCGACCGGGCCGAGGACGGGTGCGCCCAGATCGTCCAGGAGCTGGTCCTGCAGCTCGAACTCGGCAGACACGAACGGCGGGATCGCCGCAATGGGAGACGCCAGGGCGAGCAGAGCGGTGATGAGGAGGATCGATCGGTGGGCCTGCATGGGAATTCCGGATCCGCCGAGCAGAAAGGGGTGGTTTTGCCCCGGAGGCCGCATTGTCGCACAGCCGGGCAGCCGTGGGAGAACCCGAATTGCCGGGTCAAAGTGCCAGGAGCGTCGCCGCCAGCAGCAGTTGGGCGCCAAAATAGAGCGGCAGGCCCCAGGCTGAATTCACGAAGCCCGGGGCCACGAATCGCTCGCGGGCGACGGAGACGTCGGACGCCGCGAAGGCGAGGGCGCCGATTGCGACCGTGGCCGGTGCGCCAGCGGCACTTGCCCCGATCGCCAGGGCACACATCGATGCGATGACGAGGATGTAGGCCGCGACAGGCGCCCTGAAGTCCGCCGCCAGATGGGGCCGAAGCCAACGCAGGATCCACAGCGCGAGGGCCCCGACCGCGAGCGTGGCGAGTGCCAGTGCCTCCAGCTCGACACCAAGGCCGAAGAAGGCGAGGGCGTAGGCGATGTGGCCCAACAGGAAGGCGCCGATGCCGCAGCGAAACCAGAGCGTCTGGCCGGGCGGCAACAACAGTGCGTCGCCGAGCCCGCATAGCAACAGTCCGCCCAGCAGCCACCTGCCGAACTCGCTGGACGTTGCGCCCCAGCTGAGGGCGGCAGCCACGAACGCAGCGGCGGCAACGAGCTTGGCGACGGCGACCCCGGCTCTCACGCCGCGCCGTTCCGCGATCAGCAAGGCGATCACGGCGATGCCACAGACCAGAACCGCGATCAAGGCGCTAGCCCGGGCTAGAGCGCATTGGGTCGCAGGAGGCAGTCGCTGCCGCCGTCGGCGTGCAGGATCGCGCCGTGGACGTAGCGGGCGTCGGGGCCCAGCAGGAACGCGATGACGCTGGCCATTTCTTCCGGCGGCGCGCTGCGGCCGAGGGGAATCGGCATGGCCTTGACCGCTTCTGCCATCCCGGGCGTATCGTAGATGCCGTCCAACATCGGCGTGGCAATCCGGCCGGGGCAGATGGCGTTCAGTCGGATTCCGGCGTCGCCCCAGGTCTGGGCGTGGGCGCGGACCTTCAGCGCGAGCCCGCGTTTGGCGACGCAATAGGCCGCATTCCCGTCGTGGCCCGCGATCGCGGCGAGCGCGGCCGTTTCATCGCCACGCAAGCATGCGTCGAGTGCGGCGGGGACGGACTGCTCCGGCAGGATGTCGGCGTAGATGGCCCCGATCGAGGAGATCGCGACAGCGGCAGGTTCGCGGCCTCGTTCGAGCAACGGTTTCAGGTCGTCGAGAATCTGCAGGGCGCCGAAGTAGTTCACGCGCAGGATCGGATCCGGCTCGCAGTAGGGCCCCAGGGCTGCGCCGGAGACGAGGCCGTCGAGGCGGCCGTGGCTGCGCTCGGCGACGGCAACGGCTGCGTGCTTGCGGCCTTCCGGCGTGCCGAGGTCGGCGACGATGTCGGTCGGCTGGACATCGATGCCAATGACGTCGTGACCGTCGCGCTTCAACCGATCGGCGAGTGCCTGACAGATTCCCGAGGCCGCCCCGGTGACCGCAATCGTTCCCATCTCAGCTCCTTTCCCGAACCCGTCGGATCAATTCATCCTCGAAGGCGAAGTCGAAGTGCTGGGTCTCGGGGCGGTCGCTTCCGCGGTACCACTCCCAGCAATGCTCGACGGCACCGCGGAAGCTGTACTCGGGCTCCCAGCCCACGTGGCGGCGCAGTTTGTCTACCGAGAAGACCGCGTTCTTGTTCCAGTAGTGGATGTGCGGGGCGATCTGTTGCACCAGCATGGTGAGCATGAAGCGATTCACCAGGATCGGATCGGGCTTCTCGGTTCCGCGCGTGTCCGCGCTCGATTTGACCTGGGAGATCGGTACTTCGACGCGCCCGTGCCAGAGGTCCTCCATCAAGGCCGGCGGGATGAAGCACTTCTGTGCAGGTTTGCCCAGCACCTCGGAGAAGACGTCCACGTAACCTTCCTGCGAGAAGTAGTCCTTGCCGGTCAATGTGTAGCGCTGGCCGAATGTGACCGGTTGGCAGAGCACCATGCGCAGCGCACGTGCCTGGTCATCGACCTGGCCGATCTGCTGGAGCGTCGTGCCATCGCCGGGAATCAGGATCTCGCGGCCCTGGATGAAGCGCTGGAACATGCGCTGCTCCCGGTCCGGCAGGATGTTGTTCGGTCCGAACACCATCGAGAGGGCGACGACGCTACACGGGAAGCCGTTCTCGCGATGCTCCCGGAACAGGATGTCCTCGCAGAGCAGCTTGTTGCGGCCGTACTCGTTCTGGTTCGGCGAACGGTCGACCGGGTGGTCTTCCGTGATCGGGAGCAGATCCGAGGCGTCGTAGATCACCGTGGAGCTGACGAAGACGTAGTGGGCGATCTTGCCCTTGAAGAGTTCGACCATGAGCGCGACGTCGGCAGGCAGGTAGGCCGACACGTCGACGACGGCGTCGAACGGCTCGCCGCCCAGGACCTGGCGCATCTGGTCGTGGTCCGTTCGGTCCGCGATCAGGCGTCGGACGCCGCTGGGCAGCACGGCTTCGCTCTTGCCGCGGTTCACGATCGTGACGTCGTGGCCGGTGCGCGCGAGCTCGCGCACCAGCGCCAGGCCGTTGAACTGGGTACCGCCCATCACCAGGACTCTCACGTCGACTCCTTCCTTCTCTCCGGCTCGGCCCGACGATACCCTGGGCCGCTACGCCGTGCGCCGCGGCAGGCCCTCGATTCGGCTCCCGAGCACCCCCGGTCGGTACTCGATCAGCTCGACCAGGAGCCCGTCGGGGTCGCGGCAACAGACCACCGCCTCTAGCCCGGTGGCTTCGTCCGGTCCGCGCGGTTCGGTGAGGAACGCGATGCCGCGTGCCTTCAAGTCAGCGTAGGCGCCGCGCACGTTGCGGGTGCGGATCGCGATGATGCGCGGCACGCGCTCCTCGATCGGCCGGCTGGACGGCGCTTCGGGCAGCGGATCCAGCCATTCGAGCAGGTCGATGCGGACGTGCTCGGCTCCTTCACCCAAGGCCAGCAAGGCACCCTTGCCCTGGGCGCGAGTCAGGCCGAACTGGGGCGCCACGTAGTCGGGCCAGATCACGTCGCGGTTGTCGCGCAGGATCTGGAAGCCCAGCGTGGTGTAGAAATCGATCGATCGCTCGAAGTTCGACGCGTTCACGGTGAAGTGGAAGACGTGCTCGTAGCCCCAATCGTCGCTCATGATTCTCCTCGCACGGTTGCCCCCGGTGGCTCGGTAGCGGCATCATGCCGCATCACCAGCCGAGGAGGCGACACATGAGCGAAACCTGGACGCCCGATCGCATGCGCAAGGTCTATGAAGAGGTCAAGAACTGGGGCCGCTGGGGGGCCGAAGACGAGCGCGGCGCGCTGAACCTGATCACGCCCGAGAAGCTGCGCGAAGCGGCCGCCTGCGTGGTCTCCGGCGAGACCGTCAGTTGCGCCCTCGAACTGGCGGTGCAGCCATCCGTCGAGAATCCCCATCCGGCCCTCCACATGATGATCCAGGCCGGCGACGATTGTCTGATTCCCGGCGTCAACTTCGAGTCCGTGATGGATTTCGTCGGCGTCGCCTTCCATGGCATGGCCACGTCGCACATGGACGCGCTCTGTCACGTCTTCGTCGACGAGCAGATGTACAACGGCTTCTCCAAGCACGAGGTCAAGAGCACGGGTGCGCGTCGCGGCAGCATCATGTGCGCCAAGGACGGTGTCGTTTCGCGCGGGGTGTTGCTCGATATTCCGCGCTCACTGGGGGTCGAATGGCTCGAGCCGACCCATGCCGTCACCGTCGCTGAACTCGAAGCCGCCGAGGAAGCCCAGGGCGTGCGCGTCAGCGCCGGCGACATCCTGCTATTCGGAACCGGTCGCGATGCGCGGCGCAAGGCGCTCGGGCCCTGGAGCCCGATCGGCGTCGGGCTCGCGGGTCTGCACGCCGAGTGCGTCTCGTGGCTTCGCGAACGCGACGTCGCGGTACTCGGTAGCGACGGCGTCCAGGACGCACTTCCCGGTAGCGGGATCGACGGCTGGGCGATGCCCGTCCACCAGTGCGGACTCGCGGGCATGGGCCTCCACCTGCTCGACAACCTGCGTCTCGATCTTCTGGCGGAAGCCTGTGCGCGCAACGGCCGTTGGGCGTTCCAGCTCGCGGTGGCACCCCTGCGTGTCGACAAAGGCACGGGCTCGCCGGTCAATCCGATCGCCGTGCTCTGAGTTTTCGCGAGTGGGGGCGTCCAGGACACCGCTGCGCAGATGACCTCTCAACGATCGTGAGCGGAAACAGTGCGCTCCGAGGCGTTGGCTCGGCCCTTCGGGACTTTGATGGCGGCCTGAAGGTCTTGAGGGGTGGGGTGGCTCTGGACCCGCAGAGGAGCGCTCGCAGCGTTCTCTCGTCGGCCGGTTTCCTGGGTCGAGGCCGTGCCGACTAGCGGTGGCCGGGATGGGGCGATGCCGACCGGGGCACTGAGGCCGGTTCAGCCCGGAACGGCAGCGGGGTCGAGGAGTGACGTGGCAGGGATACCGGGAAGCGAGTCCAACTCGGCGGAGGTGCGGAATGCCGGACCCCGGCTGCGGCGGTCGGCCGGCGCCGGGCCGCTTCCCACCCCTCCCGGAGCGCCGCAGTTCGAGCTGTATTCCGGATATCTTCCGCGGCATTCAATGAATAAAGCGTTCTTCTGATACTGATCAACAGAAATCCACACCCCATCCCCGAAACATCGTTCGATCCGCCCCGCCCCCGCTCGCGTCCTCGACCCTGACCCGCATCCCTAACATCCACGCGAACCGCCCCCTCAAAGGCCCTCTGGAACCCAACCCCGCCGAAGGAGATCGACATCACACCCCCGAAACCCCGTTCGGCCCGCCGCACGCCCGCTCGCGTCCCCGGCCCTGCCGCGAGTACCTAACACTCATGCGATCCATCCCCTCGAAGGCCCCTCCGGGACCCAGCTGCTCGGAGGAGAGGTGCCTCGTGTCCTCGAAGCAGCGTTTGAGCCGCTCGGGCGTACCCGCACACTCGGTGATGACGCGAAGCCGCGCTCTTCCGATTGACTGCGCAGAGCGCGCGGGTTGCTGGTAGAGATTGCCCTAGCCAGCGGTTCCGCAGGCTTCGGCACTGACCTCCCACAGTCGCTTGGCCAGGGCCTCGTCCAGTGCCATGTCGGAGGGCGTCTGCTCTTCGGTCTCCTTCCAGTAGCGCCCGGTGGCGTCCGCCAGCGCTGGATCCGTGGCCAGCAGGACAGGGCCTCTGGCCCCGTGTTCGACGCCTTTGAAGATCAGCCCGACTGCCTTGCGTGCGATCCAGGGCATGTCGCGCGTGATGTCGGTCGCGATGGCACCCGGGTGCACGGCGTTCGAGGTGACCCCGCTACCCGCGAGGCGCCGCGCCAACGCATTGGAGAAGATCAGGTTCGCGAGCTTGCTTTGGTTGTAGGCGACGGTGGCTTTGTAGGGTTTCTCCCCGCGAAAGCTCTCGAAATCGATGCTGCCGTTCTTGTGCAGCATCGAGGTCAGATGCAGCACCCGCGCCGGCGCGCTCGCCTTCAACTTGTCGAGCAGCAGGTTCGTCAGCAGGAAGGAGCCTAAGTGGTTGACGCCGATCTGCGATTCGAAACCTTCGCGGGTCTTCTCGAGCTTTTGCGGGAAGATGCCAGCGTTGTTGATCAACACGTCGATTCGGGCGATGTCGGCGTCTGCTTTCCAATTCCGGTGTTCGCCCCGGTCAGGATGACGGTCTTGTCGTTCATGCTCTGGTCGTTCAACGCCTGGCCTCCGTGCTAACCAGAGAGCCTAACCGAACGCGACCCGACCGGGGTAGGAGGGGCGGATGGACCTGTTCGAGGCGATGGAGACCTGTCGGGCCGTTCGCTACCTGAAGCCGGAGCCGGTCGCTGAGGATCTGATCGAGAAACTCGTGCATGGTGCGACACGCGCCTCGAACCCGGGCAACAGCCAGGGCTGGGATTTCGTCGTGTTGCGCGACCGGGCTGTGAAGGAGCGGTTGGGCACGATCCTCGAGGAGCGGTTGACGCCCTCGATCCGCTCGATGCCGAAGCCCACGGCCGTGGAGCAGCGCATGCTCGATGGGGCACACCACCTGGTGTCACACTTCGCAGACGTGCCGGTCTGGATCCTCGTCTGTGGCCGGCTTGTCTATCCACCCCAGGCTCCGAGCGAGGCGATGCTTTGGTCGAGCGTCTACCCGGCCGCGCAGAATCTGATCCTGACGGCGCGCGGCCTCGGTCTGGGTTCGACCTTCACCACCTTCCACGGCGCAGCCGAAGCCGAGTTCCGTGCGGAACTCGGCATACCGAACGACGTTCGCCTGGCTGTGACCATCGGAATCGGCTGGCCCGAGCGCGGTTTCGGCCCGGTAAGGCGCAAACCCGTCGCTGAGGTGCTTCATTGGGACCGTTGGTAGGGTGCTGACGGTGACCCAAGTCACGTGCATCCCGCTCCCCCGGCTGCCATGCTGTCGCCCGACCATGGAGGGCGCCCATCCTGGGCCCACGCCCGCCACGGATCGAAGGAGACGAGATGATTCGCAAGATGGTGATCGCGACCGCGCTCTTGGGTGCGTTGGCCCTGACCGGCACTACGGCTCTGGCCAGCCACCACGAAAAGGGCGAGAACCCGTGCGCGGCGAATCCCTGCGCCGCCAAGAACCCGTGTGCGGCCAATCCCTGTGCCGCCAAGAACCCGTGTGCGGCGAATCCCTGTGCTGCCAAGAACCCGTGCGCGGCGAATCCCTGCGCGGCCAAGAACCCCTGCGCTGCCAAGAACCCGTGCGCAGGCAAGATGTAGCCGCCGCGCATTCCGGTGTTGCCGGAGCGGTGCTCGTTCGCCGCTCCGGCAGGCTCGTTCGAACCTCGAGGAGCGTGCGGTGACAGAAGCCGCACCGCTCTCCGGCCTTCGGGTCGTCGACCTCACGCGATATCTCGCGGGCCCCTACTGCACGCAGCTGCTGGCCGACTACGGGGCCGACGTCGACCGCGTCGAGTCGCCGAAGGGTAGGGAGTTCACCGACGCGTCCGGCAAGGACACGTACTTCTTCCTGACCGCGAACCGGGGCAAGCGCTCGATCGCCCTCGATATCCGCTCGGATGCTGGGCGCGTTGCCCTGGAACGCCTGATCGCGCGCGCTGACGTCCTGGTCGAGAACTTTCGCCCCGGCGTCCTCGAAGGCCTCGGCTTTGCGCCGAAGGAACTTCTCGCGCGTCATCCACGGCTCGTGATCGCGCGCATCTCCGGATTCGGTGCGGATGGCCCCTATCGAGACCGGCCCGGCTTCGATCAGATCGCCCAGGGAATGAGCGGCCTGATGTCACTCACGGGAACCGAAGCGAGTGGGCCCACCCGGGTCGGGATCGCGATCTCAGATGTGTTAGGCGGCATGTTCGCGGCCCAGGGCATCCAACTGGCGTTGTTGGCGCGCGCGCGAACGGGTCGGGGTCAGGTGGTCGATACTTCGCTGCTCGAAGCCACCCTCGCCACGCTCACCTGGGGCGCGGGCATGTTCTTCGACCGCGGGGAGCATCCGGGCCCCGCTGGCCAACACCATCCGCTCTCTTCGCCGTACGGTCGCTTCCGTGCGGGCGACGGCTACCTCAACATCGCGGCCGGGAACGAAGCGATGTGGCGGAAGCTCGTGGCCGCGCTCGGTCGGGAGGCCTGGCTCGAAGAGGCCCGGTTCGCGACGGCCGGGGCGCGTGTGCGAAATCGCGAGGCACTCAGCGCCGGGATCGAGTCGGTGCTTGCCACGGAAACGGTCACGCACTGGGTCGAGCGACTGAATGCGGCAGGTGTTCCCTGCGGCCCCGTGCTGCGGATCGACGAAGTGTTCGCCGATCCGCAGGTGCTGGCCCGCGACATGCGCGTCGAACTGCCGCACCCCGTGCTCGGCACCGTTCAGCTGACCGGCTTGCCGATCAAGCTCGGCGAGACGCCGGGGCGGATCGAGCGGCGCCCGCCATTGTTCGGCGAACACGGCGCCGAGATTCTCGGCGAGGTCGGCTATGAAGCGGTCGAGATCGAGGCGCTGGTGGCCGCGCGCGTGCTGAAGCTGCCGTAGACTCGCGCTCCGATTCTCCATCTGATCCGTTCGGAGGGCCACCGTTGACTGGACCGCTCGAAGGAATTCGCATCGTCGACGTCTCCGCCGTCGTGTCGGGGCCGCTGGCCGTGATGCTATTGGCGGACCAGGGCGCCGACGTCATCAAGGTCGAACCGCCCGGCTACGGCGACGTGATGCGGACCGGCGTCTGGCGCCGCGGGGGCCAGGCCGCCTTCTACCTGAACTGCAACCGGAGCAAGCGCGGCATCGTGCTCGACCTGCAACAGGAGGCGGGCAAGCAAGTGCTCCACGACCTGTTGAAGGACGCCGACGTCTTCGTCCAGAACTGGCGGCCGGGCGCCGCCGAACGCCTCGGGTTCGGCTGGGAGGACCTCTCGGCAATCAATCCACAGCTCATCCATTGCTCGGTGAGCGGATACGGACCCGACGGCCCCTACGCCCAACGTCGCGTCTACGATCCGATCATCCAGGCCATGACCGGCCACGTGGCCATCCAGCAGAATCCCGACGTCCCGATCCCGGACCTGGTCCGCAACATCGTCTCCGACAAATCGAGCGCATATACGGCAGCCCAGGCGATTACGGCAGCGCTGTTCGCGCGGGAGCGCGGCGCCGGCGGTCAGAAGATCGAGGTGCCCATGGTGGATGCCTCACTAGCCTTCTTCTGGCCCGACGGCATGATGAAGCACACCCACGTGGGCGAAGAGGACGTGGTCACGGGTTCAGCGCTCTACGACGTCTATCGCCTCTGGGATACGGCCGATGGGCGTATCGTCTGGTTCGCGGCCTCCCAGGCCGAGTACGTGGCGCTCTTCCGCGCGCTCGGAAGACCCGCATGGTGCGGGGACCCGCGCTATTCGAGCATGAAAGCACGCGCCGAGAACGAGGCCGAACTGGGTGCCGACCTGCTCAAGTGCATCGCGTCGTTCCCGACGAAGGAGCTCTACGAGCGGATGGTCGAGGAGGACGTGCCGGTCGGTCGGGTGCTCAGCATCGACGAGATGCTGGAAGACGAGCAGCTGCTGCACAACCAGGCGATCATCGAGATGGATCATCCGACGGCGGGCAAGATCCGCATGGCGCGGCCGGCGGCGCGTTTCCATGGCACACCGCAGGCGATCTCGAGGCCGGCGCCCACGCTCAGCGAACACACGGACGAAGTGCTGGCGGAACTCGGCTATGCGTCGGATCGCATCGCTGCCCTGCGCAAAGAGGAGGTCATCCCGTGAACCTGCGAACCCCGATCTGTGAGCTGCTCGGCATCGAAGTGCCGATCGTGTTGGCGGGCATGGGCGGCGCGAGCCATCCCGAACTCGCCGCTGCCGTTTCGAATGGCGGCGGTCTCGGCGTTCTCGGCGCCGCCGCGTGCGGTCCGGAGGAGCTGCGCGAATGGATCGCGCGCACCCGCGCACTTACCGACAAGCCCTTCGGCGTCGACACCTTGCTCCCGCTGTCGGTGCGCCGCGAGACCTTCAAGGAGTCGGATGCCGCCGGCATGACTCCCGCCGAGAAGCTCCCCGAGTATCAGGACTTCGCCCGCGAATTCATGGAGCGCGAGGGGCTCGAAACGCCGCCGCCGCGCAAGCGGGACGGTGGCCTCAGCGGCGGTTTTTCGAAGGATCTCTTCGAGGCTCAGATGGAGGTCGTCATCGAGGAGGCCGTGCCGGTCTATGCCTCCGGTCTCGGGGATCCTGGGCCGTGGATGGAGCGGATGCGCGCCAACGGCACCAAGGTGATGTCGGTGGTGGGCGCCGTACGTCACGCGCGCAAGGTCGTCGCGAGCGGCGTCGACGTGATCGTGGCCCAGGGGCACGATGCCGGCGGGCACAACTCGCCGGTCGGGACCATGGCCCTGCTGCCCCAGGTCGTGGATGCGGCCGCTGGGATTCCCGTTCTCGGTGCCGGTGGAATCACGGACGGCCGAGGCGTCGCGGCGGCACTGATGTTGGGCGCCAGTGGTGCTTGGATCGGAAGCGCCTTCCTGGCCACACACGAGGCGAATATCGCCGAGTTCCAGAAGAAGGCCATCGTCGACGCGACGGAAGAAGGCACCACGATCACGCGATCGATCACCGGGAAGCCGGCGCGTTACATCAAGAGCAAGTGGACGGAGGCCTGGGTGGACGCCGGCATCGAGCCGTTGCCCATGCCGTATCAGACCTTCGTTTCGAGTCCGGTGCTCCAGGCCGCGAACGCTGGCGATCGCGGCGACGTTGCGCCGGGTTTCGCGGGTCAGGGAATCGGCATGATTCAATCGATTCGGCCGGCGGCGGAGGTTCTGGCAGAGATCGTGGCCGGCGCCGAGGCCGCGCTCGGCGCGGCGGGCGAGCATCTGCGCGGCTCATGAAGTTCGGGGTCGCGCTCGGCGCTGCTCATCCGGCCGTGCACCTGACGCTGACCGAGGCGGCGGAACGACTCGGCTACGAATCCATCTGGATGCCCGAACATCTCGTCTTCCCGGTCGAGATGGGCGGTTCGCCGTTCCCGGGTAGCGACCATCCGCCGGTCCCGCCGACCACGCCGGTCTTCGATGTCTTCGGGTGGCTCTGTTTCCTCGCTGCAAAGACCGAGCGGATCCGGCTCGGGACGAACGTGTACCTGCTCGGGCTTCGCCATCCGTTCGTGGCCGCGCGCGCAATCCAGACGCTCGATCTGGTCTCGAACGGTCGCGCCGAGATCGGGATCGGTGCCGGCTGGCTTCGCGAAGAATGGCTTGCTGCAGGTTTCGACCCCGCCACGAGAGGACGACGCCTGGATGAAGCCATCGCGGTCTGCAAGCGCCTCTGGAGCGAGGACGTCGTCGAGCACCACGGTGGCTTCTACGACTTCGAGCGGGTGGCTTTCGAGCCGAAACCCATCCAGCGCCCGTGGCCGCCGCTCCATGTCGGGGGAGAGAGCGAGGCTGCGCTGCGTCGCGCCGTCCTGTATGGCGAGGGGTGGCTCGGTCTGGGTCACACGCCGGAGACGGTGGTGCCTTTGCTCGAGCGGCTTCGCGGTATCCGCCTCGAGTACGAACTCGACCACGAGGCATTCTGTGTCACCGTCGGGGCCGGCAGGCCGTCGCGCTCCGAACTCGCTCGTTTCGAAGAACTCGGTGTGGATCGGCTGATCGTGACGCCCTGGACTCGAACCCGCGAAGCTGTCGCCGGAATCGAATCCTTCGCCGAGACGGCGGGCTTGACCGCCGACTAACGAGCCTGGCTTCTGGGCGCGCAGCTGGTGCGCGCGTCCGCCGGCAAGCGCCGGAAGTCGCCGAAGGTGCCCCTGGCGAGCGGCTCGAAGCCCGTGCGCTCGTCGAAGCCGCGGCGGAAGCGTTCGACCGGGCCGATCCGGGTTCCGCTGGCGTCGTAGCGCGCCCGCACGCCCCACATGCTGCGCGAGGGTGGCGTGCCGAAGCCGCCGTAGCGAAGGTCGTCGAGCGACACCCAGCTGGTACCGTCCTCGTCGGGGTCTGCGTGGGCGGTGGTTTCTTCCATCGCGAACCAGATGAACAAGCGACCCTCCCAGGTCTCGGAGAGTTCGATGACTCTCGGGTCTGTATCGGGTTCGGCGAAGCTCGTGCCGTGCACACAGCCGAGACGCAGGCTCGTGTGCCAACCCACGAATGATTCGCCATCGCCCCGTGCGACGATGCGACGCAGGAATGGTTGCATCAAGGTCGGGTAGGCGCGCACCTCGCGCGCTGGCGCTCCGGCCGCCCGAAGGACCTGGCTGGCGTCATGCTCGGCGATTGCGTTGAGCCCAACGCCCAGGAGCAAGTAGCTGGTCGTGAGCAGTAGGCCCGCGATCGCACTCCGCGTCGAGCGTTTCGAGTGGGGCGCTGCCACGATCGAGACGACCACGAAGCCGAGCAGCGGCAAGGTGTAGAACGGATCGATGATGCCGACGCCGTGCCAGGCGAAGCGCGCGCGCCAGAACGGCGCGAACAGCTGGGTGCCGTAGGGGGTGAAGACATCGAGCAGAGGATGGGTGAGCAACGCCCAGACGGTGATCCGTCGCCAGGCCGCCAGCGACGTCCCCGCGCCACGCCAACGCCAGAGCAACCAGCCGAGCAGTGGGCCCATGACCGGCCCGAACCAGAGCGAGTGTGTTGCGCCCCGGTGGTAGAGCAGTTCTCCGTAGCCACCGTGCAGGCCGGCGGCGATGACGTCGATGTCCGGCGCCATACCGACGAGCGCCCCCCAACCTGCGGCGCGGGGCCCGAGTGCGCGGCCGGCGACGGACTGGCCGACGGCCGCGCCCAGCAATGCCTGGGAGAGGGGCTCCATCAGCCGATGGCATCGAGGAGCGGCGAGAGATCCAGGTCGGCGAGTGCGGGGAGATGCTGTTCGACCACGTCGCGCCGCAAGCCTTCGCAGAGTTCGGGCCGAAAGAAGTGCTCGGCTTCGAGTACGGCGTAGTTGAGCAGGAAGAAACGATAGGCCTCTCGCACGAAGCTCACTTCCTCGACCGAGAGGGGGGAGACCTCATGATAGGCGGCGAGGAACTCGGCGAAGCGCGGGTCGAGGAATGGCTCGACGTCGTAGGTGAATCGCGACTGGTCGCCGCGGGCACTGACCACCCGGGCGAGAAAGTAGAAATCCATCACCCGCGGTTCGATGCGAAACCAGTCGTAGTCCCAGCGGCTCGAGATCCGGAGTGCGCCGGGTGTGCGCGCGACGGAGAAGTTTCCGAGGTTCCAATCGAGCAGCACGGGACACTTGGCGAAACCGTGATAGCCGCCGCGGTCGGCATTGAAGAGGAATGCGTCACAGTGCTCGCGCAGGAACGATGCAGAGGCCGGACCGAGCGTCCGGGCCTCGCACCAGGCCGGGCTCTCGAGACGTTCGCGGAGTGTCGCGACGTCGGCGCCGAGGGATTTCCAGGTGGGTGAAAGCTCCAGCGCGGCGCTGGCATCATGCAGCCGCGCCATCTCGCGAGCCAGCGGTGCGATGTCCTCGGCCGCGAGGATCGAAGGAAGGGGCTCTCCCGCGTTCACGTCTTCGTAGAAGGCGAGCCAGGCCGGGCCGTCGCGATGCACGAACGGGGCTGCGCCGCGATGGTAGACGTCGGCGAGCGTGCCATCCCAGGCGCTTCCGCGCAGGCCGTGGCACCAATCGTGGATACGGGCATGATCCTGGCGGAAGTGAACGTACGCGCCGTAGGAAGAGACCTTGCAGACCACGGTGTCCCCGTCGTCGAGGTGCAAGCGGTAGACGCGATTGGTCGAGACCTCCGCGCTGATCTCGTCGATGCCGATCAGGGCGCGCGGTTCGCCCCAGGCATCCCATCCTTCAGCCACGATGTCGGGCGGCGTTTCCACAGAGATTCCTTGCCTGCCGACTTTGTGCAGAATGCGCGCCGGGTTCGTGCGGGATTCTAGGGATCTCGTGTAGCCTCGCCGTCCCATGATCATCGATGTGTTCTCCGAGCTCCAGAAGGCGAAACCGTGGCCGCAGAACCATGAGCGCAAGGTGCTCGAGGAGGCCATCGAGCAGGCGCGGCTCGCCGATGCCCTGGGCTACGGCTGTTGGTGGAACGTCGAGCATCACGGTGCCACCGAGTTCAGCTATTCGTCGGCGCCGGAGCTGATGCCGGTGGTCTTGTCCCAGCACACGAAGCGGCTTCGCTTCGGGCATTCCGGCATCCTGGCGCCGTTCAAGATCAATCATCCCCTGCGCATCGCCGAGCGCGCAGCGTTCCTGGACCTGGTTTCCGGTGGCCGGCTCGAACTCGGCCTGGCGCGTTCCGGTGGCAATGAGTGGACGACGTTCGGAGTGGAAGCGGAGACCACGCGCGAGCAGCTTCGCGAAGCCCTGCAGATGATTCCGCGTATGTGGACCGAGACGCCGTTTTCCTGGGACAGCCCGAACCTGACGATTCCGGCGCGTGATGTGGTACCGAAGCCGCTGCAACGACCCCATCCTCCGCTCTGGCAGACCTGCACCAGCCCGGAATCCTTCGAGATGGCCGGCGAGCTGGGGGTGGGCGCGCTCGCGACGACGCTGCTGTCGCCGCTTGCGAGCCTGGCTTCACTCTTCGAGCACTACCAACGGGGGCTCGACCGGATGCAGCCCTGCTCGCAGGTCGTGAATGCCCAACGCGCGGTCTTCACCTTCGTGCACTGCGCCGAAACCCGGGAGGCTGCCATCGAGAGTCGGGCCGGGGAGGCGGCACTCTGGTTCGTGAACGCTGCGCCGCGCGTCTTCAACGTGCCCCGCGACATCTGGATCGACGCGATCCGCGGCGATCTCCAGGCGAGCGACCCAGCCGCGACCCGCGAGCTGGAGGCGCCGGAAGCTCCGATTCCCGACGACGATATCGACGATCCCGTTCCCGTGATCCGCCTGTTGAATCGCCAGCGTGCGGGGCAGGTTCTCGATCCCGAGGAGGTGTTCGAGGTCCTCGATGCGGTCGAGTCGGTGATCATCGGAGACCCTGAGCGCTGCGAACAGAAGATGCGTGGCTATGCCGAGCTGGGTGCGGATCGCTTGATGTGTCTGCACCAGTTCGGCGCGTTGGCGCCGGAGCGGGTGCTCGAGAGCCTGCGGATCACCGGCGAAGTCCTGATCCCGAAATTCGCCTGAAGTCAGGCGCCCATGATCGAGAGGAACCCCATGAACGAATTCGAAGGCAAGGTCGCCGTAGTCACAGGAGGCGGAAGCGGTATCGGGCGAGGGATCGCACTCGGACTTGCAGCCGAGGGGATGGCGCTGGCCATTGCCGATGTGAACACGGCGAGCGCGGAAGCCGTGGTCGCCGAGATCGCGGAGCAGGGCGGCCGAGCGATCGGCGTCAGCGTCGATGTCACTGCGCCGGAAGCACTGGCGGCGGCGGCGAAAGAGGTGGAAGCGCAGCTGGGCGGCGTGAACCTGTTGTGCGCCAATGCGGGGGTGTTGGCCCGGATCGCGCCGCTCTCGGAACACAGCATCGAGGATTGGGAGTACACGCTCTCGGTGAACGTGCTCGGCGTCGTGAAGACGGTGAACGCCTTCCTGCCTCTGCTCCGAGCGCGCGCGCCCGATGCCCATGTCGTGAATACGGCCTCCCTGGGTGGCTTGATCGCGACCGAGGGATTCCCGATCGGCGCGTACATCGCCAGCAAGTACGCGTGCGTCGGCTACAGCGAAATGCTGCGCGCCGAACTCGCTCCGGAGGGGATCGGCGTTTCGGTTCTGTGCCCCGGCGTGGTGGCATCGAGCCTGGTGGATACCTCGACGAGCAACCGGCCCGACGGGTTCGGCTCACAGCTTGCGCCCAGGTTGGGCATCGTGAATCCGAGCGCCGACCGACCGGCTCCGACGATTTCTGCGATGCCCGCCGAAGAGGTGGGCCCCATCGTGGTCCGCGCGGTCCGCGAGAACCGACTCCACGTGATCACCCATCCCGACTCTCGAGGGGTGGTCGAGCGCCGCTTCGCCCAGATCAACGCGGACTACGATTTCGCGGCGAGTTCGGAAGGTTAGGCGTGGGTATTCGCGGTCTAGACCATCTGGCCATCACCGTCGCCGATATCGAGCGCACGCTCACTTTCTACAAGCGTGTGCTCGGGGCCGAAACGCACTTCGAAGAACTCTGGCGCGAGGGAAAGATTCCCGTCGTCCTGCTGCAGGTTGGCGAGAGCCGGCTCAGCGTTCACGAAGCCGCGAGCCCGGCAAAACCCCATGCCGCGGCGCCGACGCCCGGCTCCGGCGACTTCTGCTTCCGTTGGGATGGCTCCATCGAGAGCGCCAGCGCGCACCTTTCCGCTCGTGACATCGAAGTGATCGAAGGGCCGGTGCCGCGGCCCGCCGCCGATGGTGCGCTCGGCCAATCCGTCTACTTTCGCGATCCCGATGGCAACCTGCTCGAGTTCCTGACGACGGACTAACGCTGTGCTCAGTGTCCTTCCGGTCGTTGGTCCCGGGGAAGGCCATAGAGTCGTTCGCCGATGATGTTGCGCTGGATGTTCGACGAACCTCCCGCGATCGCGCCGGAGAGCGACATCATGTAGTGGGAGACCCAGCGCGCATCGTCGTATTCGCGGCTACCGCCCATCGAGAGCGCGTCGCCCTGGGGCTCTTCGAGCCCCCGATCGCCGATCAGATCGATGGCGATCTTCGCGGTGAGTTGAGTGACGTGGGTGCTCGCGATCTTGGCCATCAGCATGTCATCCATGGCCTTCATGTCTTCGCTCTTGGCGATGGCGGAGACGATGCGGGCCGTCGACCACTCGCGCGCGGCCACATAACCTTCGAGCTCGGCGATCCGTTGACGAATGTGCGGGTCTTCGAGGGATGGTCGACCGTTGCGCTCGGTCCGCCTGGCCAATTCGAGCAGGGCTTCGAACCCGATGCGTGCGCCGGTCGAATCTCCGATCAGCATGCGTTCATGCTTCAGGGTCGAGCGCGAGACGCGCCAGCCCTCACCGCGCTTGCCGACCAGATTCTCGGCCGGAACCCGCACGTCGTTGAAGAAGACCTCACAGAAATCCGCACCGCCCTGCATCATCTTGAGCGGTCGCGGATCGATGCCGGGCGTGTCCATCGACAGCAGGATGTACGAGATACCGCCGTGTTTGGGCTGGTCGGGCTCGGTACGGAACAGGCCGAACATCATCTCGGCCTCGGTGGCGTGGGTGGTCCAGATCTTCTGGCCGTTGATGACCCACTCGTCGCCTTCCAGCACCGCGCGACTCTGTAGGGAGGCCAGGTCCGAACCGGATCCCGGTTCGCTGTAGCCCTGGCACCAGCGGATCTCGCCTAGCAGGGTCGGGCGGATGTATCGCTGGCGCTGCTCCTCGGTTCCGCACTCGAGGAGCGTCGGCACGAGCATGTGCGTGCCTTGCGCGGAGCCGCGGTGGGGGGCACCGGCTTCGTCGAGAACCTGACGAATCACCGTCTCGGCCAGGATGTCCGATGCCAGGCCGCCGCCGCCGTAGGCCTTCGGCACGCTGCGATGCAGGAAGCCGGCCTCGATCGCGCGCGCCTTCCATCGCCTCGCTTGTTCGGTATCCGGAAGCGTCGCTTCGTCGCCGCCGAGCGGCCAGGAAGCGGCGACCCACTCCCGGGTTTCCCGGCGCAGCGCCTCGTGGGTTTCGCCGAATTCGAGATCCATGGCTACCAGCCTCCCGTCGTTGCCAGCCGTTCGCGATGTTGCTCCGGCGTTCCCAGGAACAGTCGGTCGAACATTACCCGTTTGAACCAGATCTGGACGTCACACTCCCAGGTGAACCCGATACCACCGTGACATTCGACGGCGTCCCGGGCAGCTTGTTGGGCGCGATCGGTGATGTGGGATTTCGCCAGGGCTGCCGCTCGCGAAGCGCCCTCGATCTGGCGGTCCCAGGCGTGGGCCGCGTACCACCAGAGGCCGCGACTCGGAATTACGTCCACGGCCATGTCGGCAATTTGATGCTTCATGCCCTGGAACTGGCCAATCACCTGGCCGAACTGCTGGCGCGTGTTCGCGTACTCTGCGCTCATCTGGATCAACCGGTCGGCGGCGCCGAACGCATCGGCGGCGAGCAGCACCAGACCGGCATCGCGGAGGCCGTTCGGGTCGCCGCTCTCGAGGCGTTCAGCAGGGGCGCCGTCGAAGCGCAAGGTTGCGAGCGGCCGGCCACGATCGACCGTCGGCAGCGATTCGATCTGGATGGTTTCCGCCTGGGCGTCCACGATGACGAGGTCGCCGCCAGCGGTCCCGACCACGTACAGGTCGGCACTCGCGCCGGCCGGCACACTTTGTTTGGTTCCCGAGACCGCCCCGTTCTCGAAGCGGACCCGCCAGTCCTCGAGTTCCCAGACATCGTTGCCCTCGGCGAAGGCGATGGTTCCAAGGGCTTCCCCCGAAGCGAGGCCCGGCAGCCAGCGTTCCTTCTGGGCATCGCTGCCGCCGACCGAGATGGCAATGCAGGCCAGCGCATGTCCGAGGTAGGGAACCGGAACCGCGCCGCGGCCGAGCTCTTCCGCGACCAGGGCTGCCTCGAGGAGCCCAAGGCCGGCGCCCCCGAACTTTTCTGCGACGGTGAGCCCGGCGACGCCCATTTCAACCAGGCCCTTCCAGAGCCCGGGTTCGCGGCCGCGGTCGCCGTCGAAGATCTCGCGCACGGTGGTCGCCGGGCACTCGTTCTCGGCGAATCCACGCAGCGTTTCCTGGAGCAGTTCCTGCTCTTCGGTGAGGGTGAAATCCATGGGGTCTCCATGCGGGGAAGCGATCACATTAACGAATGTCAGTGAAATCGCGCAGCCGCTCGGGGTGCTGTGCCATGCTCGCGGCCACCTTGGAGGACCCATGACCCGCGCACTTCCTTTCGTCCTGCTGGCTGCCCTCGTTCTTGGCGGCACGTCCGCGCTGGCGCAACAAGGCCAGACCCCACCCGAGATCCGAAGCGTCGAGATCGGCGAAGGCCTCGTCCTGCTCTACGGGGCCGGCGGCAACATCGTGGTATCGACCGGTGACGACGGGCCGATCGTGGTCGACGACCAATTCGACTACATGGTTCCCGGGATTCGCAGCGCCGTGGCTGCACTCCAGGAGGGACCGATCCGCTTCGTCATCAACACGCACCATCACGGCGACCACACCGGCGGGAACGATCGACTGGGCGGCCTCGGTGCCGTGATCGTGGCCCACGCGAACGTTCGCAAGCGCATGAACGCTCGGCAGGTCGCCCCCTCGATAGGTCGGGATGATCCTCCGCGGGCGGCCGAATCGCTGCCGGTGGTCACGTTCGACGACGGCGTCGTGCTCCATTGGAACGGTGAGAAGATCGCCGTCGAGCACGTCGCCCCGGCCCACACCGACGGTGACTCGATGGTGTGGTTCCAGCGGGCCGGCGTGGTCCACATGGGGGACACCTTCTTCAACGGCATATACCCATTCATCGACATCTTCTCCGGCGGGTCCATCGACGGGATGATCGCGGCCGCCGACGCGGTCCTCGCGAGGGCGAGCGCGGAGACCAAGATCGTGCCCGGTCATGGGCCGCTCTCGAATGCAGCGGAGCTGCGCGCCTATCGTGCCATGCTGGCGACCGTGCGAGAGCGGGTGGTCGCGGCTCAGGCGGCCGGCACCGCGCAGGCCGATTTCATCGCCAGCGCACCGCTCGCCGATCTCGAAGCCAACTGGGGCGGTGGCTTCATGAAGGCGGAGCAATTGCTAGGCCTGGTCTGGACCGATCTCGCGCGCTGAGCCCGGCGCCGTTCATCGGAAGGCGAAATGTTCAAGAAGATCCTGATCGGCGCCGCGTTGGTCCTCATTCTCATTGGTGCTGGGATCGCCGCGTTCCTCTGGAACTACGGGAAATCCACCGGTGACCCGACGTACTTCGAATCCCAGATCGTGGCCTTCGAGGAGTCCGATCGCCAGGCGATGCCAGCGGCCGGCGGCATCGTCTTCGTCGGGAGCTCGAGCATCCGGCTGTGGAGTTCGCTGAAGGAAGACATGGCTCCGCTCCCGGTGGTCCAACGCGGCTTCGGCGGCGCCCAGATGGAGCACGTGCTGCACAACGCCCGGCGTGTCGTGGTCCCCTACGCACCGCGCGCCGTCGTGATCTTCTGCGGCGGCAACGATATCGGGGCCGGCAAGAGCGCCGAGCGTGTCGTCGCCGACTACCGCGCGTTCCTCGAGCTGGTCCACGCCGAACTCCCCGAGACGGACGTCTGGATCCTCTCGATGAAGCCCTCGAAGTTGCGCATCGAGCAGTGGGGTGAAATGGAGAGGGTGGATCGCGGGTTTCACGCCTTCGCCGCTGCAGACCCGCGTGTGCAGGTCGTCGAGACGGGCCGAACGCTGCTCGGGGAAGACGGCACGCCGGACGACGTCTACATCTTCGATGGCCTGCATCTGAACGCCGAGGGCTACCGACGTTGGACGAAGTTGCTGCGGCCGATCCTGTTGGAGGCCTACGGTGCGGGTAGCTAGTCTCCACGCTCCAGTTGGCCGCGGGAGCTGCCCCGCGCAGGAGACGTCATGCGCCGAGAGATCTTCAGCGAAGACCACGATCTATTCCGCGAGCAGTTCCGCCGTTTCGTCGAGGCCGAGGTCGAGCCGAACATCCTCGAATGGAACGCCGCCGGAATCGTGCCGCGGGCGATCTGGAAGCGAATGGGAGAGGAGGGCTACCTCGGTGCCAACAAGCCCGAGGCGTACGGGGGCGCCGGCGCGGATTTCCTCTACGACGCCGTCATCATGGAAGAGCTGGCCTATGCACGAGCCCACGCGCTGCAGGCCTCGCTCCACACCGACATCTGCCTGCCGTACCTCGCCACCTACGGCAGCGAAGCCCAGAAACAGAAGTACCTGGTGCCCGCGATCGCGGGGGATTGCCTGGTGTCGATCGGCATGACCGAGCCCGGCACCGGCTCGGACCTGGCGAACGTCCGCACCACGGCGATCCGGGATGGCGACGCGTACCTGCTCAATGGCGCCAAGACCTTCATCTCGAACGGTCAGAACGCCCACCTTTGCATCGTGGTTGCGAAGACCGACCCCTCGAAGCGCCACGATGGCATCAGCCTGCTGCTGGTGGAGACCGATTCGCCCGGCTTCGAGAAGGGGCGGAACCTCGAGAAGATCGGCTTGAAGGGACAGGACACCAGCGAACTGTTCTTCAAGGATTGCCGCGTGCCCGCGGAGAATTTGCTAGGCGAGGAAGGGCAGGGCTTCAAGATGCTGATGGCCAAGCTCCAGCAAGAGCGGCTCTGCATCTCGGTGGGTTGCATGGCTTCGGTGCGACGCTCCCTGGATGACACGATTGCCTACGTGAAGGAACGCAAGGCTTTCGGCCAGGCCATTGCCGGCTTCCAGAATACCCAGTTCAAGCTCGCCGAACTCCAGACGGAGTACGAGATCGGCCAGGCCTTCACGGATCGGCTGCTCGCCGCCCACGTGCGTGGCGACGAGATCGTGAGCGAAGTATCCATGGGCAAGTGGTGGACATCGGACCTGCAGAAGCGGGTCGCTGCCGAATGCCTGCAACTCTTCGGCGGCTACGGCTTCATGAGCGAGTATCCGATCTCGACGGATTTTCAGGACGCTGCGGTCCAGTCGATCTACGCGGGAACCAACGAGATCATGAAGGTGATCATCGCGCGGCGGATGGGGCTCGAGGGCTGATTCGGCGAGGGCTCCGGACCATTGCGGCCCTTCACTCGCGCTTCTCAGGTCGGCTAGCTTGTCGCTTCGTCCTCCGGAGGAAGTGTTCGTATGCGGAAGCGTTGGCTCGTGCTCCTGTCGCTGGTGCTCATGCAAAGCCCCGCGCTGGCCGGTGAGGCCGGGAATTACATCGCGCCTCGGGGTCCCGGCGGGAAGCCGGACCTGAACGGAATCTGGCGGGTGATGAACCGGGCCAATGACAACCTCGAGGCCCACCCCGCCGAGGCCGCGCTCGCCTACCGGGAAGGGCCCATCAATCCCGTGCCGGCCAAGGAGGTGGTCGCGCTGGGTGCTGTCGGCGCAGTCCCGGCGGGCGTGGCTGTCGTTGACGGCGGCAAGATCCCTTATACGGACGCCGCACGAAAACAGCAGGAGGAAAACCGCGCGAACTGGCTCGCGCGGGATCCGGAGATCAAGTGCTACCTGCCCGGTATCCCGCGCGCGACCTACATGCCCTATGCCTTCCAGATCCTGCATAACAAGGACGCGCTGTTCTTTGCCTACGAATATGCCGGCGCCGCGCGCAACATCCACCTACGCGACCCGGGGCCGGCCCCGATCGATTCGTGGATGGGGCAAAGCTTCGGCCAATGGGAGGGCGATACGCTGGTCGTCGAGACCACCGGGCAGCACGCTCAGAGCTGGCTCGATCGTGCCGGCAATTTTCACAGCGAATCACTTCGCGTCATCGAGCGCTTCACGCCGACGAGCGCCCACACGATGGACTATCAGGCGACCCTCGAAGACGAGCAGGTCTACACGAGGCCCTTTACGATTCGCATGCCCCTCTATCGATTGGTGGGGGCAGACGCGCGGCTCCAGCAGTTCAACTGCGTACCGTTCGTCGAAGAGCTGCTCTATGGCCACCTGCGAAAGGAGCCGCTCGAGTGAGGCTCCGGGCCAAGACAACGGCTGTGATCCTGGCGCTCGCGATTCCGGCGGCTGCCGAGGAGTGGACGCCTCCGAGGATGAGTTGGGGCGCGCCGGATCTGCAGGGCACCTGGACGAATGCCACCATCACCGGGCTCGTCCGGGCAGACGGTGTAGAGAACCTGGTCCTGACGGAAGCGGAAGCCGCCGCGATCGAGAGCGGAATGGAGGCGCTGTACGCCTCGGTGGATGACGTTCCCGAGGGTGAGCTCGAAGTCGGCAAGGACGTTGGGGGATACAACACCTTCTGGATGGACCCGGGCAAGAAACTCGCCGTCGTCGACGGCGAGATTCGAAGCTCGCTGATCGTCGAGCCTGCAGATGGCCAGGTTCCCTACTCCTGGCGTGGTTGGTATCGGCTCGTGCGCCGCTTCTTGGAGCTGCGCCGCGCGGACGATCCGGAATCGCGTTTGCTAGGCGAGCGTTGCATCGTCGGGTTCGGATCCACCGGCGGGCCGCCGATGCTGCCGGTGCTCTACAACAACCACTATCAGATCGTTCAGTCCCCGGGCTTCGTGATGATCCTGGTGGAGATGAATCACGACGTGCGCATGATTCGGATCGACGACGACTCGCTACCACCGGCGATTCGACCCTGGCTCGGCGATTCGATCGGTCACTGGGAAGGCGAGACCCTGGTGGTGGAGACCACGAACTTCCACCCGGGCCAGAATTTCAGGGCTTCCTTGCGCCACCAGATCATGATGACCCCGGACGCTCGCGTGATGGAACGCTTCACGCGGCGCGGCCAGAGCGAGATCCTCTACGAGTTCGCCGTTGCGGACCCGACTGTTTTCACCCAGGTCTGGCGCGGACAGATCCCCATGCGAGAAGCCGACGGCCAGATCTACGAGTACGCCTGTCACGAGGGAAACTACTCGCTGACCGGTATCCTGGCCGGTGGTCGAGCGGAAGAGGCCGAGGAGTAGCTGCATGGATCGGAAGACGATGGTCCCCTGGTTGGCAGCGCTGCTGGTGTTGCTGGTTCCGCTGGCGGCGAATTCCCACCACGCTTTCGCCGCGGAGTTCGATTCGAACTCGCCAGTGTTGCTCGAGGGCAAGGTCACTCGCGTCGAATGGATCAACCCGCACGCCTGGGTCCACCTGGAAGTGCCGCAGGAAGACGGCAGCACGCTGACCTGGATGGTCGAGGGGGGTACGCCCAATACGCTGCTACGAGCGGGAATCGACAAGAATACCCTCGCGATCGGAAGCGACATCGTGGTGCGCGGCTACCAGAGCAAGGACAAGGCCTGCAAGCCCGCGTGCAAGGCCAATGGCCGAGACCTCACCTTCAAGGACGGACGTAAGCTCTTCATGGGGTCATCCGGTACCGGGGCTCCACGGGACGGCAGCGATCCACGAGAGCCCGTGCGCCGGTAGGTCCGGACCGCGGGCCGGTTCCACAGCGTGCGCTCAGGCCAGGACGGCGGCGGCCAGGAGAGAGCCCACTGCTCTCCAGCGTTCGCGTGGCTGCGGAAGGTCTTGAGGGAGGGGGCCTCCCGACTCTATGAGGAGGGCTCGCAGATTGCTCTTGCGGGGAGGGGGGGGCTCGCGCGCTTCATGAGCCGCCTGGTGTTCATCAGCACGTACCGCAATGCGTTCCGCACCTGGGTCGGCGTCTTCAGCACCATGTGGTGATACCGGTCCTTCAGGACCGGTCCAGAGCGCGCAAACACGCGATTCACCGCACGCGCCAGGCGCGCGCCCAGCGATTGCCGCCCGGTTTCCCTGCCACGCCACCCTGAAGGTGCGCGATCGCGTGCCCTCCGGCTGGGCGAAAGCCGCAGCCAGGGTCCGGACTCGAACGCTCCTGGTCCAAAGTCCCGTTCGGCGGAGATGAGGAATACCCCGGGCCGCTTCCCGCCCCACCCGGGGTGCCGGAGTTCGAGCTGGATTCCGGATGACTTACGTCGCATGGTATTGATTATAGCGAGGTTATACTATTGATCAAGAGAAATCGCCATCACATCTTCGAACAACGTTCGATCCGCGCCACGCCCGCTCGCGCCGTCGACCTTGACCCGAATACCTAACATCCACGCGAACCACCCCCTCAACAGCCCTCCGGGACCCAACGCCGCTCGGAAAAGGCCGACAGCGAATTCTCGAAACAGGGTTGGGCTCGTCCCGCGCCGCTGGCGTCCTCGACGCAACCCCGATCTACCTGGCCGAGCCCCCCCCCGACTGCACAGAGTCGCCTGTGGAGGGCTTCCTTGGGTGCTCTGACGACTTCAGGCCGGAATCAGAGCGCCGGAGGTCCGCGCCGCAGTGCGCGTTCACTGAAGAGATCGTCGGGCAGCTCCATGTCGTAGCGGATCTCGGAGTAGGTGAAGTGGGTCCGGTGGAGGGTCCGGTGGTTCACCACCTCGACGCGGTGCGGGGTCCAGATGCCGTCGACCCTGCGAATCTCGAGTTGCCGGCTGGTCTTGAGGTGCCGCCCGGCGGTGTCCCAGTAGTCGGCCTCGCGCACCATCCAGATCTCGGTGTCGATGGTGAACTCGATCTTCGAATAGCCGAGGAAACGCGCTGTTTGCTTGTCGACCGGAGTCGCCTCGACGATCAGGGTCGTCTGGCCGTCGAGGTCGTCCCGGCGCAGCGTCTTCCAGTGATAGTCGGTGATGGTGACCTTCGTCTCGTTGCGCACGTCGTCGTAGGAGAGATCGGTGCCGAGAAAGGACTTGCCGCGATCGCGAAGCGCGATGCGCCGCGAGCGACGCAGGGCCGGTAGGTAGAGCCACTGCTCATCGTCACGCTTGGATTCGAGATAGTCGTGGCTCAGGAACGCAGTGTCCTTGATCGTGGCCGGACTCAGATAGAACAGCGCGATCCATTTCTCGCCACTGTCGCCCGCTTCCGGGCCCGGTACATAACGTCGAAAGAAGACGGTCTCTCGCGTTCGGGTACTCCCGCCTCGGTCGATCAGTTCCATCGTCACGTTCCGGGTCGAGGTGACCCCTTCGTCACGGGCGTTGATCCTCTTGGCGATTTCGAGCCCGTCGGGGAGCTCGTCTGCGCTGGCTCCGACAGCAGCGAGGCCCGCCGCGAGCGCCAGTAGTCCGGCTTGTATCCAGTTTCGCATCAGATTCCCCACTCCACGCCGACCACCCAACGATCACTGCGATCGAACTGACCGAACAGTCCACGGCTCCGGCCGTAGAAGACATCGATTCCGGTCCACACCGTGAGGCCGGTTCGGAGTTCGTAGCTGACCTTGGGCCGCAGGATACCGTCAGCATCGTTCAGGTTGTGGATCCAGATGGCTTCGACCCGTAGCCGCTCGTTCATGAATTCCCGGCGTGCCAGAAGGGTGAGGTTGGTATCGAGCGTGTCGCGGTACAGCCCCGCGCGGTTGTTCAGGAGCCAGCTCTGGAACACCTGGAACGAGACCAGGGTGTCGCGGATACCGAGCCAATCGAAGCCGAGGACGTAGCCGAGTTCACCCGTGCGCGCGACGCCGTCGAGATCGGTCTGGTCCGCCGTCGGCAGGAAGCGATCCGAGCGCCAGGCGATCTCGCCCCGAATCGTCAGATCCCCGAAGCCGCCCGTGGTCGTCGCGCCGACCAGGTGCGTGCGTTCGTAGCGCGGCGTGATGCGCAGCTGCGGCCCGGCAGGGCCGATCTCGAGCGTTCCCGGCAACAGCGGTCGATCGTCCCAGTGGTACAGGTAGGCAGCGCTCCAGTCCCAGTCGCCGAGCTGGCCGGTCACACGCATGCCAGCATCGGAATCTCGCCCGATGCGGCGAGGCCGATCGACGTCGTCGATGACGACGGGCAATCCCGCCGGGGGCCGGCCTAGCAAGCGCTCCGACGTGAACGCGAATGGGGAGCCCGCTTCCGGGAGTTCGTCGAAACTGGGATCGGGAATGAAGACGAGCTCGGCGACCACCGGCCCAACGGGCACCTCTACCTTCACGGTCCAGAGCGGTATCCGCGATTCGTCGAAATCGTCGAGGATGAACTCGCGGAAGTCCTGGGGATTGACCACGTCGAGGAGCTTCAGCCCGTCGGCACGGCCCCAGACGGTCTGAAGCTTGCCGAGTTCGACATGCGCCTTGCCGACCGGGGCCTGGAAGACGAGCTCGCGCAGTTCGAAATCCACGTGGTCGCCGGCGTCGAGCCGGCGTGAGAAGGAGGAGACTTCGCTCGGGTGCGGATGCCCCGGCTCCATGCGATCGAAGGCGTCGCCCCGGATTCGTCCGACCGCGCGCAACGACCAGCCTGCGCCGCGCGGCTTCCATTCGAGTTCCGGCCGCAGCGTGATTTCGGCTTTCTGGTCGGCCCGAACGCCGCGCGCCCATTCGAGTTCGACGCGGGCGTTGGCACTCCAGTCGGCCCACGGATCGCGCGCCGGTGCCGAATCCGCGCTGGCTGAGAAGCCGCCCCACAGGCTCGACGCCACGAGGGCGAGCACAATGATGATCGGCCCGCGCATCCGGCCCCCCTGCCGCGCCAGGATAGCGACTCGATGGGTGGCCCGAAGTGGCCAACAGGGGTTGCGGAGGTACTCCGGACCGAGCCGCCGGGCGCGGGGGAGTCGGTTCTTCCGCAGCCTGCTAGGGCCGAGATGCCGGGGCGTCGCCCCAGCGGGTGTTGCGGACTTCCAGTCCGCGCGCGACGTCGATGATGCGGGTGACGCCGAAGCAGGCTGACGCCCAGTGCTGGAAGGCGTCCTGGTCCGCGGTTTCGAGCGCGTACCAGACCGGTCGCACATAGGCCGTTCGAGATTCGGGAAGCAGTGCAAAGACGAGATCGGTCAGGTCTTCGCTGCGAATCTCGCTACACGTCGCGCCCAGATCCAAAGCCCCGGTCGGGGGCGCATCCTCATTGCCGCCCGCAGCAGGGGTGCCTGACGAGAGGCGAGCGGGCGCGAGCGTCAAGGCGAGCACGGCGGCCCGGGCGGAATCGACCGATGAAGCCCCACTTGGAATCCACCCCTCGGTTCCGGCCCGGGTGCGAACGCGCTTGTGACCCCCTGAAAGCGCGAGAATTGCGATGGCTTCGCCGGCCGGCAGACGCTCGAGCACGGCCCCGGCCTCGTCGGGCCGGTCTCGGATCGCGGTATCCGGGACGAGGATCTCCTCGCGGCGGAGGGCCCCGGCAGCAAGCTCGGGGTCCGGCGCCGCGCCGCCCTCCATTTCCTCCAGGAACTCCTGCCAGCCGGCGATGGCGTCGTCGATCGCCGCGGTGTCCCGGTCGCTGCCGGCGAAGGCGTCATCGCCTTGCTCGCGTTCGATCCGCCGCACGTCGCCCACGACGCAACGACATTCGGTGTGCCGCGCATCTGCCGGGAAGAAGGCCGTGACCTGCCGCGTGGTGTGGGCCGGAATCCGCTCGAGCCCATCGACGGCATTCAGGAACAAGGCCTGGTCCGAACCGGCCGCGAACGCTCCACAGCGCAAGTTCGGCAGCGCGACCGCCGTGGGGCCGGTGCGTGCCCGGACCGTGGCCGCCATCAAGACCTGGCCGAGGCGCGCCTCGCAGCTGCGCAGTTCGAGCAGCAACCGGCCGTCGAGTTCCGGCGGCAACGCGACCGGCTCGGCACCTCCGCGGACAGGGAGGCCGAGAATCAGCAGCGCCAGGGCGAGGGCCGGGAGGCAAATCGGTCGCGGCTCGGGAAGCATCGTACCCGCCGTTATCGGTTGATCGGTTGGAGGGGCAGGAGGCCAAAAGATTCACCGGGAGTATGCTCCGCGCTCATGGAGCTTGCTGTGATCCAGGCCGGTTGTGCGCGAATTCTCGCTGCCGGTGGATTGCCTGAGAAACTCCGGCCGCCTGCAGATGGGGACGCCCGACTAGCAACGCGCCTACCGCTTCAACCGGCCCGCGGCCCGGGGCTCGAAATGGTGGCCGGCGCGACACCGCTGCCGCGCCCGGGTCGGCTCGGTACCCGGGAAGCCAGGGCCCGCGCGCTCGCACGCTTCGCCCACCACGAACTCCAGGCGGTGGAGCTATTCGCCTACGCGCTGTTGCGCTGGCCGGAGGTTCCGAAGGGTCTCAGCCTCGATTGGTATGCGGTCCTGCTCGACGAGCAACGACATGCGGCGCTCTATCTTGAACGGATCGAGGCGCTGGGCTTCCGTTTCGAGGCGTTCGCACCCCACTCCGACTACCTGTGGAAGCACCTCCCCGCGATCGAGGCCTCAGAAGACGGTCCGAGCGCCTTCCTGGCAGCGATGGGTCTGACCCTGGAACAGGCGAACCTGGACTTTTCTGCGCTCTATCGAGACGCCTTCGCGGAAGCGGGCGATTCCGAGAGCGCGGCCGTTTGCGCGTTGGTCCACCGGGAAGAGATCGGTCACGTCCGCATGGCGGCGCGTTGGCTCCGGGAATTGCGTCCAGAACCCGACGATCGCGGCCGCTACGAGGCCAGCGTGCCGTTTCCGCTCTCGGCGGCCCGCGCCAAGGGGCGCCGTTTCGAAGCTGCGGCCCGGCGGGCGGCCGGGTTGAGTGATGACTTCATCGAACACGTTCGTCGCGCGCGGTCGAGCCAGGAAACGGGCAGGAGCGGGTCCTCGTGAGTACGGCGCCTCGCCTCCTGGCCAACCTCGGTGCAGAAGAAGGCGAGGCGGGCATCGCGGCGGCGGCGCGCCCGGGAAGCGAAGCGGCCATCCTCGCGGAACTCTGGCGTGGCCTCTTCGATCCGCCCGCCTTCTCCTGGCTCGAAGGGGTCGAGGCGGCGGCCTGGTGGAACGACGAACGCGCCGAGCGCGAAGTCGCCGGCCTGAAATTGTCAGGTGCGGGCTCGGCGATCGTCCGCCGGCTTCACGACAAGGCGTGGGCCGTGAACCTGGCGCGGGAGGAGCGGCTCGAACCGCCGATGCTTCGCGGGTTGGTCACGGTACTCGAGCCGGAAGAGCTGCAGGGTGCCGGCGCAGCAGATCGGATCTCAGAGGTGCTCGCCGGTTGGCCCGAGTGGGCGCAAGAGCGCTTCACGTTGAAACCGCGGATCGGAACCAGCGGCCGCGGTCGCGTGGCCGGGCAGACCGGCCAGGTGAACGACGCGATGCGCGCCGCACTCGCGCGCCTGGCAGCCAGTGGCGGTGCCGTGCTGGAGCCCTGGTTGGATCGAATCGCGGACGCCTCTGCCCAGCTCCACATCGCAGATGATGGTGTCGTGACGCTGCTTGGAACCCTCCAGATCGTGACGACGCCTTCCGGCCAGCCGCGCGGGCACCGAGGCGAACTCGATTCGCGTGGCCGCCCGAGAACCGGGCTCGACGAGGAAGAAGCGTTGCGCGAAGCCGGAGGCATCGCCGGGGTGAATGCTGCCGCCGCCGGCTATCGCGGGCCCTGCGGGATCGATGCCTTCGCCTTCCGGTCAGCCGAGGACGGCCATCGCTGTTTCCGACCGCTCGTCGAATTCAATGCGCGCTTTACCTCCGGGACCGTTGCACTCGGGCAGATCCGCCGGAACCTGCCCCGCATCAAGGCCGAACTGGGCCTCGCGCCGGGAGAGCTGTTTCACTTCTACGTGGGGCGGGGTGGGGCGGGTCTCACGTCAGATGCGGAAGCGGGAACCCTGGTGGTGCCATTGCTAGGCGGCATTGAAGCCGCCGAGGACGGGCCTGTTCTCCTCGTCGCCCGGAACCGGGAGGTCGTCGACGCGTGGCTCAGCGTTCCGCAGGGTTCGGCGTGAAGACGCCGAACCATTGGCGTTCGAGCCAATCGTGGTCGCCAGTCAGTTCGAACCCGGCCGCAGTCATTTCCTCGACGATCACGCCACGATCGGTGGAGTGCTTGGTAATTTCGGGCTTGAAGTCGATGATCGCGACACGGCCGCCGGGCAACAGGTACTTCTCGCGGACCCTCGCGAAGTAGGCGACCCGGTCATCCAGGTGGTGGTACGTATTCGAGGTGAAGAACCAATCGACGGGTTCGGGCAGGCGAGGGTCATCGAGGGCGGCGAGGACCGTGGCGACGTTGCGCAAGCCGCGCTCGGTCGCGTCGTTCATGACCAGTTCGTTCATGTCGGCATCGACGTCCGTGGCATATACCACGCCACGCTCGCCGATTCGACCGGCGAATCGGAAGCTGAAATAGCCTCCGCCACTGCCCAGATCGGCGATTCGCTGGCCCTGTGCCAGAGCCAGGGTGTCGACCACGCGCACGGGTTGTTGCCAACCGTCGCGACCCCCGGGCTCGTACATGGCGCGCTTGAGTTCTGGCAGACTGAAGAAGAGCAGGGCCGCGGCAATGGCGATGACGCCGGCGCCGATTCCGAGGAAGCGAGTCCACCTGCGCGATGTCGCTTTGCTAGCTTGTTCGTCCTGCATGACCGGTTCCTCCGACGGTGGGGCCTGATTGTGCATGATCTGCCTGCGTGCGGGGCTCGAATCCAAGCGAGCTGAGCTGGCGCCGGCCCATTCGAAGGGGATTGCGGAATGTCGGAAATGTTGGATTCGATCGCACCCGAGCTCTGGCTGATCGCCGCCGGGTTCCTGCTTCTTGCCAGTGTCGTGGGGTTCGCCGCCGGGCGTCGCACCGGCTCCGGGGCAACCCAGATCAAGGAGCTGACTGGCGCACTGGACGATGCTCGCGCCGAGGCAGACGGGGCTCGCTCAGAACTCGATCGCTACCGCGGCAGCGTCGCCGATCATTTCGCCGATACCTCGGAGAAGCTCCGCGATCTCACGCTCCAGTATCGCTCGGTCTACGATCACCTGGCCGCCGGTGCGGAGGAACTCTGCCCGGAGGGCTTCCAGCAACTCGAGGGCGGTCTCGCCGCCGCGCTTCCGGAGAGCCTGCTGGAAGATGCGCTCGAGACCGACGGTCCCAGCGCGGATGCGGCGGAAGAATCGATCGAAGATCTGGAGGCCTCGCTCGCCGAGGCGTCCGACTCTACGGAATCCGCTGAACCCGAGAAGCCGCTCTAGCCTCGCGTCGAGACGATGTTGACCGACTCGGTCTCCGGGTCGAACAGCAGCTTGGCTTCGCCCGAGCGTAGCTGCTCGAAGACGTTCTCGACCTTGCTCTCGAAGCCACGTTCTTGTGCGCCGTAGTCCGTCCCTTCCCGATTGACGAAGGCCTCCGCGAGGCCCCGAAGCGCTCCCTGGGACAGCTTCCGCCAGTCGACTTCCATCCCATCGGGTTCCCGAGAACTCATGAGCAGGAGCATCGCTCGTCGCTTCCCGGGGAGCGAGCCCAGACTCGAACAGGGCTGTGGCCAGGCGCCGGTCAGTCGCTGAAGTCTTCAGCGCTGCCCTTGGCCATCACCTCGAGGAAGGTCTGGGGAAACTGGCCGACGAAGCCCGAGACGTCCCAGTAATCGCTCCACTTCGCGATCTTTCCGTTCTTCATCTCGTGGAGGGTCGCGAACGGGTTGGTCGCCTTCTCGCCGGTGCTGAAGGTCCACACCTCCGTGTGGTCGAGGAATACCACGTCTCCCTCACAGATCAGGTGATGGATGGTGTGTTCGTGGTCCGATAGTTGGTCGAAGGCGATGCGCAGGCGCTTCACCACGTTCTCGGGTCCGCGGGCGCCGGGATCCTCTGTCGGGATGTCCTCGTAGTGGACGTCCTCGGCAAGACAACTCTTCAGTGTTTCCCAGTCCTTCAGGCTCAGGGCTTCCCACATCTTGCGCACCGTCTGCTTGTTCTCTTCTGCAGCCACCGGGTTCCTCCTCGAACCGGAACACTAGCTCCCAGCCAGCCGATTTCGTCCGGTATGATCAGCGGCTTCCGACGCCGGCGGGTCTTCTCCGCTTGGCGTTCGCCATGAGAGAGCCATGGATCGCGCCGCTGCCGCAAGCCTCGACCTCGTCATTCCGATCTACAACGAAGAGCGCGTACTCCCGGTGCTACTCGAAAGGCTGGATGAAGTCTTCGCTCCCGAGGTGCTGGCGGCGAACCGGATCTCACGGGTCCGCTACCGCTTCGTCGATGATGGCAGCCGAGATCACTCCGCTGCGATCATCGCCGGACACACGGGGCATCCGGGCCGCGTCGTGCTCTACCGGCTCTCGAGGAACTTCGGGCACCCGAACGCGGTCTCTGTCGGTCTCGATCACGCCACTGGCGACACGGTCGCGGTTCTCGACGCGGATCTTCAGGACCCGCCGGAGCTGGTCCTCGAGATGCTCGCGCGTTGGCGCGAAGGGGTCGACGTCGTCTTCGCGCAGCGACGCAAGCGCAAGGAGGGCGCAGTCAAACGAGCGGGCTACTGGGCGTTCTACCGGCTGGTCTCGTTGCTCTCGGATCTCGATATTCCACTCGATAGCGGCGACTTCTGCCTGATGGATCGTCGCGTCGTCGATGCGATGCGATCGCTGCCCGAGCGGCTGCGGTTTCCCCGCATCCTGCGAAGTTGGGTCGGCTTCGAACAGGCCGGAATCGAGTACGACCGTCCTCCGCACCGCTGAATGCGCCGGCTCGCGTCCTCGATGTCGGATGCGGGACCGGCGTGCTGCGCGCACAACTCGAGGCGGAGACACCCTGGGCCGTCGATGGCGCCGATCTGAATCTCGGGGCCTTGCGGGCCGCACCAGCGGGTCGTGGCGTGATCCGATACTACGACGTCGAGGAGCGCCACGCGGCCTACCTCGGGGCCTACGATGTGGTGACGTTATGCGACGTGATCGAGCATATCGACGAGACACGCCCGTTCATGGAAGCAGTGGTGGCCCACTTGAAGCCAGGCGGTCTGCTGCTCCTGAGTGTTCCCGCTCTCCCGGGTCTCTACAGCGCCTACGACGAGGCCGCAGGCCATGTCCGTCGCTATACGAGCGGGTCCCTTGCGGCCGAGTGCGAAGGCGTCGAACTGGAGCTGCTGGACACCCGCTATTGGGGCCTCTCGATGGTGCCGCTACTGGCGCTGCGCAAGTTCTGGGTGCGGCCGGGCAGGAGGGAAGCGTCGGTTCTCGAGGAGGGCTTCGTTCCGCCGGGCGATTTCGTTCACGCGATCCTGCGTGGAGTGATGCGTACTGAAACAGGGCTGCTGCGCCGCGCGTCGGGTTGGCCGCGATGGTTCGCTGAACGGTCCGGGCTAGCTTGTGATCGTCGGCTCCACGGCTTCACCGTTCGCGGCGGTGGTGGCCGGATTGGCGTCCTCATCCTGCATGGACCCGAGGAACTCGGGCATCCGGACCGACGCGTTGCGGGTCAGTTCGTGGAGCGGGGGCAGGGCGCCGACCATGCCGGCCAGGAAGTTCGCGGTCGTGTTCTTGCCGTTCTCGTTCGCGCCGTTCTCCCAAACCGTGATCTTGTCGTCCGCGGCGGCGGACTCGCTCAGGCCCTCGGCCTTGCTGCGCTTCACCCGACGGGTCCGTTCCGCCTCCGCTTCGGCCACGGATGCGATTCGCTGCCTTTCCATCTCTGCGGGGACTACGATGTTGGCTGGCTGAGTCGGCGCTATTGACTCTCTCTGCGCATCGCGCATAATCCCGCCACCTTAATGATATTTCTATCATTAACCCCTCCACAGGATCGCCCACTTCCTCGACTGGCAGCGCTGCGAGTGAGCCCCTGGGACGAACCAGAGAGAAACCGACATGAGCGACCATCTGCGATTCGAAGATTTCATGAGCGACAGCGACACCGCGATGTGGATCGGTGAACGCGACCCGCGCCTGCGTTCGACCATCCTCAGCGTCTGGGTTCTCGACCGGATGCCCGACCAGGAAGACTTCGAGGACATGCTCGCCGAATCGGTGGAAGCGATTCCGCGGCTGCGTCAGCGTGTGGTTCGCGATGCCTTCGAAATCGCTCCGCCGCGCTGGGAGTTGGATCCGAACTTCGATCCGAGCTTCCACCTGCGCAAGCTCCATCTCGGTGGCGAGGGAACCTTGCGCGGACTTCTCGACCTGGCCGAGCCGATCGCGATGCAGGCCTTCGACAAGGATCGCCCGCTCTGGGAGTTCTATCTGATCGACGGTCTCGCCGGCGGCCGCGCTGGCGTGATCATGAAGCTTCATCACGCCGTGTCGGATGGCGTGGGCCTCGTGAACATGACCCGAAGCATGGTCGAGAAGGAACGCGGTGCCGGCAAGGAGAAGCGTCAGCGGCGCCAGCTCGCCGACCTCCCGAAAGCGGTCAAGAAGACCGAGGGCGATCTCGTTCGCGATGCGATCGAACACCGTATCGATGCCGGCCGCAGCCGGACCCGGCGCCTGTTCAGTGGCACTGCCGATCTGCTCAGTGAGTTCGTCAGTGATCCGCGAAAGACCTTCGAGAAGGCCCGCGACATGGTCAGCTCCCTCGGTCGGGTGCTCGAGCCCATCAAGGAGCCGATGTCGCCGGTGATGCGCGAGCGTGGAATGGCGCTTTCGCTCAACGCCTTCGTGATTCCGCTCGAGGACCTCAAGAAGGCTGGAAAGGCTGGTGGTGGCTCGATCAATGATGTCTTCGTGACGGCCGTTACCGGCGGTCTGCGCCGCTATCACGAGCACTTCGGCAAGCCCGTCGACGAGCTCCAGATGATGATGCCGATCAACCTGCGCAAGGACGACGACAAGGGCAAGCAAGCGGGCAACCAGTTCGCGCCGGCCCGCTTCGTGGTCCCGGTCGGCATCGTGGATGCCCGGGAGCGCCTAGCCGCGATCCAGGAGCGCGTCCGCGCTCAGCGCGACGAACCGGCAATGCCCCACGTGGAGGACGTGTTCGGGGTGCTGAACCGGCTTCCGGCGCCGCTCCTCGATCGCTTCATGGAGGGCATGGTGACGGCCATCGACTTCGTGACCAGCAACGTTCCCGGCCCGCGTCGTCCGACCTTCACTTCCGGTGCGAAGATCGAGCACATGTTCCCGTTCGGGCCGCCGGCGGGCGCCGCAGTCAACGTCACCCTGTTCAGCTACGACGGAAATTGCCACGTGGGTCTGAACGCAGACCGTGCCGCAGTGACCGACCCCGAGCTCCTGCTCGAGTGCATGCAGAAGGGCTTCGACGAAGCGCTTTCGATCGCAGACTGAGCGAGCCAAACGAAACCGATGCCTAACGAGAAGCAATCGAATGGCGCCCGGCGCCGCCTGAAACCCGAGGAACGCCGGGCGCAACTGCTGCGGTGCGGCCTGACGGTGTTCGCCGAGCGCGGGATTCGCCGCGCGGTCCACGCCGACGTGGCCAAGGTGGCCGGCTGCGCGGTTTCGACGGTGTTCCTCTACTTCCCGACCCGCGACGAGCTGGTCGATGGCGTACTCGCCGAGGTGGAGCGCTTCTACTTCGAGCTGGCCGATCAGGTGCACGCTTCGGATGCTCCGGCACCCGAAGTCTTGCTGGAGCATGGTCGCCGCTTCCGGGCGTCGATCGATTCGCACCCGGACCACGCCTACATCCTGCTCAACTGGTCGGCGAGTGTGCGTAGCCGGGTCTGGCCGCGGTATCTGTCCCTGGTGGATCGGATGGTCGAGAACCATCAGCGCACGATCCTGCGCGGGATGAAGGAAGGCTCGGTCTCGGACGCCGTCGATGCCGAGGCTGCCGCGCGGATCATGATCGGATACGCGCAGATGTCTGCGCAGCTGAAACTCTCGAAGTTCGATCCGGAGCGCGCCGAGGCGATCTCGGCGACCGTGGTGGCGGCCGTGCTCGCGCCACCGCCAAACGCCTCGGCGGCCTGATAGGCTGTCTCCTGGCCAATTGCAGGAGACGCGCCAAATGCTCGAGCCCTACCGGGTACTGGACCTCACGGATGTTCGCGGACAGATCGCCGGGATGATGCTCGGCGATCTCGGTGCCGACGTGATCCGCATCGAGCCCCTTGGCGGGAGCGCGGCCCGTCGCGTCGGTCCGTTCCTCGATTCGGGCCCGGCCGAAGAGCGGAGTCTGAGTTTCGCGGCCTACAACCGGAACAAGCGCTCGGTCGAACTCGACCTCGCGAGTCCGGAAGGGCGCGCGGCGTTCCTGGCCCTGGTTCGCGGCGCAGATTTCGTGCTCGATTCGGGTCCTCCCAGCTTGCTCGAAGGCCACGGACTCCGTTTCGAAGTGTTGCTGCAGGCGAACCCGCGGATCGTTCAGGTCCACGTCTCGCCGTACGGAGCCGATGGCCCGCATGCCGATCGCCCGGCGGCGGATCTCACCATCGCGGCGATGGCCGGGCCGGTCGGCATTCAAGGGGACCCCGATCGGCCGCCGGTTCGAATCTCGGTGCCGCAAGCGTGGCGACACGCTGGTGCCGAAGCGGCGGTGGCCGCCCTGGTCGGGCACGCGCGCATGCGAACGACGGGCGAGGGCGTCTTCGTCGATGTCTCGGCCCAACTGGCTCTGACATGGACGATGCTCAATGCGATGACCGCCCACGCGATCCAGCACCAGGATTTCGAACGCGGCGGTTCCGTCCTCCAGCTCGGCAACGCCGCCTATCAACTGGTCTTCGAGTGCGCGGACGGGCACCTGGTCGCGCTTCCGCGCGGCCCGTTGGTCGAGAGTCTCGCCGACTGGTTGCTCTCGGATGGGGTCATCGATCAGGCTTGGCTCGATCGCGAGGACTGGTCGACCTATGACGCGCGGGTGATTCGCGCGGAGGAACTCGTGATACCCGCCGAGGAAGTCGTCGCGCGTTTCGAACGATTCTTCGCCCTCCACACCAAGCAAGAACTATTCGCCCGCGGCCTCGAACTCGGCGCCACACTGGCGCCGGTACAGACCCTCGATGATCTAATCGGTTTCGCCCAGCTGCAAGATCGCGGCTACTTCGTCGATCTCGCGCTGCCAAACGGTCAGAGCGTGAAGGCTCCGGGCGCGTTCGCGAAGCACAGTGTCGGCGCGCTCCCGGTTGCCGATCGCCCGGCGCCGAGGTTGGGCGAGCACACGGCCGAGGTGTTGCAGGAACTCGAAGCTCGGCCCCGGGTCCGAATCGTCGAGGACGAGGCACCCCGTACACTGCCCTTCGCCGGGCTCAAGGTTGCGGACTTCAGCTGGGTTGGTGTGGGTCCCATCTCGGGAAAGTACCTGGCGGACCACGGTGCCGACGTGATTCGCGTGGAATGGGAAGCGCGCCCGGATGCGCTTCGCGCGGCCGGTCCGTTCATGGATGGGAAGCCCGGCTGGAATCGCTCGCATTTCTACGGAGAATTCAACACGTCGAAGCGGTGCCTGGCCCTCGATCTCAAACACGAGCGCTCGCGAGAAGTCACGGGTCGCTTGCTCGAGTGGGCCGACGTCATCCTCGAGAGCTTCACCCCGGGCGCTGTCGATCGGGTGGGCATCGGCTACCAGGCGGCGCGGGCCGCCAATCCGGGCGTTGTCATGGTCAGCACCTGTCTGATGGGTCAGAGCGGACCGGCGGCGGCGATGGCCGGTTACGGCTACCACGCAGCCGGGGTCGCAGGCTTCTACGAACTCACCGGTTGGCCGGATCGCCCTCCGGCTGGACCCTGGAACGCCTACACCGACACCATCGCACCGCGCTTCCTGGTGGCGACACTGCTCTCTGCCCTCGATCATCGGCGTCGCACCGGCGAGGGCCGTCTCATCGATCTGGGCCAGATGGAAGCGAGTCTCCATTTCCTGGCTCCGGAGATCCTGGCGCGCCAGGCCACGGGTGAGCGGTTTACGCGCGCGGGAAATCGTTCTCCCGAGGCCGCGCCTCAGGGAATCTATCCGTGCGCCGGCGAAGAACAGTGGTGCGCGATCGCGGTCGAAAGCGACTCCCAGTGGGAGAGCCTGTGTGCCGTGTTAGGCGATCCCGAGTGGTCTCGGGTGCCCGCGCTTGCGACGGCGCAGGGCCGGATCGCCGCGCACGATGAACTCGACGAACGACTTTCGGAGTGGACCCGGGATCAGGACAGCGAGGCGATCACCAGCCTGTTGCTCGCCGCAGGCGTTCCCGCGGCACCAGTCCAGCGAAGCAGCGATCTGCTCGCGGATCCCCAGCTTCTCCATCGCGGCTTCCACCACTACCTCGAGCACGCCGAGATGGGACGGGTTCCCTACAGCGGCCATCAGTTCCGGATCAGTGGCTACGAGTCCGGGCCGCGCGGCCCGGCACCGCTTCTCGGCGGCGATAGCTTCGAGATCCTCTCCGAGACGCTAGGCATCGACGGTGACGTGATTGCCGACCTCGTCGCATCGGGAGCGATCGGCTAGCCCGCGCCCGCCAGCACGTTCCGTCAGGTCCGCGCCGCTCCGTCGTCTCGGCGAGCGCGCAATGCCGGCGCGGGCAGATGTTCCGCTTCCCGCACCGCGCGGCGCCGCTCCGCCCAGTGCCCGTACGCCGTCGCCGCCGGCTGCGCCGACATTCCGTGTGCAAATACGCTCAGGGTCACGGTGGCAACCACCGCCGTCAGGATCTGGTCGCCCCCGGCGATGCCCATTCGTTCGACGACGAGCAACGAGAACAGGATCGATGCGAGCCCCCGCGGCCCGAACCAGCCCAGGAACAAATGGGTGGGCGCACCGAGACCAAGGCCCGACAAGGAGAGCGAGGTCGGAATCATCCGAACGATCGTCAGGCTCAGAAGCGCATAGATCATGACTGGTCCGGTAATCTGGGCCGCCGCTCCAGGAACCATGAACGCGCCGAACACGAAGAAGGTGACGAGGACCAGAAGATGTCCTTCGGTTTCCATGAAGTCATAGACGCCGTGGCAGATGGAATCCGTCACGTTCCCCATCGTGAAGCCCGCGACGAAGGCCGCGATGAAGCCGTTGCCACCGAGCCACTCCGCCGCCGCGAATGCGAGGAACGCGAGGGCGATGCCCGCGATCTTCTGGAAGTCACTGCTCATGAAGCTCCGGCTGCTGAGCGATTCGAGGCAGCGACCTCCGCCAAAGCCAACGGCGGCGCCGACGGCGGGCCCGAGGACCAGCTGAAGGGTCGCGTCGCCGAGGTGCGCGCCGAGATCCACCTGGCCCACCACCTCCGCTGCAGCAGCCAGGACCACGACGGCGGGCAGGATCAGACCATCGTTGAGTCCGCTCTCGACGTTGAGGGATTGGCGGATTCGAATCGGGACCGCAGGGTTGGAGACCACCGCCTGACCCAACGCCGCGTCCGTCGGAGCCAGGATCGCGGCCAGCAGCGCGGCCTCGATGAACCCGAGGCCCGGCAGCAGCCAGTTACCGAGCAACGCCCCGAGCAGCACGACGAACGGCATCGCGAGGACCAGCATGCGGAGTGGAATGGCGTACTCGCTGCGGAGCCGACGGAAGTCGATGCGCGATGCGTCGCCGAATAGCACCAGGATGAGCGTGGCCTCGGCGAGCATGTGAAGTCCGCCCTCGCCACTGCCCTCCTCGAACAAGCCCAGGCCGCCTGGCCCGAGCAGCCAGCCCATGGCCAGGAACGCCATGGGCGCGGTCACGACGCCATTCTCGAGCCGCGCCGAGAAGGCGGCAAAGAGCAGCACCAGCCCGGCCACGACGATCACGGTCAGATGTTCCAACAGGCGCTCCTGCTCTCGAGGGAATTCTGGCACGTCCGATGCCCGGGATGGAAAAAGGTGTCACTGTCGACCGCGCTCCGCCGCGATAGAGTTCCCGGATGGGGCGCAGGCAGACGCGCGGCTGGGCACCTGGGGGACGACATGCCGGCAGCTGACTTTCGCTTGACCACCGACGAGATGGCACGCTTCGTCGCCGATGGTTACCTGCGCTTCGAGGCGCTGGTGCCGGACGAGATCAACGACGCGGTCATCGACGAGTTGCGTGCGCTCGAGGGTCCGAAGCTCATGCAGGTGCTCGGCCGAACGCCGGATGCCGAGACGATCCAGCGCCCGGACAGCCTGACGCCGCTGTCCCAGTGTTACCCGTCCCCGTCGGTGTTGGGCGAATACCTGCGACTCCCGCAGATCCAGGGGATCATCGAATCCCTGGTCGGTCAGGACCCCCGCTACGACCATGATTTCGTCCATCACCTGCCGGCGGGAAGTGGCTACAAGCAGAACCTGCACGTCGATGCCGTGGTCGACAGTTCAGATCCGACCTTCGACATCCAGCTCTTCTATTTCCCCCACGCCGTGGCGAAGGGCGAGGGCGGCACACGCTTCGTCCCGGGGTCGCATTTGCGCCGCGCAAGGGCCGAAGGCGTCAGCCGCTACCAACACATGCTAGGCGAGCAGCAATACCACGGGCCCGCTGGCACCGTTCTGGTGTTTCACCACGGGCTCTGGCATGCGGGCCAACCGAATCCGGGAACACAGGATCGCTGGATGTACAAGATTCGCCTCAATCCAGTGGAGTCGCAGGTGCGTCGCTTCAACCTCGACGATTTCGAAGCGCTGCACAACGAGCCCAGCGACCACGTCTTCGCCACCACACGGCCAGACACGGTTGCCGAGCGCTTGCGCAAGATGCATCCCTGGCAGCAGGGCCACGAAGCACGCTACGAGCTGATGCAGCGCACCCTCTTGTGGCGCTACTTGAGCGGCGATCCACGCTTCGACGTCGACTACTACTTCACGCGCCTCGAACAGCGGGCCAGGCTCGCGAGCCGATGAAGCTCCGGCAACAAGTGCTCTACCTCTGGCTCGCCGAGGGTGCGCTCGAGACCTCACCGGTGGCCTGGGCATTCCACGACGGTAGCGCGGGAGCCGGCCCGCCCCTTCCCGAAGCGGAGCCGCCCTACGCTTCCGGTGTGGCTGCACTGGAGGATGGCTGGCTGCTGCTCCAATCGCCGGCGCCCTATGCGCTTTCTCCGGGCCAGGAACACGGCACCTCATACCTCGCCAACGAGTTCGTCTTCGAGCGGCGCATCGAGCTGTCCGACTAGAGCGGCCGTTCCGTTTCGTGCTTCATCGGCCCTCAATGCCGGAATCCCGAGCGATTGCTGAGGTCTCACCCGGGTCTTGCGCACTTGAACAGACCACGAACGCGGCTCGGCGCTGCGCTCCTGCAGCAGGGTGATGCACATCGGCGAGCGTGTCGGATCTGATCCCGGTGACGAGCGAGCGCAGATCGCGAGAAATCCTGTGCCAATTCTCGTTGCACAGGCACTCACACAGTGTGTTAGAACCCTTCCGCCTGGGAAGGCAGAAAAGGAGACCGATGCGGTTTCGAACTGCGAGTGCCGGATTCCTCTTCGGGATCCTGATCATCGGATCCCCCCTTGTGGGCCAGGCGGCCCCGATCACGCGCATCGCCACGGGAACAGTGGTCGATGTCAGCGGTAGCTACACGGGCGAGTTCACACTCGGCCAGATCATTGTCGGCAGCTACACCTATGACACGGACGAGGCCAACGCTTCGTCCGCCCAAACGACGCCGAACACCAACCCGGGCCACGAGTTCAGCTCGTTCTACGAGTTTGCATCGCCGCCCTACGGGGTAACGCTGACGACGCCCTCGGTCGGCACCTTCTTCACGAACAATTCGCCCGTGGCCGTGCTGGTCACCGACGATCTCAGCTTCGGTGTCGGCGACATTCCGGCTGGTCTGATACCGGCAGGTACCTACGATCTCGTCGAAATCCTCGGTGCCACGACGGCATCCGGTGGTTGCTCGAAGCCCGGCGGCAACTGCACGCCCAACGAACTCGACCCGGTGAGCGGCGAAGAATGGACCCTCGCCCTACTCGGCGAACCCGCCTGGGTCATCGATGGCAGTGTGATTCCGGATGGGCTCCCGGGCACCTTGACCACCCTGATCCACGGCATCGACATCGACGCCACGGGCCAGGAAATCGGCGAAGTGTGGATCGAACTCAGCTCGCTGACGGTGCCCGAGCCCTCGCTGGCGCTGCTCCTGTTCGCCGGGCTCAGCGCGGCGTTCACGCGACGAAGCCAGCGCTAGCCGTCCGGACCCAGAGTCCGGGCGAACCTGCTCTTCCGGGTTCGCCCCGCAGTGAGCGAGTGCCTAGCATTCGTTGGTGACCCGCCCCTGGCCGACGGCCCTGTTCGTGGCAGCCGCTTCCCTGCTGTTCGCAGCGCGCGTTCTCGGCGGCGACCTGACGTGTGACCTCGACCGCGTCATTGACGGAGACACGGTCGTCCTGCGCTGCGGGCATGGTGAGGAACACGTCCGCCTGCTCAGGATCGATACGCCGGAGAGGCGGCAGCCGGGTTTCGAGGCGGCTTCCGAGGCACTGGAGGAACTGCTCGGCGACGGCCCCGTCACGGTCGAGTACGAAATTCCCGGCGTCGCCAAGCGGGGCACGTACGACCGGCTGTTGGCCTACCTGGTGGTCGACGGCCGGGTCGCGAACGTCGAGATGGTGCGGGCGGGCTGGAGCAGGCGCGGCGGATGTCTGCCCCTGACGTGAAGTACATTCCTCGTGCAACGAGGAGAGCCGAACATGATGAGCGTCCAGGAAACGATCCCCGAGGGCCTGCGACCCGAGGTGGAGGCGACCCTGGCGTGGTTCAACGCCAGGGAAGACGTCGCGTTCGAGGTGACCGGCATCCTCGATCCGGAGGCCGCGCTCGAGGCGTCTGGTACGCGCGAGCTACGCCTGGTCCTGTGCGGCGGCGATCGCTGCGAACAGCGCTCGTTCCGTGTCAGCGCCGCCGACGAAGACTACGAGGTGGCTCTGCTCGATGACGATCAGGCGCAAGCGGCGGACGGACAGCGGCAAGCCGAACTCGACCCGCCGCCGGGTGCCCGGCGCGGCTGGTTGGATCGCACCCTGGGCCAGCACGCTTTCGTCGTCCTCGTCTTCTACCGCGGCTTCTGGTGACCGCCTTGTCGCTCCGAGTTGCGGGGCTACGTGAACGAAGGGGTCGCCGCGAAGGTGCGCGCCGCAGGTGGTGAGATCTACGCGATCTCGAGCGAGCCGCAGGTACTTGCCGGCCGCGCATCAGCCGACTGGAAGCTCGACTTCGAGACCTTCGGCGATCCCCACCACGAGATCGTCGGCGCCTGCCGCGAGCGCGGCTGGATCGATCTCTTCGTCAACGAGCATCTCGCGTTCCTGCAAGCGAGCGCGGGCATCGAGAACGATTGGGCGCCGACCCATCCCAAGGGCTACTTCCAACCGGGTGTGCTCGCACTGAGCGCCGAAGGCCGCGTGCTCTACCGCTGGCGCGGCGTTCCGACCCACAAGAACATGGGCGGTGCGACCGAGCGGCCTACCGCCGAGCATGTCTGGACGAGGATCGCGCAAGCGCTCGAATCCGGCGCTGACGCCCCAGACGCGCCCCTCGATACCGCCCCGCCGCTCGACTCGACCGGCATCCCCTGGCCGGTCTTCGCGTCGCTGCTCATCGCGAACGGTTGGTTCATGAACGCGCGTGGCTTCAAATCGGTGCGACACGTCGCCCTGGCCGGCGTCAGGCTCCTCGCATTCGTGGGCGCCTGGATCGCCGCCTTTACCTGGCTCCCAACGCTCCCCGTTGCAGTGGCCCTGGCGGGCTGGCTCGTCTTCATCACGCCGAAGCTGCGTTGGGTTGGCCAGGAGTTCCAGGATGCGACGGCATCCACCGGGTAACCCCGGGTTTCGAAGACCTGACGAGGGCTTCTTCAGGCCGCGCGCGAGGAAAGTCGTGAAGCTCACAGCCGACGAGCGCGGCGACCTTCGCTGCACCTGGGGGACGAGCGCCGCCGACTACCTCGCCTATCACGACGACGAGTGGGGGATGCCCGTCGTCGACGACCACCGGTTGTTCGAGAAGCTCTGTCTCGAAGGCTTTCAGTCCGGGCTCTCCTGGCTCACGATCCTGCGAAAACGCGAAGCGTTCCGACGGGCATTCGCGGACTTCGACTTCGAGAAGGTGGCGCGCTTCAACAGCCGCAGCGTCAGCAGGTTGCTCGGGGACGCCTCGATCGTTCGTCATCGCGGCAAGATCGAATCGACGATCAACAACGCGCGCTGCGCCGTGAAACTTCGCGAGGCGCACGGCTCCCTGCGCAGCTACCTCTGGTCGTTCGAACCCGAACGGCGCCCGGCCCCGGACCCGATGCCCGCGCACACCCCGGACTCCAGAGCGCTGAGCAAGGACCTGAAACGCCAGGGCTTCAGGTTCGTCGGGCCCACCACTGCCTACGCTTTCATGCAGGCCATGGGGCTGGTGAACGATCATGCGGGCGGATGCGTGGCACGCGAGCGCTGCGAGCAGGCGCGCTCGGCCCGCGGCTCACTGGTGTGAGCCCGGGTCCTCTCCGCTCTCGGGCAGCCAGCCCGTGCTGCGCGCTTCCCGCAGAAAGAACTCGACCTCCTCGGGGCGGCGGCGTTGGTAGGCCGCGCGCTCGCCTTCGAGGCGCTGGATCAGGGATTCGACGTTCGCCCCGCTCACGCGCTCGCCGAACCGGGCATCGAACTCCGCTGGGACGTCATCGTCGGCGCCGCGCATGCGGAGCGCCATCGCGCGTGCCACCTCCGGACGATAGTGACTCGCTTCGAAGTACCAGCGCATGGGCGCCAGATTCCCGGCTTCGGGGATGGCCTCGGAGTTCGGTCCTTCGAAGCCGGCGAAGTTCCATACGGTGACAGGTTCTCCGCGTGCAATGCACTCGTCCTGGAGGCGCGCGAGGCGTCGCATCATCTCGAGGTAGTCGGGCCAGCGACCGAGGAGTGCGAGTCCGTCGAGCAGCGAAGCGTGGAGTGGCGAGACGGCGATGTCGACATCCGCGCCATCTGCGACCGACGCGGCGATCAGCCGTTCGAGCGCGGCCCAGCGATCGTCGCCGAACGAGAACCGGCCACTCTGATCGGCCTTTCGCCGGAAGACCGCGGCGAATGCTCCTCTCGTGTCGAAGGCTGGGCGCGGGCGTCGCATTCCCAGTGGGGCGGTCTTGCCAGGAATGCCGGCGCTGTACCTTGCGATCGTTTCCCAGGAGTCTCGGATGCCAGGCCAACCGAGCGCGAGCTGAAGCTGCGTCTCGAGCGCCCGGGTCGGCGGGCCCGGAGCGTCGGCCCCGGGGAGGCCGGCGTCGAAGTGATCGAAGTGGTCGAGGCTCAAGATCAGGATCACGTGCTTCGGGTCCGAATGCGCCAGGGCGACCTCGACCAGTTCCCCGGTTTCGCGCGTGGTGGTCCTCGCGACGGCGGCGTTGTAGGTGGCTCCGTCGGCCCAGGCGGCATCGGTCGGGTCCACGGCGGCATGCGTCCGCGAGTCGCCGAAAATGATCGTGTCCCAGCTGCCGCGCTCGAGGTTGGCAACCTTGGCATTCCAGGTTCCATGGTGTCGTGCCTCCTCGAGCAACCCGAGCGCAGCGGCGCCGTGGCTGCTCGACGGATCCACGAAGAAGGCCAGGCTCAGCGCGATCGTGTGGAAGCCGAAGAAGACCGCGAGGAACACGGCAACGAAACGGCCGGATTCAGAACTGGTAGTAGATGAATTCACTGGGTTGACCCGTAGAGATGGCGATGAGGGCTGCAATGGCGACGACCGCGAGCGCGACGGCCCAACCGGGGCTCGCGCGCCAGCGGATGGGAACCGTGGGCAATCGATCCTCGTTGAACGCGGGTGCGTCGGGAAGGGCGGGCGGGCCAGTGCCGCGCAGGATCCATTGGCTGTTCGGAAGGAAGAAGACCCAACAGAGGAGCGGCAGGATCCAGAGCGCGGCCTCGCCGCGCCGGGCCATCGAGGCGAATGCCGCATCCGGAAGCTGGATCATCGCGGATACCAGGGTGGTCGCGCCTTCGAAGCTCTCGGCGCGGAAGAAGACCCAGCCGAATGCAACCGCAACGAAGGTGAGAGCAGTGGTCGCGGGGGCCACGAACCTGCTCGGGAGTTCAGGAATCGGCAGGCTCGGGCGGAGCGCTCGCCAGCCATGATTCAAGCAGAGATAAAGACCGTGCAGCCCGCCCCAGAAGACGAAGTTCCAGCCCGCGCCATGCCACAGACCGCCCAGCAGCATCGTGACGAACAGGTGGAGGTAGCGCCGCAAGACCCCCTTCCGGTTGCCGCCCAGCGCGATGTAGAGGTAATCGCGCAGGAACCGGCTGAGGGTCATGTGCCAGCGTCGCCAGAATTCGATGATGTTAGGCGACCGATAGGGGGAGTCGAAGTTGAGCGGGAGACGGATACCGAACAGGAAGCCAAGGCCGATCGCCATGTCCGAATAGGCGGAGAAATCGAAGTAGATCTGGAGCGTGTAGCCGAGGCAGGCGACCCAGGCGTCGACGAACGTCGGGTCGTAGCCGGCTTCGACGGCGACGAAGATCGGCGTCGAGATCGCGGCAACGTTGTCGGCGAGCAGGACCTTCTTGGCCAATCCCATAGCGAAGAGTGCGAGTCCGGCGGCGACGTTCTCCGGCTCGAAGGCCCGGCTTCTGGGACGGCCGAATTGTTGGAGCATTTCCCGTTGATGGACGATCGGTCCAGCGATCAGTTGCGGGAAGAAGCTCACGAACAGCACGTACTCGCGGAAGCCGTGGTTTTCGAGGCGGCCCCGGTGTGCGTCCACGAGATAGGCAATCTGCTGGAACGTGAAGAAGGAGATGCCAATCGGGAGCACGATCTGATCGAGGTCCCACGCTCGGCTGGCCTCTTCGGCGAACTGTGCAACGAGGAACCCCGCATACTTGAAGTATCCGAGCAGGGCGAGGTTGCTCGCGATCCCGACCGCGAGCAGCCGAGGACGGTGGCCCTGCGCGATCTGGCGCCCGAACGACCAGTTGCTCGCGATCGAAGCCGAGAGCAGGAGGAGGTATCTCGGATCCCACCACCCGTAGTAGACGAAGGAGGCGATTGCGAGGAATCCGATCGCGGCCCCCATGCGGCGCCGCGCGAACAGCCCGAATCCGAGCAATACCATTGGCGCAAAAGCGAAGATGAAGGCGTAGGAATCGAAGAGCATCGTTGGTTGGTGCGAGGCGCAGCAGCGTCGCGGAGGGTATCGGCACATCGGGTCGCCCGCAGGAGGGGCCGACCAAGAAACGACGGGCGGCTGCGAACCCGCGCCGAGTCTGTGACCATGCGAGAAGCCCGAGTTCCGCCATATGCCCTACGCCGCCACGCTCGACAGTCTTCGCACGCACGAGGTTCCCGCCTGGTTCCACGATGCGAAGCTCGGGATCTTCATCCACTGGAGCGTCTCGTCCGTTCCCGGCTTCGCGCCCCGCGAGGCGGGCATCGACGCGATCTTTTCCGGTGAGAGTGAGCAGACCGATTCTCCCTACACCGAGTGGTACTGGAACTCCCTCAAGCTCGAGGGCAGCGCGGTCGGGCGGTATCACCGCGAGCACTACGGCGATCAGCCCTATGAGGCGTTCGCCGACGATTTCCGTCGTGGGCTCGAACAATGGCGGCCCGACCAGTGGGCGCGCGCGTTCGAGGAGGCCGGTGCACGTTATGTCGTGCTCGTCACCAAGCACCACGATGGCTTTTGTCTGTGGCCTAGCGAAGTGCCCCACCCGAAGCCCGAGTACAGGGGATGGAACACCGGCCGCGACGTCGTTGGCGAACTCGCCGCCGCGGTCCGGGCACGCGGCATGCGCTTCGGCGTCTACTATTCCGGCGGCCTCGATTGGACCTTCGACGATCGACCGGTGCGAGGGCTGGTCGACGTCCTCGCCGGCATGCCCGGGGGCGCGTACCCCGCCTACGCAGCGGCCCAGGTTCGCGAGCTGATCGATCGCTACCGACCCGACGTCCTCTGGAACGACATCAGCTGGCCGCAACCCAATGCCGAACTCTACGAGCTCCTCGCCGACTACTACGCCGCAGTTCCCGAAGGCGTGATCAACGACCGCTGGCTTGCGCGCAGCTGGTTGATTCCATGGCTTCGCCTCGGCCCGATCAACCGGCTCGGCGAGTACCTGGTGAAGCGCCAACTCGCGAAGACGGGCGGAATGATCGCGCCGCCCGCACCGCCGATGTACGACTACCGCACGCCCGAGTACGCGAGCTTCGACGATATCCAGCAGGGCAAGTGGGAGTGCGTGCGCGGAATGGACAAGAGCTTCGGCTACAACCACACCTCGACGCCGGAGGATTTCCTGACGAAGCGGGAACTCCTCCACTCCTTCGTCGACATCGTCAGCAAGAACGGAAACCTGCTGCTGAACGTCGGACCTCGCGGAGTGGACGCGCAGATCCCCGACGAGCAACGGGAACGGCTCCGATGGTTGGGCGAGTTCCTGGGAGCGAACCGGGAAGCCGTGTACGGAAGCCGGCCCTGGACGCACGCCGAGGGGGTCGACGACGCGGGCGTCAGCGCACGGTTCACGCTGAACGACGGCCGTGTGTATCGCATCGTCCTCGACGATCCGCCCCGGGCCGAGATCCATGCTGATGAGCCTGCTCCGGAGTCCGGCTGACCCGACGATCAGACAGCATCAACGTGCGGGCAGCCTACGCTAGGCGCTGACGACGAGACCCGTTGGGGGTTGTTGCGCCCTCAGAGGCAGATAGTCACTTGATCCGCGGGTCCCGGGGGCGATGCGCCTCAAGTAGTTACAAGCATCTCTGGCCGCACCGACGACAGGGCGAGCCGAGATGCCTCAGCTGCGGACCTGTGCATGCGCGAAGCGGCGCCTCAAAGTGTTAGGCGGTCTCTCAGGCTCATTGGCGGAATCTTGGCCTCGAACTTGCAAAAAAGGCAGTGGGGGAAGTGCGGGCAATGGCGGGGTCGTGTCGGTCCAGAGCGCGGGGAATGTGACGACGGCCGGGAGCCGCTCCCACGCGGTCTTTGGCGAGAGCATCGGCGGCGGCGGCGGCAGCGGCGGAGTCGGCTTCGGCCTGTTCTACTCGAGCACCGGCGGAGGCGGTCTCGGCGGCGACGGCGGCAAGGTGACCACGAGCAACGACCCTCTCGACGAGCGGCACCGATGCGCATGGAATGTTTGCGCAGAGTGTCGGAGGTGGTGGTGGCAGCGGTGGAACGAGCATTTGGCGGCAATGGCCAGGCGTCCAACGCTGCAATCGTTGCGCTGGGTGGCAGCGGCGGGGGCTCGGGAAACGGGGGCGCGCTCGTCATCGACAACACGGGTTCGATCGCGACGGGTGGCGGGAGTGCCGAGGGCATCCTCGCCCAGAAGCATCGGCGGTGGCGGCGGCAACGCCGACGACGCCAACGCGGTCAAGTTCGACCTCATCATCTTCGACATCGGCTCCTCGGTCGGGTGACAGCGACATTACGACCGTTGGCCCGCTGAGTCATGCCATCTTCGGTCAGAGCATTGGGGGTGCAGGTGGCAACGCCGGAGCGGCGGTGACGGCGGCAGCGGTGGCGCCGTCACGATTCAGATGCGCCACCGAAACCCGACAGGGTCATCGAGCTGCCGCCGAAGTCGAAGATCTGATCGACGATCTGGTCGATCGCCTCGACGCCGTTGAACTTGAACGTCAGGACGTTCCCGCCCGCACCGCCTCCACCACCAACCATCTGAGCAAGCAGGGCAACCATGACGAGCTGACCATCACGGGAAGTGCGCGGCTGGGCGGCACGCTCTCGGTCTCGCGCGAACAGGGCTACTACGAAGCCGGCCAGAGTGCGGTCGTCCTCCGTGCGGGCCAGGTGATCGGAACCTTCGATCAGCTCGACGTGCCCCAGGGTAGGCCGCTGCTTCGCTTCGTCGTGCGCACATCCGGAACCCAGGTGCGGGTGACCCCGGAGGTGAAGTCGTTCGCGAGTGTCGGGACGAACCGCGTCGAGCGGAGCGTCGGGAGCTACATGGACACGATCGTGCCTGGCCGCGGACCCGATCTCGACATCGTGCTCGGCGAGTTCCAGCAGCTCTCTGCCAGCGAGTTCGACGAGAGCTTCGCCTCCCTCAGCCCGCACCAGATCGACGACAACACGACGGCCACGATCGCGGCCGCCCGGGAGAGCACGCGCGTGGTTCATCAGCGCATGCTCGCTCTGCGTACGCCTTCGGCACCGCTCCCGGACATCGCAAGCACAGAACCGTCGGATCTGCCGCCGGTGAGTGGGCCTCCGCCCGGCGCGGAAATCGCGGTCGACTACTGGGTGAGCGGGCTCGGCCAGTGGGGTGAAGCAGCGGAGCGTGATGGCTACGGTGCATTCGACTTCCGGACCGGGGGCTGGATGCTCGGTGCCGACGCCGTGTTGACCGAGGAATTCTTCGTCGGCGCGAGTTTCGGCCAGGCCGAAAGCGACGTGGACGCCGACCACGGTTTCGGCTCCAGCGACATCGACCACGACGAGCTGTTCAACGTCTACGGCGGCTACGTCGGAGAGCGCTACTACATCGAGCAGGCCTTCGGTTTCGCATCGAACACGACCGACACCGTGCGCAACATCCAGGTCGGGCCGCTCATCTCGCGCCGCGCCATCTCCAGCTACGACTCGGATTCGTGGTCGTCCTACACCGAGGTGGGATGGCGCACGACGTTCCTTCGCTGGGGTGCCGAGCCCTATTTCGGGATGAATTACGTGCGCGTGCTCGAGGACGGCTTCAGCGAGACCGGCGCAGGCAGCCTGAACCAGACCATCCGTGACCGGAATACGGACTCGCTCCAGTCTGAACTCGGGGTGCGCCTCCACACGGCGTACGGCACAAGGTTCGGCAGCGTGGTGCCGCGGCTGACGCTCGGATGGAACTATGACTGGGCCATCGACGATCGGGACATCCCGACGGTCTGGGCGGGTGGGCGCGGCACGCGTTTCTCGCTGCCCGGGCGCGAGATCGAGCGTTCGGGTCTGCGAGTGGGTGGCGATCTGCGGTTCCACTCGGACGTCGGCTACGCGCTCTCGTTGAGCGTCAACTCGGAGTTCCGCTCGGGCTATCGCAACACGACCGCCCAACTCCAGCTCGACTGGCGGTTTTGAGGGCCACGAAGTCTCCTCGACCGGGTTGATCGCCTAGCAAGTCGCCCGTCGGCGCTACTCTGCTACCCGGGGCGACGTCGCGCGGCACCGCGCGCCCGCCCATGTGGCAGCTCTAGCTCCGGGAGCGCGCTCGCAATCGGCGGACGAGCCCCAGAGAAGTCAGGCCGAGCAAGGCGACTCTGGCGGGCTCCGGCACGACCACGCCTTCGAAGGCGATCTCGCGGAATTCGATCTCCCCGGAATGGACCGAGGCCACCGTCAGCTCGACCGTCTTCGCGCCGGCATAGGTCGTCCCGAGTGCGAAGGACGTTGCCGTCGGCGCCGTATTCGGAGCGTTGCCGACGAAGGATGTTCCGATCTGCAGATGCGCTGCGTCGAAGAACGTCAGCGAGAACTGGTCGATCCCCTGGTTCTGGATGTCCCAGCCGTTGTGGAGGGTGAAGTCGCCCGAAATGTCGACGGCCTGCGTGAAGGTGTACGTGAACGTGATCGGCAGCGTCGAGGGAGGGAACCGGTACTGAACGCCGATGGTCTGGTCGCTGAATCCGCCGTTCGCAAATTGACCGTCCGCCGTGTTCGCCGGATCCCCCGATGTCTCGTTCCCGTCGCCGCCGCTCGTGAATACGAAGTGGGTGCCGCCCAAGATCGGAATCGCCTGGCTCCCGCTTGCGAAGACCAGGACGCTTGCGAACGCGAGAGCCGGCAGGATCCCGTGGGAGCTGATCGTTGCGAGGTGCCGCATGTCGAATCTCCGCGGAGTTGGCTGTACCCAGGGAGTATGTGGCGCCCCAGGCCCACAAGTGTCACCTGCAGCGCGCAATGCCGGGTGGACGTGGACAGATCGGCTCCGGGCGAACTCCGGCCATCCCAGAGCAGACCCGCGTGGAGAGCGTTCGGGTCGGACCGCCGCTCTCCGTGGCCCATCACCCAGGTGTAGAATCGCCCGAGCATGCCCAAGCCCCTCACCGACAGCTCCTTTGGCGACGAGATCGCCAGCTTCTACGATTCCAACCTGGTGCCGCTCATCTTCGAGCCCTACGCGCAGGACCTCGCTAGGCGGATCCAGGCGCTTCGGCCCTACGCCGCCCCGCCGACTGCAACCTTGAACTACGCTCCAACGTTTCGTAGACCTATGGCGATGAAGCCCAAGGCGATGACGATCGGCAAGGTGGCCGGCGAAGTCGGGGTTCCGGCGTCGACCATCCGGTACTACGAACGCGCGGGCTTGCTGCTCCCGAGTGCCCGAAGTGGGGCTGGCTATCGGCTCTATTCCCAGGACGACCTCGCGCGACTCCGCTTCATTCGGGCTGCCCAGGCCACCGGCTTCACCCTGAAGGACATCCAGGAGTTGCTCCGCGCCGCGCCCTGCGGCGACGTTCAGGCGCTGATCGAGGCCCGGCTCGGACAGGTTCGCAAGCGGATCGCGGAGTTGCGCCATCTGGACCGGGTGCTTGGGCGCTCGCTCGAAGCCTGTCGCGAGCACGAAGCCAGCGGTCGATGTGGCGTGATCGAAGCGCTCGGCGCCCAGACAGGGCCGGACTCCTCGAGCTGAGAGCGCCCCTTGACCTTGAACCCGGGTGCAGCCCATATCTTCCGGTTCACGGCTCGGAGGCCCCGAACCATGGCGAACGAAGTGGCGATAGTCGAAGAGGCGGCCCAGGCGCTCCCGCGCCCCGGCTGGGCGGGTCGCGCCATCCGCCTCGCTCTCGGCATCTGCACCCTGGCCCTGCTCCGCGCCCTGCTCGGGCCGTGGCGGTCCGATATGTGGGCGGGAGAGCTCCCATTCCTCGATGGCGGGTTCGTCGTCCTGGTCGTCCTCGCGCTGTGGGGCAGTGGGTACGTATTCAACATCGCACTCGGCCTCGGTTGGGGTGAGCGCACGCGGGCGGGGCTCGTGGCAGGCGCCGCCCTGGCTGCGGCCGCCGGCGCAGTGACGGGCGGCTTTCCGAGCCCGCTCCTCGGGGTCTACCTCTGGCTCTGGTTCGTCGCGCTGACCGCATTGCTAGGCGTCGCCCATCTGCTCGCGGCGGCGCTCGCGACGCCCGGCTGCGAGATGCGTTCGTATGCACACCTCTTTACGCTCGCGCGCGGCGGCGATGTCGCTGCGGTGGTCTGTCCGGGCGGCATCGACCGTTGGGACCATATCGGAACGGAGACGAGGCCATGATCGAGATCTTCTACTTCGAGGGCTGCCCCAACCACGCTCCCGCCGTCGAGCTTGCACGCTCTGTCCTCGCCGAACTCGATGCCGAAGTCGCCGTCCGCGAGGTCGAGATCGCCGACCCGGACGACGCCGAGCAGCATCGCTTCCTGGGTTCGCCGAGCATCCGGGTGGACGGCGTCGACATCGAGCCGGGCGCGAGCGAGCGAACGGACTACGGAATGAGTTGCCGGGTCTACGGCAACTCGGGCCTGCCACCGCGCGAGCTGCTCGTCGCCGCGCTCTCGGCGAGAGAGCCCCGATGACGAAACGCGAGGGCTGGATGGGAATTCCGGCGGCCGCGCTGGCCGCCCTCCCGGTGTGTCCCGCCTGCTATCCAGCGTACCTCGCCGTCCTGAGCGGCCTGGGTCTGGGTGCGTTGGAGAGCTTCGAGGCGCAGCTCACCATCACGGCGCTCTTCCTCGCGGTCGCTCTCGGAGCGCTCGCCTACCGCGCGCGCCAGCGCCGGGGCCTGGCACCACTCGCGGTCGGCGCATTCGGCGCGACCGTCGTACTCGTCAGCAAGCTGCTGCTGGGCATCGAGGCTGGGACCTACGCCGGGGTGGCCCTGCTCGTGGTCGCCAGCGTCTGGAACGTCTGGCCGAGAGCCGGCGCGACCTGCGAGATCGAGAGCGCTGCCCAGCCGGACGGAGCCTCGGGATGAAACGCAGCTTCTTCGCTTCGATCCTGGCGCTCTCCGCCATCCTTCTCGCGGGATGCGGCCCCATCGATGTACCCGACGGCGCCACTGATCTGCGCGCCGGCCTTTCCCCGCTCGCGGCCGACTTCGACGCGCGGCGCGGGCGCGATCGCCTGCTCCTCCTTCTCTCCCCAGCCTGACCCACCTGCCAACGTGGCGGTCGCCACGCCCGCGAGCTTCTCGAAGCGCAACACGCCGACACACCGGTCTATCTCGTGTGGATGCCGATGTTCCCGCGTCCGCAGGAATGGTGGGCACTTCCCGGGATGGTCGACGAATTCGCCGACTCCGGATTCGTCCAATACTGGGATGACGAACGCCATCTGAGCACCGACGTTAGGCGCCGGCTGGTGCCCGAAATCGAGGACGAGGTGCCCTGGGACCTGTTCATCCTGTTCGGTCCGGATGCGACCTGGACCGACGCCCAGGAACACGTTCTCGGCTGGGGGGAGCCGGTGATCCAGCGAGCAGACGACCTGGAGGCCCTGCTGGCGGCTCGCAGTCGAGGGAACTAGCAGCGAGGTTGATGGCCCAGGCAGGGCCGAACTGGCGACAAGTGCATTTTCAGTCGTGGAAAGTGGCGAGCAGCTCCACGTACTTGTGGCTCCAGCCATGCAGGGGGCTGCAAGGAACGGCACAGGGATGCCTCGGTGACGTCCCCGCGGCCCTACGGCCCCCCGGGTTCGCCGTTCGCGCGGCGGGCCGCCGAGCCCGGATCCATCCCAGGAGCGGCAGCAGCATCGCCAGCTCGGGACCGATCCCGCACAGGCTGACGGGGGTGGACCTCAGCTCGAATGCGTAGGTCGAGCCGATCGATCCCTCCTGTGTACCCGCAGCCACCGTCAGTCCGTCGATGGCAACAGCCAGACCCAACCTGCCCCCCGCTGCACCATCCGATGCCACGAGTTGAAGGTCTTCATGCCACGTTCCGCCGCGGCGCTGGAACACATAGACCACGCCTTGGCTCGGGTTCACGCCGACGTCCTTCAGCAGCGCGCCCACGACGACCTCTCGATCATTGGCGCCGACCGAATAACCGAACCAGTTCCTGGCCACGCTGTCCGTCTCGATCAGTTTCCGTTCCTCGGCCCATTGGCCTTGAACTCGACGGTAGACGTAGGCAGCTCCTCGCCTCGAACCGTCGACGAAGGCCGTCCACGCACCGACCGCGATCGTCTCCGGCGACGCGGCGACCGCCTCACCGAACCCGGTAATGCTCGTGGCTGGCACCTCGTCGGATGCCACCAGCTTCTGTGAGAACGCCCATCCGACACCATCGTGCTCGAAGACGTAGGCAGCCCCCACGGAAGGGCTGCCTACGATGTCGTCACCATCTGCGCCGACGACGATCCGATCTCCCGTGATCGCCACGGCAACTCCGAACCGGTAGGCACTCGCACTCAGCGTTGCCTCGTGCAGCCAGGTGGATCCGTCGTGGTGGAAGACGTGCGCAGCACCCGTCCCGGCTTCGTCCATCGCTCCTATGACGATCCGATCAGCCTGGGCCGCGACGGATACGCCGAAGAAGTCGAATGGTTGGCCACCGGGCGCCACGAGCTTCTGCTCTTCCGGCCAGCCTCCTCCAGGGGCGAGCCGAAACACATACGCCGCACCGGTGTTCTGCCCGCCCACGAGGGCCTCATGCGCCCCCACTGCCGCGACGTCCCCACTAACCGAAACGGAGATGCCAAACCGATCGCCGTTGCTGGCGTCGGAAGCGATGAGTACAGCCTCCTCGATCCATCCTCCCGGCACTTTTCGGAAGATATACGCCTGGCCAGTACTGACCACGGGGAGGCCTCTGCTCGGAGCACCCACCAGGAGCACATCGGCCGAAAGCGAGGTGGATTGGCCGAAGTAGTCGTTGAGCTTGCCATTCGAAGCCGACAGCCGCGTTTCCGAGGACATCGTGACCTGCCCGAATGCGGGAGAGACGGAGGCCACCACCAGTGCCAAGGACAGGAGGTAGTTGACGCTCATTGCCGGCCTCGGTGGCTTCGAGGGAGGAGGTACCCGTTGCACCGAGATGCTTCGACACACGGATCGAGCAACTCGCTTCGACGCCGAACAGCCTAGCGCACGGAGGTCACTGCGGATCAGTTCCCGAAACAACAAGCGAATCCAGCGAGCTGGATGCTGCAGAAGGTGGTGGCCCAGGCCAGAGTCGAACTGGCGACACCAGCATTTTCAGTCGCAAGAAGGGGTGAGGGATTCCGCGTACTTGTAGCTCCGGCCATGCAGGGAGCGGCAAGGGACTGCGCTCGGACGCACCGGTTGCGGCCCCACGGCCCTGTGCGACCCCCCCCCCGGCAAGGGGCCCCGCCCCCGTCGATGGCGTGGACAGACCCTCGCGTACACAAGCGGTTCTCCGAAAGAGACCTTCACCTCGGGGCAGTCGAGTCGATGACCGCACGCGAAACCGGGTTGTCGCGCTACGCCGCGGGTCCGCGGCGTTCTCGCGGAGATCGGCACCGGGCCCAGATGAGCAGCGGAAGCACGATCACCAGCTCGATACCGAGCCCGCAAGAGAGATGGCGGGGGCCTCTTCCACTTACCCGCCTGTGCTCGTTCGCTCGGTGTCCTCGGGCCGATCGTCGAGAGCACGCGCCAGGTCTTCCAGGGCACCGGGGAGCGCGTCCACGAGATCCCACAGGTCCGGCATGCGACCCCGGCACGCCACGAGGCCGAAGTCGACCGAGTCGCAGCTGCTCATCGCCGTCACGTTGAGGGCGACGCCGGCGTAGATGGGGCCCAGCGGATAGATGGCCTCGATGCGCGAGCCGAACAGGTATAGCGGCTCGGGCGGGCCGGGGACCGTCGAGACGACGAGGTTGCACGGGGGATCGATGCGGTCCGCAATGTGCAGGTCGACGTAGGCGCTGGAGAGCAGCGAGAAGACGAAGGGAGACGGAACCTCCGCCCAGGCGGCCAGGTCGCCTCCAACGGTGCTGCCACGGCTCCGCTTTCGACTCTTCATCGCATCGCGGATGGCGCGGAGTCGCACGGCGGCATTGGGCACGTCGGTCACGAGGCTGCAGGACACGCTCGTAACCGCGTTCGAGCGCTTGTCGTCGTCGCCTTCGGTACGCAAGGCCATCGGGACGGCCGCGACCAGCGGATCGTCCGGCATCACGTCTCGGGCCTCGAGGTACTCCCGCACCGCACCCCCGACCACGGTCAGGATCACGTCGTTCACGGTGGCGCTGCCCGCGTGCGCGAGCCCCTTCACGCGGCCGAGCGGCAGGCTCGTGTAGGCGACCGTCCGGTGCTTCGTGATCGGGACGTTCAGCCAGCTCTTTCGCACCTGCGGGGCGGGCGCATCAGGCTCGTTGGCCTGCGTCTTCGCGCGCTCCCAGCTGGAGCGCGCCGTGTGGGCGGCGGCGCTTGCGGCCCGCAGCGGCTCACGCAGGAGCCACTGGACCGAGCGGGTCAGCAGCTCGAGGGGCCCGGGAACGCGAGCGGGCTCGCTCCTCGCGCTGCGTCGCGGCGGCTCGCGGTACTCGGGGGAGGTCGTGATGAGGGAGGCCATGAGCTGCACGCCCGCGATTCCGTCCATCATGGCGTGATGCAGCTTCGCGATCAGGGCGAGCCTTTCACCCTCGAGCCCTTCGACGATCACGATCTCCCACAGCGGCCTGTCGCGCTCGAGCGGCCGCTCGGCCATCTCCGCCGCCATCGTTGCGAGCTCGCGCGGGCTGCCGGGGGCCGGCACGGCGGCGCGGCGGAAGTGCACGTCCAAGTCGATCGGCGCGTCTTCGAGCCAGAAGGGAAGCGCGAGCTGACCGGGCACCTCGAGCAGGCGACGGCGCAGGGGCGCGAGGTCTGCGAGCCGCTGCGAGAAGAGGTGACGAAACGCCTCGAACGTATAGCCGTCCGGAAAACCGGAGGGGTCGAGGATCACCATGCCCATCATGTGGAGCGGGTTGCCCGGCCGCTCGGCGGCCAGAAAGGCCGAATCCACTCCGCTCAGACGTCTAAGGGTCATCGCGCCACACTCCGTTCTGGCCATCGCGCGCGCTCGATGCGCTACCGAATCGCATAGAACGCGTCGATGGCTATCGTAGTCGTCGTGCGAACTAACGGCGAGGACGTGCATGTCGACGACGATTCCCACCGAACCCATGAAGCTCGCCCCGCTTCCCTCACCGGTGCTTCCGCCGGAAGGCCTGGGTACGCGTTTCCTCACCGGGATCGGAACTATGCTGGACACTACGGTGCTGCGGGCCATGCAGATCGTGGTCGAACGCGCGCTGATCCCCGACCCGAAGGACCTCGACGCGCTGCGGGAGTCCGCGGCGGCGGCCCTGGATCCGGTCCTCCAGGCCGAGCCGCGGCGCTTCTTCGGGTTCCTCGACGAGCCGCCGCACCCGCTGCGCATGCGGAGCCGCGCGCGGCGTCGCCTCGACGGCGGACGCGTCATCGCGCGCCGGATCGAGAGCGACTACGTGCCGTTCAGCAAAGAGATGGACGGCAGCGACGGTCCCATCCTGGTCGATCACTGGGTCCACGAGCCGGGACGGCCGCGCGCCACGGTGCTGGCGCTGCACGGGTTCACGATGGGAAACCCGCGAGTCGACGGCGTCGTGCTGCTCGCGAACCAGTGGTTCCGCCTCGGTCTCGACGTCGCGTTGTTGACGCTGCCGCATCACGGTGCGCGCACGCCGGTCGGGGCCCGCTTCTCCGGCGAGCACTTCGCGGTCCCGGACGTTACGCGTCTGGGCGAGGCGGTGCGTGAGGCCGTCTACGAGATCCGTCAGATGATCTACTGGCTGAAGAGTGAGAGTGGGTCGCCGGTTGGCGTGCTCGGGCTGTCCCTCGGTGGATATCTGGCGGCACTCACCGCCGGGCTGACCGACGAACTCGACTTCGTCGTCCCGATGGTCCCGCCGGTCTGCATCGGCGATCTTGCGTGGGGCTTCTTCACGCGCACCCGCCACTATCGGGAAGGCGGAGAGGCCGCGCTCTCACTCGACGAGCTGCGCCGCGCGTTCCGCATCCACTCACCGCTGACCTTTCCGCTCCGCATCCCCCGCGAGCGCGCCATGATCGTCGCGGGGCGCGGCGATCGGATCGTCCCCCCCGAGCACCCGGCCGCCCTCGCGAAGTGGTGGGACGACGCCCGCATCCACTGGTTCAGCGGCAGCCACCTAGCCCCGTTCGGCCGTGACCGCATCGTGCGCGCGGTGGCGGGTCACCTGCGCGAGATCGAGATCCTGTAGGCAGTCGACCGCCGTCGAGACGGTCACGGCTTTCGCCGGACGAGGACGAGAAGTCCCCCAAGCGCAACTCCCGAGAGCTGTCTGTTCTCAATATTCGTCCGCATTCGTCTGACTGCCAGATCTCGGGGCACGGATAGGAAGTACAGTGCGACCGGGCCCTGCTGGTCGATCGTCGTCGCGATCGCCGCCTTCCCTCCATCGCCGCCGCGAGCCTCCTGTCCGAGGAACGGCGAGCTGTTTGTCGCGGCCAACACTGGTGTCTGGAAGCTCGACGGCATCGGCGGCGCGGTGCTAGTCATCCCGACCACGCAATCGGGCGGCCACGTCAGCCTACCGCTCGCGGTCGCCTTCGACTCGCAGGACAACTTCATCGTTACCGACCACCAGCAGGAGAAGGTCTGGAAGTTCGACAGCACAGGAACACTCGTCGGTGTACTCGCTGACCAGAGCGATGGCATCGGAAACCCGTGGGGACTCGTCGTCGATTCCGACGACAACATCTTCGTGGCGAACACGAGGGAAAACTCCATCCTTCGGATCGACCCACAAGGTATCGTCGACCTCGTCGCTGACAGCAGCGATGGCGTGCTCCAGCCCTTCAGCCTCGCATTCTCGCCGCTCGCCCCCGAGTGCAACGACGGGATCGACAACGATGGCGACGGCGCGGTCGACTTCCTGCAAGACGTTGGCTGTACCGGGTCGACCGACGTGTCCGAGCTGGAGCCGGGCCTGCCTTGCGACGACGGCGTGCACAACGATGGTGACGGCCTCCTCGATCTTGCAGACCCAGGGTGTCTAGATTCGAGCTGGGGGACGGAAGATCCTCAGTGCCAGGACGGTGAGGACAACGACGGCGACGGGCGAGTCGATTTCGATGGAGGCTTTTCGATCTGGGGGGTGGCGCTCAGTGCCTCCGATCCACAGTGCGCCGGCGCGCCCTGGAAGAATCGGGAGCTTCCCCCGCCGTCCTACTGCGGGCTCGGGTCCGAACTGGCGCTGGCGCTGCCAATCATCGCTTGGGCGCGGCGGCGCGCGTTGAAACGAAGTCGGCGCGTCCTATAGCGGCGGGGCACGAAGTGGGACCGAGTTATTCGGTCTGATCCATCCCAACTTCCGGCGGCCGGGCGATTCGGCGCAGTACGAAGATCGTGCCTGCGGCTATCTTCACGCCTGCGCGGCTAGGGAGGCCACCCGAAGGGCCCGCCCGCACGGGCTGCCGCGCGAACAACGATGCGGCTGCCACCGATGCGGAGGTGTTCGTGGCCCGAAAGAACCCGGACCAGCGTTACGCCAGTGCAGGCGGGCGGCTCGTCCCAGACTCACAGGACTCCGACGAGGTGATCCGCCACGAGTTCTGGATCGTCTCGAATCGGCTCGTCCCCGAGGCATTCTCGAAGACTTCGTCGCGGGGTTGATGGTGGCCCAGGCCAGAGTCGAACTGGCGACAGCCGCATTTTCAGTCGCAGGAAGGCGTGAGCGATTCCGCGTACTTGCAGCTCCGGCCATGCAGGGGGCTGGATTGGACTGCACACAGCGGCACCCGTGACGGCCCCGCGGTCCTATGCGGCCCCTCAATCGGGCCATCACGCGCACCCAGGAGCGTCGGCCGGCGGCGGCGGAATCTGATCCAAGATCGCCTGGAAGCGCGGGTCGTCGCGCTACGGCGAGAGTCCGATCAGCTATGCGCCCATCGTTGTTGTCAACGACGTCGCCTACTCTGCACGGCAGCCGAACCATGTTCAGGGCGTCGGAGGCGCGCCTCTCGGGCCTGCCATCCAAGGGGTAGCCCGATTGGGGCGGGAAGAACCTGAGCCGTGTCGGCGATTTGGGTGACAGCAGTCCGTCTCTCGCAGCTTCGCCCGCAGAAGCCGCCACCCAATCACTGACACATTGATGATTCGAGAACCACTATCTCGGCATGAGGTTATTCGCGGTCCTGCTCCTGGCGGCCTGGACATTGGTGCCCGTCTCGGGTCTCGCCCTGTCTCTATCGCTCCGGACGATCGCTGCCGATGGTGATCCGGTGGTGGGCGGGACCGGCACCTTCCGATTCAGTCCACTGAATTGGCGGGCCTCCATGTCGGAGGATGGCTTCATCGCAGTTGTTGCGAGCACGACGGTTGAGGAGGGCGTCTGGGTCTTCGATCCCTCCGGCACGGCGACCCCCATCGCGATCGCCGGGGACGCGGTTCCGGGACAGCCGGGCGCCACCTTCTACACCTTCGATCGGGCCTCCGGCGTGGCCGAGGGCGGCGCTTTCGCTTTCTACGGAACGTTCATGCCGGCGGGGTCGACCGTCGGCACGACCGGGCTCTGGCGAGTAGAGAACGGGGCGACCGCCTCTCCCGTCTTCCACGAAGGCGATCCAGCACCAGGCACCACGGCTGCCTTTTTCACGGGGAATCAGCGATTCTGGGATTCTGACGCCGAGGGCCGGGTGGTCTTTCGCGAGAAGCTCACGGGGAACCTGGTCGACCGGACGAACGAGGTTGGAATCTGGCTGCGGCGGAGCGATGGGACGGTGGTTCTCTTGGCTCGCGAAGGAAACCCTGCGACAGGGATCTCTGCCTCGCCAGTTCTCGGAGTCGGTCTGCCCGAGATGAATGCCCGAGGCGAGTCCATCTTTGGCTTGGTTACCGCCCAGGAAACGGGCTTCGTGAGAGCCTCGGTGGACGGGCAGCTCTCGTGGGTCGTCCGTGATGGAGACGTTGCGGTCGGGACCGGGGGTGTGCGTTTCGACCGCTCGCTCGGGGGAAGGATCAGTGATTCCGGAAGCGTGGTCTACTCCGCTGTGCTCGATCCGGCGACGGCGGCCCCGAACGCCGACCGGGGAACCTGGATCTTCGATCGTGCCGGCGCGTCCCGCCTCGTGGTTCGAGAGGGGGACGCCATTCCCGGGGCCGCAGGGCTGACTTTCGCTGGGCGGCTCGACCAGGTGGCGATCAACGAATCGGACCAACTCGTGGGGGTCAGCTCCCTTGCGGGTCCTTCTGTGAGCGCACTGAACGACCGCGCGATATTCGGCGCAGAACCCTCCGGTGACATCACGCTCTTTGTTAGGGAGGGCGAGCTGATTCCGGGCTCGGCGAGCATCAGTTTCGTCAACTTCTTCTTCGATCTTCACATCAACGCCCGCGGAGATATGGCATTCGGCGCGGAGGTCTTCGACTCCACGACAAACGAGATCAGCGAGGCGATCTTCTTCCGGTCCTGGGACGGAGTGCT
>JAJDAP010000015.1 GCA_029261795.1 Deltaproteobacteria bacterium
GGGGACGGACTCCTCAAGTTTCAACTTTGCAAGTTTCCCTTCGGGGAAACTTGCAAAGTTGAAACTTGAGGAGTCCGTCCCCGCTCAGGCGATGCCCGCGCTCCAGCTTCATTGATCAGAATCGATGGCACTGCCCTCAAGTCGACTAGACTGGGAAGCCATGAGCCAAACCCAATCTCTTCCGTCTACTGAAAGCGTCGACGCCGTCGTCGTCGGCGCCGGATTCGCCGGGCTCTACGCGATCTACCGTCTGCGCGGACTCGGACTGAGTGTCCGCTGTCTCGAGCGGGGCGATGGCGTCGGGGGGACCTGGTACTGGAACCGCTACCCCGGGGCTCGCTGCGACATCGAGAGCATCGAATACTCCTACCAGTTCTCCGAGGAACTCCAGCAAGAATGGGAATGGAGCGAGCGCTATTCGCCCCAGGCCGAGATCCTCAGCTACCTCGAACACGTCGCCCAGCGTTTCGACCTCGAACGCGACATCCGCTTCGAGACCGAGGTTCGCGCCGCGCACTTCGATGAGCCGAACGACCTGTGGAAGATCGAGACCAGTACGGGCCCGATCACGGCCCGCTACTGCATCATGGCGACAGGTTGCTTGTCGTCGCCGAACACGCCGGACATTCCGGGGATCGAAGACTTCAAGGGTGCCGTCCATCACACCGGCCGCTGGCCTCACGAGGGCGTGGATTTCAGCGGCCAACGCGTGGGCGTCATCGGAACCGGCTCGTCGGCAATCCAGTCGATCCCGATCATCGCCGAGCAGGCGGCTCATCTCACGGTCTTCCAGCGCACGCCCAACTTCTCGGTGCCGGCGTGGAACAAACCCCTGAGCCGGGAGGATGCGGAGCGCGCCAAGGCCTCGTACCCGGAATTCCGCGCCCAGAACAAGCTGACGACCTTCGGCGCCAACTTCCGAGGCAACGAGGCGGAGGCGGGGACCGTCTCCGAGGAAGAGCGGCTCCAGATCTACGAAGACCGTTGGGCCCACGGCGGGCTGCCGTTTCTGGCGGCGTTCTCGGACCTGCTGATGGACGAGGAAGCCAACCGCGGCGCAGCGGACTTCATCCGCGAGAAGATCCGCAGTGTGGTCGACGATCCGGAGATCGCGGAAAAGCTCTGCCCAGATACGGTCGTCGGCTGCAAACGACTCTGCGCAGATTCCGGCTACTTCGAGACCTACAACCGCGCCAACGTCACGCTCCTGGATGTCTCGGCAGACCCGATCGGGAGGATCTCCAGCGAGGGTGTCGTCACTGGCGACACGTCTACCCCGGTCGACGCGATCGTGTTTGCGACCGGCTTCGATGCGATGACAGGAGCGCTCTCGCGAATCGACATCCGTGGGCGGCGCGGCGAAACCCTGGGCAAGAAGTGGGAAGCGGGCCCGCGAACCTATCTGGGCCTGGGGAGCGCCGGTTTCCCGAACCTGTTCCTGGTCACCGGTCCCGGCAGTCCTTCGGTCCTCTCCAACATGGTCCCCTCCATCGAACAGCACGTGGCGTTCATCTCCGATTGCATCGGCCACATGCGGGACGCCGGCCATGTGACGATCGAGCCGTTGCCGGAAGCGGAAGACGCCTGGGTCGAGCACGTCAACGAAGTGGGTAACACCACGCTCTATCCGACCTGCAACTCCTGGTACCTGGGCGCCAACATTCCGGGCAAACCCCGCGTCTTCATGCCCTACCTCGGGTTCGACGTCTACCTCGAGAAGTGCCAGGAAGTCGTCGCCAACGGCTACGAAGGCTTCGCGTTCTCTCGCTAGTTCCAAGCTACCCCAACACAGGAGGCGCCTTCATGGCCGCCAACGCTGCTCCCGAACCCTGGTTCCTTTCCGGAAACTACGCCCCCGTCCACGACGAACTCACCGAGTTCGATCTCGAGATTAGCGGGGCCGTTCCCTCGGAGCTTCGCGGGACCTACATCCGGAACACACCTAACCCCAAGGACGGCAAGGGGGACCACTGGTTCTTCGGCGACGGCATGGTGCACGGCGTGCGCCTCGAAGACGGCAAGGCCGCCTGGTATCGCAACCGCTGGGTCAAGACACCGAAGCTCGAACGCGGCGCCGGCGCCATGGACCCCGAAGTGACTTTCCGTTCGAGATCACGAGTGAACTCGAAACCGTCGGACCCCTCGACTACAACGGAAAGCTGACCACCGCGTTTACCGCCCACCCGAAGCTGTGTGCGGAAACGAACGAGCTGCACTTCTTCGGCTATGGCCCGCTGCCGCCGTTCCTCACCTATCACGTGCTCGATACGAACGGGGAGCTGGTGCATTCGGCCGAGATCGAAGTGCCCGGCGCGACCATGATGCACGACTTCATGATCACCCGGGACCACGCGATCTTCATGGACCTGCCGGTGACCTTCGATCTCCAGAAGGCCATCGCCGGTGACATCCCGATCGGCTGGGACGAAAGCTACGGCGCGCGCATCGGCATCATGCCGCGCTTCGGTACGAACGCGGACATCCGCTGGTTCGAAGTGAACCCTTGTTATGTGTTCCACCCGCTGAATGCCCACGTCGAGGGCTCGAAAGTGGTCTGCCTCGTCGGCCATCACGCCTACATGTGGCGCGATTCGATGGACGACTTCGCCCCGTCCTACCTCTACAAATGGACCTTCGACATGGAAACCGGCGCCGTCAGCGAAGAACCGCTGGACGACGTGTCGCACGGCTTTCCCCGCGTCGACGAGCGACTGGTGGGCCTACCCGCCCGCTACGGCTGGGTGGTCGGCTCGCGGCCGGGGAGTGGCGGCGGCATGGATGCCCCCGGTGTCGTCACCAGGTACGACCTCGCAGCCGGCACGTCCGCGAGCCACGACTTCGGGCCCAACGCCCAGCCGGGCGAGTTCGTGTTCGTGCCGCGCACGGAGACCTCAGCCGAGGACGACGGGTGGGCCATGGGGTACGTCTACGACAAGGCCGAGGATTCGAGCAGCCTGGTCATCCTCGACGGCGCGAACCCGGCCGATGCGCCGGTTGCAAGCGTCAAGCTTCCGCGACGGGTCCCGCACGGGTTCCACGGAAGCTGGATCGGCGACTGACAAGTCAGGCGCTCGAGCACAGATCTGCGACCCTGCGCGCCAGCGCCGCCGAAGCCGTGAGCCCGGGGGATTCGATCCCGATGAGGTGGATCATCCCGGGCGCGCCGGCGGCGGAGGTCTCGGCCACCACGAAATCCCGGAAGGGTTCGCCGGGCCCCTGGAGCTTGGGCCGGATTCCGGACATCTCCGGCGCCAGGTGTTCGGCGCGAATGTCCGGCAGGTAACGCCGGGCTGCCGCAGCGAAGTGCTCTGCCTTCTCGCCCGCAACCGCGTAGTCGATCGTATCGACGTAGGTGGCATCCGGCCCGAGCCGCAGACGGCCTCCGAGATCCACGGTGACGTGGATGCCAAGGCCACCGTCCATAGGTGGCACCGGGTAGATCAGATGGTTCACGGCGACGCCCGCTGCCGGCGCGATGCTGAAGTAGTCGCCCTTGCAGGGTCGAATGCGATAGCCCAGCGCATCGGGATCCAGGCCCGCCATCTCTGCAACCGCGTCGGCGCTCAAGCCCGCCGAATTCACCACCAGGCCGCAGTCGATGGCAAAGCGTTCGCCGTCGGAGGCCTCGGTTCCGACCCGCCAGCCGAAGCTCTGTCGGGTCAGGCTGACGACGCGCGTGTTGAGTACGACACTGCCCTGCCGCTCCTCGAGCTCGGCCTGATAGCTATGCATCAGTCCATGGGCATCGACGATGCCGGTTTCCGGTGACCAGACGGCGCCGCGCGAACGAATTCCAGGTTCGATACGGGCCACGGCCGGGGCGTCCAGGCATTCGATGCTGCCGGCACCGTTGGCGAGGGCGCGCGCTGCGATCCCAGCGAGCTTTTCGACTTCATCCTCGTGCGTCGCGACGATCAGCTTTCCGGTCCGACGGTGGCCAATGCGATACTCCGCGCAGCGCCGGTACAGCAGCGCGCGTCCTTCCACACAACAGACGGCCTTCAGGGAGTCCTTGGGGTAGTAGATGCCGGCATGGATCACCTCGCTGTTGCGAGACGAGGTTTCGAACCCCACGGCTCCGTGGCGTTCGATGACGAGCACCGAGCGCCCTCGACTGGCGAGCTCGGCTCCGCAAGCGAGTCCGACAACGCCGGCACCTACGACCACGACCTCCGCATCCATGGCGCGGACCGTCAATTCGCGCGGAGCGGATCAAGGGATCCGTCCAACCAGCCGCGCTGCTCGAGATCGGCGAACAATGCATCGGCCGCCACGCGATGGCCTTCGGGCGTCCAGTGGCGATCGCGCCGGTAGTAGAGCGAACGGCCCGCCTGCACCTCGGCCCGCATCGGCGCCACCAGATCGAGACAGGCGATTCCGATCTCGTCGCAGAGCGCCCCGAGCACGCGGTTCGGTTTCTCGAGGTCATAGACCGCCGGATCGTATCCGTAGCGTCGTGCCGTGGTCTCGTAGTACTCGGGCCAGGTCTGGTACATATCCGGGATCATCAGGATGTAGAGGCGCGCGCCCGACGCCTCGGCCTCTTGCTTGAAACGTCGGAGCGTCGCCTCTGCCAGCTTCCAACCGTGGGCGACATCCTCGCTGTCTTGTTCCTGGCAGAAGTCCAGGAACGGGAAGTGACGCTGACGTTCCTGACCGAACAACCGTGCGATCTTCGTGTAGGCGACGGAGCCCTTCATGACCTCGGAGGCGTAGTCCCGTCCGTTGCCCAACACGGTGAACAGTTGGGAGTTCTGCCGCAGCCAGAAGCTCGCCTCTTCGCTCGCGGTCCGCTCCGCATCCTGGGCGTACTCGGCCGCGCTCGCGCGGCGGATCTCGGCGACCTCGCTCGCGGTCTTCTCGACCCCGATCAGTTGGAACTCACCCGTTTCCGTGAAGCCCCACATCGGCGGTGAGTTCGTCGGGCCGGGCCGGCGCGAGACCACGTCGTTTCCCAGATAGAAGCCCATCAAGACGACATCGTGTTCGTACGCCTTGCCCTGCGAAAGATAGACCTTCAACTCGCTAGGCGGGTCGCCGCCGGGCCCACCGAGGTTGATGGTCTCGAGACGATCATCGAGCTGCTCGAGGACCTTCATGTAGATCTCGTCGTTGTTGACGCCATGTCCCCAGGTGAAGCTGTCCCCGACCGTGAGGATGCGGAAGCGTCCGTCCAGGTTCGCCTTCGAATGTTCGCCGTCCCGATGACCCTCGCTGTTGTGCTCCACCACCGTCTTGAACGAGCGGTTTCCGAAGACCCCCTTCTTGTCGGGGATGCCTTCGGTGCCCACGAAGGGCTCGTAGCGGAAGAACAGATCCCGATGGCGCAGGTCGGACTGGGGCAGGAATTGTCGAACCCACAGTTCGCCCAGTAGCAGACAGACCAGGATCGGCAGGCCGACAAGGATCGCGGAGAAAGCGATCCGCTTGCTCCGACTCAGCGGCTCATCGGCGAGGGGCTCACTCATGCCCGGACTATTGCGGAGACGATCGAAAAGCACCAAGCGCTCGATCCCTCGCTTTCTGCGGGTGCATTCGGGCGCCAGCCGGTGTAGCACTGGGGGGATGAGGCAACCCATCTACAAGAATCGGCCTGGCGAGCCTGACGCCGCCGTGCTCGGCGGCGAGCGGATCAACGATTTCATCACGATGTCCGAGGGCTTCTCGAATTGCTACCGCATCGAGACCGCGGAAGATTCGATCCAGATCAACGCAGGCATGGGCTTCGAAGCGCCGATCCACCAGTTGAACTTCGAAGCCTTCTCGAACAAGGCCGCGCGCTACCTGATCCTGACCCAGGGGCATACGGACCACGTTGGCGGGGTCGCGCACTTCCGCGAGAAGGATCCCGAGCTCCTGGTGATCGCCCAGGCCGGAAACACCGAGCACCAACGCTACGACCAGCGGCTCGCGCCCTTCCGCGCCGATCGCTCGGGCTTCGCCTTCGCGAACAAGATCCAACGAGAGATCCAGTACGTCAAAGCCAACGTCCCGGGCGGCCTGGTCGCCCAGGACCGGCCGGTGCCCGACATCCTGTTCGAGGATCGCTACGAGCTTTCCTACGGCGGACTGAAGCTCGAGTTGATCGGCATCCCGGGTGCGGAGACCAATGACTCGTTGGTCGTCTGGCTTCCCGAACACCGGATCTGCTTCACCGGCAACCTGTTCGGTTGTTTGTTCGGCCACTTCCCGAACCTGGTAACGATTCGAGGCGATCGCTACCGGGAACCCCTGGTGTGCGCCGAGGCTGTCGAGCGGGTGCGAGCCCTCGAGCCCGAAATGATCCTGTACGGGCACCATGCGCCCATCCTCGGCGCTGGCTTGATTTCCGACGAACTGACAGCCTTACGAGATGCCATCCACTACGTCCACGATGAGACCGTCAAGGGAATGAACGAGGGCAAGGACGTACACGCCTTGATGTCCGAGATCGGGCTCCCCCCCGAACTCGAGGTGGGAGAGGGTTACGGCAAGGTCTCCTGGGGCGTCCGTGCAATCTGGGAGTCTTACGCCGGTTGGTTTCACCACGAATCCACCACCGAACTCTACCCGGTCCCCAGACGGGCGATCCACTCGGACCTGCTCGACCTCGCAGGGGGACCCGACGGGATCGTCGAGCGCGCCGAGGCGCGCATCGCGGCCGGCGAGTGCGCCGAAGCGCTTCACCTGCTCGATATCGTGCTCGAACAGCGCTCCGACCACCCGAGGGCGCTCGCGGCAGCCATCCAGGCACACGAACGCCTCGGCGCCGAGAGCCGGAATTTCTGGCTCTCGTCCTGGCTCGAGAATCAGCTCTCCAAACTGCGGCGCGCCGGAGCCAAGGACCGATGAGCACGGTCCGACCGCTCGCCGCACCCCGAGCCGGCGGCCGGTCGCGCTTTGGCGTCCGGCGCGCGAACTGCAATGCTGGTCGGGGCATCCAATACCCGACCCGCCCGCCAACCGTGCCCTCCTGAAGGACCCCGCAGCATGAAGCGAATCTTCCTGTTTCTGATGACCAATATGGCCGTGCTGGTCGTTGCCGGAATCGCCCTCCAGCTACTCGGGGTCGAATCGATCCTCGACCAGAATGGGGTCGATCTGAATCTTACGGCGTTGTTGATCTTCTCCGCGGTGTTCGGCATGGCCGGCTCGTTCGTCTCGCTCGCGCTCTCCAAGTTCATGGCGAAGCGCGCGGTCGGCGCCCAGATCATCGAGAACCCGACGGGGCAGACCGAGCAGTGGCTCTTCGAGCGGATCGGGATCCACGCCCAGGCGGCCGGAATCGGCATGCCCGAAGTCGCCATCTTCCCGAGTGATACACCCAACGCCTTCGCCACCGGCGCCCGTCGGGACCACTCGCTGATTGCCGTCTCCACCGGCCTTCTCCAGGGAATGACCCCGGACGAAGTCGACGGCGTGCTCGCCCACGAGGTGAGTCACGTCGCCAACGGCGACATGATCACGATGGCGCTGGTCCAGGGTGTCGTGAACACGTTCGTGATCTTCTTGTCGCGCGTGGTCGGCTATTTCGTCGACCGCGTGGTGCTGAAGAACGAGCGCGGGCTCGGGATCGGCTACTTCGTGACCTCGATCGCCGCCCAGATCGCATTCGGAATCCTCGCGAGCACCCTGGTCATGTGGTTCTCGCGACAGCGTGAGTTCCGCGCCGACGCTGGCGCCGCGCGCCTTTCGGGCAGCTCCAACATGATCGCGGCGCTCGAGCGCCTGAAGAGCGGCCCCAGCGAACCCCTCCCGGAAGCCCTTGCCGCCTTCGGTATCAATGGTGGGGAAGTCAGCGGCTGGAAGAGGCTCTTCCTTTCACACCCGCCGCTGGAAGAGCGGATCGAACGGTTGCGCCAGGTAGGCGGCGTATCCGCCTAGCATCGAGAGCGGCTGCAGTCCTCACGGCATGGAGGGGCGGACCGCTCGCGCGGCCTTCAGCAGCCGTTCGTTCTCGGGCCGAACGGTGTAGTCCGGGTTCGAGTAGACCCAGAGAATGCGCCCCCCCTTTTCGACCAGGAAGACGCTTGGCACCGGCAGCTCGTGGTGGGTCTCTCCGGATGCTTCCTCGACATCGATCCCGAGAAACTTGAAGCGCGCGATTTCCATGGCCGTCAGTCGATAGGCGATGCCGAGCGCGCGGGCGGCTTCCATCCGAGCGTCCGAGTAGAGGGCGTAGCCGAGGCCCTTCACCTCGAGGCTATCGACCAACTGACTCGGCTGGTCCGCGCTGAAGGCGATGATCTCGAAACCGAGTGAGGCCAGCTCTTTCTCGACGTGGCGCAGCTCTCCGAGCTGCGTGTTGCAATAGGGTCACCAGCCGCCACGGTAGAAGACCAGCAACGTGCCTTGCTCGCGGACCAGGTCGGCGAGGTCGACAGGTTCACCCGTGACCGCGCGAACCTCCGCGGAAGGAATGCTCTGGCCTGGCGCGAGCGGTACCACCTGGTCCGGCGCCGCCGCGACCTCGGCCAGCGCCGGCACCGCGGCTCCCGGAAGCAGAGCGATCACTGCCAGACACGTACCGATCACGAGAGATCTCGAATTCGTCATCGGGCGAGGCTAGCAAGCGAGCGACCGGAGCGGGTGCACTTCGTTCGGTCGCCACCCCGAAGCGCCAAGCGCATCCGCGATCAAGACGCCGCCTGCCGGGCGGCCCTATCATCGGAGCCATGGACGCACGCGAGCGATTCCTGCTCGGGATCGAGCACATCGAGGGTCACCTCTTCGAGCCGCTTCGGCTCTCCGAGGTCGCCGAGCAGGCCGGCTTCTCGGCGCACTACTACTCGCGGTTGTTTCGGATCCTCAGCGGCGAAGCGTTCGGCTCCTACCTGCGCCATCGCCGTCTCACCGTCGCTGCCGGGCGGCTGAGCGAGGGGGATCCTGAACTCCGTTTGATCGATCTGGCGTTGGGCTGTCAGTACGACTCCCAGGAGGCATTCACCCGCGCGTTCAAGCGTGCCTTCGGGCTGACGCCGGGCGTGTTCAGGGCTCGGACACCGGCGTCCAGCCTGAACTGGCGACTCCCCATCACGGCCGAATCCCTCGGCCATCTGCAAGAGGTACTCGATATGGAACCCGAGATCGTTGAAATCCCCGCCTTTACCGTGGCCGGTGTCCGCGAACGCTTCGACCAGGCGAACAAGCATGAGATCCCGGCGCTGTGGGATCGCTTCAACCCCCTGGAAGACACGATTCCCCATCGGGACGGCCTCGAGACCTATGGTCTGTGTCTCAACAGCGATCCGGAGAGCGGCGAGTTCGACTACCTCGCCGGCGTCGCCGTCGAGCGCGTCGACCGGCTTCCGATCGGTGCCGTGGCCGAGACCGTTCCGCGCCAGAGCTACGCCGTCTTCACCCACCATCTGAAGGCTCCCAACCTGCACGAGGAACTCCAGAAGACGATGCGTTGGATCTGGGGAACCTGGCTCGCCGAGGGCCGTTACGAGTACCGCCAGGGACCGGACTTCGAGCGCTACCCGCCCGGCTTCGAGCCTGGGAAGGCGGGCGGCTTCCTGGAGATCTGCATCCCGGTCACCGCGCGGCGATGAGCGCCGACGAAACCCTCGTTGACGAGAGAAGCGGCCCTCAGCGCTTCAGGTGTCGATCAAAGAAATCGGCAACTTCATCGATCAGGACCTCGCCGTCGAAATCGGCGCCCCGACCGTGGTCGCCGCCCTCGACCGCGCGAAGGGTCGAATCCGCGCCGGCCCGAACCAGCGCCTGGTGCATTCGCTCGCTCTGACGAAACGGGACGATCGAATCCACCGTGCCATGGACCTGAAGCATCGGCGCAGCGTTCTCGGAGGCCCAGGTCACCGGGCTCGCTTCCACGGCGACGTCGCGCTTGTCGGCGAATCCGCCGCCGATGAACTTCTCGACCATGAAGCCCGGTTCATCGCGACCGGCGTCGATGTGCATGTTCACCAGGTCTGCCGGGCCGAAGTAGTTCACCACCGCAGCGACGTCGCTCGAAACCCCGCGCAGCGCTTCTCCGCCGACATCGCCCTCCATCTTCCGGTTGCCGTTCGTGGTCCCCATGAGCGCGACCAGATGGCCACCCGCCGAGGCGCCCCAGATACCGATCCGCTCGGCATCGAGGCCGAGCTCCGCAGCGTGCGCCCGCAGGTAGCGCACCGAGGCCTTCACGTCGTGAATCTGTGCCGGGAACGGGGCGACCGGCGAGAGCCGGTACGATACGGCAGCCACTGCATAACCTCGACGGCTCAGATGATAGGCCCGCGAGAGCTGGATCTGGTTGCGATTTCCAACGAACCAACCTCCCCCATAGACCCAGACCACCAGCGGCAACGGTTCCGCCGGGCGAACGCTCGGCGTGTAGAGATCGAGCGCCAGCGGCCCGTGTTCGGTCTCGGCGAAGCCGATATCCCGTGCCACGTCGACGCCCGCAGGGGCTCGGCCCACGCCGGCTCCGAGATTCCACGCGCGACCGCGACACCCAGGGTCTGACAGCCGAACGAGGCGACCGAGAGTGCCGCCACTACCACAAAGATCGGGAGCTTCACTCGTTGCATCAGGGTTCCTCGCCGAGCTTCCTGGGCCAGGCGTTCCGGGTCGGCTCCGAACCGACGGCTGCCGGAGTGGATACGCCATTCCGGCAGCAGATTCACCATGCCCGCGTTCAAGGGGCGCAAGCTCTCAAGGGAAGCTCTGCGCAAGCGATCCTGCGCGCCGGGCTGAGGCGTAGAGGCGCTCGGCTGGGGCAGCTCGGGTCCCGGAGGGCTGTTGAGAGGGGTGGTTCGCGTAGATGTTAGGTGTTCGGGTCGGGGTCGACGGCGCGAGCGGGCGTGGCGCGGATCGAATTGGGGCGGGAAGCGGCCCGGCGCCGGTCGAAGGCCGCAGGCGGGGTCCGACATTCCGCACCTGCGCCGAACCGGACTGGCTTCCCGGTATCCCAGCCTCCGAGAGCTCGAGGGTTCCTGGGCCAGGGCCTGTGATCGCGGGGACTTCCGGCTCGTGCACCACTCGATCCAGGTGGATCACGTCCATCTCCTGGTGGAGGGCGAAGGATGCGGACGCCCTGGGGCGCGGGATGAAGTCGCTGGGCGCGCGCCTCGCCCGTGCGGTAAATCGCGTGTTCGCGCGCTCTGGACCCGTCCTGAAGGACCGGTATCACCACGTGGTGTTGAAGACACCGACCCAGGTGCGGAACGCATTGCGGTACCTGCCGATGAACGCCAGGCGGCACATGAAGCGCCCAGCCAGCAGCGTGCGAATCGATCGAAGGCTGGAAGCGGGCCGGTCCCCCCTGGACCCCGCTGCCGCTCCGGGCTGAACCGGACCCGCGGTCCCGGCCGGCATCCCCTCGTGCAGGCACCGCGGCCCACAAGAGCAATCTGCGAACCCTCCTCAGAGCGTCGAGAGCCGCCCCACCCCTCAAGACCTTCGAGGCGGCCTCCACAGAGGTTCCCTAGACCACGCCGTAAGCGAGCATCGCGTCCGCCACCTTGATGAAGGCGGCGATGTTGGCGCCCTTCACGTAGTTGACGTGGTCGTCGCCCGGGCTCCGGCCATGTTCGACGCAGCGGTCGTGGATCCCGGTCATGATGTCGCGCAGGAGGTTCTCGAGTTCTTCTTCTTTCCAGGTGATGCGTGCGGAGTTCTGGCTCATCTCGAGGCCCGAGACCGCTACGCCGCCGGCGTTCGCGGCCTTGCTAGGTGCGAACAGGATTCGAGCTTCGGTGAAGGCGTGGATTCCCTCCTGCTCGGTAGGCATGTTGGCGCCCTCGGATACCCCGCGGATGCCGTTCGCGACCAGGAGCTTCGCTTCCGCAGTCGAGATCTCGTTCTGGGTGGCGCAGGGAAACGCGAGGTCGGCCGCGAGTGCCCAGGGCCTTCCGGTGTGGTGCTCGACGCCGAACTCGGCCGCGTACTCTGTCAAACGCCCACGCCGCAGGTTCTTGAGTTCCTTTACGAACGCGAGCTTGTCGGCATCGATCCCGTGCGGATCGTGGATGAAGCCCCCGGAATCGGAGAGCGTGATCACCTTGCCACCGAGTTCCAGGATCTTCTGAGCGGCGTACTGGGCAACGTTTCCGGAACCCGAGACCAGGCAACGTTTGCCATCGACGGAATCACTCAGCCGGTTCAGCATCGACTCCATGAAGTAGACCGTGCCGTAGCCGGTGGCTTCGGTTCGGATCGGACTGCCGCCGAACTCCATCCCTTTTCCCGTGAGAACGCCGACGAAGCGGTTGGTCAGGCGTTTGTACTGGCCGAAGAGGTAACCGATCTCCCGCGCGCCGACGCCGATGTCACCGGCGGGCACATCGGTGTCCTCTCCCACGTGCCGATACAACTCCGTCATGAAGCTCTGGCAGAAACGCATCACCTCGTGGTCGGACTTCCCCTTCGGATTGAAGTTCGAGCCTCCCTTGGCGCCGCCCATCGGCAAGCCGGTCAAGCTGTTCTTGAAGGTCTGCTCGAAGGCCAGAAACTTCAGGATGCTCTGGGTCACGCTCGGGTGGAACCGCAGGCCACCTTTGTAGGGCCCGATCGCGTTGTTGTTCTGCACCCGCCAGCCGCGTTGAACACGAATGTTGCCCTTGTCGTCTTCCCAACAGACCCGGAAACTCAACACACGATCGGGCTCGGCGATGCGCCGTAGGATCTGGGCTTCGTGGTAGATCTCCTTGTCGTCGATGTAGTCGAAAACGTTGTCGGCGACTTCGTAGACGGCCTGATGGAATTCGGTCTCGCCGGGGTTGTGGCGCTCGACGCCAGCCATGAACGCTTCGAGGTTGACGTGGTCCGACACGGCCATGGGAGCCCTCCTGGGTTGCGGTTCTTTCGATGCCCGAAGAGCGCCAGGGAAGCGGCTTCCCCGTCTTGCCGAACACACGTACGAACGACGTATCCTGACACGGAAATCGTCCCCATGCCGAGAAGGAGCCTTCTATGAGCGAGTCGAGTGCGATCCAGGTCGTGTGGTCGTCGCGGCCGGGATCAGCGAAGACTCGACGCGAACCTCCGAGTGGAGTGTGCGATGGACAGGACAGCGGTCGGCAATCTCGAGCAATCGCGCGCGTTGGTCGCTGCTGAGTGACCCACCGAGAGAAATCTCCTTCTCGATCCGGTCGATCTTGCCCGTCCCCGTCTCGCATTCAGCGCAGTCGTTCGCGTGGATCTTGTCGTGGCGCAGCCGAACCTCCACCTCACCGAGCGGCCAGTTCTTGCGCTTCGCGAACAGGCGTAGCGTCATTGCGGTACAGGCTCCCAGGCCAGCCAGAAGCAGCCCATAGGGGGTGGGCCCGGTATCGTCGCCTCCGACCGCTCGCGGCTCGTCGGCCCGCAGGAGATGGGGACCCACGACGATGTCCTGAGCGAGCCGCTCCGGTTCCACGTCACGGACGACCACCTCTCCGGGTTCGGCGACGGGCAGGTCGGGGAACTCGGGAACGAAGCGGCCGGCCCAGGCAGCGAGAACTTCCGCCGCGTAGGCGGCATCTTCTTTGCGTGTGAGCAGGTGATCGGCTGAATCCAGTGACACGAAACTCTTCGGATGTTTCGCCGCCAGGAAGATCTGCGACGCATTCTCGATTCCGACCGTGTCATCGAAAGGCGCGTGCATGACGAGCAGCGCCTTTCCGAGGCCGGCGATGGCTGTCGTCAGCTTCTGCGTCGCCAGGTCTTCGAGCAGCTGCCGGCGGATCGTGAAGCGACGTCCGGACAGCTCGAGTTCAGCTTCCCCCTCGCGCAGGATCGTGTCGCGGTTCTCCGAGAAGAGCTTCTCGACGTGGACGGGATCCGCCGGTGCGCCGATGGTCGCAACCGCGCGGACCTCCGGCACAAGACCCGCGGCGGCCAGCACCGCTGCACCCCCGAGACTGTGACCGATCAAGATCTCCGGTGGCGTACCGCGCGTTCGCAACGCGTCGGCGACGCACACCAGATCCGCGACGTTGGACGAGAAGTTCGTACTCGCAAACTCGCCCTCGCTGTGACCGAGGCCAGTGAAGTCGAAGCGCAACACCGCGAAGCCTCGTGCCACGAGACCTCGTGAAATCCGTGTGACCGCGGCCAGGTCCTTCGAACAGGTAAAGCAGTGCGCGAAGAGCGCGGTCGCGCGCACGCGCCCGATCGGTCGGTCCAATCTTGCGGCGAGCATGGCGCCGGCACCGCCCGGGAGCTCCAAACGTTCGGTTCTGACCATCCTTGCTCCCTCCGGGCGATCCATTGTGCAACAGAATCAGTGTACGAGCGTCGAGCCCGGTGGGTATCGCCGCGGGCGAATGAACCTGCGCGACCGCGCCGGCGAGACCCGCGGGAGTCGATCAGACCGGCGCCTCCCCCTCGAGCGTGACGCGGTGAATGGCCGCCTCGAGGCCCTCGAGATAGGCCTTCATGCGATCCGAAAGCGCATCGTAGGCCACGGTCATGTCCGCCCACATCGTGTCGCCGCCCCAGGCCGGAGATTCCTTCATCCCATCGGCGGCTTCGGTGAAATCGAAACATCGCTGTGCCAGAGATTGGCGCGGCCGCCCCCCTGACCGTCGAGCACGACGATCTCCCGGTGGCCTTCGAGGGTGGGAAGATAGGCGGGATGATCGGTGAAGATCGTCCCGAGGCGCGCCCCGAAAGCGACCTGCGCCCACGCCGACCCAGCCAGAACCAACTCGCTAGTGCCAGGCGAGGCGGCCAGCTCGGGACTTCCGGGCCCGGGGCATCTACGTTCCCCGAATGAGCAGAAGACGCGGGCGTGACAAGCGCCCATTTCGCCGGACTCGGAGCGGAGGGATGCTCGCGCTCCTGGTCTGCGCACTTTTCGTTGCAGCACAGCGAACGAGCGCGCAGGACGAGGCCAGCTATCCGCGTGTTGACGGGAAGAACCTGCTCGCCCTCGAGGCCAGCCCCTATCTACAGCTCCACGCCCACAACCCCGTCGACTGGTATCCGTGGGGAGAACTCGCGCTCGCCCGCGCGAAGGCAGAGCAGAAGCCGATCTTCCTGTCCGTTGGCTACAGCACTTGTTATTGGTGCCACGTTATGGAACGCAACGTGTTCTCGGACCCGGACATTGCCGCGTACATGAACGAGCACTTCATCTCCATCAAGGTCGATCGCGAAGAACGCCCGGACCTCGACGACATCTACATGAAGGCCACGCACCTGTTGAACGGCTCCGGCGGTTGGCCGAACTCGGTGTTCTTGACGCCTGACAGGCAGCCGTTCTATGCCGGAACCTACTTCCCTCCCGAGGATTCACGCGGACGGCCGGGCTTCCCGCGCGTCCTGCGCGGCCTTCACGATGCGTGGACCAATGAGCGCGAGAAGGTGCTCACCACGGCCCGCGCGGTGACCGAGCGGCTCGCCCGACTCGCGGACGCGGGCGTCGCGCGGAGTAGCGAGCCCGCTCCCCCAGGCGAATCCATGCGCCGGGCGCTGGAGAAGCTCGGAGCGAATTTCGATCGCGAGCATGGCGGCTTCGGGCGGCGCACCAAGTTCCCGCGGCCACCGACCCTCGAGTTGTTCCTGGTGAGGCTCGAGAGCGCGCCCGATCCGGACGTCGAGGCGATGCTCACGAACACCCTCGACGCGATGGCGTTCGGGGGTATCTACGATCACCTGGCCGGCGGCTTCCATCGTTATTCGACCGAGCGGACCTGGTCGATCCCCCACTTCGAGAAGATGCTCTACGACAACGCCCAGCTGGTGGACGCCTATGCGCGCGCTTACGCACTCACCAAGCGCCCGCTGTACCGGGGCGTGGTCGAGCGGACCGTTTCGTACCTCGACAGGGAGATGAGCCACCCCGAGGGCGGCTTCTACTCCGCACAGGACGCCGAGGTCGATGGCGAAGAAGGAGCCTCGTACGTCTGGAAGCGCGACGAGATCGAGCAGGCCCTGGGTCCCGAGCGGGCCACCGCGTTCTTTTCACTGTACGAGCTCGCACCGATGCCGGAAGATCCTTCGGCTGGCGTCCTGCGCGTTCGACCGTTGCCGCCGAGTGAATCGAAGAACCTGTCCGCCCGGCTCGATGAATTCGAAGTGGACCGCGCAGGCTTGCTTTCGCTACGCGAAAGACGCAAACAACCGCTTCGCGACGACAAGGTGCTCGCGGCCTGGAATGGGCTCGCGATTCGAGGGTTGGTGCAGGCGGCCGGTGCACTGGATCGGCCCGATTACCTGCACCGCGCCGAGCGTGCAGCAGACTTCGTGCTCGATCGGCTACTGGCCGAGGACGGAACGCTGCGCCGCTCCTACGTTGCCGGCCAAGCCCGGGAGAGCGGCGTCCTCGACGACTACGCCATGCTTGCGGACGGGCTGCTGACGCTGCATGAGGCCACCGGAGAAGAACGCTGGCTCACCCGAGCGCGCGCACTCTGTGACGTGCTCATTGCGCGTTTCGAGGATCCGATCGGTGGCGGGTTCTTCCTGACACCGAGCGACTCGGACCTGCTGGTGAGACCCAAGCCGTTCGAGGACAATGCGATTCCCTCCGGCAATGCCGTCGCGCTGCGCGCGCTGCGGAAACTCGGCGCGGCGACGGGTTCGACGAAATACCAGGAGGCGGCAGAACTCATCGCAGCCGCGGCGGCGCCCCTGATCCTGCGAGCGCCTTCAGCAGTACCCGCAACGATTGCCGCATTGGAGCCCCTGCCCCGCCCGAGCCGGGTGATGGGCCCAAGCCTCCCTCGCAGCAGGGATTTCGTCCGCGCCTCGGCAACCCACGCGGGCGCCGACACCTCCCCGGTTCTGGTCCGGCTCGTGATCGACGAAGGCTGGCACGTGAACGCCAACCCCGCCTCACTGCCGTTCCTCATCCCCACGAAGGTGGAAGGTGCAGGCGGCGAGGCCCTCTATCCAGAGGGCCACTGGTTCCGGCCCGCCTTTTCGGAGGATGCGATCCGCGTCTACCAGAACGATGTCGAGATTCCTGTCGCGCTTCCGAAGGCGACCCGCCCACCGACACGCCTGAGCGTCCACGTCCAGGCGTGCGACGAGACCCGTTGCCTGCCGCCAGACCGGATCGAGGTCACGCTCGAGGAGCGGACCGAGACGGCTCGTTAGGCACACTCACATTCACACGAGGAACCGGTGAAGACCCGCATCAACTATCGCCTGATCCCAGTCGCACTTATTCTGGTGGCCCAGGCGGCTGGCGCCAATGACGTCGGCACGATCCAGTTCCCGACGTCGACCCGATCCGCGGAAGCCCAGAAGCACTTCCTGCGCGGCGCCACCATCCTGCATAGCTTCGGCTGGAAGCAGGCGATCGCCGAGTTCAAGCGTGCCCAGGCAGCCGATCCGGGTTTTGCCATGGCCCATTGGGGTGAATCGCTTTGCTACAACCATCCGCTGCTTCCGGAGATGGACCGACAGACGCCGCGGGACGTACTGAAGCGGCTGGGGGCCACGCGGGATGCGCGGCTCGCCAAGGCACCGACCGCGCGCGAGCGCGGTTTCCTGCTCGCGGTCGAGGCCCTGTTCTTCGGCGAGGGCGACATCCAGGCGCGACGCACCCGCTACATGGAAGCGATGCGTAGCCTCTACGAAGCGCATCCTGACGACGACGAGGTAGCCGCCTTCTACGCGTTGTCGCTGATCAGCGCCGGCGGCGCCGCCGGCAAGATCGGCGAGCGCAAGCGAATCCTGGCGGGCTCCATCGCCCTCCAGCTCTTCGGGCGCGACCCGGATCATCCCGGCGCGGCGCACTACACGATCCATGCGTTCGACGATCCGGTGCACGCGCCGCTCGCGCTGCCAGCCGCGCGGAAGTTCGCCAGCATCGCGCCGGCCGTCTCTCACGCCAGGCACATGCCGACGCATATCTTCATCCAGCACGGGATGTGGGAGCAGGTGTCCGTCTCGAACCAATCGGCCTACGACGCGGCGGTGGCGCTGTGGGAGCCGGGCGACAACGCCGGTGACATGGTTCACGCGCTGGATTGGGGCCAGTACGGCGACCTGCAACGAGGCGACGAAGTGCGGGCGAAGCGCTGGATCGAGCTCCTGCGCGGGATCGTGCAACGAAACAGCGAGCAGCCCCGCGTGGTCGACGCACTTCCCAGGGTCGAAGCGCGGCTGATCCTGGAGACACGGGCGTGGCGCACGAAGCCCGTCGGCGAGGGATCGACGGGCCCCGAGCTTCTGGCAACGGGTATCAGCGCCGTTCGGCTCGGTGACCTCGCGCTCGCCAAACGTGCGTCGAAGGCGCTCGGGCGCTTGGCCGAGGCCGCGGCGAGCAAGGACTCGTTCTACAACCGCACCGCTGCACCGCTGGCGGTGATGGATGCACAGGTCGCCGGTGCGATCCTGATCGCGTCCGGCGAGACCGATGCGGGCTTGGCCCGTCTCGCAGATTCAGCGGCAAGGGCGGAACGGATGCCCCTGCCCCGCGGCGCGGCGAACCCGATCAAGCCCGCCCACGAGTTCTACGGCGAGGCGCTGCTCGCGGCTTCGAAGCCCGCCGAAGCGGCGAAGCAATTCCACGCGTCGCTGCTACGGATGCCGAACCGGCCCCTCGCGCTGCTCGGTCTCGCACGTGCCTACGTCGCGTTGGGTGATCACGGTGCGGCGAGCCTGCACTACCGACGATTCATCGAGGCTCGAATGGAGGCAGACACCGAGGAGCTTCGTGAAGCCAAGGCGTATCTCGCGAAGCATCCATCTTGAGCACGGACTCCGACGCGATCAGCGCTCGGCCTTCCGCGCGATGCACTCGATCTCGACCGCAGCGCCGAGCGCCAGCTCCGCTCCGCCTACGGTGATGCGAGCCGGCGGGTCCTCGGGGAAGAACTCGCCGTAGGCACGGTTCATCTCGGCGAAGGTCGACATATCGCGCAGGTAGACGCTCACCTTCACGACGTCGACGAGATCCGCGCCGGCTGCGCGCAGGATCGTCTGGATGTTGCGCAGCGTCTGCGTCGTCTCGGGACCGGTTCCGCCCGGGGCGAGTTCGAAACCCTCACCTTGCGTGCCCAACGTTCCAGACACGAAGATGAGCTCGCCAGCGACAGTGGCATGCGAGAACTGCGGCAAGCGGCCCAGGCCCTCGACGACGACGGACTCGTTCGACTTCGACATGGAAACCATCTCCTCTGCTTGGCTCGCTGGCTCCGTGGCACAAGCCAGGCCGGCAACCACGAACGACGCCATTCCCAAGCGCTTCCACCCAGCACCACGATCTCGTTTCATCGCGCCCCTCGTCCACATTCGAATAGCACAAACCGCCGAAGCGAGATCCGTGCAATCATCTGCCATCGCGTGGCGTCGAACGCTCGTACATGGAGACCCGTCAATGAGAATCACCGCACTCCTCCTCTTCCTGTCGGTTCTGGCGTGCGGCGCGCCGGAGCCGGGGGTCAGCGACATCTCCCAGGAGCAATTCCTGTCGAACCCGCCGGAATCGGCACTGATCCTGGATGTCCGCACTGCGGACGAGTTCGCGGCCGGCCATGTTCCGGGAGCCGTCAACGTCCCCCATGACCAGCTGGCCTCGCGGCTCGGGGAACTCGAAGGCGAGAAGGACCGTCCCGTCGTGGTCTACTGCGAGCGAGGCGGCCGCGCCGGAAAGGCAGCATCGGTGCTGCTCGAGGCCGGCTACGCCGACATCCGGCACCTCGCCGGTGACATGACCGAGTGGCGCGCCAACGATCGGCCGATCGCCAGGCCATAGGTAGCCCCTCGCGGGCGGTGTAACTCCGCCGCCCGGGCGCCATCTGAGCATCGAGTACACTTGGCGAATCCGCTCGAGGAGGGTTCATGTCGATCGACCAGCGCACGCGGCGCCTCAGGGACGTCCGACCCCTTGAACGCGAAGAGATTGTCGACGAGCTGTTGCCGACAGCGCTCGCGGCCCATGGACGCCTCGCCGGCCGCGGCGTCGCGACCAGGCAGCTCCCGGCGCTCGGTCTCGATGTCGACGGAACCGCGCTGACCTTCCGCGAGCGCGACGGCTCGCTCTCGATGGAGCCGGGCCTCGCGCACGCCGGAATCGTGGCCCATCTGTCGACCGACGCGTTGTCGGACCTCTTGCAGGACGCACAATCGACCATGGGGCTGGCCATGACGTCGCGGGTGAAGTTGACAGCCGGAAACATCGACGACTGGATCAGCTGGGAGCCGGTACTCCGGGCGCTGCTCGACGGCCGCAAGGTGCACGAGCCCGGCGACATCACCTTTCGCGATCTGGATGGCGGCGAACTCGATCTCGACCAGAGCTTCACGATCGAGGATGACCGCGAGGAGATCGCACACTTCCTGCGCGAGGCCGGCTTCCTCCACATTCGCGGCGTCTTCGACGAGGCCGAGATGGCAGAAGTGGCGACGGACATCGACGAGTGGATCGCGCGCGCGACGCCCGACGATGGCGACTCATGGTGGGCGGAGACCGCCGACGGCGAAGGCCAGGCGGTCCGCGTGCTGAACTTCTTCGAGAAGTCAGCCTCGTTGCGCTCGCTCGCGGAAGACGAACGCTATCAGTGGCTCGGCTCCCTCACCGGTGATGGCCATCGACATCGCGGCGCCGCCGAGGGCCTCGTCAAGCCACTCGGGATCGTCAAGGGTCTATCCGACCTGCCCTGGCACAAGGACTGCGGCCAGGGCCGACACTCCTACCTGTGCAACGCCTTGACCTGCGGCATCTCGGTGACCGGTGCCGATCGCATGAGCGGGGCCCTCGGCGTCGTGCCAGGTTCGCATCGCGCAAACACGAAGGCCACCGGGCGTGATCCCGAGCTCGACCTGCAACCGCGCATGCTCGAAACCCGAACCGGCGACGTCACCGTCCATTGCAGCGACACCCTGCACCGCGCCCACCCACCGATCGAGCGACCGCGCAAGGTCGTCTACTCGGGCTTCCGTCTGCCACTGCTGCCTGGCGACCACGACGAGCCCAACCCGCGCTACACGCGCGAAGCCCGGGGAAATCTGACGGACGTCCAGGACCGCATCCAGGCAGCGGACAACGACGAGGCCGAAGATCGTTATGCGCCGGGGCGTGGCCACTGACGAAGTCGTAAGCCCCCATCCTCGCACGCCGGATGCGGGGAACTTCCGCGCCTGCCTGGGAAGACGGCTCCCGGACCGAGAGAAGCGCGCGGTCGCTTCGTCACCGTGCCCGGGTCGCGCTACCGTCGTGAATCCGTCAGACGCGCCCGGCGCCAAGGAGCACCCGACATGAAGACCCGCCGCCTCGGAACCAGCGCGATCGCCGTCTCCGACATCTGCATGGGCACGATGACCTTCGGAGCGCAGACCGACGAGAAGATGAGCCTGCGCATCCTCGACCAGGCATTCGATATCGGCATCAACTTCTACGACACCGCCGAGAACTACCCCGTACCGCCGGAGCCGAAGTGGGCTGGTCGAACGGAGGAGATCGTGGGCAAGTGGCTGGCGACGAAGGACCGGGACGCCGTCATCCTCGCGACCAAGGTCTGCGGCCCGAGCCACGGCTGGCTCAAGGCGTCGCAGCGTGCGGGCATGACCGCGCTCGATCGGCATAACATCACGCGCGCGGTCGAGGCCAGCCTGAAGCGCCTCGGAACCGACTACGTCGATGTCTATCAGACGCACTGGCCCGACCACGACACGGCGTTCGACGAGACGATGCGCGCGCTCGACGATCTCGTACGCTCCGGCAAGGTGCGCATCCTCGGCTGCAGCAACGAAACGAGCTGGGGGCTGATGAAGAGCCTCGAGACCTCGCGCCGGCGCGGCCTCGCCGAGTACCAGACGATCCAGAACAACTTCAGCATGAACAACCGGCGCTTCGAGGACGAACTCGCCCAGGTGTGTCGCAAGGAAGGCGTGAGCCTCATCCCCTACTCGCCGCTCGCGGGCGGCGTGCTCTCGGGCAAGTACAACAGCGGCGAGCGGCCCGAAGGCGCGCGCTTCTCGCGCTACCTCGAGATGGGCGGCCGCCAGGCGGCCATGACGAGGCGCTTCGTCGGCGAGAAGCCGCTCGCGTCCGTCGAGCGATTCCTCGCGGTTGCCGTCGAAGCCGAGATGTCGCCGGTCACGCTGGCCGTCGCGTGGTCGAAGCAGCACGACTTCGTCGCCTCGACGATCGTGGGCGCGAGCCATGAGAGCCAGCTGGCCGAGATCTTCGCCGCAAGCGAGCTCGAACTCGACGAAGAGACGATGAGGGCCGTCCACCGGGTGACCCGCGAGATCATGTATCCGATGGGATGATCGGCGCCGACGCCCGCTGCGGAGCGTGAATTGACACGTGATTCGCTCAGGAGGCGGCGGTGTTCGCGAGGCGTTCGGCCTTCATCGGAGCGCCGATCTCCAGGTAGCCCTGGGCCGCCTCTCGAAGCAGCTGCTCCCGGAGCGCGGCCTCGCCGCGCACGGCGGCCAGCTCCGCGCGCCATTCAGCGAGCCTGGGAGACAGTGCCCTCGCGCCGGTTCTCTCGATCAGGGCGGCCGCTTCGTCGAGGCTCGCTTCGGCGGCGGCCGCGGCCGCCGCGCCATCGCGGCGGAGAGCGACGCGGGCCAGGACACCATGGACGAGGGCTTCGAATATGTTGCGGGTCGAGCGCCGACAGAGCGCGAGTGCGTCTTCTGCTGCCGATTGCGCTGCCGCGAGGTCGCCGGACTCGAGAAGTGCCATCGCGAGAAGCGTTGCCGCCATGCCCGAGTGTTGCTGTTCGGTGCGCTCGAAGATCTCGAGCGCGGTCCGTGCGGGTTCGATCGCATTGCTTGCCCGACCGGCAGCCAGGTGCGCGAAGGCGTAGCTGCGAAGTGCGTGCGCGGCCATGACCGGATGTTCCCCGCCGAGCCCAAGACTGAGTTCCTCGCACTGGCGTGCGAACCCGAGCGCACGATCGGCATCGCCAGCGAGGAAAGCGAGCTTGGCGGAGAACGACACGTTGTAGCCGCGCATCTCCGGGGTACCGTCCTCCTCGGTCATGCGGCGGCTGCGCTCCATCTGCTCGAACGCTTCCGGTAGGTGCCCCAGCCAGCCGAGCGAGATTCCGTGCCAGAACGAGTACCAGCTGTGAGGGCTGACGCCGATCGTCCACTCCTCACGGGGGATGTGACGTGGAAATCGCTCGAGTGATTCCTCGGCGAGCTGTAACGCCTCTGAAACCCGCCCGGCAAAACTTAGTGCATCGGCGAGAAACCCCGCTGCGTTGGACTGCACGCCGACGTCGTCGATCTCGAGTGCGGCGTCCTGATTCTGCAGGCACGACTCGAGATACCCGGCCACATCTCCGCCCGCGCAGAGCATCCGGGCATAGAGCTGAGACAGGCTCAGGGCCGCGAGTCGATCTCCCATTGCGCTCGCGAAGCCCCGTCCCTCTTCGAACAGTTCGCGCGCTTCTTCGAGCCCCAGCCCGAACCTCCAACCCATGTTCAGCAGCTGCCGGCACGCGGCGGTGCCGAGTCCTGCAGCTTCGGCGTCGGCCGGAAGCTCGCGCAGCAGCGCGCGCACCCGGCCCCAGTGGCGGTTGGCGGCGTCCAGATCGGTCAGGCCCACCCACTCGGCGGCGCGCTTGTGCCAACGCGCCGCATCGAGCGCGGCGCCCGCCTCTTCGTAGTGATGCGCGAGCAGGGGCGCTCGCTCGTCGAGCTGCTCGGCGTCCTGGGCCTCGATCGCACGCGCCACCGCACCGTGCACGACGCGTCGCCGCTCGCGCAGCTGGCTACCGAGTGAGACCTCCTGCGTCAGCGGATGCTTGAACGCGTACTCGACCACCGGGTAGATCGCATGTTCCTGTAGGAACTCGCCGCGCCGCAGTTCGGTGATCGCGGCCTTCAACTCGTCGGGCGGCAGTTCCGCCACTTCGGCCAGCAGCGGCTCCGGGAAGTCCTTGCCGATCACGGCAGCAACCTGAAGCAGCCGCTTCTCGCGCTCGGGCAGCCGATCGATACGCGCGGCCAATACCGCTTGCACGGTGGCGGGCACTTCGAGTCGCTCGATCGGTGTAACCAGTCGATAGGCACCGCGCGTTCCTTCGAGGCTGCCGGACTCGATCAGCGTCTGCGCAACCTCCTCGGCGAAGAACGGATTGCCTCCCGTACGCGCATGGATCGGTCCAGTCAGTGCGGCGAGGCTGGGGTCGCTGCCGAGCAGATCCGCGAGCAATTCGCCGATCGCATCCGGGCCGAGCGGTGTCAGCGGGATCTGCCGGTACCACGACTTCTGCATCCATTCCGCGTGGTACTCGGGGCGGAAGTTCAGCAGTAACAGGTTTCGGCTGCCCGAACGCGCGTCGACCATGTGTTCGAGATACTCGGCGCTGGTGTCGTCCATCCAGTGCAGGTCTTCGATCAACGTCACGGTCGGCTGCGTCTCGCTCAGGTTCTGGATGACCTGGCGCATCACGTCGAGGAGTTGGCGCTGACGTGCCTCCGGCTCGAGACTGGGCGCTGGGCGCTGTGGGTCTGCGACACCGAGGAAATCGAAGATCAACGGAAGCGCCTCGGCGAAGCGCTGATCGAGGAGCACCATGCGTCCGGCGATCCGCTCGCGCGCGGCTCGGTCGTCGTCGACCGAGGTGATGCCGAAGTAGGCGCGCCACACCTCCAGGATCGGAAGCAGCGGGATGTTGCGACCATGGGCGACGGCACGCCCCTCGAAGACCTGGATCCCGCGCGCCCGGCAGCCCTCGAGGAACTCGAAGCACAGTCGACTCTTGCCCGTGCCGGCTTCGGCGACGACACCGACGACCTGTCCCTCGCCCGCGGCGCTCTGCTCGATTGCATCCTCGAGCATCCGCACATCGGCGGCACGCCCGACGAAGCGGGAAAGGCCGCGGGCGCGCGAACGGTCGAAACGTGTGCGTGCGCTTCCGAGGCCCACGAGGCGACGCACCTCGACAGCTGCGTCGACCCCCTTCACCCGGAACTCGCCGAGATCCTCGAGTTCGAAGTATCCACCGGCAAGCGCACCGGTCGCCGCCGTCAGGTAGCAGGTGTTCGGCTCGGCCAGGCTCTCCATTCGTTGGGCGAGGCCGACGCTGTGCCCCTGGGCCGTGTAGTCCATGCGAAGGTCGTCGCCAATGCTTCCGACCACGACCTCGCCGGAGTGGAGCCCCATGCGCGTCTGGAACCCGACGCCGTGCTCGCGTTTCACCTCTGTGGCGTAGCGCGCGATCTCACTCTGCAGATGGAGCGCCGCATAACAGGCGCGTTGTGCGTGATCTTCATGTGCGATCGGGGCGCCGAACAGCGCCATGATGCCATCGCCCGTATATTGGTTGACGGTGCCTTCGAAGCGGTGCACGCCCTCGGTCAGGATCTCGAAGAATCGATCGAGGATCCGATGCCATTCTTCGGGGTCGAGCTGCTCGGCCAGCTCCATCGAACCCTTCACGTCGGCGAACATCACCGTGACCTGCTTGCGCTCGCCCTCCAGGGCGGATTTCGATTGCAGGATCTTGTCGGCGAGGTGTTTCGGCGTGTAGTCGAGGGGGGCACGCGTCGGTGCGGCCGGCTCGCTCGAAGGCAAAGGCGCCGTCGCAGTGCCGCACTCCAGACAGAACTTCGCACCGGCCGGAAGCTCGGTGGTGCACGTCGCGCAGCGCAGCGCGAAGCCGGTTCCGCACTCCAGGCAGAACTTCGCCTGGTCGGGGTTTGTGTGTCCGCAGGCTCCGCAGGTCACCCGGCGCGCTCCGAAAGACGCGCGCGCAAGTCGGCCAACTCGCGTTCGCACATCCGCATTCCGGTGTACTCGATGGCCGCTGCCCAATCATCCAAGGTGCGCGCGATTTGCGATTCGGGCTCGTCCAGGGCGAGTTGCGCCCTCGCAAGCGAACCGTAGGAGAGCATGCCGTAGCCGTAGGTCTTCCGTTCTCCCGTCATGGCAGCCGCCTCCGCTGCGGCCCGACGAGCCTCCGTCAACTGGCCCAGGCCAAGGTGTGCGTCCGCCATCAGTTGGAGCGCCTCGGGCTCGGCGCAGCCCGCATCCCGATTGCCGCGAATCCGCTGGAGCGCATCGCCCGCCGTCGCGAGCTGTTCCTCCGCCTTGCCTTCGAAACCTAGCGCGCGGGCGAGCGTCAGACTCGACATCACGTCGGAAAGGCCGCCCTGGTTCTCGGCTAGTTCCCGAGCCTCTCGCGCCCATGGTGTCGCTCCGTCCGTATCGCGCCGCGCTTCAGCGACGAATACCTGGCCCCAGCGAATCCACACCACCATTTCCGGGTAACCGTGAGCGAGCGCGAGCCGACGCGCCTCACCCAGGTCGACGCGAGAATCCCCTCTTTCCGCGTAGCCGTTCGTGCACGCGCGGCAATGGGCGACTCCAACCAGGGGGCTGAAGCCAGCCACGTCGGACCCCAGATGCGGGTTTCCCGCCAGCAGTGGTTCGAGTTCGTCGCATGCCGCAAGGCACTCCTCCGCCATCCCGCCGTGGACATACGCGTAGAGCAGGTACACGCGCGTCCCACAACGCAGCGCGAGATCGGCGCTCTCGTCCGCGATCCGGACGGCTTCGAGCGTGTAGCGGATGTAGTCACGAGTATCGCCGAGCGAGATACCCCGGTACCCGCCGTAGTTCGCCGTCAGCGACGCGAGCGACGTTAGTTCTCCGGAATCCTCGGCCAGGGCTCGTGCTTCCTCGAAGACCTGCTCTCCCTCCTGCTCGTCCACACCCGCACGCCAGCCAAGCGCCAGGATCTGCGACGCGGCGTCGATGGAGAGCGAGGCTTGCCCGGGGCCCGCGAGTGCGCGCGCCCTGCGCCAGTGTCCGAGCGTCGCGCTCACGTCGCTCATCCCGGACGAAGCGGCCGCCGTTGCGTGCCAGCGCGCCGCCACCGGCCCATCGCCCGCCTCTTCCCAGTGGTGGGCGAGAAGTGCAGCGCTCCCCTCGAGACGCTCGCCGCTCGTGTGCTCGATCGCCTTCGCCACCGCGGCATGGGTACGACGCTTGCGGTCCTTTAGCTGGGAGCCCAGTGCCACTTCCTGGGTCAGCGGGTGTTTGAAGGCGTATTCGATCACCGGGTAGAGCGCTTGCTCGTAGATGAACTCGGCCTCTTTGAGCGCGTGAAGCGCTTCGCGAACCTGCTCGGCCGGTTGCTCGCTCGCGGCCAGCAGGATCGGCTCCGTGAATTCCTTGCCGATCACGGCGGCGGTCTGGAGCACCGTCTTGTCCCGTTCCGCCAGCCGATCGAGCCGGGCCGAGAGCAACGCCTGTACCGTGGACGGAACCTCCAGGGCGTCGATCGGCGACACCAACCGGTAGCTGCCCCGGGCGCCCTCCAGATGTCCGGACTCGATCAGGGTCTGCACCACTTCCTCGGTGAAGAACGGATTCCCGCCGGTCCGTTCGTGGATCGATTCGGCGAGGCCCGAGATGCTCGGGTCATGGCCTAGCAATGCGTCGAGTAGCTCGCGGACCGCTTCGGGGCCGAGCGGCGCCAAGGGGATCTGCCGGTAATACGACTTCGACGTCCACCCCGCGCTGTACTCCGGCCGGAAGTTCACCAGCAAGAGGAAGTTCGATCCGGAGACCGCCTCGACCAATTGCTCCAGGAAGGTCTCACTCACCGGATCCATCCAATGGAGGTCCTCGAGCAGCATGACTCTCCGGTCGTCTGCATCGGTGTGCTGAACCACCCGCTGGATCACCGTGAAGATCTGGCGTTGCTTGGCCTCGGGGTCCATGCGCGGAACCCGCCGCTCGGGATCCGGCGCACCGAAGAACTCGAACAGCACCGGCAGGAAGTCGGCAAAGCCAGGGTCGAGGAGCAGCAGACGCCCCGCGATCTTTTCCCGCACAGTGCGGTCATCGTCCCGATCGCCAATCCCGTAGTACGCCCGGAAGGCCTGGAGAATGGGCAGTAGCGGGATGTTTCGGCCGTGGGCGACGGCGTGGCCTTGCATCACGTTCATGCCACGCGCGCGGCATTGTTCGAGGAACTCGAAGCAGAGGCGGCTCTTTCCGGTACCGGCGTCGGCCACGATCCCGACGACCTGCCCATTCCCGGCCTGCGCTTGCTGGGCTGCCGACTCGAGCGCCTGAATGTCGTCGCTGCGCCCGACGAAACGCGAGAGACCCCGCGCATGGGAAACATCCAACCGGGTCGCGTGCGTCCCGGGGCCACGAAGCTCGAAAACACCGATCGGCTCCGACGCTCCCTTGACCTCGAACGGGCCCAGATCCTCGAGTTCGAAATAGCCCGCGACGAGCTTGGCCGTCGCATCGCTCAGATAGCAGGTATGGGGCTCGGCCAGCGACTCCATCCGTTGAGCGATACCCACCGTGTGTCCCTGGGCGGTATAGTCCATGCGCAAGTCGTCGCCGATCTTGCCGACGACGACATCGCCCGAGTGCAGGCCGAGACGCGCCTGGATGCCGACACCATGCTCGCGCTTGATCTCCCGGGCCCAGGCCTGCAGCTCGCTCTGCAGCTGGAGCACCGCATAACACGCGCGCTGGGCGTGGTCCTCGTGGGCAATCGGCGCCCCGAAGAGCGCCATGATGCCGTCGCCCGTGTACTGGTTCACGGTCCCCTCGAAGCGGTGCACGCCTTCGCTCAAGATCGAGAAGAAGCGATCGAGGATCGCGTGCCACTGCTCGGCACCCAGCTGCTCCGCCAGGTCCATCGAGCCCTTGACGTCGGCGAACAGCACGGTGACCTGCTTGCGCTCGCCCTCCAGCGCCGATTTCGATTGCAGGATCTTGTCGGCCAGATGCTTCGGCGTGTAGTCGCGGGGGGCGCGCTCGGGCTCCGGTGCTTCGATCGGGGCCCGCGGCACACCGCCGGCCCAGGCGAGGGCGCGCCCCTCCCGCACGGCTACGCCCTGGATCTCGGTCAGCTCCTCGACGAGTTCGTCGAGGCCGTCCTCGTCGAGGTCGAACTCACGCCGGAGCGCGCGGAGCGAGACACGCCCGTTTCGCTCGAGAAACGCGCGGGCGCTCTCGACAGTTTCCAGGAAGCGCATCCGACCCCGATCTCCTGTTATCGACTCCGGACCCTGCGCCCCGAGGGACGTACCCGAGCGACCATGTAGCACCTCTGTAGCAAAAGGGAGGGCCTTGATGGGATCGGACCCCGTCCACACTATCCGATTCCAATCCCGGGGTGGGGCTCGTCGACGCGAAGGCGAGTAACGCCCGAACACGGCCCGGCGTTTCGTTGCCACCGAGAGGGCCGATTCGGAGCGGGTGCCGCGCTGCACAGGCCGGCGCCGGTGGCTCGAAGCAGGCGTGCTATGGGTCGGTGATGAAGGGTCCCGAGGACGAACTCCGTCCGTTCGTGGAGCAAGCCGTCGGTGGCAAGGTCATCGACGTAAAGCGCACCGCGATCGGTTCCTCCCGCATCACGTTGCTGGTCGATGTCGAAGATGCGAAGGGGCGACGACGTGAGTTGGTCGTCCGCCACGACAGTGGCGATGGTCCACTTTCGGGCACGGACATCGATCTGGCGCACGAGGCGATCGTCTACCGGGCACTCGCTTCGCAGCCCGTGCGAATCCCGCGCCTGGTCGCCGAGTCGGAGGACGGTCGCTCGCTGCTGGTCGAACGAGCGCGCGGCAGCGAGGCTTTCGGAACGATCGAACCAGCAGTAGACCGCGCCGCCATCGCCCTCGACTTCGCCGAGACGCTCGCCGAGCTCCATCGCGTAGATCCGGCACGACTCGATCTGGGTGACGCGACGCGACCGCGCGAAGCGGCGGATCACGCGCGAATCGATCTCGACCGATGGCTGGAGATCCAGCGCGAGCACGTCGGGCAGCCCTCCGAGATCACCCTTCTCGCAGGCGCCTGGTTGGCGAACCACACTCCGCAGCACGTAGACCGGACCGCGTTATGCCACGGCGATGCCGGAGCGGGCAACTTCCTGCACGAGCACGGGCGCGTGACGGCGCTCCTGGATTGGGAGTTCGCCCATCTCGGCGACCCGCTCGACGATGTCGCTTGGGTGCTCGTGCGATCGCACCTGCTAGGCGGCGAAGACGAGATGCGCGCGGCACTCCCGCACTGGTCCGAGCGATCCGGGTTGGCACTCGACGCGCAACGCATCACCTACTACCGCTCGATGGTCTTGTTGCGGATGGCCATCTCCTGCCAGGTGGCCCTGGGACATGCGGCGAAGTCGGGGGCCATGGACACGACCACCTACGAGATGCTGCTTCCCTACCTCGACTTCCTGTTGCCGCAGGCCCTGCGTGAAGCCGGCTGCCTGGAACCTGCGCTCGAAGCGCTTTCGAAGCGCGCCGACGAGACACTCGCTTCCCATCCGGTGCTCGGAAGTCTGGCTCGGCCGCTGACCCCGTGGCGCTGACATGAGTAAGGCAACAGCGCGCGACGATCGCTTTCATCCGCCGACCTCGGCCGACCCCACCTGGGGCGAAACCGCCTGGTTTGCCTTCGCGGCCCCCGAGCGCGGGCTAGCGGGCACCTTGTACCCGCTGTTCCGGAACCAGCTCGGAGTGTGCGCGCTGGGCGTCGCCATCTGGGATGGCGGCGGCTACGAGCCCTGGCATGCCAGGTACGCGCGACGGCTCTGGCACCTACCGATACCCGACGGCGAGCTCGACGACTTTCGCATCGGCGGGCTCACGATCCGTTGTCTGGAGCCGCTCAGCCGCTACCAGGTCTCCTTCGAAGACCAGGACCGCTTGTCGCTCGAGCTCGAATACCGGGGACTCTTCCCTCCCCACTCACCCATCGTGACACCCGAGCGTGGGCATCTCGACCAGCCCTGCCACGTACGAGGCACGGTGCGCCTCGACGGCGAAGAAATCGCCATCGACGGCTACGAGATGCGCGACCGTTCCTGGGGACCGCGAGACGATCTGCGCCGGACCCGCGCGAGCTACTGCTACGGCATTCGGGACGCGAACGACGCGTTCCTCGCCAGCACGATGGAGGCCGACGGCGTCGAGCGCGTCATCATGGGCTTCCTCGTCCGCGACGGAAAGAAACACGACCTGGTCTCGGGCACCCGAAAGGTTCTCGAACGCAACGCGCGGGGATTCCCCGAACGGGTTCACATCGAGGCTGCGGATCGCGCTGGCCGAACCCTCGAAGTGGAGGGCCGCTGCCATTCCCGGCTCGCGGAACAGGCGACGCCCGGCATGTTCGCCTGGATGAGCCTCACCGAATGGTCGGGCTCGGGACGCCCCTGCCACGGCGAGGATCAGGAGGTCTGGTCGCCGGACACCTGGCCGATTCCCTGAGCCTCGGCGAAAAGGGGCCCAGGAGCAGCTTGGCCCGCTGGCCTACGCGATGGAGACGATCGCCCCGGCGGCTTCGAGGTGGGCCCTGAGCTCGCCGATCGGCAGGTCCGGCGGATCCACGCGGGCCGTGAGCGCGAGTGCAGCGGCGCTGCCGGCTGCTTGGCCCGTGGCCATGCAGGCGGGAATCTCCTTGGTCGCGTGGTGCACGCGGTGGTCGACCGAGATGCAACGGCCCGCTACCAGCAGGTTCGGAAGCTCCTGCGCAAGTAGCGCTGCGTAGGGGATTGCGTAGGTCGTCCCGTACTTCGTCCAGTGCCCGGTGACGGCGACCGAATCGGGCCTTGGCTGGTCCATGTCGTCGCGGCGAACGACCTTGCGGCCGACCAACCTGCGGCTCTCGGTAATCCCCAACTGATCGGCCACCTCGCACAGGTGCGCGCGGTCGAAGCCCGGCACATCGGCGCGCAGCCGGTCGAACTCGGCCAGCACCCGGCGCCGGCACTCGAACTCGGCGTGCGTCAGGTCTTCCGGCGAGGTGGCGTCGATCCTGCCGATCTTTTCGATCGAGCCCCAGGGCATCAGCACCTTGCCCTCTCCGATGGTCTGGAACCCGGGCGCCCCGGCGGCACGCGCGCGCGCGACGTCCACTCCGCCGACCGTGAACCACATCCATGGCAGTACGCGTTCGAGCTCGTGCTCGCAGCCGGCCGCACTCGCGAGATCCAGGTCGCCGGTCGTATCGATCACGGTTCGCGCGCGGATCGCGAAGCGCCCGGCCTTGCTCTGGAAGGTCACGGCGACGATGCGGCCCGACTCGACCACGGGCTCGCAACCCCATGCGTGGAATAACATGTGCACACCGGATTCGCGCACCAGATCGTCGAGCACGCCCTTCATGTAGGCAGGGTCGTAGGCCACCGAATAGCGCACGCGATGCGGCGCCCGCCCCCACACGAGCCCCCACCCCTGGTCGCGTTCGACGAGCGCGGGATCGTCGCTCCCCCACTGTTCCTGCGGCGGATGATGTGCCGCACCTCGCGTCACGAGGCGCTCGGTCACCTCCTGGCAGAGCCCCCGAATGACCTGACGCCCACGCCCATCGTCGAGCGTGAGCAACAGGATGATGAGGCCACCCGTCGCGAGGCCGCCGAGATACCCCCCGCGCTCGACCAACATGACCTCGGCGCCGCCCCGCGCCGCCGCGACCGCGGCCGCCACGCCAGCCGTGCCACCACCCACCACGAGCACTTCCGTCTCGTGGCGAACGGGCGTCCTGCGCGCGGCCTCGTCGAGAAACGAATCCATCTCGAAACACTAGAGCGCATCTCGGAAAGCGCCGCGGCTGACCGGTTGGCCACTGACGCTGCCGTGCCGCACGCTCGAAGTCAGAGGCCGGGCCGCATGGTGCGCCGGGAAGCAGGGCCGGCCGGGACGAAGGCGAGGGACAGCAGGCCCGAGAAGGCGAGCAGGGCAGCGGCGAACCAGATCAGGAACTCGCTCGCAGGCGGGCGCGTTCCGGCGCCGGGGAGGATCAGGGTCACCGGCTCATCGAGCCAACCGGCTACAGCCGCCACCGAGATGCGGTCGCCCGGCTCGAGCGCAATCGGGAGGCTGCGACGATAGATGCTCCGCTGCTGGGCCGAGACCGGACTGTTTGGCTCCTCGAAATGGAACTCGATGTGCTCGGCGCTACGCACCCGTTCGATCTCGACGCGGAGTGGGCCCTCGTAGACATCGCGGCCGGGGATCCGACCATTCTCTGCCGGGGGTTCGAGCCGGCCGCGGGTGAGGAAGACCGAGAGTTCGACTCCCGCCTCGATCCGAGCCCATTCGGCGTCCAGGTCGGGTCGGGTGCGATCGACAACGGAGACCGCCAGGGTGCCGGGCACACCCTCGATCTCGGCATCGAGCACGAGGCGCGGCTTCTGGGCTTCGCGGGCGTCGGCGCCCGACGCGAGCATGGCGACGGCGAGCAGCAGCGATCCGGCCACTGCGCGGAGCGATCCGGAGCGTCCGCCCGCGCGCCCGACAACGAGGTTGCGCTTCGGGCAGATCGGCACGCAACGCCCGCACAGGTCGCAGTCCGGGCCGGGATCGCCCGATGCGGGATCGAGCTGGAGCCAGCAGACGCAGGTGCACAAGCCGCAGGTCTCACCGCATGCGGCGCTGTCAGAGACGGTCAACGCCACCCTCCGGCCACGCCCGAGTAGTGAGAGCATCGCGCCGGTCGGACAGAGCGCGGCGCAATAAACCGTCTCGCCGAATAACAGGCCCGCAGCGAGCAGTCCGCACAGCACGGCAAGGACCACGCTCCCGCCGCCGAGCAGCCATGCCGCGTAGACGCTCTGTTGCAGCAACACGTAGGGGAGAGTCAGGTAGAGCAGGAGTTCCGCGCCAGCCAGGGTGGCGATGACGCCGGCGGCCAACAAGATCCAACGAAGCGGTCGCCGCCGCGGGAGTTCGAGCCGGGGCAAGCCGGGGATCCGGTTGCGCAGCCCCGAGATGGCGCGAGAGAGCGTTCCGAACGGACACAGCCAGCCGCAGAACACGCGCCCGAAGCTCAGCCCCAACAGCACCGGGATCGCCAGCGCGATGAGCGCCCGCAGCGAGACGCCCGCACTCGATACGGCCAGCGCCCCCGCCAACGGATCCATCAGCGCCCAGGACGAGACGTCGAAGGCGATGCCCCCGCCCATCAGCTGGTTCGCACGGTGAGCCTTGGCCGGTGCGTCGCCAAGGGGCAGCTGTTCCAACACCGTCGGCGGGAGGTTGAAGCCGGGATCCTCCCAGGTTGCGAGACCCGTGGTGAAATCGAGCCGCTGCCAGCCACCGAACAGGGGCGAGAAAAGCAGAGCGAGCAACGCGAGCCCCTGCGTCATCCGGCGGGCCACGCGCCAGCGGCTTCCCGGATGTACGGCCCTCGTGCCGAGCGCCCACCTCATGCCTCGAGTCTCCGCACGTCGATGGCTGTCGGGCTCTGTGGACAGCGTTCCACGCAGAGGCCACAGCCCACGCAGCCGTCGGCGAACACCTGGGGGCGGGCCTTCGGCACGAGTCGGATCGCCTCGCCCGGTAGCGGGCAGGCGTCGTGGCAGACACCGCAGAGTCGCCCCTGGTACGAGAGGCAGCGATCCGGATCCACGACGGCCGTGCCCATATCGACCTCTCGGGCGATGACCGCGAGATCCTCGGCGACGGGGCGCAGGGCTCCCGTCGGGCAGACTTCGGTGCAGCGCATGCAGAGGATGCAGGCGCGCTGACGCACGTCGATGTAGGGAGTGAGGGCGCCATGGCCGGGCTCGCCGAGACCGAAGTATCGGATGCAGCCATTGCTGCACACGATCCCGCACAGCCCACACCGGATGCACGCCCGCTGGAAATCGGCATCGACCGCGCTGGCGGTCGGCGGGCGGATCGGCGGAGGGCCCGTGACGCCGGCAACGGTCGGCGCGCGCCAGAGCCGATGAAGCAGCAAGGCACCGCCCGCGGAGAGCAGTGTCAACCCCTGGAGCAGGAAGCCGCGCCGCGAAGCAACGGGACGAAGAGGTGAAAGTCGCCTTCGCGCAGTTCCGCGGCGCCAACCGCGCCAACGCCGCCGCCACTCCCACCTTGCCATCTGTGGAACCTCGGTGCGAAATCGCCGCTGTCAAACGCGGGAATGACTCCCCGTACGTCGCGAAGTTGCCGCTCCGCCTCACCCAACTTCGCCCACTCCCATTTCGCAAGGATGGTGTCCTCGGCCGTCGCGATGAAGACTTGGGTCCCGCCGAGGTCGACCGCCTCGCGCCGCGCGAACTCTGAATGGCTGAAGGGCCGATCTCTGCGAAGGATGAGATCGACCTTCCATCCGGAATCGAGAAGGATGACGTTGAACTGGCCACGGCGGCGCCAAGCCTCGTCTGCGGCCTCGGGGCTGACATAGAACGCGGCCGGGTCGAGGGAAGCCACGAACGCGTCGAGAGCTGGTCGGGCCGGATCGATCACCAGGTCGATGTCGTGGGTGGTCCGAGGCTCGCCGTGGAACGTGCTGGCAAACGAACCCGCGACCATGTGCGGAATGCCGTGCTCATCGAGGAGCGAGGCCACCCGCAGAAGCGGAGCCGTCACTCGCGATCCGACTCGTAGGCTGCCTCGAAGAGCTGCGAGCCCCACACACGGCGAAGGATTCTCCGCTCGGCCTCGCGGCGGCTCATCTCCGGGTGCCGTACACGAATCCCCGAAATGCTCAGCGCACGCGCGCCCTCCGACATCTCGAACGCCCGCGCCAGACGGCCCACCCCGCCGAGGCCCCGCAGAACCTCTCGGTGACGTTGACGAGCGATTTCGGAGGTATCTCGGTCCATGGCCTTTGGAACTTAGCGATTGGCCACCTGGCTTCCCAGCAACGAGGCCCGACGGTTCAGACGAAACCGACAGTCGCCTACGGCACCGCTCGCCGTAGGATGAGCATCCAACGACAACAGATCCTCGAGTCGCAACACGCAGCCTGCTCCAGAATCGCTAGATCGCCGCAGTTCCCAAGACCCGCGGCGGTTCCCAAACCTGGAGCACGAGACCGGACTCGAGCCGGCGACAACCACGTTGGCAAGGTCACGCGGGGAACGCGATTCCGGGGAATTACGCCTGATCGACGCGGAGGCTCCAGTCTGACCACGTGTCTGAGCGGCCTAGCGGCCGCGCGGACGGCCCTCGGCGCCCATCCGGCTCCTTGACCGGGGCGTTCAGGTCGAGATCTGTGGCGCGATGCGTTGGGCTTGCAGCGGTGCGCCGATGGCTTCGTAGCCCTGCTGTGCCTCCCGGAGTAGCTGTTGTCGCCGGGCACCGTCGCCCTGCACTGCGGCCAGCTCGGCACGCCACTCGAGGAGCGCGGGACCGAGGGTGCTTGCGCCCGTGCGGTCGATCAGGGCGGCGGCTTCCGAAAGCGCCGCCTCGGCCGCCTCGCCTCCCGCCGCACCCTCGAGGCGGAGGATCGCGCGCGCCAGGACGCCGAGCGCCGATGCTTCGTAGTTGCTGCGGTCCGATCTGTGGCAGAGCGCGATCGCCTCCTCCGCGGCCGCCTGGGCTGCCGAAGCGTCGCCCGTCTCGAGCAGCGCTTCGGCCAGCAGCGTGGCGGGCATGGCCGCCTGGAACTTCTCCACGTGCGCCATCTGGCCGAGGGCGCTGCGAGCGGCCTCGATGGCCTCGCCGGCTCGGCCGCCGGCGAGGTGGGCAAACGCCAGGGTGAGATGCGTGTAGGCAGCCAGGGACGGAGGCTCGCCTAGCGTCCGGCTGAGTTCCCCGAGCTCGCGGGCGCTGCTGAGTGCCCGCTCCGCATCGTGCGCGTGATAGTGCAACTCGCCTGAGTAGAAGAGCCCGTATCCGATGAACTCCGGCGAGCCGTCCTCTTCGCAGAGGCGTCGATGGCGACCCATCTCGACCAACGCTTCGGGAAGCCGCCCCATCCAGCTAAAGCAGAATGCGCGGAAGAAGTACATCACGGTGTAGGGATTGAATGCCGTGAGCCAGTTTTCCTGGGCGATGTGCCGGGGATAGCGAACGAGTCCGTCCTCGATGAGTTCGAGCGTTTCCGTGACGCGGCCGGAAAAGGCAAGGGCATCTACCAGGGACCCGGCGATGCCCGCTTGTAGCTCGATGTCATCGGTCTGGTTGGCCGCTTCCAGAGACTCGACCATCAGCTCGCGATACACCGCGACGTCGCCGTCGCCGCAGCGAGTACGACCGTAGGCCGCCGAAAGGCGAATGGCAGCGAGTTGATCGCCGACCGACGCGGCGAACCTGTGCCCCCCCTCCAGGAGGGTGCCCGCCTCCTCGGAGCCCATCCCCATGCGCCAGCCCAGACGGAGGAGGTTCTGGCAGGCGATGATGCCCAGCGCCGCAGCCTCGGGGTCGTCCTGAAGCTCGCCCGCGAGCGCGTGGAGCCGCGCCCAATGATCCGTTGCGGCCTGCACGTCCGTGGCGCTCACCCACTCCGCCGCGCGGCGGTGCCAGCGTGCTGCATTCAGTGCCTCACCGGCCTCCTCATAGTGATGGGCCAGCAGAGCGGAATGCTCTTCGAGACGCTCGGAGTTCTGCCGCTCGATGGCGCGCGCCACAGACGCATGGACGGTACGCCGACGCTCCCGGAGCTGGCTGGAGAGCGCGACTTCCTGCGTGAGCGGGTGCTTGAAGGAGTACTCGACGAGCGGGTAGATCGCGAGCTCGTACAGGAACTCGGCGCGTCGCAACTCGCCGAGAGATTCCTTGAGATCTTCGGTGGGCAGGTCCGCCACTTCCTCGAGCATCAGCTCGGTGAAGTCCTTGCCGATCACGGCCGCGACCTGGAGCAGGCGTTTCTCTCGCTCCACCAGACGATCGATCCGAGCCGCCAACACCGCCTGTACGGTGGGAGGCACCTCGAGCCGGTCGATGGGCGTGACCAGCTTGTACGCACCGCGCGATCCCTGGAGATGCTCCGATTCGATCAGTGTCTGGGCGACCTCCTCGGTGAAGAAGGGATTGCCGCCCGTGCGCGCGTGGATGGGGCCGGCCAGCGCTGCAACGCTCGGGTCGCTCCCCAGCAAGTCCGCGAGCAGTTCGGCGATCGCCTCCTCGCCCAGCGGCGTCAATGCGATCTGCCGATACCACGACTTCTGCATCCAGTCCGCGCGGTACTCCGGTCGGAAGTTCAAGAGCAGGAGATTGCGGCTGCCTTCGCGTGCATCGACCATATGGGCCAGGAACTCGCCACTGGCCTCGTCCATCCAGTGAAGGTCTTCGATCAACGTCACGGTCGGTTGCTCTTCGGAGACGCTCCGGATCACCTGCCGCATCACGGCCAGGAGCTGGCGCTGGCGCGCTTCCGGTTCGAGTCGCGGAGCCGGACGCTGCGGGTCCGCGATCCCGAGGAACTCGAAGAGCAGCGGCAAGGCGTCGGCGAAGGCTTTGTCGAGCAGCACCATGCGGCCGGCGACCTTCTCGCGAGCATTGCGATCGTCGTCCTCCTGTGTGATCCCGAAGAAGGCGCGAAAGACCTCGAGGATCGGCAGCAGCGGGATGTTGCGACCGTGCGCCACGGCACGCGCTTCGAAGACCTGCATTCCGCGGGCGCGGCAGCTCTCGAGGAACTCGAAGCAGAGGCGGCTCTTGCCTGTGCCCGCATCCGCGACGACGCCAATCACCTGGCCGTTGCCCGCCGCGGCCTGTTCGGTTGCGTCTTCCAGGATCCTCAGATCCGCCGCTCGCCCGACGAAGCGGGATAGTCCGCGGGCGAGCGAAATATCGAAGCGCGAACGTGAAGCGCCGATGCCTGCGAGCCGATGAACCGACACAGGCTCCGGCACACCCTTCACGTTGAACTCGCCCAGATCTTCGAGTTCGAAGTAGCCGGTGACCAGTGCAGCGGTCGCCGCCGTCAGGTAGCAGGAGTCGGGCGACGCAAGCGACTCCATCCGCTGCGCGAGGCCAACGCTGTGACCCTGCGCGGTGTAGTCCATGCGCAGATCGTCGCCGATCTTCCCGACCACGACGTCCCCGGAGTGGAGGCCCATGCGCGTCGAGAAGCCGAAACCGTGCTCGCGCTTCACCTCGGTCGCGTAGCGATCGAGCTCTTCCCGCAAATGGAGCGCCGCATAGCAAGCGCGCTGCGCGTGATCCTCGTGCGCGATCGGCGCCCCGAAGAGGGCCATGATGCCGTCGCCGGTGTATTGGTTGACCGTGCCCTCGAAGCGGTGCACACCATCGGCCAGGATCGTGAAGAACCGATCCAGGATCGCATGCCACCGCTCCGGATCGACCTGGCCGGCGAGATCCATCGACCCCTTCACATCGGCAAACATCACGGTGACCTGCTTGCGCTCGCCTTCGAGGGCGGACTTCGACTGCAGGATCTTGTCGGCCAGGTGGCGCGGGGTGTAGTCGGCCGGAGCGCGTTGGAACGCCGAGTCCGCGGACGCCCCGCCGAGCGTGGCACCGCAGCCATTGCAGAAGCTCGAGCCCGGCGGCGGCGTGGCCCCACAGGCGGCGCACGTGAGCGAAAGCGAGGCGCCGCACGAGTTGCAGAAAGCCGATCCGGCCGGAGCCTCGTTGCCGCAGGACGCACAGTTCATCGGCCCACTCTACTCGAGGTTCCCTTCGCACCGATTCGCCGCCTCCCTCGCACGATTCCGCCAGAACGAAGTTGGGTCCCGGAGGGCTCTTGAGGGCGTGGTCCGCATGGCTGTTGGGTATGCGGGTCAGGGCTACCCACCCAACAAGACCTTCCGCCCCTGGGGACTCACCCCTTTTCGCTCAGCCTCGCTGTGAGGTGATCTGGGCCAACGTTTCCGTCCCTCCCGGAAGTCCTCTACGGTCGAGAGCGCGCCAACCGGGTAGACGCCGACTCTCGTTGCTGCGCCCGGGCGCCCTAGTACGACCGAACGGCGTCGAGCACGGCAAGGACGACGGCCTTGGCGTCGCCGAAGATCATCATGGTGTTGTCGTTGAAAAAGAGCGGGTTCTGGATGCCCGCGAAGCCGGGACTCATGCTGCGCTTGATCACGAACACGTGGCGGGCCCGGTCGACGTCCAGGATTGGCATGCCCGAGATGGCGCTGCCTGGCTCGCGGGCGAGCGGATTCACGACGTCGTTGGCCCCGAGCACGAGCGCCACGTCGGTTTCCGGGAACTGTGGATTGATTTCGCTCATCTCGACGAGTTCCTCGTAGGGAACGTCCGCCTCCGCCAGCAGCACGTTCATGTGGCCAGGCATGCGACCCGCCACCGGGTGGATCGCGAACTGGACCCGGACACCCTTCTCCCCGAGGACGTTCGCCAGCTCCCGAACGGCGTGCTGCGCCTGCGCCACAGCCATGCCGTAGCCGGGAACGACGATGCACGAACTCGCGTTGGAAAAGATCACAGCCGCATCCTCGGGCGTGTAGCTCTTGGCGGTGCCCTGGCTCCCGCCCCCTGCGGCCGCCGGGTCCCCGACTGCACCGAAGGCACCGAACAGGACGTTGCCGATCGAGCGGTTCATGGCATCGCACATGATCTTGGTGAGGATCAAGCCCGCGGCGCCCACCAGCGAGCCCGAGATCACGAGGGCGGCGTTGTCCAGGACGAATCCAGTCGCGCATGCGGCGAGGCCCGAATAGGCATTGAGCAGCGAGATCACCACCGGCATGTCGGCACCGCCGATCGGGATGATCAGCAGCACACCGAGCAACAGCGCGAGCGCGGCCAACACCCAGTACTCCTGGGTTGCGCCCAACGGATCCAGCGCCACGATCGCGGCGACCAGTAGCAGGAGAACACCCAGCAGTGCGTTGATGACCTGCTGCCCGCCGTAGACGACCGGCGCGCTCGTGATGCGCTCGCTGAGCTTTCCGAACGCGACCAGGCTGCCCGTGAGGGTGAGTCCGCCGATCAGAGTCCCCAGCACGATCGCGGTGGCCACCACGCCGTCCGGCGCCAGGCCGGCGTCCCAATAGCCCAGCAGCTCCGCACCCGCGACGAGTGCCGAGGCCACGCCGCCAAAGCCGTTGAGCAATGCCACCATCTCGGGCATCTCGGTCATCTGTATCCGGGTGGCCGCAGTGACGCCGATGACGCTTCCAACGACGACGCCTCCGAGCATCCATTCCCAATCGAGGACGCCAGCATCGAGCAGGGCTGCCGCGATCGCGATGGCCATGCCCACAGCCGCCAGCGTGTTGCCCCGCACCGCAGTCCTGGCCGAAGACAGGCCCTTCAGCCCCAGGATGAAGAGGACCGCGGCCGCCAGGTAGGCCAGCTGGACGCCGGTTTCGCTCACCGGTCGTCCTTGCGTTGCTGGAACATCTCGAGCATGCGGTTGGTGACGACGAACCCGCCCACGACGTTGATCGTGGCGAACACGATTGCCAGGAAGCCGAAGATCGTCTTGATCATCGGGCCGTCGGCGGCCACCGCGATCAGGGCGCCCACGATCGTGATCCCCGAGATCGCGTTCGAGCCCGACATCAAAGGCGTGTGAAGCAGCGGCGGCACCTTCGAGATGACCTCGATGCCGATGAAGAACGAGAGCACCAGCACGGTGAGCGCAACTGCGGGATCCGCGAGCATCAGGCACCTCCCTCGAGCGCGGCGCGCACCCGCTCGACCCGAATCTTGCCGGCGTGGGTGACGAGCGCGCCGTCGGTGATCTCGTCGTCCAGGTCCAGCGCCAGATCGCCGGCGGTCGTCAGATGCAGGACCAGCGTCACTACGTTCTTGCTGAGCATCTGGCTTGCATTCGGCGACAGGTCGCTGGGAAGATTGGTGGGCCCGAGCACCCGCACGCCGTCGACGTTGACCTCCTGGTCGGCCTGGGTCGGCTCGCAGTTGCCGCCACCCGCAGCCGCCAGGTCCACGACCACGCTGCCCGCCCGCATGCCGCGAATGCCAGCCGTATCGATCAGGAGCGGGGACTTTTTCCCCGGGACCAGGGCGGTGGTGATCACGATATCCGAGCGCGCCGCCACCTCGGCCATCAGCGCCCGCTGCTTCTCGTAGAATCCTTCGCTCTGCTCCCGGGCGTAGCCGCCGGCATCCTCCGCGTCGCCGACGTCGAGCGCCAGCGAGACGAAGCGCCCTCCCAGACTCCCGATCTGCTCGGCAGCGGCGACGCGCGTGTCGTAGGCCTCGACCACGGCGCCGAGCCGCCTGGCGGTTGCGATCGCCTGGAGCCCGGCGACGCCGGCGCCGATCACGAACACGCGCGCGGGCGAGATCGTGCCCGCCGCGGTGACGAGCATGGGGAACATTCGGGGCAGCATCTCCGCAGCCACGAGGACGGCCCGATAGCCCGCCACCGTCGCCTGCGACGAGAGCACGTCCATGGATTGCGCCCGTGCGATGCGGGGGATCAGTTCCAGGGCGAATGCCGTCAACCCGCGTTCGGCCAGGTCCGCAATCCGGGCCGGTTCGTCCAGGGGGCGCAACAGCGCGACGAGCGCGGTCCCCGGGCGGAGGGACGCCAGCTCCGCCTCGTCGGGCGTCTGCACCTTCAGCACCAGCTCGGCGTCGGCCAGCACCTCGTCTGCGATCCTGGCCCCCGCTGCCTCATAGGCCGCATCGAACGCTCCCGCCGCCTCTCCCGCGCCGCGCTGGACATGGACCTCGTGGCCGGCAGCGATGAGGGCCTTCGCACCGTCCGGGACCAGAGCCACACGGCGTTCACCGGCGGCGACTTCCTTCGGAATGGCAATGATCACGATTATTCCCGGGGAGGGCTTCCGCAAGATAGGAACCCATCCGCGGAGTGCCATCCCCTCGGAATAGCTTTCGAAGTACGCCTCGAAAACCCCGTTCGAAATTGCCCGGGGCCTACCTCGTACCCGTACACCTCCAGATTCCTCGAGTCTGTTAGTTCAGGTAGGGCGGGAGGCCAGGCGCTCATAGGGATCAGACGGCCGCTTGGCGCCACCAGCTTTCGCATCGCCAGCAGATTGAAGCCCGAGCCGATCACAGCAGGGATCGCAGTCGCCAGGAGCGGACCGAGGAGCGCGGCGTGAACGTCGCCAGACGACATTGGGGCCCGCGGCGGCAGCAAGCAGCTTGAAGCCCTGGCCGAGGTCACGAGCCATCCGTCGGGAGGGAACCCCGAACGACAACGCCCCCGGCGGAACTCGCCGAGAGCGTTGGGAAAAGTTGGCGCACGAGACCGGACTCGAAGCGGCGAGAACCACGTCAGCGACTTCCCTGAATCGTCAGACTGTTCCTGCCACTCCGGCAGAGCCGGAGCGACTCGCGATTGGGCTAGAGCGCATCTCAGAACCCCGGACCGAGCCAGGTGTGCGGATTTCGCCCGCTGGCAAGGCACGCGACCGAAGGTGTAGTCGTCCCTACGACGCGGGGAGCGCAGCGCAGCCAGCGGGCCAGAGGCCTGTGTGGTTTCCAATGGTCTGCAACGAGTCGATCGATCCGATAGCATCGCCGCCGAGGATGCTGATCCGTCCGTTGGGCGACTTCGTTGCAGGGAGATCCCGTGAAACGCCGTGGAAGACGCCGCGAAGCCACACCCGTCGCGCACATGATCCTCAGCAAGCGCATGGCGGACCACAAACCGCACGACATGATTTGCGAACTCGTGGACAACGCCCTCGATGCCGGAGCGCGGCGTGTCTGGATCGAGCTGGGGCGACGCTCGATCACCGTGGGTGACGACGGCGAGGGGATGGAGGACGTCAACGACGCCATCCGATTCGGCAAGGGAACCAAGGCGACCAAGCGCGGCTCGGTGCTCGGCCGCTACGGCGTCGGAATGACCGACGCATTGTGCAAGCTGGGGCCGAAGGCGGCAGTGACGACGCTGCGAGGCGGCGCGCTGCACAGTCTCCGAGCCGATTGGGAAGAGTGTCTGCGAAACGATCACTTTCCCTACCTGGACGACGGCAAACCTCGTCGCACGAAGGACCTCGCTCACTTCGCCGATGTCGCGGTCGACCAGGGAACCTGTGTCAAGATTCACGGGCAGCCGCCTGGCGTCCAGATGGAGAAGCTGCGCAGGATCTTGACCGAACGCTATACACCCGGAATCTGGCAGGGCCGGGAGATCCGCCTGCGCCGTGAGCGCCACGAGTGGACCGTGGTCGAGGACATGGACCCCGGGGAGCTCTGCGACACGATCGAGTACGACGGCGAGATCGAGGGATTGCCCTACCACGTCTACGGCGGCCTGATGAAGCAGCGCAACGTCGTCTACAACCGCGTCTTCATCGGTTATGCCTATCGCTTCGTCGAGGACACGACGGAGCTGTTCAAGGGGCTCTCGACCGCCCACCTCCAGGTCTTCCTCGGGGAGCCTTGGAAGGAGTGCCTCGGAACCCACAAGAATCGCCTCGAACGTTTCCGCGACGAACTATTCGACGACATACGGTCGCGCGCCAAGGATTGGTTCGAGTCCGCGGCCGAGAAGGCAGAAGCGCTTCAGCTCGGAAGTCTTGCCCTCGAACTCGAGCAGTATCTGGCGAAGACCGGCGACCCAAGCGGTGCGGAGCCGATCGCGGCGTCGATTCGCGACGCCTCCGTCCCGAAATCCGCGAAGCCTGCGGCCGCCTCACCGCGACCGACGCGGCCGACGCCACCCACGCGTGAGGCGACGGGAACGCCGGAGGCTGCAACCCGTCGCCCGAGCCGGGGCATTGCCATCGTGTGGGACGCGGGTCTGCGCCAGATGGGCGAGCTTTCGGTCAGCGACGATGGCGACGTGCGCGTCACCCTCAACCCGGACGATGCCCGCGTCCGGGTGCTGCGCGAGCGCCGCGATTGTCCAGGCCTGGTCCACATCATCAGCGCCTACATTGCCCACTACGCCTCGCTCTCCGACGAGAATGCCCGCCAGCTGCTGCGTGCGGGAATCGTCCGCGCGGCCGAGCCCGGCTTCCGTGCCCACGAATTGTTCGCCTACTACTACGATCGCGTCGACCAACCCGCGGTGAGCCACGAGGGCGACTGAACGTCGACTGCCCCCGCTTCGTGTCCCGCGCCTCGTGCAGGAGAACTCCGTGGATTCTGCCCCTCAGACCTTCCGACAGCGACAGACGAGTCGGCTGCCCTCGTTGGCGCCACCCGAGGCACCCGCACCGCCGGAGCTGGAGCGAGCGACGGTGCTCCTGGCGATCGCTGCGAAGCGATTCGGCCGCATCCCCCCGGAGCGGATCGTCGATCATGTGCTCCGAACGCACGACTCGGATTGGCCGGTTCAGCGGGCCGCTCTGGAGGCGCTGTGGCGCCGCTGGTCCTCTGCGCGTCGCGACGCTTTGCGCGTCTCGAAGCGGCCGGAAGAGGGTCTTACGATCGGCCCCTACGAGACGCGCGGCGCCCGCGCGCGGCCCTACGAGACCTGGCTCGAGAGCACCCTTCCGCTTGCGGGCAGCTGTGATTGTCCGGACTTCACGCGAAGCTCGCTCGGGCTTTGCAAACATCTTCTCGTCGTGCTCGACGACCTGGCAAGCAAACCGCGCCAATGGGCGCTGGCCGAGCGTTCCAGGACGTCGCGCCCGAGCCGTGCCTTGCGTCTGGTCTGGGATCCGGTGCGCCCACTCGTCGGGGCGGGGGACTGGCTCGACCGCGTGAAGGCGATCGCTCCCGATGCGGCGGCGCTCGGTTCCGTACGACGCTACTTCAGACGGACCCAGCGCGATCGTGGCTTTGAACTTCGCGATGCCCAGGCCGGTTCGCCGCGCAAGCGCCTGACGCTCGTCAGCGCCCTGGTAAAGCTCGATCGCAGGCGTCCGGGGAGCGCCCCTCCCGTTGTCCCATCCGCGTTGCGTTCCCTGCTCGAGGCGGAGCGCCGGCTCCTCGAGCAGCGTCTCGATGGCCGCGCCGTGCTTCGCCACAGCCGGACCGCTCGCGGCAGCACGAAACTGGACCTCTACCCCTACCAGCGAGAAGGCGTAGAGCGGTTCCTGGAGAGAGGCCGTCTCCTGCTCGCCGACGACATGGGCCTGGGCAAGACCGCTCAGGCGATTGCCGCTTGCCACGCCCTGTTTCGAAGCCAGCGTGTCCGACGGGGGCTCCTGATCGTGCCCGCACCCTTGAAAGCACAGTGGGAGCGCGAGTGGCGGCGCTTCAGCGACGCGCCCGTCGAAGTGATCGAGGGACCACCCGACGACAGGCGCCGCGCCTATCGCCGAATGTCTCGCGGCTTCTTGATCGCGAACTACGAACAGACCTTTCGGGACCTTTCGTGGATGAAGGCGTGGAAGCCAGAGCTGGTGGTGCTCGACGAGGCGCAGCGCATCAAGAACTGGGCGACCAAGACTGCGGAGGCGGTGAAGCAACTCACCCCGCCCTATCGATTGGTCCTCACGGGCACGCCCATGGAGAACCGACTCGAGGAGCTGGCGTCGATCATGGATTGGGTGGACGACCACGCGCTCGAGCCCAAGTGGCGGTTGGTTCCCTGGCACACTCTCCATGAGGACGGCGCGCGGGGGCTTCGGGGCGCGCGCAACCTGGATACGCTCCGCGAACGCCTCGCATCGAGCATGCTGCGGCGGGTGCGCACAGAGGTCCTCGATCAGCTTCCTCCGCGAACGGACAGCGTCGTACCGGTGCCTCTCACGCCCAGCCAGCAGGATGAACACGACGCCCTGCTCGGACCCATCGCGAGGTTGCTATCGGTCACCGGGAAGCGCCCGCTGACGCAGCAGGAGTTTCTGCGCTTGATGGGCCTGCTCACGACCCAACGCATCATTGCCAACGGGCTCGCCCAGCTTCGGTTCCCGCAACTGTGGACCGGGCTGAAGGAGCGCGAGCAGATCGACCAGACGCTTCTCGACTCTCTCGACGCCCCCAAACTGGCGGCTTTCCGGGAACTGATCATCGGCCTCGTGGTGGAGCAGCCCGGCCGCAAGGTCGTCGTCTTCAGCCAGTGGCGCCGCATGCTTCGGCTCGCCGCCTGGGCCGTACGGGAGCCGCTTCGCGAGGCGGGACTCGAACTGCGCTTCTTCACGGGTGCAGAGGGCACGAAGCGGCGCACGCAGAATCTCGTCGACTTTCACGACGACCCGTCGATCGGCGCGCTCTTCCTGACCGACGCTGGCGGTGTCGGCCTCAATCTGCAACGCGCCGCGAGTGCCGTGATCAATCTCGACCTGCCGTGGAACCCGGCAGTGCTCGAGCAGCGGATCGGCCGCATCCACCGCCTCGGCCAGACCGATCCTGTCGCGGTCTACAATCTCGTGGGCACGGGATCGATCGAGGAGCGCATAGCAAGCCTGGTCGATGACAAACGAGCTCTCTTCGATGGACTCTTCGAGGGAACCGAGGACACCGTTCGTTTCGAGCGGGACGGGAGCTTCCTGGCGGGGGTCCGGAAGCTCGTGGAGGAAGAGCCGAAGCGGCCCTCGTCTCTGGCGGGGCTCCCTGACGACGAAGACCCCGAGGCTTCCGCCGCTTGCGAGGACGAACTGGAACAGCTTCTCGGAAGTGCAGACGAGAGCCTGGACGAGGGCGAGCCCGCGTCGCGCGGAAGCACTGTTCGAGAAGACACGAGTCGACCCGCTCCCGGCGACGTCGATCTCGACGTCGCGAGGCTGCTGCAATCGTTGGAGATCCAGCCTCGTGATGGAGGTGGCCTCCAGATCGGTGCGCCGCCCGAGGCTGCGGACGCGTTGATTTCGCTGTTCCGCGGCCTGGCCGAGTCGCTGGAGAGAGGCCGCGTCGGTTAGGCGCACTTCGAGCGATAGCGTTGCGACCATCGCGGCCCACGCGCTTCACACCAGATCGCCAGCCCATAGTCTACGTACGAACGTAGTCGCGGGCAGAATCTCGATTCCGTCTCGGGTCTTCCTCGCCCGGGCCTCTCGACAGACCACGATCCGGCGGCGGACGCGTGGATGGTCATCGACGATCGTCCGGAGCCCCCTCAGGTGGTCTTGCGTGATTCGCTCGCTGGACTTCGCCTCGATGGCTACCTGCATATCTCCGAGGATGAAATCGACTTCCACTCCGCTTGCAAGCCGCCAGTAGGAGAGCCCGCCCTCGAACTCCTCATAGCTGGCATACGCACTCAACTCGTGGAATACCCAGTTCTCGAAGGCCTTGCCATACAGCTCGGACCCGGGCAGCAGCTCGCCTCGCTTCGCGAGCCTATTGACCACGCCAACATCGGCGAAATAGAACTTCGGCGCCCCGATCACTCGACGCTTGGGGCGTTTGCGATAGGCCGGAAGCCAGTGCCCTAACAGCGTATCCTCGAGTATCTGAAAGTGGCTCTTCGTCGTGTGGCTCGACACGCCGCATTCGCGGGCGATGTTCGAGAAGTTGACGATCTCTCCGTCGCTGAGCGCAGACACGTCGAGGAAGTCTGAGAACGCCGGCAGATTCCGTACCAGACCCTCGGCCGCGATTTCTTCCTTCAGATAGTCCGCAATGTACGCATCCAGCATACGTCTTGGACGACTCGCTTCGTAGATCCTGGGCAGGTAGCCATGGTTCAGCAATCGATCCAGATCGACGACAGCACCGATTTCGCCGGCAGTAATTCCATGCAACTCGTAGCGGATGGCTCTTCCGCCAAGCAGATTGGCGGCCCCGCGCTTCACCTTCCGGGCACTCGACCCGCATAGAGCAAAATGGAGCCCGCGATTCTCGATCAGCCAGTGCACCTCATCGAGCAGCGAGGGAACCTTCTGGATCTCGTCGATGACGATCTGTTGGGCTGGTCCGGGAGGCTCGGCCTCGAACTGCTCGCGTAGCGACTCTGGGTGGGTCAGATAGCGGCGGAACTCATCCGCCTTGAGCAGATCGATCCAGTGGTCAGTGCCATAGGTCTCCCGGAGGAGTGTGCTCTTGCCGGTCTGTCGTGGACCCCAGAGGAAGAAGGTTTCCTCTCCCGGCGGCGGAAGCTTCAGATTTCGATTGAATATACACTTCAATCTATCATGATATTGCGAAGCAGCAACTCCAGCACGGCGGGCGACCCTCTCGCCGAGTCGCGCGTCGTAGGATGGGCACCCTGAGGCTACGACTCCTCAGCCCGTGACAAGCACCGACCCGGGAGAAACGAAAAACCGCCGCAGATCCTACGGCCTGCGGCGGTTGAAGTTTGGAGCACGAGACCGGACTCGAACCGGCGACAACCACGTTGGCAACGTGGAGCTCTACCAACTGAGCTACTCGTGCTCGGGCTCGAGGGCGGGGCCTTCGAGCCGGGCGGAGGAATCTACCGGGCGGATCGGGTGGAGTCGAGGGCTGGCCTCGCTCGGGCGATGGCCAGGGCGAGCCTCCGCTACAGCTTGTGGACTTTCTCCAGGCCGTCCGAGACGTTTCGGGTGGCGTTGCGGGTGTCGTAGACGCGCTGGGCCTGGGCGACCACGCGATCGAAATCTACGGCGGAGTGGTCGGTGACGATCACCACCAGGTCGGCCGCGGACAGCTCCTGATCGGTCAACTCGACCGCCTTGTGGGAGACGCCCTCGATGGCGACCTCGGGCACGTGGGGATCGTGGAACCGCAGGTCGGCGCCCTTGTCGAGCAGGATCTTCATGATGTCGAGGGCCGGGCTCTCGCGCATGTCGGCGACGTCGGGCTTGTAGGCGACGCCGATCAACAGCACGCGGGCGCCGTTCACGGCGAGGCGCTCTTCGTTCAGCAACTCGGAAACCTTGGTCGCCACGTGCTCGGGCATGTGGCTGTTGATGTCCGTCGCGAGTTCGATGAAGCGTGCGTTGAAGCCGAGCGACTTCATCTTCCAGGAGAGGTACGTCGGATCGACCGGGATGCAGTGGCCGCCGAGGCCTGGGCCCGGCGTGAACTTCATGAAGCCGTAGGGCTTGGTCGCCGCGGCGTCGATCACTTCCCAGACGTCCATGCCGAGGCGGTCGCACATCAGCGCCACTTCGTTGGCCAGGCCGATGTTGATGGCGCGGAAGGTGTTCTCGAGCAGCTTCACCATCTCGGCGCTCTGGGTCGAAGTCACCGGCACGACCGTGTCGAACACCGTCGAGAAGACCTGGCAAGCGATCTCGGTGGCTTCCGGCGTTTCGCCGCCGACCACCTTGGGGACCTCATGCACGGCGAACGTGGTGTTCGCCGGATCGATGCGCTCGGGCGCGAAGGCGAGCAGGAAATCGTCGCCGCAGCGCAAACCCGTCTCTTCGAGGAGCGGCAGGAAGAGTTCGTGGGTCGTACCCGGGTAGGTGGTCGAACCCAGGATCACGAGCTGGCCACCGCGCAGTCGCTTCCGGATCTCATCGACGGCGCTCAGCATGTGCGAGACGTCGGGATCCTTCGAGCGGGTGAGCGGTGTCGGCACACAGACGTTGATGATGTCGGCGGCAGCGAGTGCGCCGAAATCGGCGGTCGCCGTGAATGTCCCCGCATCAACGGCGGTCTTCACCTCGGCGGCGTCCACATCTTCGATATAGGAACCACCGCTCGATAGCACGCGAACCTTCTCGGCATCGACGTCGAAGCCCGTGACGTTGAAGCCGGCCTTCGTGAACTCCAGCGACAGGGGCAGGCCCACGTAACCGAGGCCGATCACGCCGATGCGGGCGTCACGGGAATCGATCCTCTCGGCGAGGTCGGCAAGTCGGCTCATGGGATCTCCTGGCGAAAGCAACCCGTCGCTCCCCCGCGGTGAAGGGGGCCCGGAGGTCAGCTGGTGCGGTTCGTATCGGTCAGCTCGGCCCGGAAGTAGTCGGCAAAATAGACGTAGCCGGACCAGAGAGTGAGTGTCGCGGCCAGGACCAGAAGTAACACGCCGATCTCGTGATTCTTCACACCGAGAGTCCCCGCAGGGAAGAGCAGGAAGCCCATCGCGATGTTCTGGCTCAGCGTCTTCGCTTTTCCAGCCCAGTTGGCGCCGACAACGATGCCGCCTGCGGACGCGATCCCGCGCAGCCCTGTCACGGCCAACTCGCGCCCGACGATCACGACGACCAGGGTGACACCCAGGAGCCCGAGGCTGCCCTCGTTCGGGATGCGGCCCATGGCGAGCAGCACGATCAGGGCGGTCGAGACCGTGAGCTTGTCCGCCAGCGGATCGAGGAGCTTGCCGATCCGGGTGACTTGCTGCCCCCTACGGGCCGCCCAGCCGTCGACCAGATCGCCCACCGCCGCCAGGATGTAGAGCCAGGCCACCACGTGGCTGCCGGCCCAGTCGGCGTAGAGCGGGAACGCGATCAGCACCGGGATCACGATCATGCGCACCATCGTGATGGTGTTCGGGAGATTCCAGAATCGCTCGCGCGCAAGGGGAGTGGCGGTGGCGATCGGCTCGCTTTCGTCAGCTGCGGAACTCGGCATCGTACCGACGATAGTGGTTCAGCACGCGACGCACATACTGTCGCGTCTCGTTGTAGGGCGGAATCCCCCGGTAACGCTCCACGGCAGACGGGCCGGCGTTGTACGCGGCCAGCGCGTGGGGCCAGTTGCCGAAGCGCTCGTACATCATACGGAGGTAGCGAGCGCCTCCGGAAATGTTCTGGGTCACCCGGAACGGCTGGCCCACGCCCAGCGACTGGGCGGTGCGGGGCATCAACTGCATCAGTCCCATCGCGCCCCGATGGGAAATCGCATACGGGTCGAAGGCGGATTCGACGTGGATGACCGCCTTCACCATGGCCGGCGGGATTCCATGCCGGTAGGCCACGCGCTCGATCAGGTCGTCGTAGGTCCTGACCGGCCCCGGCGGCTTCCGACTCTTGCTGCGTGGCGGCTGAACCACCTTGAGCGGCGTGTAGCGGGCGTCCGGCGACATGTTGGTGAAATGCACGACGCCGCGATCATCGATGAACTTGTACACCCCCTGGGCGGCCGCAGGTGCGGCGAGGCCCAGGAGCAGGGCCGCGAGCAGGGCCGCGAGACCGAATTCCCCGCGGGGTGGAATCGGTCTTTTGGCTAGCAGGCTGGAAGGATAGAATCGCAGCACGCGCTCCCTATCGGTGCCTTCGCGGGCTGGCTGGAGCCCGCTGTTCCACACCAGCCAAGACTCCCTCACCAGGTGGATCCTCCGTCATGGCCGTCGAAGAGCCCCGCGACGTCGATTTCCTGGTACTTGGCAGTGGCATCGCCGGCTTGTTCTATGCCCTCCAGGCGGCCGAGCACGGGCGCGTCGCCCTCGTGACCAAGAAGCAGGCGGTGCAGTCCGCCACGAATTTCGCCCAGGGCGGCATCGCCGCCGTGGTGTCTCCGGACGATTCCGTCGACGAGCACGTGGCCGATACCCTGGAGGCCGGCGCCGGCCTGTGTCGTGAAGAAGTGGTGCGGTTCGTCGTCGAGCGCGGCCAGAGCACGATCGAGGAACTCGGGAAGCTGGGCGTCGAGTTCGACCGCGGAGAGGATGGCGCCTTCGCCCTCGGCCGCGAGGGAGGCCACACCCAACGCCGGGTTCTCCATCACCGGGATGCCACCGGACGCGAAATCGAGCGGGCACTGCTCGCGCGGGCACGGGCACATCCGAACGTGGCCGTTCTCGAGGACCACTGCGCGATCGATCTACTGACCGCCGAGAAGGCCGGACTCGCCGGTGGCAACCGTGTGTTAGGCGCCTACGTGCTCGATTCCAGCCGCAGCGTGGTCGAACGCTACCGCGCGCGCATCACGTTCCTGGCCACGGGCGGAGCGGGCAAGGTCTACCTCTACACCTCGAACCCCGACATCGCCTCGGGGGACGGCATGGCCATGGCCTACCGAGCCGGTGCCACCCTCGCCAACATGGAGTTCTTCCAGTTCCACCCGACCTGCCTGTTCCACCCGAACGCCGGTTCCTTCCTGATCAGCGAAGCCGTTCGCGGGGAAGGCGGCGTGCTGCGCAACCGGCGCGGCGATCCGTTCATGGACGCCTATCATCCGATGAAGGATCTGGCCCCGCGCGATGTCGTGGCGCGCGCGATCGACACCGAGTTGAAACGCTCCGGAGACGACTTCGTCCAGCTGGACATCACCCACCGCGATCCGGAATACCTGCGCGATCGCTTCCCGACGATTCACCGGCGCTGCCTGGATTTCGGGATCGATCTCACCACGGATTCCATCCCGGTGGTTCCCGCAGCCCACTACTGCTGCGGTGGCGTGCGGACGGATCTGCAGGGAGAGACGGATCTCCCGAATCTGTTCGCCGCCGGCGAGGTGACCTGCACCGGACTCCACGGGGCGAATCGCCTGGCCTCGAATTCACTGCTCGAAGGCGTGGTCTTCGCTGCCGCAGCCGCCCGGGAATCCATCGCCCGGCTGCCCGACATTCCTCCGCCGGACGGCCCCGTCGAACCCTGGCGTGAAGGCTCGGCCACCGAGAGTTCCGAGGCCGTCGTCATCACCCAGAACTGGGACGAGATCCGGCGCTTCATGTGGAACTACGTCGGCATCGTGCGATCGGACAAACGCCTCGCCCGCGCGAGGCGACGCATCCAGCTCCTGCAGGAAGAGATCACCGAGTACTACTGGAACTTCCGCCTGACACCGGACCTGCTCGAGCTGCGCAATCTCGCACGCGTCGCCCAGCTGGTGATCGAATCCGCCCAGAGCCGCAAGGAAAGCCGCGGGCTCCACTACAACCTCGACCATCCGAACCGGGACGACGAGGCCTTCGGCGGCGACACGCTGGTTCGATCTCCGCGCCCCTAGCAGGCTGCCGGAAAACGAGCTGCTAGTCCCCGGACAGCACCTTGATCACGCCGTAGCTCGCCAAGGCCTGGATCGCCTCGGAAACCGTCGCGTCGTTCTCGGGAATCACGTCCATGATGCGCCGCACCGTCAGCCCGGGCATCGCGAGTTCGAGGACGGCGTGCTCGACCTGGTTCAGTTCCGTGGCCTTCGCGGCCTCGAGATCCACCGAGAAGCGCGTCGACGCCTCGAACCGTTGAAGGCCTGGCCGAGCCGCCTCATCGAGCTGTCGTGCGGCCTCGAGGATCGCGTTGGTCAACGGGATCGGCTCGTCCTCGTCGGTGAGTTCGTCCACGTGCGCGTGGAAGTGGAAGCTTCCTTCCTCCCAGCCAAACATTCGCGACAGTGCCTTGATGCCCCGCAGCGCACCGAGGCGGACATAACGAACTGCGCCGCCCTGGAAGGCAAAGACCGCTTCCTCGCTGCCGGTCTGGGCCGTGAGCGTGCCCGAGGGTGAGGAGGAACAGAGCATCTGCATCAGGTTCGGCATGCCGAGCTCTTCGATTCGGCCGGAGATCCCGGCCGCGGATCGCATCGCCTCGATCCGCTTGGCCTCTACCACGAACTCGTTCAGGAAGGCTTGCTGGCCCTCCTCGAGTTCGAAGTTGACGCCCACCGCCGCCACGGTTCCGTCGCCTTCGATGTGGCGTTGGACCGTGCCCGCGACCTCCAGACATTCGCCGGTCTCGGGGTGCTGGAGCTCGAGCTGGATGGTCTTTCCGACGGGCAGCTCGCTCGCATCCGCCGAGATCAGTACGCCCGTCTCCGAGAGATCGCGGGTCCTGCCTTCGAATGCAAAGTTCGTGGAATCGAGTCGGATCGGCACGCGTACCGTCGAACGCTGGGAGCGACGTCGATCATCGACGTCCTCGAGGGGATCCGGGTCGTCGTTCCGGGAACCGCCTAACGTCGGGTGCGCGGTCGCCGGGTCGGATTCAGGTTCATCGGCCCAGACGGGTTCAGGGGTCGGCTCCGCTTCGACGATATCGAACGCGTGATCCGCCGCGTCGAGCAGGTCACCGAGGCCTTCCTCGTCCAGGTCCGCCAGTTCGGAAAGGGACGAATCGTCCAGCTCTTCGCGCTGCGGAGGGAACGACGGCGGCTCGCTTTCGTCCGTTTCGAGTTCCGACTCGCCCCCGTCCAGTTCGAGTTCCGGCTCGTCCTCGAGTTCCAGGCCCGACTCCGGCTGAGGCGCGGCTTCCTCTTCCGATGTCAGGAACTGGTCGAGATCCCCGCGCAGGGCGTCCGCGGCCTTCAAGAACTGGACGGCAACGCCGCTGCCGGGAACCACGTGGACGACCTCGGCTTCGAAGACGCGCTGGGCGTCGCAGTACGCGAGGTTCAGCTCGACCTCGATGATGTCCCGTAGCTCGGGCGTTTCGTTGCTCGACACGAACGCGCCGCCCTTTGAGATGTTCTTGCGGAACTCCTCGTTGAACGTCGTTGAGTCGTCGAAGCTGAGCTGAAGCCGGAGGCTCATTCGTGCTGGCACCGTACCCAGCCATCCAAGCGCGGACACGCGCAACTGGGCCCCTCTTCTATCGGCCGGCGTCCGGGGGCGCTGGACTCATGAATCGCTCCCCCATGGAGCGCGCCCAGGCGGCTGATTCGCGGCTAGCGGCCGGCCCAGACCATCAGATGGTCGAAGAGCTGGCGCCCTGGAGCCCCGATCGGCTCGAGCTCCGGGTGCCATTGAACGGCCAGAAGCGGCCGCTCATCGGCGAGTTCGACAGCCTCGACCACGCCATCCGAAGCCCACGCCACCGGCTTCAGGCCGCTCCCCAAGCGATCGATGGCCTGATGGTGCCAGGAGGGCACCGACGCGAGCGAGCCCTGGCCGAGGACCCGCGCAAGACCACTGTCGTCCGCGATCGCGACGGGGTGATCCACGGCGCCATCCTGGTCCCGCCGATGGCGAACCGCCTCACCCAGGGTTTCTGGAAGATGCGCGTGGAGGCTTCCGCCGAAGGCCGCGTTCAGGATCTGAAGACCACGGCAGATGGCCAGGGTCGGCAGGCGCAGTTCGATCGCCCCGACGACGAGCTCGATCTCGAAGGCATCCCGATCGGGACAGGTGAAGTACGTGGCCGGGTGGGCGGGGGCGCCGTGGGCGGGGTCGAGATCGCCTCCGCCGGTCAGGACCAGGCCATCGAGACGCTCGAGCAGCCCCGGCGTCGATGGCGCACCGGGTGCCAGCAGGACCGGCAGCCCACCCGCCTCACGAACCCCGTCGACGTAGGCGGCCGGCAGCGTGAAACGGGCGCGGCCCTCCGTCTCGCGATGATAGGTGGTCATCCCGATCAGGGGCCGATGGGTACCGACGGCTGCCGTCAAACGCGTTCGAAGTAGCGGCGTCGTTCCCAGTCCGTGACAGCGGAATCGAACTGGCCGCGCTCGGTGCGGGCGAAATGGAGCAGATGATCGACCACGTCGTCTCCGAACGCGGTGCGCGCGAACGTGCTCTTCTCGAGGGCCGCGATCCCGTCGCCTAACGTGTGCGGCACGTGCGGCAGATCTTCGGCTTGATAGACGTCGCCCTGGAACGCCGGGCCGGGATCGATCTTCCGTTCGATCCCGTCGAGCCCTGCCGCGACCACGGCCGCGAAGGTCAGATACGGATTCGCATCCGCCCCCGGGATCCGGGACTCGACCCGCAGGGAGGACCCGTGCCCGACCACGCGAAAGCCCGCGGTCCGGTTGTCCCAGCTCCAGGCGATCCCGGTCGGGGCGAAGGTGCCAGGCTGGTAGCGCTTGTAGCTATTCACCGTCGGTGCGAAGAACAGGGAAAGCTCCCGTGCATGCTCGAGGAGACCGCCCATCCAATGCCGAAAGAGATCGGGCGCTTGCGCCTGGGTGCCGGCGAGGGGCGTCCCGGGCGCTCCGAATGCGGCGGCGCCGTCCGTGTCCCACAGGCTCGAGTGCACGTGCAGACTGTTGCCAGCCATCTCCTCGTTCCACTTCGCCATGAACGTCAACCCGTGACCCTGCTGGTCGGCGATTTCCTTGGCGCCGAGCTTGTAGACCACGTGTCGGTCGGCCATTTCGAGCGCCTCGGCGAAGCGCAGGTTGATCTCGTGCTGGCCCGGGCCCCATTCGCCCTTGCTGAATTCGACCGGCACACCGGACGCGTCCATTTGCTTGCGGATCGCGCCGATCACCGGCTCGGCGAAGGTGCTCGAGAGGACGTGGTAGTCCTCGACGTAGCGTCCGGAGGTCGCCAGCTTGGAATAGTCCTTCTCGCGAGCCTCGGCGTAGGAATCGCTGAACAGGAAGAACTCGAGCTCGCTTCCGATGCGGACTTCGAAGCCCGCTGCCGCGGCGCGGGCGAGCTGCGTCTTCAGCACACTGCGGGGCGCGACGCGAACCAGTTCGCCGCCCTCTTCCAGACAATCGCACAGGACCAAAGCCGTGTTCGGTTGCCAGGCCACCCGTCGCAGGCTCGAGAGATCCGGCACCGCGTGCACGTCGCCATAACCGGCCGCCCAGCTCGTGTAGGCATAGCCTGGCGTCGGATCCATCTCCATGTCACAGGCCAACAGATAGTTGCAGGCGTGCATACCGCCGCGAAGGATCTCTTCGACGAAGAAGTGGCCGGTGATCCGCTTCCCGACGAGCCGGCCGTAGAGATCCGGAAAGGCCGTGATCACGGTGTCGATCTCGCCGCGCTCGACCTCGGCCACGAGCTGCGCCTCGCTCATCATGCCCGGCACACTCACTGGTCTTCGTCGTCCGCGACGCGACCGTCCACGGGCCGGAACAGGGAGAGCTGGGGCGGACGAGCGCTGTCGGCGATCGGCACCGGATACTCGTCGGAGAAGCAGGCATCGCAACTTGCGTGCTTCAACGTTCCGCCGAGCTTGCGCAGCCCCTCGAGCGACAGGTAGCCGAGGGAGTCCGCGCCAATCGCTTCGCAGACCTCATCGACGGATCGGTTCGCGGCGATCAATTCGCTCCTCGTCGGCATGTCGATCCCGTAGTGACAGGGCCGGATCGTCGGCGGCGCCGAAATCCGCACGTGGACTTCGCGAGCACCCGCCGCACGCATCATGTTCGAGATCTTGAGCATGCTCGTCCCGCGCACGATCGAGTCATCGACGAGCACCACCCGCTTGCCTTCGAGCACGCCGCGCACGGGGTTGTGTTTGATCTTGACACCGAAGTCGCGGATCGACTGCGCCGGCTCGATGAAGGTGCGCCCGACGAAGTGATTGCGAATGATGGCGGTCTCATAGGGGATCCCGATCTGTTCCGAGTAGCCCAGGGCGGCGACGCTTCCGGAATCGAGTAGCGGGATGACCATGTCGGCATCGACCGGATGTTCGCGGGCCAGCATGCGCCCGAGTTCCTTGCGGAAGGCGTAGACATTGCTGCCCTGTAGGTTCGAATCCGGCCGCGCGAAGTAGATGTACTCGAAGATGCAGAACGATTCGCGCTGCGGCTTCAGGAACGGCCGCAGGGTGCGGACCCGGCCGCGGCGGATCACGACGACCTCGCCCGGCTCGAGGTGACGTTCGACGGTCGCGCCGACCAGATCGAGGGCGCAGGTTTCGCTGGCCGCGATCCAGGCGCCATCGAGGCGGCCCAGCACCAGCGGCCGGAAGCCGTGCGGATCTCGCGCCGCAATGAGCGCATCGTGGGTGAGCATGACCAGACTGAAGGCACCCTTCACCCGGGAGAGCGCGTCGATAAGGCGCTCTTCGAGGCTCGCCTCGCGAGAGCGTGCCACCAGGTGCACGATGACTTCGCTATCGGACGTGGTGCTGAAGATCGCTCCGCGGCCTTCGAGTTCCTTCCGGACCGCCGGTGCGTTGACCAGGTTCCCGTTATGCGCGAGCGCGACAGGGCCGCCGTCGGTATTGGCGCAGAACGGCTGCGCATTGCGCAGCAAGCTCTCACCGCTGGTCGAATAACGAACGTGACCCACGGCGTGGCGACCCGGCAGGCGTTGGATCGTTTTCTCGCTGAAGATGTCCGAAACGAGCCCCATGGCGCGATGCACGAATTGCTCGCCGCCATGGGCGGTGCAGATGCCCGCACTCTCCTGGCCCCTATGCTGCTGGGCATAGAGCGCCAGGTAGGCGATGTTGGCGGCCTCGCTGTGGCCGTGGACGCCGACGATGCCGCACTCGTCCTTGAAGCGTTCGCTCTCGCGAAGCTCGGCGAGTTCCTGGGTCTCTTCCGGGGGGAACATGGGGGATCCTCGGGATTGGGCCTAGGGCCCGACGGCGATGGCCGTGGATGGCAAAGCGACCACCGGTTGGGTCAGGTAGGTCAGCGCCAGTAGGAAATAGTACATGACCGGGAAGGCGATCAGATTGGAGTCGACGCGATCGAGAACGCCGCCCATTCCGGGGAGCAGCGTACCCGTGTCCTTCACCTGGGCGTCGCGCTTCAACAAGGACTCGACCAGATCGCCGACGATCCCCACGCCGGCCAGGAAGGGTGCCCAGATCAAGGTGGCGGCCCAGCCGAGATTGGCGGAAAGCGCCGGCGCGAACGTATCGAAGGCGAACTTGCAGAGCGCGGCCACGAGCAGACCGAAGGCCAGGCCGCCGATCGCGCCCTCGACGGTCTTGTTCGGGCTGATCTGCGGCGCGAGTTTGCGCTTGCCGTAGGCGCGCCCAGCAAAATAGGCGCCGACATCGCCGCCGATCACCACGGCGATGGTCAGGAACAAGTAGTAACCGCCGACATCGGGGTGCATCTCGAGCAACTCGGGCGTCCCCCAGCGCGCCGCGACCACGGGCTGGAAGTTGCGCAGCGCAATGGCGTGGGACAGCAACCAGCCGACGTAGAACACCCCGAAGAAAGTGCCGGAAATGCTCGCCAGGCTCTCGGTGATCTGCGCCTTCCCGAGTTGAGCGACCAACATCCCGAGCAGCACGAAGCTCATCAACACGGTCGCTTGATAGTCGCTGCCGAAATAGAAGACGACGGGCAGCGCCCCGGCCGCTGCATATCCGACGCCGTGCAGCGGCACCGCGCCCTTCGCCTCGATCAGGTGATAGAACTCGTTCAACCCGATCAGGGTGATGATCAGGATGAGGCCCAGGACCCAGAGGCCCCCGGCGTAGATCACGCCACACACCAGTGGGATCAGGATCGCCGCACTCACCAGGCGAAGCGCGAGATTGCTGCGCGCCTTCTTGGGCCGCTCGCCGTCGGGCGTGGGCGCCTGCGGATGGACGGGCTCGCGCGGACCGCCAGCGGCCGGCGCAGCGCTTTCTTCTGCCGGTATTTCGCCGGTGCTCGGATCGGTCGCGTCGCTCACTGGCCCCCCGTCGAGCCAAAGCCGCCCTCGCCGCGCGCCGACGCCGGCAGCTCTGACACTTCGTCCCATTCGAGCCGCGCCACTGGCGCCAACACGAGCTGGGCGATGCGGTCCCCCCGCTGGATCACGAACGGCTCGGTCCCCGTGTTGCACACGATCACCTGCAGTTCGCCGCGAAAATCGGAGTCTATCGTACCCGGGGAATTGGGCAGGACGATGCCGTGGCGCAGGGCCAGCCCGCTGCGGGGTCGTACTTGGGCCTCGTAGCCCCGCGGAATGGCGATGGCGAGACCGGTCGGAACGAGTTCGCGATCGCCAGGGGCGAGACGCAGCTCCTTCTCGCAAGCCGCACGCAGGTCGAGCCCGGCGGCTCCCGCGGTCGCGTAGCTGGGCAGATCCACGTCGTCCGCTCCTGACAGCCTCTGGATCGCCACACGCACCGGCATGGGCGGCGACCCTAGCGGAGCGATCGGGGATCTGCCGGCGGCGCGTCCGGCGTCAGAGATCGAGGCCGATGGCCGCGATCGGGGTCGTGGTCGTCATCTGCGGCGGGCCGGCCATCAAGGGCCCGAAGGCCTCCATCGCCGTTTTCATGGCCGCACTCTGGCCGTGGTTCTGCATCGACTCCGCGTCGGTCATCAGCGCGAAGAACCAGAAGCTGTTCTCCTCGCCGCGGTGGTACGAGTAGATCTCGACCCCGGGCTCGCCGCGGGCCGCTTCGACCATTGCCGTGAGGACCGCCTCCATCTCCCTGGCCTTGCCCTCCTGGCACTCGAGCGTGCCCATGACCGAAACCTTGCTCATCGTCTTTCTCCTTCTCGACCCGATACCGATTGAACTACAGGGATCAGCGCGGGGGAACCCCCTTGCCGAAGACGTTGATGGCGCGATTGAAGGGCGCCCGCCCTTCCGGGTCGTAACCCGATGTCGCCGCGACCGACTCATCCCAGAGCACCGAGGCCTCCGACTGCGGCAGGAACTCGAGAAGGGTCTCGCGTGCGGTGTGGTCGAGTCCGGCCCACTCCCTTCGCAGCGCCTCGAGGCACCAGACGCGGTAACGCGAACTCGGCACCTGCTGATACTGGCAACCCTGGATCACCTGGTCGTAGCGATTCGAACCCGAGGCCTGGGCGACCGCGTTCTCGCGGAGTTGCACCAGGTGGGTCTCGCAGGCTTCGCGCAGCAGCGCGGCCAGCGGCCCGTCGACCTTGGGAACCAGCGCGGCAGCCGCACCGGTGGCGCGGGTGTTCCACATGCGTGCCACCCAGGCATAGACCCCGGGCGCGCGGTTTCGCATGATCTCCTGGGGCGTCGGATCCTGGCCGAAGTGCCGGAGCATCGGCCCCATCATCCCGAAGTCCGCCACGGTCGGCTGATCACCTAACATGTATCGCCGCTGCGCGAAGATGGCCTCGAGCCGATCGAGCGCGGTCAAGTAGCCCTGCTCGACATGGTCCCACGTCGCCTTCGAGACCCCGTCCCCGCGGACGAACCCGTTCAGTTGACGGCGGGCGACGCGGAGGCGCTTCACGAACCTTGGTCCGCCAACGTGCTGCACCTCGTCGTCGACGATGGCCCCACTCGCGTACTGGCGACTCTGCACGTAGCTCCAGCGGTAGTGCATCGCGGAGCGCCACAGCCACTCGTCCGCATAGTCTTCGAGCAGGAGCGACACGAAGCGGAGCGCCGCGTCGTCGGGATAGATCGTGGGCGCCTCCTGCTGCCCCTCGAACCACGCCAGAATCGGGGTCGAATCGGAGAGCCAGCGCCCGTCCTCGAGTTCGACGACGGGCATCTGCGCAGCACCGGCGCCGGCAATGATCTTGCGGCGGTTGGGCGTCGTCGGAAGCCGTTCGTAGGGGGTCCCCCGATACCGGAGGTAGCTCTCGAGCTTCCCCGTGTAGTACGAGATCTGACAGCCATAGACGCGAATCATGCGGGTTCCCTCGATGCAATCATTCCGAAGCGAGCCCCGATGCCCAAACGCTCGACCCGAGGTGGGCCCGAAAGTACCAACCAAACCCTCGGGTTGACGAATGCCGATCCAGTCTCGATCGCCGGCTGCTGCCCGATCTTCTAGTGTGCGGCTGTGAGTAGTAAACCCGTCTCGATCGTCAGGCGGTGCGGTCCGGCGTCGATCATCGCTTGGGGCGCTGCCCTTCTACTCTCGCTGGTAGCCGCAGGGTGCGGGGAGCCGCGACCCGCTCCGCCCAACATCCTACTGGTGGTGGCGGACACGCTTCGTGCCGACCACCTCAGCTGCTACGGCTACGAGCGGCCGACATCACCCCGAATCGACGCCTTTGCGGACGGCGCAACGCGGTACACCCGTGCGATCTCGTCGTCCTCCTGGACCCTGCCGTCCCACGCCTCGCTGTTCACGGGTCTTCCGCCGTTCGCCCACGGTGCTCACGCCTACGAGACCGATGAGCCGGTGAACAACGCCGCGCCACTTGCACCGGAGTTTCTCACCCTCGCGGAGGCGCTGCAGTCCGAGGGCTATCGGACGGGTGCCTTCGTCGCGAACTACGGGTTCCTGGGACCACGTTGGGGCCTCGACCAGGGCTTCGAGATCTACCGCGTCGTCGGGGCCTACGCTGCGGATTTGAACCGCTTGATCTTCCCCTGGCTATCGGTGGAGGACGAGCGGCCCTTCTTTCTATTCGTCAACTACGTCGATAGCCACAACCCGTACAACGCTGAGCCGCGGCCCGAGGTGGTCGACCCGCCTCCTTCGCGGAGCAAGTGGATTCTGCCTCGCTTCGCTGCGGAGGTTCTTCCCGATGGCGGCAGCGTGCGGGAGGAGCTGCGACGAGAGGTCGTCGACCAGTACGACACGGGTGTCGCGCACCTCGATGAGGGTTTCGGTGGGCTTCTGGCTGAACTCGATCGTGTCGGGTTCGCGGGTCGTACGGTGGTCGTATTCACCTCCGACCACGGGGAGTTCTTCGGCGAGCATCGGCTCGTCGGGCACGCCAAGGACGTCTACGACCCGGTTCTTCGTGTCCCGTTGATCATTCGAGCACCCGGCCAGACGGCGCAGAGAGTCGAGAGCGAGTGGGTTACCTCCACCGACGTGCCGAGTTTGATTGCCCGTCATCTGCCAGCTTCACTTCAACAGCGTCTGCGGGTGTCGTTCCCGGAAGCACCCGGGACGCACCCCGTGCTCGCCGAGAGCCACTTCTCTCACCGGTTGGACATCCAACATCCGAGCTGGGGGCACCGATTCCGCCGAGTCCGACGCGCCCTCTTCGAGTGGCCTTACAAGTACATCCACTCGTCGGACCAGGGTCACGAGCTCTACGACCTCGAAGCGGACCCCGGTGAGCAGGAGAACCTCTTGGAGGCGAAGCCGGCGTTCGCCGCTCGTTTCGAGCGCACACTCGACGACTACGATGGCAGCCTCCGACGAACCTCCCCGCCGCCGGCCCTGCCTCAGCTCACGGAAGAAGAACAGGAGCACCTCCGTTCTCTGGGCTACGTCGGGGACTGATCGACGCGCACAGACGCGCAAGGAAAACGGGCGGGCCCTCGAAGAGGACCCGCCCGTTGCGGTCTTGGTCGATGGACAGCCTAGCTGTTGATCGAATCCGCCATCGCTTCCTTGCGCGAAAGTCGGATCTTGCCACTCGGGTCGATGTCGATGCACTTCACGAGCACCTCGTCGCCCTCGGCCACCACGTCGGTGACGCGCTCGACGCGGCCCTCGGCGAGGTGGCTGATGTGCACGAGCCCGTCGGTCCCCGGGAAGATCTCG